>JBBPID010000024.1:0-54635 GCA_038040505.1 Acidobacteriota bacterium | reverse complement strand
CCACACCTAAGACAGTAAGCACCCGGCAGTAGGCAGACGGCAAGAGGAACTTCCTACGCCACACCTTTCTCATTCTGATGATTTCGAATCCTTTTTAAGATTCTTCTTAACCTTTGCCGGCACGCCCGCAACCAAAGTGTCGGGCGGCACATCCTCTGTCACGACTGATCCGGCAGCCGTTACCGATCGGCTGCCGACGCGGACCGGCGCAACCAGCATCGTGTCCGAACCGATTCTTACATTGTCTTCGATAACGGTAGGATGCTTGTGCTTGCCGTCGTAATTGCAGGTGACTGTACCGGCGCCGATGTTAGTGTTTTCGCCAATGGTAGCATCGCCCAGATAGCTGAGGTGCATTGCTTTGGTTCCGGCGCCGATGCGGGATTTCTTCACCTCGACAAAGTTGCCGACGACCGAGCGGGCCTCCATCCGGGCGTTCATGCGCAGGTGCGCGAAAGGTCCCACGGCGCAATCATCCGCCAAATCGGAATCGATAATGACGCAATGGTCCTTGACGGTGACCCGATTGCCGAGCCGCGAGTTGCTGATGCGCGCGCCTTGAAAAATCTCGCAGCCTTCACCGAGGACTGACTTGCCTTCAATATGCACGTCCGGATGAATGATGCAGTCGCGGCCAAGCTTTGCCTCATCACTAATGTAAGAGTTTGAAGGATCGATGAAAGTAACGCCGTCGTCCATCATCAACCGCCGAATCGTGCGGCGACGCAGCAGGTTTTCAAACTCGGCCAGCTCAGCGCGGGTGTTGATGCCCGAGACTTCCCGCGTGTCCTGATGTTGGTAGAGAGACACCGTATCGCCGTCTTTTTGCAGAATTCCAGGCGCGTCAGTCAGATAATACTCACCCTGACTGTTGGCCGGCTGCACGCGTTCGAGCGCCGCGAAGAGCTTGCTGCCGTCAAAACAATAAATGCCTGAGTTGATTTCCCGAAGTTGCTTCTCTTCGTCGTTAGCGTCCCGTTGCTCCACGATCCTGGCAAAGCGTCCCTGTTCGTCGCGCACGACCCGCCCGTAACCGGTGGGGTTCTCCATCCGGACCGTAAGAATGGTGCAAGCGGCTTTGTCGTTATTGCGGCTGGCGATCAGCGCCCGCAGAGTCTCAGCCCTGACCAGCGGGACATCTCCTGACAGGATCAGCACCGTCGAATCTGAATCGCCGAGAAGACTGCGCGCGGAGTTAACTGCATCGCCGGTGCCGCGTTGTTCCTTCTGAGATGCGAAGACAGCCGATCCTTCGCCCAATTCCTTTTCGACCGCGGCCTGAACGTCGTTTGCCTGATAGCCAACCACAACCGCGATTCGGCGCGGGTTCAACTCCGCCGCGGTGCGGCAGACATGTGCGACCAAAGGCCTGCCTCCGAGGCGGTGCAGGACTTTGGCTAAACGCGACTTCATTCGTGTGCCCAGGCCGGCAGCAAGAATGAGCACATCGAGAGGCATGTTCAGTTGGCTCTGATCCAGGCGTGCGGTCATTGGGTCTTATTTTGATTCTCAGTTGTCAGCCAGGATTTTAGGGTAGGTGGTACCCGGAGTGGCGCTTTTTCCCCGCAGGTGATGACGGCACGGGCTAGCTGTTCAGAGTCATGACGCACCATTTCGCCGGCGTCCAGGAGATCACAGCGAACGACTTGAACGTGGCCGTCAGGATCCGGTTCGTCAAGGCCTATTTGGAAAGCCCCATCGGCGCGGTAGACATCGGCTTGGCTCTCGCTAATCGCCCGATTATTCACCAACACGTAATCGAAGGAAATCTGTGGCGCGTACTTCTTAATTGTGTCCAGGTGCTTTCGCAAATCATAACCGTCGGTTTCGCCCGGCTGCGTCATCAAATTGGTAATAAATATTTTTGTCGCGCCAGCGTCCCCGATAGCCTCTGCGACCCGGGCCACCAGCAGATTGGGAACAATACTTGTGTACAGGGAACCGGGGCCAATCGTAATGATGTCGGCGGCGCTAATTGCGGCCAGGGCCTCAGGCAGCGGCTGACAGGTTTCTGGTTCCAGGCGCAGGCGTTCGATGGGAGTGCGCTCAGCGGTTATCTGAGTCTCGCCGTGTACGGCGCGACCGTCGGCTAGATCGGCTACCAAACGAACGTCATCAACGGTCGCCGGAAAGATGTGACCCTTGCTGGCCAGGACTTCCGATGACAGTCGGACTGCTTCGACGAAATCACCGGTCACTTCGGTTAGGGCGGCCAGAAACAAGTTTCCAAAACTGTGTCCGGCGAGATCGCCGGACCCGCTAAACCGGTGTCGAAACAGACGTGAAAGCAGGGTCGAGTCTTCCGAGAGAGCGATCATGCAGTTGCGGATGTCTCCTGGCGGAAGCATCTGCAGTTCTTCCCTGAGCCGGCCGGAGCTTCCTCCGTCGTCGCTGACGGTGACAATCGCTGAAAGAGAATTCAGCGAAGTTCCTTCGACAGTGCCACCGACAAAGCTTTTAAGGCCGGCCAGCAATGTCGATAAACCAGTGCCGCCGCCTATAGCGACTAGCTTCAGGCTGCGATTCACGTCCAGATTCTGCAAGTATTTGCTCCAGGTGTGACTCGATGTTGACTAACCTCGCATGATACCCGAAAGGCAAAGGCTTTCAAAACAGCATTTTCAACGCTGAATGGTGATTGAGAGATGGAAATGCAAGGAAGGGCAGTTTTTTGAACGACCTGTGGTTGAGCCCTGATGAAGCTACTCACGAGTGGCAAACACCAGGAGGTCAAATTCCGGATCACTTCGAAGGGGATTTAGATCCTGATCTCGCTGCGCGCGAATGCGCAGGTTGGGTTGTAGATCGAGAGCTTTGCGCAACGATTTCAACGCGGTATCAATTGCTCCCAAGCGCGCTCTGGTGGCCGCCAGGCCATAGTGAATATGAGCAGCCTCAGGTTCACGTCTCAAGGCGCGCTCAAAGAGTTCCTGGGCGGCGACATACTCGCCCCGATTCAATTCAATGACCCCACGGTCATAGAGGGAATCGGCATCCCGAGGCAACGCGAGTTCGGTGCGCAGCCGGGCTTCGGATACCGCAAGATATGTCCGTGCCCGAGCCGTCACTTCTGAGACGGTCGTGTATTTGTCGACCAGATGTCTAAACATGTTGCGCGCTTCGGCAAAGCGACCACGAGTGAATTCTTTGTGGGCGGCTTCAAAAGCACTCAAGGCCGCGGCTTCATCGTGCGTCAGTCGCGGTGGCGCCGCCGGCGGCGCAGGCTTCTTAAAGACCAGCGGTTTACGGGCTTGAATTGGCTTAGCCTTGGGTGCGTGGCTGGTCTTTTTAGCAGGAGCCGTGGCAGGTCGGGTAACCTTAGTCAGCTTCCTGGATTTGGTTGTAGCTTTTGCCGCGCTGCGCTTGGTTGCGCCGGCTCGCGCTTTCACCTTCGGTTTGGCGCTGGCGACTTTCGAGGCTTTTCGGGCCCGGGCCTTGCCCGCAGGTGAACGTTTGGTGGCCGGTTTCAGACGCGTGGATTTGCCCGCCAAAACACGCTTGCGGTTCGATGATGTCGCGGATGAATGACGCGAGGTGGAGCGTGTGCCAGGTCGCTTCACGCTCTTGGCGATAGGACTGCTCATTCGCAAAGCCCCTCTTTTGAAAGACCCTTTGCTGGAAAACTCGTCTAGAAACGCGCGAAAGCTTAGCATAGCTGCGCGCGTAATTCAACGAAAGAATAGGGTTTGCGGCGAGAACTTAACATTCTGTTGAACTCTTGCGGACATGTCGCAACCATGAAAAACACTTGAAGCTTAAAGAAAGGCCGTGTTAATGTGACTCGTGAGCTTTGGCGGGTGCGTTTTGATTCGCCGGGCGGGGACAATTCGCCGGACGGGTGCGGGCAGGCGAATTTCAGCCCTTATGAGTGCTTTCGCCTCCTGGCGAAAGTTATCCTTCCTTTAGAATCCGCTTTTGGTCCCACACCGACCAGAGATTTCTTTAGATGGCTAACAGCCCAATCTTAATCCGGGAACAGCGGTATCACCAGATCAAAGCCGTCCTGGCGCGTCTGCGGCTGGATGCCTCTGCTCGCCTGGTTGTCTTAGTGGACAAAGACGGGCAGCAAATCGCCGTTCATGGCGAGTTAGGCGAGCTGGATACGACCAGCCTGGCGTCGCTGGCGGCCGGCAATGTGGCGGCAACCGGAGGGATGGCGAAACTAATCGGAGAGCGCGAGTTCCCGACCCTATCCCATGAAGGCGAGCGCGAAAGCATTCACATCAGCGTAATCGGCCGGGTGTTGTTGTTGGTGGTGTTCGATGACCGATCGAGCCTGGGTCTGGTTAAGCTGCGTTCCAAACAGGTATCGCAAGAGATAGCCCGAACATTCGCAGAGATTGAGCGCGACTCACAGCAATCCTCGGGAGAGGGCTCGCTCCCATTCGGCGAGATCACCGACGAGGAAATCGACAGCCTTTTTTCGCAACCCTAATTCAGAATGCTGCTGTGTTCCTGACAGGAAATCAGCCGGCCCCAAGTTCCCTATGACATTTATTAATTACGCATCGCGAGAAATAAACTGCAAGATCGTCTATTACGGTCCCGGACTGTGTGGCAAGACGACGAATCTCCAGCACATCTACGATTCGACTGCCGCACAAGCGAAAGGGAAGCTCATCAGCCTGGCGACGGAAACCGATCGTACGCTCTTCTTTGACTTTATGCCGCTGGAGCTAGGGACCGTCCGCGGGTTCAAGACCCGTTTTCACCTCTACACGGTTCCCGGCCAGGTTTTTTATGAAGCTTCGCGCAAACTAATTCTCAAGGGCGTGGATGGGGTTGTGTTCGTGGCCGACTCGCAGGAAGAGCGCATGGACGCCAATATTGAATCGCTCTACAACCTCGAAGAAAATCTCCGCACTTATGGCTACGAGCTCATGAAACTTCCGTATGTTCTGCAGCTGAATAAACGCGATTTGCCGAATGTGGTCCCGGCGAACGATTTGGCGGTAGAACTTCAGCGAAAGGGAGAACCGGTCGTCGAAGCGGTGGCTTCAACCGGCGTGGGCGTGTTCGACACCCTGAAGGCGGTCGCGAAACAAGTTTTGACGGAACTCCGAAAGAGTTAGCGGTAGTTTGCTGAGGTTTGACTAATCACTCGATCGACTTGACCATCAGCAAGCCGTCGCCCCCGTTTGAATAGTATCTGGGCAACCGCTGAGTGACTGAGTAGCCAAGGCTCGAGTAGAGTTTTTGTGCGGAAACGTTAGCTGAACGAACCTCGAGCCGGACAATCCTTACATCCCGCTGGCGAAAACCGTTTTCGATTCTCTCCATTAAGCAACTGGCCAGACGCCGCCGACGGTGTTCGGGGGCGATCCCGATGGTGGTGATGTGCCCGGTATGATCAGGCTCAAGCAAGCCGATCACAAATCCCGCCATCGCGCTGTTCTGGGTCACTACTCGGTAAGAAACTGATTCCGGCGCTGTCAGCAAATATTCAAATGTGTCGTGGCTATAGGCCTCTCCGTCTACGAAGCAGCGCTGATCCAGACGCCAACACTCGTCTAATTGAGCGATGGTAAGCGGACGGAGGTCGTAGCGCGCATTAATCGGAGGCACCAACATGATGTTGGGCTGGTTCGATTCAGGCGCTGCCTGCCGATTATTTGGCCACCACCTCGGGCGGAATTTCTTAAGGACTGCCATAACCCGAATGTTGATCCGCTGGGGAAGTTAACGAACGTGGCGGAGATTATAGCCTGTTAGTACCGTCCGTTTACAAGTGTCGCGTTACGGAGTGGAATCTTAAATTGGAAATTGGTATTTAGAATACCGACTTTAGTTGGGCTTTCTCCGCCGAAGAAAAAACCTCGGTCCGCAGCCATGCTAAGAATTACTCACACTCGACGATAAGATCAGACGATCAGCATACAATCACCGTAACTATAAAACCGATACTGGTTGGTGACTGCGTGCTGGTAAGCGGCCAGCGCCAGCTCGCGCCCGGCGAAGGCGCTCACCAGGATTAATAAAGACGAGCGAGGCAAATGAAAATTCGTCAATAGCCCATCAATCGCCCGAAAGCGGTAGCCGGGAATAATCGTTAGTTCGGTAGAACCCGAGCCGGCCGCAATCTCACCGTTCGCCCCGCAGGCCGATTCTAAAGCCCGCACGGTCGTCGTTCCGACCGCGACAATCCGACTGCCGCGTTGACGCGCCTCGTTGATCAAACTGGCCGCCTGTTCCTCGATTGAGAAGGATTCGGCTGCGACAGCGTGTTGACTGACTTCATCAACACGAACTGGCTCGAAGGTGGCGTAACCGACGTGAAGAGTGACGTGCGCAACGCGAACGCCGCGAGCTTCTACCTGAGCCAGCACCTCCGGGCTGAAATGCAGTCCCGCAGTGGGGGCGGCGATAGCCCCGCGCTGGTTCGCATAAATTGTCTGGTATCGTTCGCGATCGCTGTCGGTCGAACCCTGTTCCCGCTTGATGTATGGAGGCAGTGGGGTCTCGCCAAGCTGGTCGACCAGGCGATCGAAGTCGTCTTTGACTTCGAATCTAATGAGCCGAGTGCCGCCGTCACCGGTCCCCATCACGTCTGCACCGGAAGTGCCGTCACCAAAGACGATCCGGGCGCCGATTTGCAGACGGCGAGCAGGTTTGGCCAGCGTTTCCCATAGATTCGGTTCGATCTCGCGCAGCAAAAGTAACTCAACTGCACCGCCCGAAGGCACACGTTCGCCGCGCAAGCGCGCGGGAAACACGCGTGTGTTGTTGAGCACCAGGACATCATCTGCTCGCAGATAATCAGGCAGGGAAGTGAAGTCAGAATCGTGCCAGGTTTGACTATCGCGGTCGACCAGCAGCATCCGCGCAGCGTCACGCCGTTCCGGCGGCTCCTGCGCAATTAGCTCTTCCGGAAGCTCGTAGTCAAAGTCCGAGATGCGCATGGCCTGGTATTCAAAAACTCCAATACTTGAGGCAGGTTTCAGGTGAAGGATTCAGAGGGAAGATTTACCGCCGCCGGCGCAACCGGATGTTCCATGTGCTCGCGATGAAAGACTCCCGTCAATTGCGCCCCGAACAGCAAGACCAGGCTCGAGACATATCCCCAGGTCAGGACCGCCACCACCGCGCCGACTGAGCCATAGATTTGGTCGTAATGAAAATAATTCAGCATCCAGGCGAAAAGGTACTTGCATCCTTCCCAAAGGAGACCGCCGATGACTGCCCCGGGAATTGTGTCGCGCAGCGTGACGTGCGCGTTCGGCATGAAGCGATAAACGAGAGCGAACAGGGCAAAGGTCACCAGCAGACTCAACAGGGCGAAGACAACCTGCCAGAACAAACTCCCGACTGAGCCCAGCAGGCGATAATTCTCGAGTTGCCGGGGCGAGAGCCGGCCGGCAATCTCCTGCATGTAGACCAAGATTGAAGTGACCAGCACTGAAACCGAAAGCAACAGCCCGACGATTCCGATCATTCCCAGGGTCAGCGCTCGTCCATGCAGAAACGTACGGGGCGTCGTGCCCCAGATGCGATTCAACGCGCGCTCGACAACGGCAAAGACCCACGAGCCGGCCCACAAAACAATCGCCCCACAGGTAATCATAACCCCGGTGCCGATGCCCGAAAGCGATTTGATGGTGTCGTTCAGAAACTTGGTTGAGCCGGGATAGACCTGCACGATGTGGTGAATCATCTGGTTGCCGGCGGCGATTCGATTGCTCAGAGCCAGCAATAACAGTAAGGCCGGAAACAAGGTGAGCAATCCGAAGTAACTCATCGCCGCCGCTGAGGTGAAGAGATCGTTGTCATGGAACTGATGCACTGCATGAGAGACCATGCGCCGCCACGGCCAGCGATTACGGACTCCAAAGAAATGGCGTGAGAAGCGTTTCATCCTATAGTTAGCCCGTCTGTACTAAACGCTTTCCATCGGTTGAGAGTTCGAAGTACAAAGCTCAAAGTACAAAGTTCATTTTATGCGGAATCGAACAAACTCGGCCGGTGCTGGCCAGTCCTGAGCCCAAAATGTTGATATGCGAGTTGAGTGGCCATGCGGCCGCGCGGCGTGCGATTGAGGAATCCAATTTGAATTAAATATGGCTCGATAATTTCTTCGATGGAATCCTTTTCTTCGTGAATCGCCGCCGAAAGGGTGCCAACTCCAACCGGGCCGCCCTCGAACTTTTCAATGATGGTCAAAAGTAACTTGCGATCCATTTCATCCAGTCCGTAGGTATCGACTTCCATGCGATTGAGCGCGTCCTCGGCGACCTGATGCGTGATGCGACCTTCGTAGTCAACCTCGGCATAATCGCGCACGCGGCGCAACAGGCGGTTGACGATTCGTGGTGTGCCCCGCGAGCGACGCGCTATTTCGTGGGCGCCGCCGTCATCGATCTCGACCCCCAAAATACTCGCCGAGCGCCGGCAAATTGTCTCCAGGTCTTCGTGTGGGTAAAAGTCCAAATGAAAGTTGATTCCAAAGCGCCCGCGCAGCGGGGCCGTGATCAAACCAGCCCGCGTGGTGGCCCCGACTAAAGTGAATTTGGGTAGCTCGAGCTTGATCGAGCGGGCGCCCGGGCCCTGGCCGATCAAGAGATCGATGCTGAAATCCTCCATCGCCGGATACAGTTTTTCTTCCAAAGCCGGCAAAAGCCTGTGGATTTCGTCGATGAAGAGGACGTCGCCCTCCTGGAGATTCGTCAACAGAGCAGCCACGTCGCCGGTTTTCTCAATCGCCGGGCCTGAGGTCGAGCGCAGCTGAGCTCCCATTTCGTTGGCGATAATGTGGGCCAGCGTTGTCTTTCCCAAACCCGGTGGACCGGTCAGGAGTACGTGATCGAGGGCTTCGCGTCTTTTCAGCGCTGCCTTGATATAGACACGCAGATTCTCTTTCGCTTTGGGCTGGCCGATGTAATCGACGAGGTGGGTGGGCCGCAATGAAAGATCGTACTGTTGATCTTCTTCGGTCGGCGTGGGACTTAACGCTTCGGCGGCTCTGGTGGCATTAGGCATGGACGAGTGAATTGTGGATGCGAACTGAGTCGTTGGTCAACTCTCTGTGATTCTTTGTGTCTTTGTGATGGATTCCCCCTCCCTCTGGGAGGGGTTAGGGGAGGGACGTAGTTACTGAAGCTCTAAACAAGTAAGCTCGCGGGCGGAGCCGGGACGCAGAGTGCTACGCTTTCGCCAACGAACGCAAACTCCGCCGCAGGATCACTTCTACGGATAGCTCGCCGCCTTCGTCGATGGCAGTCTTGACGGCTTTCTCGGCGGGCGCTTTTTGATAACCAAGATTCGCCAAAGCCGACATGGCGTCATTACGGATCGAATCCTCGGTAACAGCGCCACCAGCCGCCGCAGCTTTCGCCGCGAATTCTTCTTCCAGTCCAGGAGATGACAGGGCGGCAATCTTGTCGCGCAGATCAACTACCAGACGCTCAGCGGTTTTGCGGCCGACGCCGGGAATTGCCACCAGACGCACCAGGTTGTTCGTGCGGATGGAAGCAATCATCTCATCCGCATTCATTCCCGATAACAACTTGATTGCCAGGCCAGGCCCGACGCCGTTGACCGAAATCAGCTGGAGAAACAGTTCACGCTCGCGCGCGGTCCTGAATCCATAGAGTCGAATTGCGTCCTGACTGACGTGCGTGTAGATGCGGAGCTGAACGGGCGAGCCAGGGTCACCGAGCTCGTAGAAAGTCGAGAGCGGGATCGCGACATCGTAGCCCACGCCGCCGACATCGACAATCGCCGAGGTGGCCTGTTTAGAAAGCAGAGTGCCTGAGAGATACGCGATCATTCGGAGTAAGACTAACGGCGCATGATTATGCTTAAGCGCGCTTTTGATCGCAAATCGGTCGCATCCTGATTTAGCGGCGTTTAGAGTACCAACTTTAGTTGGGTTCTTTCTTGATTAATAAAAAGCCCGACTAAAGTCGGTACTCTAACACCGCTTTCTAGACTAAGACGCTACCCGCAAATCTATCTCCTTTCCGGCGAACCCTACTCGGCGTTATACTTGACCGCGAGCATTTGAGATGAAGAGAGAAAAGATCTCTGAACTGACCACCAATCGTCTGAGTGTGTATCTGCGTTGCCTGAACGAGCTGGCGGCGGCGGGAATCAAGACGGTTTCGTCGCAGGAACTGGCCGAGCAGTTCAATCTCAACTCGGCGCAAATTCGTAAAGACCTGGGTTATTTTGGTGAGTTTGGCATTCGCGGCACGGGCTATTTCATCGAGGATCTGCGATTGCACCTGACCAAAATCCTCGGACTGGATAAGCTGCATCACGTCGGGATCGTGGGCGCGGGCCGGCTCGGAACGGCCCTGGCCAATTACAACGGCCTTTCTAAATCAAGCTTCACGGTTGTCGCCTTGTTCGATAACGATGAAGAGAAAATCGGCCAGCGAGTTGGTCCCGATCGCATCCCCGTGCATGACGTCAAGAAAATCGCTCGCGTCGTGCGCGACGAGGAAATCGACGTGGCGGTGATCGCAGTTCCCGCCCGAGTCGCGCAAAGGGTCCTGAACCAGGTGATGGCCGCTGAGGTCAAAGCGGTCTTGAATTTTGCGCCCGCGCCGTTAAAAGTGCGACTGGGTGTGAAAGTGAAGACCGTTGACCTGACTACTTCGCTTGAATCGCTCTCTTATTTCCTGGCTCGTCCACAGAGTGGCCGTGTCACAAAGGCCGGCCATGCCGTTGTCCGGTTCGAGGAGTCCCAGGCAAGCAGCCGGCGGAACAATTAGGTAAATAAGCGCATTTGAAGCCGAATTGACGACGTGCAGGTTAAGCCGCCGCTCAGAGAAAAAGAACACATTAGATGGACGAACAAACCGCCAGACGCGACCTGCTCCGCATTTGCCATTTAATGTACGAGCGCAGCTATGTCGTTTCGTCTGATGGAAATGTAAGCGTGCGTCTGGACGACGGCCGGGTGCTGGCGACGCCGACGATGACGTGCAAGGGGCGAATGACCGACGATCTAATCGCGATTACGGATTTGGAAGGAAAATCTCTGAACGAACGTCGAGCGTCGAGCGAACTCGCGATGCATCTTTTGATTTATGGCGAGCGACCGGATATCAAAGCCGTCTGTCATGCTCATCCGCCGCACGGGACCGCGTTTGCCGTGGCGGGTCTGGCCATTGATCAGCCGATCCTCTCTGAAGTAATTCTGACGCTGGGCTGCGTGCCGCTGGCTGAGTACGGCACGCCTTCGACCGCGGAGTTGACCGATGCGATGCGGCCGCTGGTCAAACATCACAACGCGCTTTTGATGGCCAATCACGGGGCGGTGGCCTACGGGTCGGATCTGTGGCAGGCGTTTGACCGGCTCGAAACGCTCGAGCATACGGCCAGGATCGCGATTCTTGCACGCGTGCTGGGCGGGTCGCGCAATCTCTCGCCCGACGCAATCGAAAAGCTCATCAACGTGCGCGAGTCGGCGGGATATCTGGATCAGGGCGCGCGCTGCCAAGCCTGTGGCTATCTGCACGAAACCAGTCTGGCGTGTCCCAGTGGCGACCGTCCTGTCTCGCATTCGCATTCTGCTTCGACGAACGGGGCCGGAAAGGTTTCGCTGACGAGGGAGGAATTGGTAGAGCTGTTGACTGAAGCAGCGCGACTAAAGAGTTCGTAAACTGCGAATCGTAAACCGCGAACGGCAAGCGTGCCGACTATGCTATTCTGTTCGCGATCTACGATTGACGATTTACGAATCACGCTTCTCACAGGAGAGACTGAATGCAAGAAGCACTCGGAATGGTGGAAACCAAAGGTCTGGTGGCGATGATCGAAGCGGCGGACGCGATGGTCAAAGCCGCGAATGTCACCCTGGTTGGTTACGAAAAAATCGGCGCGGGATTTGTCACTGCAATCGTCCGTGGTGACGTGGCCGCCGTAAAGGCGGCGACTGATGCCGGCGCGGCCGCCGCCCGGCGGGTCGGTGAACTGGTGAGCGTCCATGTGATTCCGCGCCCGCACGGCAGCGTCGATGATGCAATGCCGATCAGCGCGCAGAGCCGCGCATGATCATCGCGCGCATTATTGGCACAGTCGTGGCGTCACAAAAAGACGAGCGGCTGGAAGGCAAGAAACTGCTCATTGTGCGGCCGATTAATCTCGATGGCACTGACACGACTGGTTACGTCGTGGCCGTCGACACAGTCGGGGCCGGTTTTCATGAACGCGTGCTGGTCGTGGCCGGATCCAGTGCCCGCCTGGCGCAAAACATGAAAGACACCCCGGTCGACGCGGCGGTTGTCGGCGTCATCGACACGGTGGACATCATGGCTCCGGAGTCTTAGCGCACTGAGCACCTACGCTTACTGATATGCAACTCGCCCGCGTTATCGGGACCGTCGTTTCGACGGTTAAAAACTCTTCCCTCCAGGGTCGCAAGTTGCTCATCGTTCAATCGCTCGACAAGGATCTCTCCCCTCAGGGTAAGCCTTTGGTTGCTGTCGATGCGGCCGGCGCGGGGATCGGCGAGTTGGTTTTCTGGTGCCGAGGCAAGGAAGCAAGTTTTCCTTTCAAGCGTGAAGATACTCCGACCGATTGCACGATCGTCGGGATTATCGATTCGGACGAGCATGTTTGTTGTGGATAAGAGTACTTCGTGCTTTGAACTTTGTACTTTGCTCGCCCGCGCGGGATAACCGTTCAATTTTCGAGAGAGATCAAAGTACAAAGCTCAAAGATCAAAGGTCGTTCTCTAGAGATGATTCTCGCTAAAGTCTTAGGCAATATCGTCGCCACGCAAAAGAACGCGCGCTATGACAATGCGCGCATGATGTTGTGTGAACACATCACGCCTGAAGGCGAGCCCACCGGACACACGGTGCTGGCCCTCGACTCGGTCGACGCAGGCGTCGGCGATACCGTCTTAATTGTGCAGGAGGGCTGGGGTGCGTCGACGGCGGCAACCGGAAAGGCGGGGGCCGCAATCGATTCAGCCATCGTCGGCGTCGTCGATCACATCGACTTATTGCCCGCGGAATCATGAGTGGCACGGGCGTCCCGCCGGTGAAAGGTTTGAAGTGGCAGATCAAGATCCAGCAAAACTGATCGCTGAACGCGTGGCACGGCGTGTCGCCGGATCGCGAGGCAGCGCCCCACCTCAGGCTCCGGTTAAGAACGGCGCCCCGGTTCGTGAGGAGCTGTCAGCATTGCGCGAGGGGCTGCATCATCTGGAAAGCAAGCTCGATCAAATCGAGTCAAAGATGGGGCAGGGAAGCCCCCAGTCAGCCGAAAACCCTCGGGCGCGAGTAATCGATTTCGTCGCCTCGGCGCCGCCGCTGAGGCCGTCTCTAACCACCGCGCCTCCAACTCCTGCCGAAATGCGTTCTCCGCAGCAAGCTCCCGTGATGTCCGCGCAATTCGTTCCCGCCACCCATTCACCCTGGCTCAGAGACTTTAACAGCGGCGTCGAACACGCCAGCCAGGAGCGCTTCGGGATTGAAGAAGCCACCGTCACTGAACTCGTGGAGTTCTTTGAGAACGAAAAGAAGTGCTCGATCGAACCGGGCGGAAAGCCCTGCGATCATTGCTCAATGTGCAGTTCCAGAGGATTCTGAAACAATAAGGATAGGTGCTATACGACCTTTAGGACCTATTCGAAACCCCTCAACGTGGAATCAATCGGTGAAGTAAATAAAACAGCGCGACTCCCGCGAACACTACAATCGAAACCACAGGGTTCTTTTCTTCCGTGCGATTCACCTCAGGAATTAAATCGCTGGCAGCGACATAAAGCGTAACGCCCGCTGAAAAGGGCAGGGCATAAGCGACCGATCCGGCGAAACGCTCTTTCAATAAAGCCACCCCCACCACCCCAGCAAACGTGGCGGCGCCAATAGCGAGCGCGGCCGCGGCAGCCTTCTTTGAAGAGCGGCCCGACGCCAGCATGATCGACGCTACGGTAAATCCCTCCGGAACCTTGTGCAGCATGATCGCGATAAAGACCAGCAGCCCAACCCTGGGGTTGACGAGAAACGCCGCCGCGATCGAAACCCCGTCAAAGAAAGTGTGAATCGTCAGGCCGCCGATCGCGGTGTAGGCCGCGCCCGGGCGAATGACATGTTCCGGATGTGTCTCAGCGCCAAAATGAAAGTGCGGGGCGACGGTGTGTTCGAACAGTTGAATCAGCAGGTAGCCGCCGAGCAGAAGGGTAAAGGCGCCCACAACCGCTTCAGCTGTGGTCGCGCCTTTTGTGTCATTCGTCCAAAGGCCGACTGTCTCTGGTAGGATCTCGATGAAGATGGCGGCGAGCATAAAGCCGGCGCCCAGGGCCACGAGGTATTTGAGAAGCTTGGCTTCGCCTCGATGCGCCCGTGAAGAAGCGAGCAGTAATCCGCCGAAAAGGTTGGCCAGCGCGGCCAGCGCTCCCAAAAGGAGCAACCCCGTGATTCCAGTCATCTTGAGTCCGATGTCACGTGGCACGCGCATCTGGCGCGTGATTCTACGGGCGGGACGCCCGGGCCACGGTGCGGGGACTATACAACATTAGCCGCAGGAGTCGTTCGGGGACAGACTAAAAAAACTGTAAAAAGTCTTGACAGGCCCGAATTACGGGCGTAGTATGCGCCGGTGGAGCGAAGTGGAGTGAGGTGGCCTCAACGATACGACCCGAATTCGAAACCAGCGCAAATCGTAGAGCCGTCTCTCTTGTCCATACGAACCGGACTCCATGTTACGAGGCAACTACACAGCACGCATCGATTCCAAAGGCCGGCTCAAAGTGCCGACTCTATTTCGTCGTTACGTCGAAGAGAAGCACGGCTCGGGGCTGTATCTTACCAGCTTGACCGGAGAATGTGTGCGGATTTATCCGATGCCGGAATGGGAAGCCATCGAACAACGTCTTTCGTTATTGCCTTCGATGGATCCAGCGCGGCGTAAGTTCCTTGACAGAACGAATTACTACGGACAGCAATCGACTATGGATAGTCAGGGGAGGGTCCTGATTCATCCCTTGCTCAGAAACAGCGCCGGAGTAGTCGGCGATGTCGCGGTGCTAGGTTATTTGAGCTACCTCGAGGTTTGGGAGCTGGATAAGTTCCAGCAGCGGCTGCTCTCAGATCCTTACACCGAAGAAGACGAGGCAGCGATCGCGCGTTTAGGTATTTGAAATCAGTGAGCAGTGAGCAGTGAGCAGTGAGCAGTGAGCAGTGAGCAGTGAATAGTGACCAGATACTAGTCAAAGCTTCGCGGACGTCACTAATCAGTGTTCACTTTTCAGCGGCTAGTAGCTCTTTGAACGAGATCACGGGGCGGTGGTGATGGCGGTGCCTTTGGGGGGCAGGGGCTCGGCGCCCCATCGTCCCGTGCTACTTCGAGAGACGATCGAGTTGCTCGCTGCGGAGCGCGGCGGGTTGTTTGTAGATTGCACGGTAGGCCTGGGCGGGCATAGCGAAGCGATTCTGCAGGCATCCAGTGACGCAACGGTGCTGGGCATCGATCGCGACGACGAAGCTCTCGAGCTGGCCAGAAAGCGATTAGCGCAATACGGTTTGCGCTTTCGCGCCGTGCATGCCGACTTTCGTGAACTTACGCGGGTCCTCGCGATAGCGAAGGTCGGTCAACCGCGCGGCATTCTCGCCGACCTGGGAGTTTCATCGTGGCAACTGGACTCACCCTCGCGGGGGTTCAGTTTCCGGCACGACGCCCCGCTCGACATGCGTATGGACGCAACGGGCGACGGCGAAACCGCGGCCGAGTTGCTTGGTCGTCTTTCTGAAGTAGACATTGCGCAAATCATTTTTGAGTACGGTGAAGAGCGCCGCTCGCGCCGCATCGCTCGGCTGATTGTCGAGCAGCGGGAACGCGGCGAGCCGGTAAAGACAACGCGCGACCTCGCCAGGTTAGTAGAACGCGCGATTGGTGCAGGAAAAAAACGGAGGATCCACCCAGCCACGCTAACGTTTCAAGCGTTGCGTATTGCGGTCAACCAGGAACTGGAAAACCTTGACGGGTTTCTCACGGAAGCGGTTGACCTGTTAGAGCCAGAAGGGCGCCTTGCAGTAATCAGTTTTCACTCGCTTGAAGATCGCATTATCAAGCGAATGCTCTTAAAGCTTTCGGGTCGATGCCAGTGTCCGCCGCGCCTGCCGGTTTGCGGTTGTGGCGCGCGAAAAGTCATCGAGATACTGACGCGTCGACCAATAACGCCCGACGACGAAGAAACGATCGACAATCCAAGGGCGCGTAGCGCTAAGCTGCGGGCCGGCAGAAAACTCCCGGCAAAGGCGAATTGAGAGGTTGATCAGCGTGGTCCGACGAATCCCAACGAAACAGCAAAATGCTCTGGTAGCCCGCGAGCGCGATCACGGCGCCGTGGTGCGCCTGGGCTTGCTGTTGCTTTGCGCCTTAACGCTGGCCGGCGGATTTGTCTACGCCGGGGTCCAACACTTCGCCGCGCTTCGGGTCGGCTATCAAACTGAGGATCTGCGGCGCGTGCGCGACCAGTTGGCGGAAGATCAGCGCCGGTACCTTTTGGCGCGGGAGGCCGCAGCCAGCCCGGCGCGGCTGGAGCGAGCCGCGCGCAAACTCGGTCTGCAGGCATTGCAGCCGGCCCAAATCGATCCCCTGGCCCGAGCTAAGAGAGAAGCGACGGAAAAGATCGTCCCGGCCTCAAGTCAGCCGGATCGATCGAAAAGTGCGCCGGCTCCAACTCGAAGCAAAGCGCCCCAGATGAAAAACCCGAATGAAGCAAACGTTCACTAAACCAATCTGACTTGGCGCGATCGCGCCGACTCGGCCACACGTGTCTGGAGTTACTAAATGCCCCGTCGTTCTACCGCCATCGAAGCGTCACGGTCTGGCAATTCACACCGGCGCGGGCTTTGGCTGGCGCTGGGATTAGTAATCTGGATGCTGGCAATTGGCGTCCGCCTCGTTCAACTGCAGGTTCACCAACACGAAGACCTCAGTACCCGCGCCCGAAACCAGCAACTGAGCGCAATCGTAACCTCTCCAACTCGCGGCCAGGTGCTCGATCGTCAGGGCCGCGAATTAGCGCGGAGCATCGACACGGCCTCGTTCTTTGCCGATCCACGCGAGATTATTAACGTCGACGAGACGGCTCGCCGGGTAGCGGCCATCACCGGCCAGGATCGCGCTGAACTGGCTAATCGTCTTCGGGCTGCCCAGGACGCAAAGAAAAAATTCGTTTGGATAATCCGGCGCCTGGAGATAACGGCCGCAAACAAGCTCGATGCGCTGGAGGTTCCGGGTGTCTATCCGCGGAAGGAACCGAAGCGTTTCTATCCGAACGACTCGCTGGCGGCCCATGTGCTCGGTTTTGTCGGCTCTGAAGAAAACGGATTGAGCGGCGTCGAGCAGTACTACAACGAAAAGATTCGCGGCGAGTCCGGGACGCTTTACCTGGAGATGGATCGCGACCGGCGTGTTTTTGAAAGTTACCAGGTCCAGCCGCATCCCGGGCAGACCGTTGTGCTCACGATTGATCAGGTGATTCAGTACCGGACCGAACAGGCCCTGCGGGCAGCCGTGGAGAGCTCTCATGCAAAATCCGGCACGGCCATCGTCATGGATCCGCAAAGCGGCGAGATTCTGGCGCTCGCCAACGCGCCCTCCTTCGATCCCAATCAGCCGCCGAAGGACTCTGCCGACGGCCGGGCGAATGTCGCTCTGCAGAGCATCTACGAACCTGGTTCAACCTTCAAGATAGTCGCGTACTCGGCGGCGATTGAAAAAGGCCTGGTGAAGCCCGAGGACAAGATAGATTGTCAGATGGGCCAAATCACGGTGGCCGGACGCCTGATTCATGACCACCATCCTTTTGGCGTTTTGACGGTAGCTGATGCGCTTGCTCAATCCAGTAATGTGGGGGCGATCAAGCTGGGGCTGCTGGTGGGCAATGAATCGATGTACGAATACATGAAGCGGCTCGGTTTTGGATCGCGCACCGGAATCGATTTAGCCGGCGAATCTCCCGGGATCTTGCGGTCGCTAAATCGTTGGCAACCGTCGTCGATTGGCTCGCTTGCGATGGGCCAGGAAGTCGGGGTGACGCCGCTGCAGATGGCTTCCGCGTATTGCGTCCTGGCCAACGACGGCCAGTGGGTCAAGCCGCACCTGGTGCGCGAGCTGCGATCGCCGGACGGCGAGGTTCTTTACCGCGCCAAGCCTGAAATGAGACGAGCCTTAAAGCCTGAAACCGTCGCGGCCTTGCGGACCATGTTGGAAGGCGTGACTTTGCGCGGCACGGCGCGTAAGGCTCAGCTGGATGGCTACAGCGCGGCGGGTAAGACCGGCACCGCGCAGAAGATTGATCCACGTACGCGAGCTTATTCTGCTACGAAGTATGTCGGTTCGTTTGTTGGGTTTGCGCCGGTTAGCAACCCGGCCGTGGTGATCGTCGTAATGATTGACGAACCGCAGGGCGCGTATCACGGTGGCGATGTGGCTGCGCCGGTCTTTCGCGAAATCGCGGAACAGATCCTTCCCGACCTGAGTATTACGCCCGACGTCGAATTGAAGCCCGGGACTCAGTTGATTGCTGAGACCCCGAAAGCTTCGCCGCCTTCGCCGCAAAGCCTGAAGGCCGCTCAACTTGCAAATGAAGAACGAGCGGCGACGCTGCCCACGGTCGCGGCGCGGAGTTTCAGCGGCCGCACGAGTGAAGTTGTCCTGGCGGTGGCCAGCAAGCGCGGCGCGCTGATGCCGGATCTGCGCGGACAGAGCGTTCGCGACGTGGCCCGCATGTGTGCGCGGCTCGGTTTGCGGCTTGAGGCGCGGGGCGATGGATTTGCGCAACGACAGGCTCCTGGTGCAGGCGCCGAACTCGATTCAGGCCAGGTCGTGCGCGTGGAATTTGGACGCCGTAATTAGTCAGAACCGTCTGCGGTAGCGGGCGGTTGATCTCGAGTCATTCGAGAGTCCGTCCATCAAACCAACAACCACCCGCTACCGCAGGTGGTTCTGACAGATGAGCGGACGTGAAGATTAGTACGGCAGCAGAATTGATGGGTGTGACGACCGAGGGTCTTAACGCCGAGTTATTTGACAAAGAAATAGTTGATTACTCAATTGATTCGCGAACCGTCTCTCAGGGAGAGCTGTTCTTCGCGCTGTCTCAGCCGGACTACGAGCGGGCGGGATTCAATGGCACATTTGCCGATGCCCACGACTTTATCGCCGAGGCTTTTGAGAAAGGCGCTCTGGCGGCGGTAGCGCGACGGGATCGCGTGAAGGGTGATGCGAAGCTCGAGGCGTTGAGTGGCCGGTTGCTGCTGGTCGACGACGCCATCGCGGCGCTGCAAACCCTGGCGCGAAAGGTCTATGAAAAGTGGGCCCGGCCCGTGGTTGGTATCACCGGCAGCGCCGGCAAAACTACTACGAAAGAGTTGACGGCGCACGTACTGGTCAACTCTGGTTATCGCGTACTAAAGAGTGAACGCAATTATAACAACGGTCTCGGCCTGCCGCTTTCAGTCTTACAGATGGTGAGCCGCGGTCACGATCCCGAGAAGTTCGATCTGGCAGTACTTGAAATGGGCATGTCATCGCCCACGCACGAGATTCAGAGATTGGTGCAAATCACCCCACCCGACATCGGGGTGGAGTTAATGGTTGCGCCGGTACACTTGGAACATCTGGGCACGATCGAAAATGTCGCCGCCATGAAGGCCGAGCTGATCGAAGGGCTAAAGCCGGGCGGCGTTGCGGTACTCAACGCGGATGACGAACTCGTTATGGAAATGAAGTCAAAAACTGATGGGCCGGTGCTAACTTTCGGAATCCAGCACGAGGCCGATGTGACTGCGAAGGAAATCGACACGTCGCGGTTTGGATCGATTCGCTTTCGTCTGCAGACGCCAATGGGGCAGGCAGCGGCTGAATTGCCGATGACCGGCCGGCACAATCTGATGAACGCGCTGGCAGCTTCGGCGGTGGCCACGGCGTTGAAGGTCAAGCCTGAGCTGATTGCGAATGCTCTGCGTACGGCCAAGCCGCCAAAGATGCGTGGCGAAGTTCTGCACTTCGCCGCCGGCTTCACCCTGGTCGACGATTCATACAACTCAAATCCCCGATCGCTGATCGGCATGGTGAGCACGCTGGCTGAGGCGAGTGAAAACGTCAGCCGTCGTATTGTGATCTCCGGCGAGATGCTCGAGTTGGGACCTGAGGCCCTGGAAATGCACCAGGCGGCAGGCCGCGAAATCGCGCGCCTGGGCATTGATGTTTTATGGGGAGTGCGCGGCCTGGCCGCGGAGATGACAGCTGCGGCCGAAGCCGCGGGTCTGAGCGCGGCAAGGTTTTTTGAAAGCTCGGCCGAGGCGGCTGCGGCGGCTTTGAATGAAGTCCGCGCCGGCGACTTGATTCTGGTGAAAGGTTCTCGCAGTGTTGAGACGGACAAAGTGGTGAAAGCGTTGAAGGAAAGCTTTGCGTTAGCGAGCCAGTAGTCACTGATACTGACCAGCAGCGAATGATCTATTACATCTTTTACGAGCTGATTTTTGGCCGCGCTAATCAGAGTTGGTGGCTGGTAAAGGCTCTCAATGTTTTTCAGTACGTTACTTTTCGCACCGCGTACGCTTCGGTTACCGCTCTGCTGATCTCTTTGTTGTTCGGGCGAAAGTTTATTAATGCTCTGAAGAGATGGAACATCGGTCAACAGATTCGCGAAGAAGGACCGCAAGCGCACATCGCCAAGCGCGAGACGCCGACCATGGGCGGGCTGTTGGTAATCGCTTCGGTGGTGATTTCGACGCTCCTATGGGCGCGGCTTTCGAGTGTCTATGTCTGGATCATTCTGTTTGCGACGGTCGCGTTTGGCGCCGTCGGGTTCGCCGACGATTATCTCAAGCTGGTAAAGCGGCGCAGTCTGGGCCTGACCGCCCGGCAGAAGCTTCTGTTTCAGTTGATTATCGCTTTTTGCGTCTGGCTGGTGTTGTTCCTCTCGACTCGCTATTTCCAGACCAAGTATTCGTGGAACGTGAGCGTTCCGTTCTTCAAAGAAACTGCCGAGCCGAACGGCATCAGCACGATCGGACCGTACATGTACCTCATTCTGATCGTCGTGGTGCTGCTGGGGGCAACGAATGCCGTTAATTTGACGGACGGTCTGGATGGGCTGGCCATCAGCGTGACCTTCATCGCGATGACGGCGTTAACGGCCTTTACCTATTTGAGCAGCGATCTGCGCTGGGCGCGCTATCTGGACCTGACGCACCGGCCGGAAGCGGCGGAGTTGACCGTTTTCTGTGGCGCACTGGCGGGCGCCAGTCTCGGGTTTCTCTGGTACAACGCCCCACCCGCGGAAGTCTTTATGGGCGACGTGGGGAGTCTGGCTATTGGCGGCGCGATCGGAACCATCGGGGTGCTCACCAAGCAGGAGTTCATGTTGCTGATGGTGGGCGGCGTGTTTGTTATAGAGGCGCTCTCAGTGATGCTTCAGGTAAGCGTCTTTAAGATGACCAAGAGCACCGGCGGCGTCGGACGGCGCGTCTTTAAGATGACGCCGTTGCATCACCATTTTGAGATGGTGGGCTGGAAAGAATCGAAGATTGTCTTCCGATTTCTGATTCTGGCGATCCTGTTTGCTTTGCTGAGTCTGTCCACTTTGAAACTGCGGTAAATAGAAATCAGCCACAGAGGCGCAGAGACACAGAGGGATGAAAATGAAGAACAACGAAGCTGTTGAGTTCGCTCTGTCTGGGTTGCTGGTCTCTGTGTCTCCGTGTCTCTGTGGCTGATTCATGGAAGTTGCGGGCAGGAAAGTCTTGGTAATTGGCGCGGCTCGCAGCGGTATTGCCAGCGCTCGGTTTCTCGCGCAGCGAGGCGCGGTCGTCGCGCTAAACGATCGGAAACCGCTCGAAGAGTGGTCGGCGGCGGCACAGGCTTTGAAAACTGAGGGTGTGGGGCAAGTGGCCGGAGAGCCGCCGTCCTGGCTCCTGGATCAGATTGATCTGGTGGTGATCAGTCCGGGCGTGCCGACTAAAGCGATTCCGATTCGCTATGCGGACCGGCGCGGTGCGGAAGTAATTGGCGAGGTTGAGCTGGCGTCGCGTTTTCTGCGCGGACGGGTGGTGGCGGTGACCGGCACCAACGGCAAGACGACAACCACCAGCTTGATTGGAGAGATGCTGAAAGATGCCGGAATGGCGGTGCAGGTTGGCGGCAACATCGGGACGGCGCTGATTTCGATGGTTGACAGTTCGCGCGACCATGGCTGGACAGTGGTGGAGCTGTCGAGCTTTCAGTTGGAAACGATTGTGAAGTTTCATCCGACGGTCGCCCTCGTGCTTAACGTGACTCCGAACCACATGGATCGTTACGACTCGCTGATGGACTACGCCGCAGCCAAGCACAGGATCTTTCTCAATCAGACGGAAGGCGACGTCGCGATTTTGAATGCGGATGACGAGATTGTTTCTTCGTGGGCCGCAGGTCTTAAAGCGCATGTGGTCGAATTCAGCGTCAGGCAAGAGTTGGAAGAAGGTTTGTTCCTGCGTGATCGCGAATTGGTTTCCCGCACGAAGAGCGCGGCGCGCGTGTTGATGACTCGGGACGAAATGAAGCTGAAGGGAACGCACAACGTAGAAAATGTGCTGGCAGCGATGGCGGCAGGCCTGGCTTGTGGCGCTGATCCAGATTCGCTGCGTGAAACCACGCGGAGCTTTCGGCCCGTCGAACACCGTCTTGAAGAAGTCGCCGAGCTTAATGGGGTGCGGTTTTTCAACGACTCAAAGGCCACCAGCGTCGACGCCACGATCAAGGCCCTGGAAGCCTTTGCCGGCGAAGCTGGAAAAGTGGTTCTGATTCTTGGCGGGCGCGGAAAGCAGGCCCCTTATACGCCGCTGGCGGGGCTGGTCGGGGACCATGTGCGAAAGATGATCCTGATCGGTGAAGACGCGCCGGCGGTCGAAAGAGATCTCGGTTCGGCAGCGCCGTTTGAACACGCTTCAGATTTGCGCGATGCAGTCGCGCGGGGTTTTGCCGCGGCCCAGCCGGGCGATGTGGTGCTGCTGGCGCCGGCTTGTGCCAGCTTTGACATGTTCGAAAGTTTCGAGCACCGGGGAAGAGTTTTCAAGGAAGAAGTTTCGAGTTTGGAGTTTCGAGTTTCGAGTTCAAGCCAACGCGAAACTCAAAACTCGTAACTCGAAACCGCGAAGCCATGCCGCAGAAGTTGCAAATCGATAAATGGTTATTCTCGGCCACCATCGGCCTCGCCTTATTTGGCGTGGTGATGGTTTACAGCGCGTCGGCGGTGATCGCGTTGCAGGAGAATCACAGCCAGTTTCACTATGTGATCAAGCAGGGAATTTGGACGATGATCGGATTCGGCGTGATGTTCGTCGCCATGCGTTTCGATTACCAGCGGCTGAATCGCTCGTGGATTGTTTACGGCGCTTTGCTGATCACGATTCTGTTGCTGTGCGCGGTCTTGGCTTTTCCGCCGGTCAATGGAGCGCGCCGCTGGATCAAGTGGCAGGGTTTTTCGGCCCAGCCGTCTGAGCTCGCCAAGCTTTCCCTGGCCGTCTTCCTGGCTTATTTCCTGGATCGACACGCGGGCCTGGAAGAATCGTTCTGGAAAACTTTTCTTCCCTGCATGCTGGTGCTCGGCGTCCTGGCCGGACTGGTTGTCAAAGAGCCCGATCTGGGAACGGCGCTGATGCTGGCGATTATCTGTATGTCGATCTGTTTCGCCGCCGGGGTGCGGCCGCGTCATGTTGTGTACGCCCTGGTGCCGGCGCTTTTGTTCGTCGGCAAGATGCTGATCTTCACCCCGTTTCGCTGGCGCCGGATTACGTCGTTCGTCGACCCGTGGGCCGATCAGCAGGGCGCGGGGTATCAGGTAGTGCAATCGCTAATTGCCGTCGGATCGGGCGGCACCCAAGGGCTGGGTTTTGCTCAGGGAAGACAGAAGCTGCTGTTCCTGCCTTTCGCGCATTCGGATTTCATCTATGCAGTGGTGGGCGAAGAGCTGGGTTTGGTCGGGGCCCTGATCGTGGTTTTTGTCTTCGGTATTTTCTTGTGGCGGGGGATGCGCGCCGCCTTTCGCGCGCCCGATCGGTTTGGAATGTTGCTCGGCATCGGCATCGTCGTAGGGATTGTGGCGCAGGCGCTCTTGAACATGAGCGTAGTGCTGGCGCTGTTGCCCACCAAGGGAATTCCTTTGCCGCTGATTTCTTATGGCGGTTCTTCCTTAGTGCCGACGCTGGCGGGAATTGGCATCCTGCTCAACATTTCCCAGTACGCTTCGCTGAAGAGCAATGCGGGCTTTGACGAAGAAGATTATGAAGAAGAATGGCAACCCGCGCGTCGCACCAGGAAGCGAGCGCCGCGGCAGAGCGCGGCGGCAGTTGCGCGGGCCCGTTACGGATAAAGGATGCGCGTGCTAATCGCCGCCGGCGGCACCGGCGGGCACATTTATCCGGGCATCGCGGTGGCGAACGAAATCATGCGCCGCGACCCTTCGTCAGTTGTCCGGTTCGTAGGCACCGCGCGCGGTTTGGAAAACCGCCTGGTGCCAAAAGCAGGTTTTGAACTTTCGCTCATTGAAAGCGCGGGACTGGTGAACATGGGACTGGCGCAGCGTCTGCGCGGTTTACTGGTGCTGCCAAAAAGTTTTCTGGCGGCGCGGCGTTTAATTAAGAGTTTTCAGCCGGCCATCGTCGTCGGCGCCGGCGGTTACGTCAGCGGTCCGGTTTTGCTGACGGCGGCGCTGATGCGGGTGCCCACACTGGTAATGGAGTCGAATGCGGTGCCGGGCTTTACGAACCGCCGGCTGGCTCGCTTTGTAGACGCCGCCGCCGTTTCATTCGCGGATGCTTTGCCGTTCTTTCACGGCAAAGGCGTGTTGACCGGTAATCCGGTGCGCAGTGAGTTCTTTGATATACCGGCTAAAGCGCGCGACTCGGAACATTTTCGGCTGCTGCTTTTTGGTGGCTCGCAGGGCTCGCGCGCGATTAACGAGGGAATGGTGGCGGCGTTGCCGTATCTCGAGTCATATCGCGAACGTCTGCATGTGACGCATCAAACCGGAACGTTGGATTTTGACAAAGTAACTTCCGCTTATGACGCCGCTGGCTGGAGACAAGTTAATGTTCGGCAGTACATCGATGACATGGTCGCTGCTTTTGCTGAGCATGACTTGATTGTTTCCCGCGCCGGGGCCGCGACCAGCTTTGAGCTGATGGCCGGCGGAAAGCCGGCCCTGATGGTGCCGCTGCCGGGACAAATGGAGCAACAGCGCAACGCGGAAGTAATGCAAAAGGCCGGCGCCGCCAGGATGATCATGCAGGGAGAACTAAACGGCGAGCGTTTGGCGAGAGAGATCGGAAGCTTGATTGACCAGCCCGAGGAAATTACGCGAATGGAGGCTGCCGGCCGCAAGTTGGCGCGCCGCGACGCTGCTGCGGCCACCGTTGAGTTGATGGAGAAGTTGATTTTGAGATCTGGAATCTGAGATCTCAAATTTGAGATCAAAAACACCTCGTCGGCGCGCGTTACGACGCGCGCGAGAGGAAGTTCACCGGGCGTTTCAACGGATTCAGAAAAAGAAAATGTTCAGACGCTTCCAGCACATTCACTTTGTCGGCATCGGGGGTATCGGCATGTCCGGGATCGCCGAGGTTCTGGCCAATCTTGGCTTCCGGGTCTCGGGCTCTGATCAGAAAAAATCAGAAGTCACGGCACATCTGGAAGAATTGGGGGCCGAAGTCAACGAAGGTCACGTGGCTGAGAACGTCGGCGACGCGCATGTGGTGGTGCGCTCGACCGCAGTCCGCGACGACAATCCTGAGATCATCGAAGCCCGTCGCCGATCCATTCCGGTCATTCCGCGAGCCGAGATGCTGGCCGAATTGATGCGCATGAAACCGCACACAGTGGCGGTGGCCGGATCGCACGGCAAGACTACTACGACTTCGATGGTGGCGACGGTGCTGGGAATTGCCGGTCTCGACCCGACGTTTGTGATTGGCGGGATCGTGCGTACTTATCGCGCCAACGCGCGCCTGGGCAAGAGTGAATTGATGGTCGTCGAGGCCGACGAAAGTGATCGTTCGTTTCTGATGTTGACGCCGACGATTGCCGTGGTCACGAACATTGACCGTGAGCACATGGACTACTACCACGACATGGAAGATGTCCGAAAGTGCTTTGCTGATTTCGTTAACAAGGTGCCTTTTTATGGCGCCGCCGTGCTTTGCCTCGACGATCCGCACGTGCAGGCGGTGATTCCTAAAGTTGAGCGGCGCCGCGTCACTTATGGAATGAGCGCCCAGGCCGATGTTTCGGCGCACGAGATTACCTACGACCATTCATTCGGGTCGAAATTCTCGGTCCTGCGGGGCATCGACGTGCTTGGAAAAGTAACGCTCAGGGTGCCGGGCAAGCACAACGTCTATAACTCGCTGGCCGCCATTGCGGTAGGACTCGAATTGGAAGTGCCTTTTGACACCATCGCTCATGCTTTGGGCGAATTCAGTGGCGCCGATCGCCGCTTTCAATTTAAGGGAGACGAAGCGGGCATTACGGTGGTTGACGATTACGGACATCACCCGACCGAGATTAAGGCGACGTTGAGCGCGGCCCGCATCGGCGCGCCCAACCGGCGCATCGTCGTGCTGTTTCAGCCGCACCGCTACACGCGCACGAATGACTTGATGGATGAATTTGCCAGTGCCTTTAACAACGCGGACGTTCTTTTCGTCACCGACATTTATGCCGCCAGCGAAACTCCTATCGAGGGAGTCGACGCTGAGATTTTGACCGGTCGAATCAAGAGTTGGGGTCACAAGAACGCGGAATATGTCGGCGCGGTTGAGACCGCACCAGAGGTTTTGCGCGCGAATGTGCGTGAAGGCGATCTGGTGATAACCCTGGGCGCCGGTTCGGTTCATAAAGCCGGCGATCAGTTGCTGGCGCTGCTGCGGGGAGACGGCGCGCAGTCAGTGCAACCTTAGGTATAGGACCGATAGGTCGAATAGGTCATATCGGTCCCATATTTTTTCAGAATGGTTGAGATCGACGAGAAAGATTTAGCGAAACGCGATGCAGCGATAAACGAAATCGCGGCGCGCTTAGGCGTGCGGGCCGAGCGCGGCAAGCGCTTCGCCGAACTGACCAGTCTGCGCGTCGGTGGCGCCATCGATTGGGTAATAGCGCCGCAAACTGAGGAGCAGGCAGCCGCGCTGGTTCATGAATTCGACCAGAACGAAATCGCCTGGCGTCCGCTGGGTTCGGGCAGCAACGTGCTCGCTGATGACGGTGAACACCATTACGTAATTCTGAGTTTGAAAGATCTCAAGGGAAAGCCGGTCTTTGATGGTCCTCGTGTTTCAATCAGCTCCGGCTATTCATTGCCGCGCCTGTGCATCGACACGGCACGCCGCGGTCTGGCTGGAATCGAGGGGCTCAACGGAATTCCCGGCACCGTCGGTGGCGCGCTGTGGATGAACGCCGGCGCCTATGGCCAGGAAATCGGCACTGTCGTTGAGACCGTGCGCGTGGCGCGCGACGGGCGCGTAAACGGAATTCCCGGCAGCGAAGTGAAGTGGAATTACCGGCACACTTCGTTCAAGGACGGTGAACTAATCCTGGGTGCGACGCTTTTGCTGCATCCTGAGGATCCCAAAGAGATCGACGCGCGGATGGAGCAGGCGAAAAGCCAGCGCATGGCCACGCAACCACATGGTGCGCGTTCAGCCGGCTGCTTTTTTAAGAACGCACCCGCCAGTCCGGTTGGCACCGGCAAGATGATTGATCAGCTCGGGATGAAGGGAACCCGGCGCGGCGGCGCGGTCGTTTCTCCGAAGCATGCCAATTTCATCGTCACCGAAGGCGAAAATGTGAAGGCGGCTGATGCCCTGGCGCTGGCCGAAGAGATTCGCGGGCGGGTGAAACGCGAGCATGGAATCGATTTGGAGTACGAGGTCGAGCTGTGGAGCTCTCAGACTGACGAAGAAGATTAGGGTTCAGAGAGAAACAAAATGAAAGAACAGGTGATTGCCTCCAGAGGTTCAAGACGAACGGCGGCTCCGGCGCGAGGAGTAGCGCAGCGCCCGGCCCGTCGTGATAACTCCGCCAAGCGGGGCCGAAGCTTCTCGGCGCGCGCAGTCTTTGGTTACGTGCCGTCCGCCTTGAAAGTCATTGTTGGAATTCTGTTGATTGTCACCCTTGTGGTTGGCTATCGCGTGGCGGCCTCGGCTTCTTTATTTCAGGTTCGCAAAATAGACGTGGTGGGAACCTCGCGAACGTCAGCCGACGAAATCGAGGGATTGGCTCGGCGCGCCGTGACGCGCACCGGGGTCTGGCGCGCTGATCTCAGCTCTTTAAGTGCAGAGTTAGGCCGCTTGCCGGGCGTGCGGCGCGCGGTCGTGAGTCGGGTGCTGCCCGACGGACTGCGTGTGCGTATAACTGAGCGCGTTCCCATGGCAGTCGTCCACACCGGTGGCGGCCATTTCGTCTGGGTGGATGATGAGGGAGTGGCCCTGGGAGAAATGAAGCCGTCGGATCAGGTCCCGGTTTTTTTCATTCGTGGCTGGAGCGAAGATGGAACTGAGGATGCTCGCAAAGATAACGCTGAGCGGGTCCAAAAGTATGCCGAGCTCACGCGTGAGTGGGCGGCGTTAGGCCTGTCAGAACGAGTCAGCGAAGTTAACCTGATTGACCTGCGCGACGTGCGGGCCCAACTTGCCGGAAATGATTCACAGATCGAAGTGAGATTGGGTGGTCAGGAACTCGGGCCCCGGCTGAAAATCGCGCTTGAGGCACTCGATGTTTACAAACAGAGTCCGCGCGGATCGTCAATCACTTATGTGGATTTGCAAACCGGCAGGGTCGTGATCGGATTTAGTTCCGGAAATAAGATTTCCGCCGGGGCTGAAGCTGCCAATTCTGAATCGGCGGTGAGCGCAGCAAGTCACTCACCCAGTAATGCGAGCACCAACAGCAACGCGAACCGAAGCAATGCCGGCAACGCGTCTGTGAAAGACAATCGACAGCGGGCCGGCAAGACTGACGCGCGACGCGAACAAAAGCCGGCGAACAACACGGCGCGCATGCAGGTTCGTTAAGGAGTGCCGCGCTGACAACGCGGAAAGCTAAAGATGGCTAAGCGGATAAATCACATCGTGGGTCTGGACATCGGCACCAGTAAGGTGACCTGCATCGTTGCCGGTCCGGGGGACGAAGGTGTGTTGCAGATCCTCGGTGTTGGTGAAGCTGAATCGCGCGGACTACGCAAAGGCGTGATCGTGAATCCCGAGGCCGCCGTCGATGCCGTTAAGCGTGCCGTCGAAGACGCCGAGCGCATGAGTGGCGTAGAAGCGGAAGAGGTGACGATCAATCTCGCCGGCTCGCACATCATGGGCTTTAACGGTCAGGCGATTGTGGCTGTGGCTAGTCGCGATCGAGAGATCACCGGTGAGGATGTGCGCCGCGCCATCGACTCGGCCTGTGCGATTCAATTGCCGGCGGGGCGAGAAATCGTCGATCGCCTGCCTCAGGAATTTATCGTGGACGATCAGGACGGTATCAATGACCCGGTCGGGATGACTGGGGCCCGTTTGGCGGTCAAAGTTCACATTGTTACCAGTCCGGTTACGGCCCGCCAAAACGCTATTAATGCCGTAAATCGGGCCGGTCTCATCGTCGCCGACATGATTCTTGAGCAGCTGGCGGCCGCGGAAGCGACCCTGACTGAAGACGATAAAGAGTACGGGTCAGCTCTGGTGGATATCGGTTCGGAAACCACCGGCCTCTGCGTTTACCAGCGCGGCGCGGTGCAGCACACGGCAGTCTTTCCGCTGGGCGGCGCGCACTTCACTAACGACATAGCGTTTGGCCTGCGAACGCCGATTCCTGAAGCCGAACGAATCAAGCGATCCGTGGGTTGCGCCTCGAGCGCCTCGCTCAGCGACGACCAGCGCGGTGAGCTGGTCGAGGTGCCTTCGGTCGGCGGCCGCGCGCCGCGGCAACTGTCGCGTCAAATTCTTTGCGACATCCTGCAGCCACGCGCGGAAGAAGTGTTGATGCACGTCTCTGATGAAATTCGCGACTCAGGTTGGGAGCGGCAATTGTCGAGCGGAGTTGTGCTCACCGGCGGCGGCGCGTTGTTGGACGGCATGGTGGAGATCGCCGAACAGGTTTTCGACGCACCGGTGCGAATCGGTTTTCCGGAACGCGATCGCTTTGGCGGACTCGTCGAGGACATTCAAAGTCCGGCCTGGGCAGCCGCGGCGGGACTCGCACTCGTGTCTCAACGAGCACACGCAATGGAGCAACGCGCGGGCTCAGCCAAGCGCGGCGGATCGGGCCGGCTCACGCATTTTGTTTCCAAGTTTAGGAGCCGTTTTAGTAGTAGTATTTTTTGACCAAGTGTTGTATGCTGGCGCGCCAATGGCACAATATGTTGTCCGCAAGATATAGATGCCCGTGGTTCAGCTAGCCCAAAATAAACGAAAGAGGCCGTGGAAACCATCACGGTTTGGAAGAGAGGAAAAAGCCATGACACCAGAGGTGCGCGAACCCGGCAAAGGCATAAATATTTTCATTGATGACGAGCCGCCCATCACCGGCGCTCGCATCAAGGTCATCGGCGTGGGCGGCGGTGGCGGCAACGCGGTTAATCGCATGATTGATGCGGGAATTGAAGGCATCGAGTTTGTCGTCGCCAACACGGACCTGCAGGCGCTAAAACGTTCGCGCGCTCCCGTGAAAATTCAACTCGGCGGGCGGCTGACCAAAGGACTTGGGGCCGGCGCCGATCCCGAAGTCGGACGTCAGGCAGCGCTTGAGGACACGGACAAGATTATTGAAGTGCTTGAAGGCTCGGACATGGTGTTTGTGACTACCGGCCTCGGTGGCGGCACGGGTACCGGCGGAGCGCCGATTGTTGCCTCGCTGGCAACCGAACTCGGCGCGCTGACAGTCGCAGTAGTTACTAAACCCTTTCAGTTTGAGGGCCGTCGCCGCTTGCAGCAGGCTGAACACGGACTTAATGAGCTGCACGAGTCGGTCGATACCGTGATTACGATTCCCAACGAGCGTCTCTTTGGCGCCGTACCGCAGGGCGCCTCGTTTGCCGATGCTTTTAAGGCGGCTGACGATGTGCTGCGTCAGGCGGTGCAGGGAATCAGCGACCTGATCACCGTTCCCGGGCTTATTAATCTCGACTTTGCGGATGTGCGCACGATCATGCAGGGCATGGGCATGGCTCTGATGGGCACGGGCCACGCGCGCGGTGAAAACCGGGCGATTGAAGCGACTCAGGAAGCCATCTCGTCGCCCCTGCTCGAAGAAGCTTCGATCCAGGGAGCCCGGGGCGTACTCATCAACATTACCGGCGGTCACGACCTGACTTTGTTTGAAGTAAATGAAGCTGCCTCGATTGTCCGTCAGGAAGCCGATGAAGACGCCAACATTATTTTTGGCCACGTGATTGACGAATCGATGGCGGACGCCATGAAAATCACTGTAATTGCCACCGGCTTCCGGCGTGAAGCCGCGGTAGCCACCGTCGCGGCCGGCGCGCAGATGCCCGTAACCTCTCCACCCCGATATTCGCCGCGAACGCAGGATGATTTTCCGGCATCACAACCAGGTCATAAGCGTGTTGACGATCTTGATGTGCCGACGTTCATACGGAAAAAAGCGGACTAGTAATTGACTGTTAAGGAGTAACAACGCGTATTCTCGCGCGCGTTGAAAAAAAACAATCCCGGCGTTCTTGTCCAGCTTTGCGTTTTCCCCCTGACTCGTGTAGCATGTCGCGCATTCCCTAGCGATATTTCCGGACGGGTTCAATGCGGCATCTCTCCTCGGAGATCGCAGCCTGCGATTAACAGGCTGGATCTGCTCCGCTATTCAAAGCGCGGGTGTAATTATCTGAGCGTCGAACGCGTTCTTTTTGAAATTTTTTTCGGAGGCAATACTGTGAATCGCAAACTTATTAGAACGACTTTGGCCGATGTGAAGGCCCGTCGTGAGGCCCCGCCGCCCCAGCGTGATCGGGCCAACGGCAACATGCCGCGCGGTGGTGGAATGCCACAGCAGCGTCCGCCGCAGCAGTCCTCGTCGTCGTCAATCCAGGTGCGCAAGCGGCAACCGCCACCATCTGAAACGCACGCCGAGATTTATTATTATAAGAAGCAGATCGACGCCCACACGCCGATGGTGCTCGTGCTGCAGGACGGTGAAGAAATAGAAGGAACCATTGAGTGGTACGATCGCGGAGCGCTGAAAATCAATAGACGATCGGCGCCGAACCTCCTGGTTCTAAAGCGCAATATTAAGTACATCTACAAAGCCGAAGAGCGCGTCCCACAACTCTCTCGCGTCGAAGAGCCCGCTCCGGAATCGCTTGAATCCTGATTGCCGGCGTGAGCTTGAGAAAAGATCGAGCGGGAATGTAAACGTCCCCCTGCATTTCGCAAGTCTTCGACCGAATGAACCAAACGCCGTCAGATCGCGCTGCTGCAAACTCTCAACCTGCGCGTCCGCGCATCGGCATCACTATGGGCGACCCGGCCGGCATCGGCCCTGAGGTGGTGCTGAAGGCAGTCGCGGAAGACGAAGTACTTTCGGTTTGCCAACCCATTATTATCGGTGACGCGCAGTTGCTGGCTCACAACGCGCGCACCTTAGACCTGCAGTGCGGCTACGAAATTGTTCGCCGCGATGAACCGCTTCCCGCGCAGAGTTCTGAGCCGCTGATTTTTCACCTCGATAACATTCAGGGTAACGTTGAGCCCGGCATCGAATCAGGCGCCGCGGGCAAGGCCGCGGCGGGTTACATCGAAGCGGCTGTGGAACTGTGCGCCGCCGGCAGCATCGACGCGATTTCGACCGCTCCCATCAACAAGCGGGCGCTCTTTCTGGGCGGCTACACCTTTCCCGGGCACACCGAATTCCTTGCTTATCTGACCGGATCTGACAATTACGCGATGGGTTTTGTCGGCGCAAACCTGCGGGTGGTGCTGATCTCAACCCACGTTCCGTTGTCAGAAGCAATCGGCCTCGTGCGCCGCGAGCGAGTTGAGAAGCGGATTCGTCTGGCTGATCGCGAGCTGCAACGCTGGGGGATCGAGCGACCGCGTCTGGCGGTGGCCGCGCTTAATCCACACGGCGCGGAAGGTGGACTGTTCGGCATGGAAGAGGCTTCCGAAATCGCGCCGGCCGTCGAGGCATGTCGCGCGGCTGACGGGATTAACGTAAGCGGACCGTATTCGGCAGACACCGTTTTCCTGCGCGCTTCGCGCGGAGAGTTTGACGCCGTGATCGCGTGTTATCATGACCAGGCGATGATACCGGTTAAATGCCTGTCGTTTGGGGAAGCTGTAAACGTGACGCTGGGGTTGCCATTCATTCGTACCTCAGTCGATCACGGAACGGCCTTCGACATTGCCGGGAAGGGAATTGCCGAGCACTCCAGCATGGTTGCGGCGATCAAAATGGCGGCGGAGCTCTCACTGAAAGCCGGCGAGAGCGGACGCGCATTGGAAGCGGCGTAGTCCTATTTGCAGGAATCTGCTCTGACGAAAAACGTGAGCACACCCGAGAGCATAGTAAAAGGACGCGTTCTGGTGGCAGATGACGATCCGGCTATTTTGCGTCTGGTCACCGCGATTCTTGAAAAAGAAGGCTACTCAGTCGTTGGGGCGCGAGACGGGCGTGAAGCTTACAAAGCGCTGCAGGACGGTCCCACTTTTACCGCGGCGGTCTTTGACGTGGTAATGCCGCACATTCCGGGACCGGAGCTGGTGCGCTACATGCGAACAGAAAATCGGTTCAATAAGATCCCGGTGATGATGATGACGGCGGAACAGGATCCGAAACTCTCCTCAGACAGTTTTGCGGCCGGGGCCGTCGTCTTTCTTCCCAAGCCGTTTACTACAGCGCAGCTGCAAACCATGCTGCGAATGCTGGTAGGCAAAGCGCGCGGCTAATGCATTCAGTGGCACGGGCGTCTCGCCCGTGATCAAGTCGCGATCGACGCGCGGATGCGCGCGCCACAAACAACACCTTCAGGAGTTTCCATCATGACTAAGCGAACAATGCTGACGGTTCCGGCGATCCTGGTTGCCGCGTTTTGCACGATCTTCGTAGCGGCACACACATTCGCTGCTGGTGATCTCTCACCCAAAGAAGCGCGGCAGATCATCGCTCGCATGGCCGGCATTCAACTGCCTTCTGACGCAGTGCGGGTTAAGGACATTTCGTCGGCCGGTAACTCAGCCGTGGTCATCGCCCAGGTCGAGACGGCGTTTCGCTTGGTAAAGGGCGATCGCGGCAAGTGGCGCGTGGCTGAGATTCGCACCGGAGATCGGCGCTGGGAAGACGTCGACATGCTTACCAAGGCCCTGAACGTGGAAAAGACGGCGCGGGCCCGCGCAGAGCTTGAATCCATCGCCACCGCTCTCGAATCTTATCGGCGGGAGCGTGGATCTTACCTGGATTCCAAAAGCCAGGCTGCTTTGGTAGATCGCTTGAATCCGCGTTACCTGGCGCGCGTCATCCGCCTCGATCCCTGGCACAAACCTTACGAGTATGAAGGCTCGCGCACTGGTTATGTGTTGCGATCGTTAGGTCCTGACGAAAAACCCAACACCCCGGACGATTTGACTATTACAAATGGCTCACGTTGAATCCTGTCCAGTCTCTTCGAGAATCGTTTGGGCCGACTTAGCACGAAAATCGGTTAGTTAGAAGTCCCGTTTGAGTTCGTTCCCTAAATTCACTTCTCACTCCAGGCGCACTTCCAGTTTGAGCCGAGTTAGTGGGACAAGCTGAACAAATCTAATCAAACGATAACTGTGAAGTTTCCGATCTTCCAGCCGCATTCTTTCTACAAAATCTCTTGACAGCGTTCTGGCTACGCAACTAAACTGCGGCCTCGTGTGAAGTTCAGTCTCGTTCTTGCCCAGGTTATCCCGACGCTCACGAAACTCCCGCGACTCGCGCGAAGAACTGCCTCTTCCTGAGAGATCGCCACCTTGACCAAGGAGAAGTAAATGTCAAGCCCCCGCTTCGTTATTTTCCTTACCGTTTTCGCGCTCATTCTTACGTCTCTCGTTACTCCGGCAAACGTGGGTCGCCGGACTCACGCGCTCTCGGAAAATAACTCGCCACCGATAGCGACCGACGACTTTTACACGGTTCATCGCAGCCTGTCATTGGACAATGGCTTCCTTGCCAACGACTCTGACCCTGACGGCGACCCGTTCGTTATTTCTAACACCGGGTGGAGAGATGGAGCGCATGGATCCTTATTCATCGGTGGTAGCGGTGGATTTGTGTATAACCCAACTCTTGGTTATCTCGGACTTGACACGTATTCCTATACCCTCTGCGATAATCACGGATCATGCGCAAACGGAACCGTCACTTTTAATGTAGTTAACACTCCGCCATTGACTGCCGACGAAACCTACACTGTTCATCGCAGCCTCTCAATCGACGGTGCCTTACTTGCCAACGACCAGGATCCTGACCATGATCCTATCTCTATTACGCCGGGAGGCTGGACGACTGGAGCTCATGGCCAGTTTTTCGTGAATGCCAGTGGCGGCTTCGTGTACAACCCAACCTTTGCGTACATCGGTCCGGAAACTTATGGCTACACGGTCTGTGACAATTGGGCCGGCTGTTCAAATGCCAGCGTGACGTTCAATGTGGTTAACTCCGCGCCCCTGACGGTGAATAAATCCTTTGCTGTTCAGGGCAGTTTTTCAAAAGATGGCGCCTTGCTGGTTGGAGATTCAGATCCGGATGGAGACCCGATTTCCATCTCTCCCGGCGGTTGGACTTATGGACCGAATGGCTCACTTTTCTTGGTCAGCAGCGGCGGCTTTGTGTATGAACCGAAGAGTGGGTTTTCTGGAAGTGACCCTTATACTTACAACGTTTGTGATGATCTGGGAAAGTGCTCGCCCGAAACCGTGACGTTCGACGTGAACGTCTCACCCACCCCGACGCCGACACCCACGCCAACACCGATCGTGACACCGACGCCCACGCCGCCCCCACCACCGCCGTCGACGCCAACGCCAACGCCAACCCCAACACCAACGCCGGACGCTTTGATCTTTGTTCCTGGTATCTCCGGGAGCCGCCTGACTGATGCCAGTAGTGGCTATGAATACTGGCTGGGCGGGATCTCAACCGATCGAGCCGGCCTTACGCTTGATCCGCAAAAGCCACAGGTTAGCATTGTTGCCCCCGACGTGATACGGCAAACCACGATCCTCGGAAGGTCTATTGTTGTCTATCAACCTTTGCTGCAGATGCTAACCAGCGATGGCGGCTACAGAGAATACCAGGTCAATAACAATCCGCTGCGACGCACGACAGCCGGCTGTGATTTGACCCAAAAGGACAATAAGCCAAATCTCTTCGTTTTTGCATACGACTGGCGCAAGAGTAATGTTGAGAATGCAGCTTTGCTGAAGGACTACGTTGGTTGTGTCCGAAAGTTTTACCCCGATAATAAGGTCAACATACTAACTCACAGTATGGGAGGGTTGCTGGCGCGACGCTACATTTTGGATAATCAAGGGTCGCATAATGTCAACAAGCTGGTCACGGTGGCGACACCATGGCTGGGCGCGCCAAAAGCTCTCTATATTCTGGAAACGGGCAATTTCTTCAACATTTATTTGGCGGACAGACTCTACTCCAACTTCTTTAAGTCTCTCGTTGAGTTCTATCCGGCCGTGCATCAGATTCTGCCCAGTCAAGCGTATTACAGTCTGGGCGGTAGTCTGTTCGGCGAACTCCCCGGCAAGCGCACATGGGACGTAAATATGAGCGGGCAGATCGAGCCTGAATACACGCCTGACGATGTAACAGACTTGCTCGACAACAAACAGTTTAGGCAAACCAAGCCCGCCCGGACAGGCAACATGTTCCATGACAACCCGGGACAGGACGATTGGCGCACGGATCAAAGTGGAGTGAAGTACTATCACATCTATGGCGTTCAGTATTTTCCTCAGACGGTCGGCAAAGTTCTCGCGATACGAAAACTTGAATTTGACAAAGACGGCCAGGTGATTGAGGTAAATCGCTACGACATTAGATCCGTGCGCGGCGATGGGACGGTGCCGCTTTTAAGTGCGGAGCGCATCGGCTACCAGAATTTTAATGCACCCAACGCAATCAGACGGGCCTTTGGCCCCAAGCCCTTTGGAGAAGATGACAATCTTTTCGAACATACGGCCCTGGTTCAAAATCCCGAGGTGATAAATTATATTTTATCTGCTCTCAAGCCGGAACAAACGGCAGCATTACGGGATTTGAGGCCCGGTAAGATGGCGGGCCAACGACTGTTCAACCTGCACCATGGACGGAAATCAACTACCGCGCAAGATGAGCCAACTGAAACACCAATTGGAAGCATTTATGATTTGAAGGTTGACGGCGTCGATAGGCCGACTGTCCGGGATGCTCTGGGAAATGAGACTTCCCAGATAGGAGACACGCCGTTCACTGATCTCGTTCCCAACGTAGCTACTTACGTATCGGGAGAAGATTCTTATCAGCTCCTGCTGCCGGCAGAAATGTCTTTAGGTCAATCGTACACAGTGACGTTTCGCAGTACCGGGAAGCCCCTGGCAATTGATTTGCAGAAGGGCAAGGGAGAACCTAATACCGTCACGGAACTCATACGTTATTTAGACGTAAACCGGCCATCGGGAACGGCCTTCATGATTAGCTTCACACCTCAGGGCGTTTCAGAGCTGCGCTGCGACCAGGATGCCGACGGCTTCTTTGAAACAGTCATACCTGCTACGGCTTTGGCAACGGGCCCGGCCGCGCAAGACATGGAAGAGCCGGTAATTAGTTTCACCCAGGCGGGCACAAGCGGTCACCGCCTGGTTTCCATTAGCGTCACCGATAATTCTTCGGGGGTCAGAATCGTTCGTTACTCGATCGACGGCTTAAACTATCAACCGTATCTCTCACCGATTAACATCGAATGCGGGATTCATACTGTGTATGCGGTCGCCGATGATAATGCGGGGAATCGGTCTGGCGTCGTCGCTTATGAAATTCCAAACCTGCCACCAGCAGTTGAGACCGTAACGCCTGGCATTGCCACATTGTGGCCCGCGAATCACAAAATGGTGGAGGTCTCAATTCCAGGCGTCACTGATCCCGATTGTGATCTGGTCAATATCGTCATCACCAATATCTCTCAGGATGAGCCGACCAACGGGCAGGGTGATGGCAACACCTGTCCTGATGGCGGGGGTATCGGTACTTCAACTGCTCAACTGCGTGCCGAGCGCGATGGGAGCAGAAATGGTCGGGTCTATGTTATCTATTTCATAGCGACGGATAGCAGAGGAGCGAGTTCAACCGGCAGCCTCAGGGTCAGAGTTCCGAAAAACCCGGGTAACAACGTGATCGAGGATGGAGTAAAGGTCGATTCAACAAGATGTCCTGACTAGTGTTTGCTGTGGGGTCAACCCTAATATTAGATCAGCCAACAACGGGTTTACCGTGATCGGCTCTGACCGGAAAGTAGGAAGAACAATCTGACAGTTCGATCTATTCATCTGATTTGGTCGGTCCTTCTTTGCGCGACAATCCTTCCCGGATGCACTGTCGTTTTTAAGACTCCGCTTCCTCGTTCGATAAAGACAATCGAAGACAAGCGAATACTAGGAAGGTGGACAAAAAAAGACGAACGGGGCGACCCGTTTTCATTGCAATTTGCGAGTGGGTCTCATGGCGAAACGACTGTTTCGGTCTTTGGAGAGAAACCGGACTTGGGCTTTCAAAATCCTGTATTCAGAATGGTGGCTATGAGGTTCGAGAACCAAGATTACATGATCCTCAGGTTCAGCACGGATTCGAATCGCGGTGGGTATCAAATCGCCAGATATGAAATCCAAGACGACAACTTGACGGTTTGGGTTCTGGACGTCGAGAAAGTACGGGACGCGTTCAAAAGAACTGGTGTAAGGGGCTCGCTTGCCGGTAACACGACCCAGGGCTTGGTCGTTTCAAACTCGGCGATCACAGTGCTCAAATTGCCTAAGAGCAACGATCTGTTCGTGTTATTGGGCGAATTCGAACGAACAGTTGCGAAGTAACCGAACTAATGTTTCTGGGTTGGAACCTCTTCGCTCAGATCCGCATTCACGCCCGGATCATCGAGACTCAGGATCCCGTGACGTGACGCTGGTCGCGCTTGCTCGCTCACTTCCTCACTCGAGCAGCCCCGGTTCAAGTTCCGGTTTGCGCGAAAAGTTGCGCCCAAATTTTTATTCGAATGAGCGCGCTTAAGATGCGCGATCTTACAAGAAATTCTTACCTAAAACTGCCTTGACAGAATCTTGATCCGCCACTAATCTCCGCCCGTTTTTCAACCGTCAGTCTCGTGCTTCTGAAATCATTCTGAAGCCTTCGCGACCTTCTGCGAAGAAGTGCCACTTCCTGAGATCGCTTTCAATCAGTTCGACCGGCGACTCGTCCTGTCGAACTGAGCGACAACAAGGAGTGCCGCTATGTTCGCGCTCGCCCCCAGAAAATTTCATAGTCTCCTGGCTCTACCTTTGTTACTTCCGTTACTGGCGTTCATCGGTGCTAACACCGATAACCAGGCGCCCATCGCGGTCGATGATGTGTATACGATTCACGGATGTGCGACTCCACTGTTGCCCGGCGTGACGGCGAATGACTCCGATCCCGACAACGATCCGTTTTCGGTCACTTCCTTTCCGCAATCTCCAGGGCACGGTTCGGTTTCGCGCGTAGGTAATTCAGTTTCATTTTGTCCGGCGTACGGCTATGTTGGCGCGGATAACTTTACATACCGGATCTGCGACAACCCCGGAGCCTGTGCCGATGCCAGCGTTAATTTGAATATTGTGAATCAGGCTCCCAACAGTGGCCTCGATTCCTACGATGTGCATGGCTCCACAGTAGTCGGCCCATTCCTCGCAAATGATGCCGATCCCGATGGAGACCCAGTCACGATCGGAGACGTCAACCACCCAGCCATTGCGAACTTCCCCCAACACGGAAGTCTCTCGCCAGGCAACCAGCCAGACCGAAAACTGTATACCCCCAACTCTGGTTACGCGGGACCTGACAGTTTCAATTATTACCTGTGCGACAACCTCGGGTCGTGTACCCAAATTACCGTAAATCTAAATGTCATCAATCGACCGCCGAACGGCCAGCCCGACTCGTATGACGTGCATGGATCAACCGTGGTCGGCCCTTTCCTGATCAATGACTCTGATCCTGACGGCGACGCGGTAACGATCGGAGACGCCAACCATGAAGGCATCGCCAGCTTTCCCCAACATGGAACTTTAACGGGCATCGTCCAGCCGGACAAAAAGCTGTATGCACCGGGTGCCGGGTACTCTGGACTCGACGGATTCAGTTATAACGCTTGCGATAGCCTGGGAGTGTGTACAGAAACTTTTGTAACGCTGAATGTCGTTAATCGGCCTCCGGTTGCCGGCCCCGACAGCTACACAGTTCGCGGCACCACGACCATCGGCCCGCTACGCATTAACGACAGCGATCCCGATGGCGATCCGCTGAGTGACCCGGTGGTAATCTTTCCAGCATCGCACGGCACGGTTTCCGGCCTTTCGGATCCTGACCTTAAGAGTTACACGCCCAACCCGGGCTATGTTGGCCCTGATAATTTTACTTACCAGATTTGCGACAATTTCGGCTCGTGTGCGAACGCCACGGTTAGCCTCACGGTGCTGTCAATTGATGATGCCGAGAACCTCGGCGTGGCGTCTTGCAATAAGACAGTCGGCGAACCAATCAATGTTACGAACGGCAATATGTATTTGCAGCAAAGTGATTACCTGCTTCCCGGGGTTGGGCCCGCCATCAGTATTACTCGCACCTACAACAGTATGTCGCAGAGCGTTGGCCTCTTCGGCAAAGGTTGGTCAACCGCCTACGATGAATCGATCAGAGTACTGAGCGCGACTTATGTCCGCTGGATTCGCGCGGACGGTCAGGCCACAAACTTTATGCGGACTTCAGCCTCTGATCCGTTTTCTCCCGTGGAGAGAGATTTCCACGGAACGCTGGTCAAAAATACCGATAACAGTTTCACTTTGGCGTTCATTAATGGCGGCGCTCGCCGTTTCAATGCAGCCGGCAAACTCACCTCGCTGTCCGACCGCATGGGCAACCAGACCACGCTGGCCTACAACTCGAGCAGCCGGCTCATCTCGGTTACCGATCCTTTCGGAAGAGTGCTTACCGTCACGCCGGATCCGAACGGACGGATAAGCTCAATCAGGGACTCGCTCGGCCTGGTCGCCAGCTACGGCTATGGCTCAAGTGGCGAGTTGCTCTCAGTGACGTACCCGGACAACTCTGCTTTTCACTTCACCTACACTTTGGCAAACGGAAGCTTGTTATTGGCGAGCGTGACAGACGCGCTTGGCAACCTTGTTGAGGCTCACAGTTACGACGCCCAAGGTCGAGCAGTCTCTTCTGAGAAACAGGGAGGTGTCGAGAGCTATTCACTGACCTTCGTCGGTAGTGGTGAAACCGACGTTACCGATTCTCTTGGTCGCATTACGAAGTATTTTTTCGACGCGAGCAGAGGTCGCAATACCGTGACGAGGGTCGAAGGCATTTGCAGCTGCGGCGGTTCGCAAACGCAGAGCTGGACCTATGACAATCAATTGAACCTGACCAGCCACACCAACGCGCTCGGTCAGACTGCGAGTTACACCTACGATGCCAATGGTAATCAGCTCAGCGCGACCGCTGTCCTGGGGACTTCAAGTTTCACCTACAACCAATTCGGCGAGGTGCTCACAGCTACAGATGCTCTGGGCGGAGTCACGACGAATACTTATGACAGCTTCGGCAATTTGCTGTCCGTCAAAGATGCTCTGAACAATGTGACGGCCTTCACCTATGACGGGCGCGGTCAGCTGCTGACCATGACCAACGGCCTGGGAAAGACCACGACGTTGACGTGGGACACCGCCGGGCGACTGACACAAACCAAAGATGCGCTGAATAATTTGACTAGCTTTGTTTATGACGCGCGAGCGCGGCTGACCAAGGCGACCGACGCGTTGAATAACTCCACCAGCTTTGCCTACGACGCGGCCAATCGGGTGACTAAGGTTACGCGTGCTGACGGCTCCGCCGTTTCCTGCACTTACGATCTCGCCGGCCGGCGAACGAAAATCATCAATCCTCTAAAGAACGCCACGAGCTTTGCCTACGATGGCGCCTACCGTTTGACCGGCGTGACAGACGCGCTGGGTAAGTCAGTCAGCTACACCTATGATTTGATGTCCAATCTCACCCGGGCCACGGACCAACTCGGCCGCACGACTGACGTGGATTACGACGACTTCAACCGGCCCACGACCATCATTTATCCGGAGGCAGTGGCCGGAGCCGGCAGGTTGCAGGAGAAAATTGAGTACGATGTGGCTGGGAATGTCACCAGGCGAATCGATACCGCGGGGCGGGTAAGGACTTTCGAGTACGACAACGCAAATCGTTTAATCAAATCGACAGACCCATTACTTCAGGTAACCCAATATGAATTTGATGCTCGCTCGAATGTCACGGCCGTCGTTGACGCGCTCGGCCAGCGTTACGAATTTGGTTATGACGCTTTGTCGCGGCTTACTTCATCGACGCGGGGTGGCTCGCAAATGTCGCTGGCTTACGATGCTGTCGGCAATCTACTGCAACGCACTGATTACAACAGCGCCAGCACGGCTTACACTTACGATGGGCTTAATCGGCTAACCAAAATTACCTATCCGGACACCACGGCCGCCACCTATGCTTACGACAAGCTTTCCCGTCTGACGGCGGCGACGAACGGCACCGGCACGGTAACTTTTGTTTACGACCAGATGGGCCGCGTGATCAGCACGACTGACGTCTGGGGACAAGCGCTCAGCTACGCGTATGACGCCAATGACCGCCGGACTGAGTTGAGTTTCGGTTCGAGCAAGAAAGCGGCTTTTACTTACACCTACGATGCAATCAATCGTCTGACAAAGATTTCAGAGAGCCAGAAGGTCGGTACCAGCTACGCCTACGATGATGCCAGCCGGCTAGTTTCTCGCGCGCTTCCCAATGGAGTTGTCACCAGTTACACCTACGACGGGCTGGATCGTCTGACGAGATTGAGGGACGCGAAGGGTGCGACCGTGATCGCGGATAATAACTACAGTTACAACAGCGCTGGCCAGATCATTCAGAACCTCGACCAGAGTGGTCTCCATACTTATGTCTACGATGACCTCGATCGTTTGGCCTCAGCCAGCTATCCAGCGACCGGCAACGAGACTTATGCCTATGACCCGTTAGGCAACCGTACCAGTTCGCACCGCAGTTCAACCTATGGCTATCAACCGTTCAATCGGCTGACCAGCGCCGCTGCAGCCAGTTATGTGTATGACGGCAACGGCAACCTGATTTCCAGGAGCGCCGCCGCCGCCGGCACGACGCAATTTCAGTGGGATTTCGAGAATCACCTAACGCAGGTCGTGACGCCCTCTGCCGGGAGTGTGAGTTACAGGTACGACGCCGTCGGCCGTCAGGTACAAAGCGCGCCCTCGACCGGGGTCTCCACCAATTTCACTTACGACGGAGATGATGTGGCCCAGGATAAGGCGAGCAACGGTGTCATCACCGAGTACCTGAATGGCCCCGGCATCGACAACAAGGTCAGGCAGAAGACTGGGAACACGCTCTACTATTTCGCGCAGGATCATTTGGGGAGCACCACCGCGCTGACAGACAGTAACGGCGTTTTGGTAGAGCGCGAGACTTACGATGCGTATGGTAACTCCGCCGGGAGCGCGGGAACGCGTTACGGATTCACCGGCCGCGAGCGAGATTCGATCACTGGACTAATGTACTACCGGGCGCGCTGGTACGATCCGCAGTTGGGCAGGTTCATCTCGGAAGATCCGATTGGACTGGCAGGCGGAATCAACCAATTCTCGTACGTCGGAAACAATCCTCAGAATCGCAAAGATCCGACGGGACTGTATGAGATCGATGTGCATTATTATTTGACGTATTATTTGGCTAAGAAGACCGGATGTTTTACGGATGCGGAAGCCCGCGAGATTGCTAATGGCGACCAAGGCATTGATGAGAACTCCAATTCCCGTCCAGCTTATGGCGGCACCGAGAGGCAAAGACAAGTCAATGCGTTTTATCACACTTTTCACGAAGGAAGTCATCAGCCGTTTCTTGACACACATTGGATGATTGCTACCACCGGGACAGGTGGCAACTTAACTGCTCTGGGAGGGTATCTTCACTATCTTCAAGATATGTTTAGTCATGAAGGATTCACAGATCCCAAATGGGGACATTCTCCCCGACACCTAGCAACCCACAACGTTGACAAGACTGACTATGACGTTCCGAAGGCCATGAGAATGGCGCGAGCGACTTGGGACGCTCTAATGAAGTTCGGATCGCTACAGAATTGTCACTGTCGTCCTGAAGCTGGTTCCTTGGCGATGTGGCGCACGGTTGAAGAATTCGCTAGGGCATCAGGCGGCGGCCCTTACGACCGACGCCGCCACTCTATAGAAGAGATCGATCCATGGTTCTTAAATAACAAAATCCGAATTCTAGGAGTATCCCGTCGGTAGGACTGCCACACGCTTGATGAAAGTATTTATTAAATACGCAGTAATTGCTCTTGCGACCCAATTAGTTCTGCTCATTTCTCTGGGTCTTCTCGGGAATCTGATTTCACCGGCAGTGAATCTCCTGTTCGAACTCTTTCTTAAGATTTATGAACCGTTCATTCTACTAGTTGCAAAATTGGGAAATTTCAAAGGGGAGTCCGCAATGATTGAGCCCGTTTGGATGGGAATAACCATCGGCGTGCTGTTTTACGCTTTCTTTTTGGGATTGGCTGGATTTCTTTTGAAACGAGCGCCCTGATTTACGCTGGGAATCTAAGGACGTAAGAAATATGGGTGACACCTGGTGGGTCTATTTCAAGTGTTTTCTCTTAGCCGTTCTTATCGAAGTAATCGCGCTGGCATCGCTGCTTCCAGGTTTGGCTACCATTGGCACACGGCATAGTGCGACCACACCCCCTAACGATCTCGTGATGTTTTCTGAGAGGGCTGGCTTTATCTTACATCTTCCAACGATATTGCTAACCCTACCTTTCAAAGATTCAAGGCTGCCGATAATTTTTCTCACACCGCTTTTGCAAATAGCTTTCTTTACAGGTCTCTTCATCTTTATCGCACGTTGGAAAGGGAAGCGGTAATTCGCGGACCAAAAAAAGATTTGAAGGTTTTCAGTCGCGTTCACGCGACTTGCCCGCAGGTTACTAGACCGGCCGTTTACGGCCGTGCACCGCGGCGATTCAAACCGGCCAGCCCGTTTCAACGGGCTTACCAAAAAAGGCTTTAGCCATCGTGCTGAAGCAACTAATGGAAAGCACGCTGAAGCGCGCTAACACGTGTGTAATGCCGCCGGAACCCGGCGCTCAAAGCGCCGGTCTAGTAACCGTTCCGGAAAGCCTCGTAAACGAGGCTACCTCACCAAGTCGACCTTGGATGTATTAACGAGGGTCCCGGGAGACGCACCCGAAAGAACAATTCCGAACCTCTTAGGTTAAAGGGCGCTAGCACAAAGCCGACATGGCCCGACACGTGTACTCGGAAATTAATCTCCATATTACCTGGCACGTGAAGGAGAGTTTGCCGATTATCAGCCCGGAAATCGAGCTGGGCTTACAAAAGCACATCAGGAGCTACGCTCTTAAGACTAAGGGAGTCATCTTTCATGAGATCGGCGGTACCGGAACGCACGTTCACATAGCAGTTAGTATCCCACCCACAGTCGTGATCGCTGATTGGATTGGAAAGCTCAAAGGCGCCAGCTCGCACCATGTAAATCATGAACTAGCCAACCGTAAGCTCCTCGATTGGCAAACAGGATATGGAGTTGTCAGTTTTGGAACAAAAGACTTGAAATGGGTCGTCAAGTACGTTCGCAATCAAAAAGAGCATCACGCTCAAGGAACGACTGTTGAGCGGCTAGAGAAAATCGCGGATGCTGAGGACGAGGCTTGAAGCCGCCGGTCTTCCAAGGCTGGGCTAGTCCCGATGTCGCTCAACGGGCTTTTGACCGCTGCCCATTACGAACGCTTGCAAACTTACCCCCTTTCCCCACAAAACTCTTGACGCGCTTTTCGCGCGGATGCTAGGTTCAGATTGGCGCCGTTGCGCCGCTCCGCTGGCAAAGACCCCAGAGTGCTACGAGCTGACAGCCCGAGCCGGTAAGGTCTGGTCAAGATCAATGTCCGCCCCGAACCAAGGATCCAACTTGCTTACTGGAAAAAGGCTGCTGGTCGCCGACGATTCGGTTGCCATTCAAAAAGTCATCGACCTCACTTTTACCGACGAGGGCATGGAGGTTACGGCAGTTGGGGATGGTGATCAGGCCCGAAATAAACTCGAAGAATTGTCGCCGGACATCGTCCTGGCGGACTGTTTCATGCCGGGCACTGACGGGTATGAGCTTTGCCGGATCATTCGAAACACCGAGCGGTTCAAACAAATCCCTGTTATGCTTTTGGTTGGCTCGTTTGAACCTTTTGATGAGGCCGCCGCGCGCCAGGCAGGCGCCAGTGATGTTGTGACAAAACCATTCCAATCAATTCGTGATTTGGTGAGCCGCGTGGGCTCGCTCCTCAGCGGTAAGTCCGAAGATGCCGGAGCAGCGGGCCAATACTCAACTCTCGGACTGGAACCTTCCGACGAGGGCGCCGCCGCGGACCCGGCTTACACTCAAACAACCGCACCGGATCTGAAAGTCTTTGTCGAAGCACCGTCCACTGAGAGCGAGTCGATGATTGACGAGAATGTAAGCGTCCTGGTCGAGGCCGCGCCGATACCTGAACACGAACCCGTTGAGAGAGCGGGCATGTCCTGCGCCACGGACACCGAACTGCAAACCGCGGACACCAGAAAGCTTGAGCGCATCGACGATCAGGGTTTTGGCGTCGACACCGAACCGGGACTCTACGCGCAGGACGATACTATTGAGATTGAACCGGTAATGAATGTTGAGAACCATATGGAAGCTTCTGTGAATGTTTCAAGCGTAACGGAAACACCTTCGTGGAACGATGCCGAGATGAACGCGTTGTCGCAGTCGGCGAAGTCCGCAGAGCCCGAGACGTATAACGATGCCCTTCTGGATCTCGGCGAATTTGAAAACGCTGCCACCCGTACGGTTGACGAAGACGTGGTTCTGGATCTGGATTTTGGAGCGCCCTCGCCCGCAATCGAAAACTGGCCCGAGTCAGTCGTCGGGACGCTCCCCACCGGCGCCAACGCCAACGGGTCGCCGGAAAAGAATGTTTCGGCCGTTGCTGTGGCGGAAGTGGTACTGGCGGAAGAAGAATCTCGGCCTGAGGTTCCGCAGTGGGAAGTTGCCCCTTCACCCGCGGACGCATCTATTAGTTCCGTTCCGATCGAGGGACAAACACGCGCCGGCGCTGATTTGTCGCCCGAAGCGATCGAGGCCATCGCTCGCCGGGTCGTTGAGCAAATGTCCGAAAGGGTCGTCCGCGAAATCGCGTGGGAAGTCGTACCCGACCTGGCTGAGTTACTGATTAAGGAACGTTTGGACAAGCAAAAGTAAGTCTCACTTTAAAGAGCATTTGCCAAAAAGGCGGGACTTGTTCCCGCCTTTTTGCTTTTCTGAAGCGATGACCAAAGTTTGGTTTAGCGACTGCCCGTCAGACCGTGCGATAGGAAAAGTTGCGGAGCTTGATTTACAATTCGAAGGTCACGAAATCAGCTTAAGATACGTTACCAAGAGCAGGCAACGCGCCTCTCAATCGCTCAAACACTGTAAGAATGATAGACATCCCCAAAACCTACGATCCAAAGCAAGCAGAGCAGAATCACTACGAGCGGTGGGAAGCGGCCGGCTTTTTCGCGCCCGAGATTAATAAAGATCCGAACGCGCCCGTCTTTTCAATCGTAATGCCGCCGCCAAATGTCACCGGCTCGCTGCACATGGGCCACGCCCTGCAGCACACGATGATGGATGTGCTGACGCGCTACAAACGGATGTCGGGCTTTCGCACGCTCTGGTTGCCGGGGATGGATCATGCCGGCATCTCGACTCAGTTGATGGTGACTCGCCAGTTGAAGAAGGAAGGCTTGACCCGCCACGATCTGGGGCGTGAAAAGTTTGAAGAGCGCGTCTGGAATTGGAAGCAGGAATACGGCGGGCAGATCCTCAATCAAATCCGGCGCGAAGGCGCCTCGGTCGATTGGTCGCGCGAACAGTTCACCATGAACGAGAACCTTTCGCGCGCGGTGCGCGAATGTTTCGTGCGACTTTACGACGAAGGGTTGATCTACCGCGGCAATCGCATTGTTAACTGGTGCCCCAATGACCAGACGGTGCTTTCCGACCTTGAAGTGCTGCGTGAGCCTCAGAAAGGCAAGCTTTACTATCTTCGTTATCCATTCAAAGACGGTACTGGCTCCATAACCGTGGCCACCACCCGTCCCGAAACCATGCTGGGTGACACGGCGGTGGCCGTGAATCCGGATGACGAGCGCTATCAGAGCCTGATCGGTAAGATTCTGGTGCTGCCGATAATGAACCGCGAAATTCCGATTGTCGCTGATGATTTCGTGGAATCGGAATTCGGCACCGGCGCGGTCAAAGTAACTCCGGCACACGATCCAAACGATTATGAAATAGGCGAGCGGCACAACCTGGAACAGGTGGCGGTGATCGATCAGTATGCTCGCATGACCGAAGCGGCGGGCCCGGAATTTGCCGGACTTGATCGCTACCAGGCGCGAGAGTTGGTCGTTGAAAAGTTGGAGGCGCTGGAGCTGCTCGAGAAAGTCGTGGATTATGAATTCGCGATTTCGAAGTGCGAGCGCTGTAAGACCGTGCTCGAGCCCTTGATCTCGACGCAGTGGTTTTGTCGGATGGAGCCTTTGCGCGACCTGGCTCTGGCGAAATTGAGAGAAGACGGAAAACCGCAGTTCGTGCCGGCCGTGCCTTACGAAAAGGTTTATTCAGACTGGCTCGAGAATTTGCGTGATTGGACCATTTCACGCCAGCTCTGGTGGGGTCATCAGATTCCTGCGTGGTACAAAAACGACAGCGAGGTCATCGTCGCGCGTTCCCGCGAGGAAGCGGTCGAGAAGGCGGGCACGGATCAATTAACTCAGGAACAGGACGTGCTCGACACCTGGTTCTCGTCGGCGTTGTGGCCATTCTCCACGCTGGGCTGGCCGGAAAAAACTGAGGACCTTGCGACCTTCTACCCGACGTCGGTTCTGATCACAGCCCGCGACATAATCTTTCTCTGGGTTTCGCGGATGGTGATGACCGGTTTGAAATTCATGAGCCGGGAGCCCTTTGCCGACGTGTATGTCACCGGCACAGTGTTGGACAAACATGGCCAGCGGATGTCCAAAACAAAAGGCAACGGCATCGACCCACTCGAAGTTTTTGATAAGTACGGTGTCGACGCGACGCGTCTTACTCTGGCTTCGGTAGGTTCAACCGACACGCGCTGGAGTGAGCGACAGGTCGAATCGTATCGCAACTTTGCCAACAAGATTTGGAACGCCGCGCGATTTTGTCTGCTGAATTCCGGCGGCGCAGAGACGGTGACCGAGCCCTTTGCCGGTGACGCCGCGAGTTTGCCGCTCCACGATCGTTGGATCCTCTCGCGCTTAAACAAAACGGCGCGGGATGTCGAGCGCCAGCTCGGACAATACGATTTCCACGGCGTGGTGCAGACTCTCTATCATTTCTTCTGGGACGATTTTTGTGACTGGTACATCGAGCTTTCCAAGGCGACGATAACTTCTGAGACCGATTCACCTGAGCGAAACATCGCGCGGGCGCGTCTACTCTCGGTGCTTGAGCAGTCTCTAAGGCTGTTGCATCCGTTCATGCCTTATCTGACTGAAGAATTGTGGCAAAGACTCCCGGTCCAGCATTCCAGGTTATTGCACCAGGCTTATTCCGGCGTTGAGCCTACGATCATGCTGGCGTCATACCCGCATTGCGATGACGCGCTGGTTGATGACCGGGCCGAAGCCGACATGGATTCCGTCATCGAATTGATCTCGCGGGTGCGGAACATACGCGCGGAAATGAGCATCAAGCCGGGTGAGCAGGTTACGGTCCTAATCCGCGGACTGCGGCAGGTTTTGCCGGCTTTTGAAACTAATTCGGCGCAGATCGAAAGGCTGACGCGAGGGAAAGTTGTCATCCAGGATGGACAGGAAGTGCCCAGGGCTTCGGCGCGGGCGGTGCTTTCGGGCGGGGTCGAAGTGGCGGTGCCACTCGAAGGTCTGATCGATTTTGACGTAGAGCGGGCGCGCCTCTCCAAAGAGAAAGAAAAACTGGAGAAAGAGTCCGGCAAGCTCGCAACGCAACTGGGGAACGCTGACTTCGTCGCCCGGGCTCCGGTTGAGAAAGTTGACGAGTTGCGCGCACGCATGACCGAAATTGCCAGGCAGCAGACGGCGCTGGATCAAAACCTGGAAGCTCTGTCCTGAGTGGTTGGATCTGGGGACGAATGAGATCCACGAAATCAACATGATAAGTCACGAAAGTTGAACCCCGGTATTCAGTCAGAATTGAGAACCAATGAATTGGCTTGACGAAGGCGCGCTTTATTCCAGCATTGGATTGTTTCTGCGCGAAGACCTGGGTCGCGGCGACATCACCACGCAGGCCGTTCTGATGCGGAACGCTCGAGCGCGTGGCCGATTCGTGGCCGGCGAAAAAATGGTTGTCGCCGGATTGGAAGCCGCCGAGGAAGTTTTCGTTACGCTCGATCCGCAACAGCAGATCGAAGCATTTGTTGCCGACGGCGAAGAAGTGGAAGCCGGAAAAGTGATCGCGCGAACCAGCGGCTTTGCTGACGTACTGCTGGCCGGTGAGCGCGTGGCTCTGAACCTGGTGCAGCACTTGTCCGGCATTGCTACCACCACCCGCCAATTCGTCCGAGCCATCGAAGGCACCAGCGCGAAGATTGCCGATACCCGCAAGACCACACCGGGTTTGCGAATGCTCGAAAAGTACGCCGTGCTTTTGGGCGGCGGGGTGAATCATCGGTTTGGATTGGACGATGGGGTGTGCGTTAAGCCAAACCACGCCTCGATTGGGGGCGGTTTGGGTGCGGCGATCAAGAGCGCGCGCGAAAAGGTTGGACACATTCATAAAATAGCCGCTGAAGTCGCGAATCGGAGTGAGATTGCCGAGGCCGTCGACAGCGGTGCCGGTGTTCTCGTGATTGATGCGCCCGGCGCCACGGAGGCCAAAGAATTGATCGACCACGCCCGTTCGCTGTCCGCGGATATTGTGGTTGAGATCGCCGGATCGGTGACGCTGGATAACATCCGTTCCTACGCCGAAGCCGGCGCCGACATGATTCGCATCGACGCGTTGACACAGTCGGTCCGGGCGATGAATATTAGTTTTCAGATTCAACCGGGCTGAATCACTCCTGACTCAGGGAACGAATTGCTTTCTGTGGCGTGCAAGTTGGGAAGCATCCCGGTTGAGGCTGGTTGCATCCCTCAAGTAAGCGAGGAGGTTGGTTATGCCTAGAGGCTCAATAAGAAACTTGGTGATGGCCGCATTGGCCCTCTTAGTCATATCCGGTTTTCTGCTGGTCGATTCGAGTGCCCAGCGGCGTCGGAAGCGCCGGGCGCCGCGGCCGAAACCTTCGGCCCCGAAAATTACCAATCCGGCAATCTATGAGCCTTCTCCGACAGAGAACTCAAACACCTCAAACGAAGCGGCAACCGAAAACGCGAACCCGCAACCGGAGAAATCGCCTGATACCGAAGATCCGGAGGCGATGAGGAAGCAGATTCGTTCGCTCTTAAACCAGGTGGACAAGCTTTCTGACAAGATCGGCCAGATGGAAGAATCACAGCGCTCGCTGGTAGATCTTGAAAGATTGTCCCGCGCCGAACAGCGCTCTGCTCAGCTCCGCACCGAATTGAGCCAGGTACAGGCGAAACAGAGCGAGTTGGAGGCGCGGGCAGAGGACATCGATTTCGCCCTCAAACCCGAGAACATCGAACGTTCAGTCGCCGGATACGGCACCACTCGTCCGGAAGAGCTTAGAGAACAGCGCCGCCGCCAACTGGAAACCGAAAAAGAGCGAGTCCGCAAACAGTTGGATCAGTTGAGTGCGAACGCCCAGCGCCTGGAGACAGCCATCGCAGCTTCTGATGTTGAGGTAGACCGTTTGCGCAAGAAGCTGGATGCCCAGGACGAAGCTGCCTTGCAGAACGCCAAGACCAAAGAAGGCGCATCGTCAACACCACGAGCCACCCCGGCTCCCTCGCCGACTCCTTATCCGCCGCAATAATTTGACGCACTTATGGGTACGATAGCGCAGCATGATCTCTATCATTTGATTGACGAGGCCAACGATCGCGGAGAGCGCGTCGTGGTCGCCACCGTCGCTCATACCCGCGGCTCAACGCCGCAAAGACGCGGCGCGAAAATGTTGTTTTTCGAAAACGGCCAGACTGCGGGCACGGTTGGTGGCGGCTGTGTCGAAGCTGAAGTTTGGGCCGAAGCTCGCGAGGCTCTGCGCAAAGGTGTCCCGGCACTGCACCATTTCTCTCTGACCGCCGACGAGGCCAGCGAAGAAGGCATGGTTTGTGGCGGGACGATGGACATCTTCCTGGATGTCTGGGAACAGTCTCGGTCATAAAATCGTAAATTGAGTCTAAGAGCGGGTTAAGATCGTCATGGCTGACACTTACCTGGAGAATTACAAGTCCAAGCATCGGCATCCGCTGAACAAACTCTGCCATATCATCGGCATTCCAATGATCACGATCGCGTTGCCACTCTTTTTCTTCAACTGGCGTTGGGCGTTGGCGCTGTTCGTTCTCGGTTGGATCCTGCAGTTTGTCGGGCACGCAATTGAAGGTAATCAGCCGGCCTTTTTCAAGAATCCCATCTACTTCTTCATTGGGCCGTTGTGGTTCGTGCGTCGTTTGGCGGAAATCGTCGGCCTAAGGAAGCGTCCCTCGTCGGAATAAATGTGTGCGCGCGCATCTTAAGCTGAAGACAGGAACGCTTCTTCCAATTCCATAATCTATGGCCGACGAATCGGAAGCTCAAACCATAACCAGAGCGATCAAACGCGTTCTCGATGAAGGTTCGCGGGGAGTGCTCGCAACTTTACTCGAGATGCCGGCGTCCGCCTCAAGCTCTCTGATGGTAGGCTCTAAATTGTTGAGGCTAGAGACGGGTGAAGTAATCGGCGGGCTGGGTGATCCGGAATTGGAGGAAGCGGTGGCGCGGCAGGCGCAAGATTTTCTCGAGACGCGCGACGGCACAAAGTCATTCAGAGTTGAAGAGTTTGCTCCCGACTTAACCAGTTTTCGCAGCGCGCTGCTGTTGTTTGAGCGCATCGAGGCAGAGCCGCATCTGGTCATCGCCGGCGCCGGCCACGTAGGCGCCGCTCTGGCACGGCTGGCCAGTATGCTCGCTTATCGCGTCACGCTGATCGATGATCGAAGTCAGTTTGTGACGCGGGATCTTTTCAGCGCGAAGAGCGAAAAGGATATCGAACTAGTTCAGGCTGAGAATTGGGAAGATGCGATCCGAGTAGCGGTCGCAAAGGGTCGGGGCGTGTCGGTGGCCATCGTCACCCGCGGTCACAAGGAAGATGAAGAATGCCTGCGCGCGGCACTCGCGGTGAAGCCGGACTACGTCGGCATGATAGGCAGCAAACGCCGCACGAATATCGTTTTGGAAAAGCTGCGTGAATCAGGCGCCGACGAAGAACGACTGCAAAGAGTGCACGCGCCGATCGGCCTGGACCTCGGCGCGGTTTCACCGGAAGAAGTCGCGCTGGCTATTTTGGCTGAGATTGTCGCGGCACGGTTGGGAGGGTCGGGAGCTCCGCTCTCACATTCGCGACGCCGCTAATTCCGGCTGCGCAAATACATCGAAGGTATCGGATTCTTCTCGTCTTCACCCTGCCAGAAGATAGTCACAATCCACCAGCGCTTTCCGTCGTTCATCAATTGAATGCTGTTGATGCCGCGGGCGAATGGTTTGGGGTCGTCTTTGGCATGACGCGATTCGTAGGTGCTGAAGACGTGGGCTATGTTGCCGAACTTGTCTACCTGCCGCGAGACTTCTCGCTCGAAAAATCCATTCTGCTCAAAGTAGGGACCATTGCGCTGAGCGTAATCGTCCGCGGTCATTACTCGCGAGACAACTTCGCCGGTTGGCCGGACGCCATTAGCGATCAGACGAGCTCCGGGAGCGAACAACGAGCGGAATCGATCCCAGTCGCGCTTGCCCGCCGGACCCGAGATTACGTCGTAGAGTGCAGCCAAGGTTGAATCCATTGTGACGGCGTCTGCCGGCTTCGCGGCGATAGTTGAAGGCGACGGTTGGATGGGCGCTGCGGCTTGCGGTGTCGCAGATGGGGCCGCAGATTGTGCCCGCGCAGTCAAAGTGAAAGCTCCGGCGATCGCAATGACTAGCAGCAATTCAAAAATGCTCTTCGGAAAAGCGAAAAAAGGTTTCATGACGTTACTCCGCTCGATTGTCTTGGGGAAATTGGGATTAAATCACGATTGGTCTTCGACTCCAAACGCGGAAGATCCACGAACAACCCGAAACGGTAA
>JBBPID010000133.1:0-7795 GCA_038040505.1 Acidobacteriota bacterium | reverse complement strand
GACTGGAGTTCTGACGTGTGGTAGTCCGATCTGACAATGGCATCAGCTGCTCCCGTAGTTGAAACGACTTTTTCAGATCTAAAACTTGTCCGTCGCGGCAAGGTTCGCGATGTCTATGCTATCGACGAAGCAAGCCTTCTAATCGTAGCGACCGATCGCATCTCAGCTTTCGACTGCATCCTGCCGACGCCCATCGCCCGCAAAGGCGAAGTGCTGACCGCGCTCTCGCGATTCTGGTTCGCGAAGCTCGCCCATATCGTTCCGAATCACCTGATCACAACCAACATCGACGAAATGCCTGAGGTCATTGGTGGCCACGCGCCGGAACTGCGTGGGCGTTCGATGCTGGTGAAGCGTACCGAAGTTTTCCCGGTCGAGTGCGTGGTCCGCGGTTATCTTTCGGGCTCTGGCTGGAAAGATTATCAACGCAGCGGGCAGGTCTGCGGCCATGAGTTGCCTGCCGGTCTGCGCGAGTCGGAACAACTCGCCAGGCCCATCTTCACCCCCGCGACAAAGGCTGAGACAGGACACGACGAAAACATCAGCGAGCAGCAAATGACCGGGATTGTTGGCCCGGAAGTGACGGAAACCCTAAGAAATGTCTCGCTACGCCTTTATCGGGAAGCGAGTGCCTACGCGCGCAGCCGCGGCATCATCATTGCCGACACCAAGTTCGAGTTTGGCCTTGGCCGTGAAGGCCAAATCATCTTGATTGACGAAGTTTTGACCCCCGATTCGTCTCGGTTCTGGCCGGCGGAAAGCTACGCAGTCGCGAGATCGCAGGCCTCGTTCGACAAACAGTTTGTGCGGGACTACCTCGAACAATTGGATTGGGACAAGCAGCCGCCGGCGCCGCCATTGCCGCCGCAGGTAGCCCAGGCGACGACGGATCGCTACCTCGAAGCTTACGAGTTACTTGTGGGTGAACCGCTTTAGCAGTGATCGTTTGGATGACTCCGACGTAAGGTTAATTGATGATTTGATAGGACGAGAAAAATGCAAATACGCCCCCGTCTCGAAGCCGTGATCGAGGACATGCTTGACGGTCACATCATGCTTGACGAAGCTCTGGAAGAATTCGAAAAGCTCTACATTCAAAAAGCCTTTACGCGAAACAAGAAGCGCATTTCTCACACCGCAGAGGCGTTAGGCATCCACCGCAACACAATTTCCAAACGCGTCAATTCGTATCGCGCGCAGGAACGAAAGCACTCCTCGCATTTGACTGCGCGACGTTCGGGACACAAGACTCACTAACTCGCCGAGCGCACACAACGCGGGAACAGCCGGCTCTCTTCATTGACTGCTTTGGGAGGTCAACGCGTGCTCGAGGACGTCGCGCAGGTGATTGCCATTCTGTCCAGGCGCGTAACCGCGCCAGTGGCTAATGACACGACCGTCGGGAGCGATAATCAGAGTCTGTGGAATTACGTTCTTGCCGTTCATCAGGACCAGCGCTGTCTCGCGGTCTGCCCAAGCCTGACGAAAACCGAAATTGAAGTCTTGCACAAATTTCCTGACGCGTTCGGATGACGTGCCCGAATCCTCGCCGGTGAGACCGATAAACTCCACGCCTCGTCCGGCAAACTCCTTCCTGACCTTCTCGTACTCAGGAACTTCCCTTCGACACGGCCCGCACCACGATGCCCAGAGATTGACCACAAGGATCTTGCCGCCAAAGTCCGCGAGGCTGAACGTGCTGTTGTCGAGGGCCTTGAACTGGCGCTTAAAGATGTTATCCGGCAGCATTTTGAGTTCCGCCGGAGCAAAGGACTCGCGGCCGGGCGGCGCCTCAATCGGCGGTTCACTGAGTTGTTCCGGCGGCGGTGGCGGTGGGGGCTTTAGGCCGCGCCGGCCCGACTGTCCGGACGTGCTGGCGTGAACCAGCGCTCCGGTCAAAATCAGTAGCAATATCTTCCGCATTGGAGGCACCTCACTGAGTACCGCGTAAGTTCGGCGACGATTCTACTTTAATCCGGTTTGCATGTGTATAGCCCTGATGCCTTCCTACCCTTTGGCCGAACATGGGGCTTTCCGCAGGCAATTGCCCGGAAAGTGGCCCTTGCCGGTTGACTTCATTCCCCGCCTTAATTATATTTCTTGGCACTCATCGTTCAAGATTGCTAAATTTCTAGTCAACGATATGATGAAGTTTGCGAGTCAAGTTGTGTCTAAGCAAAGAATCGAAAGGAGCGTTTTTCAAGTATGGCAGTAAATATCAGGCCGCTTCATGACCGAGTGATTGTGAGGCGTGTCGACGAAGGCGAACAGGTCCGCGGCGGAATCATTATTCCGGATACCGCGAAAGAGAAGCCCCAGGAAGGGGAAGTAGTGGCCGTCGGCGAGGGTAAGTATCGCGACGACGGGACACGCCAGACCCTCGACGTGAAAGCCGGTGATCGAGTGTTGTTTGGCAAGTACAGCGGCTCGGAAGTCAAGATTGACGACGAAGAGCTTTTGATCATGCGCGAGGACGAAATTCTGGGAATCATCCAGCGCGCGGCGGCAGGCAAGAAAGGCGGCAAGTAGTCCCCCGGGACGGCCGACTTTCTGACCGAAATCGACATTTAGCTAGGAGAAGAAAACGAAAATGGCAAAGCAAGTTGTTCATGGCGAAGAGTCACGCGCGGCTATTCTGCGCGGTATTAACCAACTCGCCGATGCAGTGAAGATCACGCTCGGGCCCAAAGGCCGGAACGTTGTGATCGACAAGAAATTCGGCTCGCCGACCATCACCAAAGACGGTGTGACGGTCGCAAAGGAAATTGAATTAAAGGATTCGCTGGAGAATATGGGAGCTCAGATGGTGCGCGAGGTTGCGTCCAAGACTTCCGACGTCGCCGGCGATGGCACCACGACCGCAACCGTTCTGGCGCAGGCGATCTTTCGCGAAGGCGTTAAGACTGTCGCGGCCGGCGCCAATCCAATGGCCCTTAAGCGGGGCATCGACAAAGCGGTCGAGCGCGCCATCGAAGAGATTCATCGGCTGGCAAAACCGGTTAAGGGCGATGCGATCGCCCAGGTCGGGACTGTCTCAGCCAACGGCGACGCCACCATCGGCACGATCATCGCAAAAGCAATGGATCAGGTGGGCAAAGACGGCGTGATCACCGTCGAAGAATCAAAGACGATGGAAACCGCGTTGGAAGTTGTCGAAGGAATGCAGTTCGATCGCGGGTATCTGAGCCCCTACTTCGTCACCGACCCGGAGCGTATGGAAGCGGCCCTCGAAAACGCGCTGATTCTGATTCACGAGAAGAAGATCAGCTCGATGAAGGACCTGCTGCCCTTGCTCGAACAGGTGGCAAAGCTCGGCAAGCCGATGCTGATTATCGCCGAAGACGTCGAGGGCGAAGCCCTGGCGACGCTGGTGGTCAACAAGCTGCGCGGCACACTGAACGTCGCCGCAGTGAAGGCGCCTGGTTTCGGTGATCGCCGCAAGGCGATGCTCGAAGACATTGCCATCCTTACCGGAGGCAAGGTCATCAGCGAGGATCTCGGTATCAAGCTCGAGAACGTGCAGCTTTCGGATCTCGGCAAGGCCAAGAAAATCACGATCGACAAGGACAACACCACGATTGTGGAAGGCAACGGTAAACAGGGTGACATCGAAGGCCGCGTCAAGACGATTCGCGCGCAAATCGAGGAGACCTCGTCCGATTATGATCGCGAGAAGCTGCAAGAGCGGCTGGCGAAGCTGGTCGGCGGAGTAGCTGTGATCAAAGTGGGCGCGGCGACTGAGACCGAGATGAAAGAAAAGAAAGCTCGGGTCGAGGATGCCATGCACGCGACGCGCGCGGCAGTCGAGGAAGGCATTGTACCCGGCGGCGGTGTGGCGCTGGTTCGCGCGGCCAAGGTGCTCGAGAAATTCGACGCGAACAAAGATGACCCTGACGAACAAATCGGCGTCAACATCGTTCGTCGCGCTCTGGAAGAGCCCTTGCGACAGATCGTTCAGAACGCCGGCAAAGAAGGCGCCGTCGTGGTTGAGCGGGTTCGGGGTGACAAGAACGACAGCTTCGGCTTCAACGCCCAAACCGAAGCCTTCGAAGACCTGGTGAAAGCCGGCGTCATCGATCCAGCCAAAGTCACGCGCACGGCTCTGCAGAACGCAGCGTCAATCGCGGGACTGATGCTTACTACCGAAGCCATGGTGGCCGACATTCCTGAAGAGGACAAGGGTTCTCCGATGCCCGGCGGTATGGGCGGCATGAGCGGCATGGGAATGTAAGTTCGCAGGTTGCTAACTTGCGAAAACTTCGCCAGCTTAACAAGTTGGCTCAAAAAGAAAGAGCGGCTTTGACTCAAACTCAAAGCCGCTCTTTTCATTTCCAGATTTGCCGATAAAAACGTGTGCCAGCTCGAAGGTAGCGATCACGGGGGGCGCGATTCGGCGGCCGAGCTGGCACTGGCGGGCACTATCGATGTTCAAAGTCGGATGCTCTTTCAACCGGCTGACTTTTGGGCCAGCCCCACCCGACGGACACGAATTATACACCCGGGTGACGGACAGTCAACGAGTTTTTCTGAGGCGCCAGACTAGCTTGGGCCAACCCGCAAAAACCCGCCTAATTCCGGGCCTTCTCGGTCGGCGAATCTGTCCTGTCTAGTTGGTTTCGCTTTGGTGTAGTGGTGGCCAGGGACGGAATCGAACCGCCGACGCCGGCCTTTTCAGGGCCGCGCTCTACCAACTGAGCTACCTGGCCATTGCGAGTAAGGAGTTTGCAGTATAGGAACCGACGCCGGAAAGTGTCAAATCAATAGGCTTTGCGTTGCGCGACAAAATCGAGGTGTTCTCTCTCACTTTTATCGCGGCCAGAAGTTTCTGATCCGCTCTTCCAGAAAATGAAACGGAATGTATTCAGCCTGCCGGCCGGCTCGTCTTAGTTCTTCAACCATCCGCATGGCGCCGTCCGCATTGAAACTGTGCACCATGATCGTAGCGGAACGCTGCAGCTCAGGATTCGCGGCCAGAAAAGAAGCGATCGCATAACCCGTCCGCTCATCATCAGATTCAGTTGCACCGTAGTGTTCCGGTATCAGATCGTGATCGAGAAAGATGGAATCATAAGTGCGCGTCTCTAACAGTTCCCTTCCTTCTGAGACATCGTCGACGATGTCGAGATGATCTCCCTTAAAGCGCTTCAAGAACCAATCTCGTCGCCGCTGGTCATCCTCGAGGAGAAAAATCCGAATCGGATGACGTCCAGCGTTGGCACTCGCCAAGCCCAGTTTTTGTAGTAATCGTCCAATAGACCCCATAAGTCAGACAGAAATTTCTAATTGAATTACAACTCTAGCGTTCGTACTTGAGGATCAGGCCATCACTTCCCACGGCCCATCCATTCTTCTTATTGATGAATAGCGCGAAGAGATTCTGCCTGGTAGAACTCTCTTGTTCAATCCAGGTAAGGCCGCCGTTGCCCGAACGCAGAATCACTCCGCCGCGGCCGACGATCCAGGCCTCGTCTTCACTTACAAATTGTACGCTCAGCAAAGTAGAGCGCGTCGGCGCCGTTATTTTTGTCCAAACGCGCCCGCCGTCATCTGTGCGCAGAATCGTTCCCCGTTCGCCGACGGCCAGGCCCTGGCGCTCGTTACGAAAATCGACATGAAAGAGCGTCACGGTGGTATCGGAATTTTGCTTCGTCCACGATTCACCAGCGTCGTTCGTGTGCAGGATGGCGCCGCCGGCTCCGACTATCCATCCGCGCTTTTCGTCCACGAAATCGATATGAATCAGCTCTTGTTGTGTCAGCGCGCGCTGGATGAGCCAACTCGCACCGCCGTCTCTGGTGATTGCCAGCAGGCTGTTCACAATGACGTCGCCGCGACTGGCGGAACCGACCACCCACGCGCGTTTCTTTCCGTTAAAGCGAAGACTGTAAAGCTCAGGGTCGGCGCCCGCGAATTCTGAAGCGGCGAACTTGTGCGACTCGCGCCAGGAGTGGCCACCATCTTCGGTGCTGAAAATACTGCCGCCCGCTAGCGCAAACCCCGTATCCTTACCCACAAAATACACATCGTTTATGCCGTGGGCCGTTCCCAATGGCTGCTGGACCCACGTCACTCCGCCGTCATCGGTAACCGCGAGCAATCCACCGTCACCACCAATCCATCCGCGCTTCGAATCCAAGAAGTAAACGGCATTCAGGTCTCTTCCACCAAGACCTACATCTTTCGTCGACCATCCCCGGTCCTGGGCCTGGCTGATCCCGGCGACCAGTAGTGTGGCAATCGCGAACGTCGGAATTAACCCATGTCTAACTTTTCTTTTCATTTTCGCTATGACGAGAGTTTTGCATACCCGCGCTGATTTCTCAAAAAGCGGAAGCTGAGTTTTTACAGCTCTCGCAGCTTCGGACTGCGGAGCGTCACGGTTAACGCGAATACGGCGATTATCACTCCGCCTGCCGCCAAAGTGCGCGGAACGCCGAAGCGATGCGAAGCAGCGCCGGCGATCAGGTTCCCTATCGGCATTGCGCCGATGAATGAAAGCATGAACATGCTCATCACTCGTCCGCGCATTTCATCGGTGACCAATTTCTGAAGCAGCGTATTCGTCACCGCGACCGAACTTACGATGGCGAAGCCGAGCCCAAACAGAAAGATTAATGACAACGTCAGGTTCCGCGAAAGTGAAAAGACGACGAGGCAGATGGCAAATCCCAAATCACCGCCAAGGACAAACCAACCCTTGTGACGAAAGTCGCCGAGGTAGGAGAGGAACAACGCGCCAAAGAGAGCGCCCGCGCCGGCCGTTCCCATGATCAATGCCAAACCGGTCTCGCCGAGATGAAAAATGTCGCGAGCAAAGACCGGAGTCATCGAAATGTAGGGCGCGCCGAATAAGCTGGTGACCGCCGAGATCAACAGCAACATCGAGACGGTTGGCCGGCCGGCAACGTAACGAAAGCCTTCGACCAAATCGTGAGTAAACGTTCCTTTGTCTTTGAGCGAACGCTCCGGCGCGTTACTCGGCTTCACCGTATCTTCATAGCGGACCATCTTCAGGCTGATCACCACCGCCACGAACGAGAGTCCGTTGGCAAAGAAACAGCCGGCGACGCCGAAAAGTTTAAAGCCGACGCCGGCGAACACTGGACCGAGGGCCCGCGCCAATTGGAACTGGGTCGAGTTCAAGGCAATCGCATTAGCCAAATCCTCTCGTCCGACCAGGTCAAAAACCAAAGCCAGATACGAAGGGCCGGCGATCGACATGCAGCAGCCGGTCACAAATGACAACGAAAGGATCATCCACACAGAGACGACCTTGGTTACTACTAAGGTGCCGAGAGTCAGCGCGGCTAGCCCGGCCACTACCTGGGTGTAGATCAAGAGCTTGCGCCGATCCATCAAATCGGCAAACACTCCGCCCGCCAGCGTCAGCACCAATCCGGGAGCCGTCGCCATGAAACCGTCAACTCCGAGCCAAAAGGGCGAGTTGGAAAGTTGTAGCACGAGCCAGCCCTGGGCGACCGCCTGCATCCAGGTCCCGGTGTTTGAGAGAAATGCTCCGGACCAGAAAAGCCGAAAATTCCGATGCCGCAGCGCGCGAAACATCTCGCCGACACCACGGTTGTTCTCTCTCATCACTTTGAATTCAGTAGACACTCTGAAGTTGATACCATGCCCGCTGCTGTTGTCCAAAACGGGCTCGCCGACTTTTACCGTTTCGGGTTGTTCGTGGATCTTCCGCGTTTGGAGTCGAAGACCAATCGGGATTTTCTCCCAATTTCCCCAAGACAATCGAGCGGAGAAACGTCATGAAACCGGTTGTCGGTTTTCGGGAGGG
>JBBPID010000132.1:0-7883 GCA_038040505.1 Acidobacteriota bacterium | reverse complement strand
AAGAAGGAAAAGGCGAAAGCTAAATGTGGAGTGCTCTGTCTTGTCATAAATTTTGAAAGCGTCTATCACGACACGTCGGGACCGCAAACAAAAATAGATATGAACACAGTCGAGATTCACATCAAGCGCCGCTCAGCTCCGGATGCTCTCCAGCACTGGGAAGAGTTCGAGATCCCTTACCGGCCCAACCTCAACGTAATCTCCTGCCTGATGGAGATTCGCAAGAACCCGGTCACTAAATCAGGAAAGCCGACCACCCCGCCGTCCTGGGACATGAACTGCCTGGAACAGGTTTGCGGAATCTGCACGATGGTAATCAATGGCCGGGTGCGGCAATCGTGCTCGGCGCTGGTGGACAATCTCGATCAGCCGATCAAGTTGGAACCAATGACGAAGTTTCCAAACATCCGCGACCTGATCGTCGATCGTTCGCAGATGTTTGAACACCTCAAGCGAACCCACGCCTGGGTCGAGCTGGACGGCACCCACGAACTGGGGCCCGGACCGCGCATGGATCAAGAGGACGTGCAGGAGCGTTATGCCTACTCGCGTTGCATGACTTGCGGTTGTTGTCTGGAAGCTTGTCCGCAGTACGACGAGGATCACTATATCGGGCCGCAGGCGATTGCCCAGGTCCGCCTCTTCAACATGCACCCGTCCGGGGCGATGAATCGCGACGAGCGCCTGGAAGCGATCATGGGCGAGGACGGCATCACCAACTGCGGCAATGCGCAAAACTGCGTCAAGGTTTGCCCAATGAATATTCCCCTCACCAAAGCAATCTATGAAGAGAACCGCGAGACGGTGCTTTACGGTTTGCTTGGTTGGTTAAGGAAGTAAGCTCTTTGTGGAGTGCGCTGACTTGTCAGCGCTTTCAAAAGCGGCGACTAGTCGCCGCACTCCAAAAGTTAGCTCCTTTGCAAGTGTTCTTGCGTCGCGTCATGTGAAATACCTCACCTCAAACCCGCATAGTAATTAAGAGAGACTTCGAAGTTCCGGGCTATTGCTCTGGCAACCCTGAAAAGGGAGAAAGTGGCAGACCACCCAGGCGTCATGCAGATAGGAATCCCCGAATGCTGGTGATAAGCTGCGGAGGCATTGCGGCATGATGCACGATTGGCCGCGGCGGATTGTGAACACGCCAGGCATGGCCCTACCCCCGGAGTCCCGCCAAAAAGTAGAAACAATCTATCAGTCTGCGCTGGAGCTTGAACCGCGCAGCCGAGGGCCTTTTCTCGATCAAGCCTGTAAGGGAGATCGCGAACTCCGTCGCGAAGTCGAATCTCTACTTTCCGTGCATACTGCCTCTCCCGGCAGCCTGGCTGAAGGACAAATAGCAGGTCCCGCCAGCGCCATCATCGGCCAATCCATTGCTCATTACAAAATCCTTTCCATCCTGGGCCGGGGTGGTATGGGGGAAGTGTATCTCGCGCGCGACACTCGGCTGGACCGCAAAGTTGCGCTGAAGATCTTACCGGCCGATCTGGCCGCCAATGAAGATCGGATGCGCCGCTTTGTTCAGGAAGCGAAAGTAGCCGCGACTCTGAATCATCCGAACGTTGCGCACATTTACGAGATTGGCGAAGCCGGCGGAGTGAACTTCATTGCCATGGAGTTCATTGACGGCCAAACGCTGCGGCATTGCATTCAGGACCTGCAAAAGAATCTGCCCAAACTGCTGCAGTTCTTTCAGCACGCGGCCGAAGGCCTGTCGAAAGCGCACGCCGCGGGAATCATCCATCGCGACCTTAAGCCGGAAAACATCATGGTCACACGCGATGGCCACGCCAAAGTTTTTGATTTCGGACTCGCAAAGCTGGTTGAGCCGCCCCAATCGTCCAGCATCAGCAGTGAAGCCAGCGAGTTCATTACCGCGACGATTCCCGAATCACATTCCGCAATCGGATTGATTCTGGGTACGGCCGGCTATATGTCTCCCGAGCAGGCCCAGGGCCAGACGGACGCGATCGATCAACGCGCCGATATCTTTTCCTTTGGTTGCATCCTGTACGAAGCCGTTACCGGACAGAAAGCCTTCGAGGGCAGGGACCGGATTCATAGATTGAATAAGATCATTCGCGAGCCGCCCCCGCCCATCAGCGATTTCATTTCTAACGTGCCTCTGGATTTGGAGAAGATCATCCGGCGTTGTTTGGAAAAGGATCCGGAAGAGCGTTATCAATCCATTAAAGACGTCGCGATTGAACTCAAGGAACTGCGGCGGCAACTGGACGGCGTTAGTATGTACGCGACCGGGTTGTCGAGTGTCGGAAGTGAATCGAGCCGTCCAAGTTGGGGCGGCCTGGCCGGAACCGAAGGCTGGGCAACCAGCCAGATGTCTGCGCCGGCGACGCGAGCCTCAAGTGTCGCTTCGGTGGTTGCCGGGATCAAACGTCACCGGCTGGCCGCGGTTGCCGGCGCCTTGGCCTTATTCGCCCTGATTGCGACGGTGGGGTATTTCGCTTTCTTCCGCAAGGCTGCGCCGCTCACTGACAAAGACACAATCCTGATTGCGGACTTTACCAACGACACCGGGGACGCCGTGTTTGACGGCACCCTCAAACAAGCGCTGGCGGTGCAACTGAGCCAGTCGCCTTTCTTGAATATCTTTGGCGATCAGCGCGCCCGCGATGCGCTGCGGTTCCTGGGACGATCGCCCGACGAGCGGGTGACCCGCGAGTTGGCCCGGGAGATTTGTCAGCGTCAGGGTTTGAAGATGTTTCTTTCCGGATCGATTTCCGGCGTCGGCAGTCATTACCTGATCACGATTGAAGCCATCAACGCACAAACCGGTGACGCGCTGGTGCGCGAACAGGTCGAGGCCGAGAGCAAAGAGCAGGTGATTAAGAGGCTCGGTGAAGCCGCCAACAACTTGCGCAAGGAGCTGGGCGAATCACTGGCTTCGATTCAGAAATTTGACTCTCCTATTGAGCAAGCCACCACCTCGTCGCTCGAAGCTTTCAAAGCTTATTCGATAGGTCTCGAAAATCATCTTAAAGGCAAGTATTTTGAAGCTGTGCCTTTCTACAGGCGCGCCATCGAACTCGATAACAACTTCTCAATTGCCTACGCCCGTTTGGCCTCTGTCTATGCGAATACCGGCCAACGCGATCTCGCGACTGAAGCAGCCAAGCAGGCTTTTGCCTTGCGCGAACGCGCCAGTGAGCGCGAGAAGTTTTACATCACCGCTTACAATTACACGCTGGTAACGAGAGAGCGCGAAAAGTACATCGAGACGCTGGAGCTCTGGAAGCGCACCTATCCAAACGACCCGATCCCGCGAATCCAATTGTCCAACGTGTATGACGGTGATGGGCTGCTGGATAAGGCCATCGAAGAAGCGCGTGAGGCGATTCGTTTGAATCCGAACGCAGCTGCCCCGCGCGACAACCTGGCAGTGGCCTTTATCGAGCTCGGTAGATTTGACGAAGCCAGAGAAGTTTACCGGCAGGCTCTGGAGTTGAAGCTGGACTCGACCTTTATTCGCAGCGGCCTCTATTCAATTGCCTTCATAAAGGGCGACGAGGCGGCGATGAAGCAACAAATTGATTGGGCGTCCGGCCGGCCTGACGAATATATCGCTCAAGCCTGGCAGGCAGAGGTGGCGGGATTCTCCGGCCAGTTGCAAAAGGAGCGGGAGCTTACTGAACGGGCGTTGGAGTTGGCGCTGGCGCGAAAGCAGAACGACGCCGCCGCGCAATTGTTGGCGGGACAGATGCAAACAGAAGGTTTCTTTGGTTCCTGCGATCGAGTAAAGGGCCTGGCGACCAGAGCATTCGCGATTTCGCGCGATACGGCCACTTTGCAAACCGCAGCCATAGCCTTTTCTATCTGCGGTGAAACTGCGCAGGCGCAAACACTGATGGACGAGATATCGGGGAGATTTCCTAATTACACTTTGGTGAACGTCGTCTACTGGCCCTTAAACCATGCGCTGCTCGATCTTCATCAGGGCGATCCCGCACGCGCAGTGCAATCGCTGGAATCCGCCAAGCGCTATGAGATCGTAGGCGCTTTTTGGCCTCAGTACTTCCGCGGCCAGGCCTTCCTCAGTCTTAACAAACCAGCCGAAGCGACGGCCGAGTTTCAAAAAATCATCGAGCATCGGGGCTGGGCGCCCCGGTCATTTGTTTATCCGCGAGCATATGTGGGGCTGGCTCAGGCTGCTGCGCTCGCCGGCGATAACGCCAAAGCCCGCAAGGCCTATGAAGATTTTTTTTCGTTTTGGAAAGACGCTGACGCCGACAATCCAATTCTGACTGCGGCGAAGAAAGATTATGAGAAGCTGAAGTAAGGTTCGAGTCTCGGAAAAAGCTTTGTCTTTCTCCTTACCAACTCACCCTCAGAAAGGACAAAAAGATGGCACTCACAGGAATCGCAAGCATCGACGCCTTGGTGAATAATCCAGGCGCTCCCCCGATTACCAACAGCGGCGGCGACCGGCCGGCCGTGGGAATCATTCAGGATCTCCTTCGCGCTCACGGAGTCAGTGGAATGCCCCGGCAAGTGGACGCCGCTCATGGCAGTTTCGGTCCGGCAACTACGGCCGCCGTGCGCAACTTTCAACAAGCTCACGGTTTGCCGGTGGTTCCGGCAAATAATGCGCAGGTGGCAACCGTCGACAGCGCTACCCTAAACGCCCTCGCCAGTGCGCCAACGGAAGCAAATGCGAATCCGACTGCGTCGCGCGGCTATCTAACGCTGACCCTGGACTTCCCATTCAACGGAATGCTCAGAGTGATGAGCATTACTACGGAGTTTGAGGGAGGCGGCCGTTTCGCCGCGCAAAACCGCAACACCGATAAGGCCGGCCTGTCTTACGGCTTAATTCAGTGGGCGCAAAAACCCCGCCGGCTCCGCGAGATTGTGGCGGCGTTTCAAACTGACGAGCCGCAACTCTTCACCAGTGTCTTGGGAGACGGCGACGCCAATCTGGCTCAACGATTGGTTGCGCATACCAATAAAGCAAACGGCGGGGTCACAGCGGCAGGCGTGACTACGGATCCGGCCTTTAACCTTGTAGCAGACCCATGGACGAGCCGCTTCAAGCGCGCCGCGATGACGCCGGGCTTACAGCGGGTTCAGGTACGAACGGCGCTGTCGGACTTCACCAAGTCGTTCCATCTCCTGCAAGGCTTCGCGCCCCAAATTAACTCTGAACGTGGCGTCGCCTTTATGTTGGACGTCGCGAACCAGCACGGCGATGCGGGCGCTCGCAGCATTTTCAATACGGTGCACCAGGCGCAGCCAAATCTCACGGGACCAGCGCTGTTGCTTGCTTTGAAAAACGAATCGGTTAGGAGGGTAGCCGGACAATTCGGAGCCAACAGTCCCGAAGCCAAGGCCACGCGTGACCGGCGTGAGGCTTTTCGCACAACGCCGCTACTCTCTGACACAGCGTTTGATCCAGCCTAGAGTTCGACAGGAATCCGGAGTATGGCTAAGCCATGCAGATGCGCGGCAAGTCTCTGACTTGCCGTGGCGGCGCAAAAGGAAAGGGGTCTAAGACCCCCCCTGTTCGTAATAGCGTGTGGCCGGCAAGTCCAAGACTTGCCGCGCATCGGAGTGGCACGGCCCAGCCTGAGGAGACCGGTTTTTTAAGATCCTAGATTCCCAAAACGTCAATCAGTTCCTGCACCGCCGCCGCGCTCTTCTGCAGAGCGATCCGCTCCTCAGCAGTCAGCGTAATCTCGATCACTTGTTCCAGTCCCTTCGAACCCAGCTTGCACGGCACACCCACGTACAAACCGTTGACGCCGTATTCGCCTTCGAGATAAGCCGCGCACGGCAAAATCTTTTTCTTGTCTTTCAAAATCGACTCGGTCATTTCCACGGCGGCAGCCGACGGCGCATAGTACGCCGATCCGGTTTTCAACAAAGCGACGATTTCTGCGCCACCGCCCGCGGTGCGTTTGACGATCGCGTCGATTTGTTCTTTCGAAAGCAACTCAGTGATCGGGATTCCCGCGCAGGTTGAATATCGCGGCAGCGGCACCATGGTGTCCCCATGGCCGCCCAGCACAAACGCAGTCACGTTCTCGACCGAGACATCCAGGGCTTCCGCCAGGAAACAGCGCATGCGCGCGGAATCAAGCACACCGGCCATGCCAATCACTCGATGTTTTGGAAATCCTGAACGCCGCAGTGCGACCTGGCACATTGCATCCAGCGGGTTTGAGACGATGATCAGAATTGTCTCAGGCGAGCGCTTAACAATCTCGTCGACTACTTTGCCGACAATGTCCGCGTTCGTTTTGAGCAGGTCGTCGCGGCTCATGCCGGGTTTGCGAGCCAGACCGGCGGTTATGATTACGACGTCGGAGTTGGCAGTTTCATCATAGCCATTGGTCCCGGTAAGTCTGACATCAAAGCCTTCGATCGGCGCGGTCTCGGCCAAATCGAGAGCTTTGCCCTGCGGCACGCCTTCGACGATATCAACCAGGACAACGTCGCCCAATTCTTTTGCGGCCAGCCAATGCGCAGCGGTAGCGCCCACGTTCCCGGCGCCGACCACAGTTATTTTCTTGCGTGCTCCCATCGTTTCGATCCTTTCGAGTGGCACAGACTTCAGTCTGTGATCCATTTCGGACTAGCTGCTATCGCAGACTAAAGTCTGTTCCGCGTGTGTTACGATTTGAAAGAAGACCGAGTCTAATTGCGTGCTTGCGAGAGTGTCAAGAACGGCTCAAGCCGGTTACTGCTTGAGTTTGGGGGATTTCTTGCGGGAGATAGTACGATCCACGAAACCACCCGAACAAACACGAACTGATTGGAGTTAATTCGTGTGAGTTCGTGGATCGGATTTGATTCGAAGCACAGCTTGAGTCAATTGTCTGAAGAGCTGACATCGAAAACCGCAACCGAACTCGCCGACCTAATCCGGTCGCGTGCGGTTTCTCCCGTCGAAGTTATCGCCTCTCATCTCGAACGCTTCGAACGGATGAATCCAGCCCTCAATGCGATTGTGACGCTGGCAGACAACGCGATCGATCAGGCGCGATCGGCGGAAGTCGAGCTTACGCGCGGCAGCGAAGTCGGACCACTTCACGGCGTACCGCTGACAATCAAAGACACGATCGATACGGCTGGGTTGCGGACCACGAGCGGGTCACGTTTGCTGGCTCAGAATGTTCCGGAACGCGACGCGACGGTGGTGGCTCGCTTAAAAGCGGCCGGAGCGATCATCCTCGGCAAAACGAACACGCCCGAGATGGCCATTCCGTACGAGACAGACAATCAAGTCTTTGGACGGACAAATAATCCACACGATCTGAAACGCACACCCGGCGGCTCGAGCGGAGGCGAGGCGGCAGCGATCGCGTCATGTCTTTCGCCGGCGGGACTGGGGAGCGATCTGTCGGGATCGATTAGAGTTCCCGCGCATTTCTGCGGCATCGCTGGGTTGAAGCCGACGACAGGGCGGGTGCCGATGGATGGCCACATCCCGGCGGCTTCTGGTCCGTTGTCACTGGGAGCCTGCATCGGTCCGATGGCCAGAAGCGTTGACGATCTCGCCCTGCTGCTGAAAGTCATATCGAATCGCACACCATCTGAAGCTGGAGCGCAGAGTTTGACGGATCAGGAATCGAGACTTTCACTCGCCGGCTTGCGGGTTGCTGCCTTCATCGACAAAGCGGCGCCGGTAACAGAAGAAACCGAAGCGGCGATCAAATCTGCCGCGCGAGCTCTCAGCGATGCCGGCGCGAGCGTCAGCGAAGAAACGCCGCCTGGATTTCCTGACGGCTCGGAACTTTGGATCGAATTGTTTTCCGCGGCCGCCCGTGACCAACTCCGAGACTTCTATCGCGGCAGGGAATCAGAAGCAGGGCCGCTGGTGAGCACTGCAATCCAAAGGGCTAGCGCGGATAAGGACGAGATGGAGA
>JBBPID010000023.1:0-54855 GCA_038040505.1 Acidobacteriota bacterium | reverse complement strand
CACAGTTGCTCCGCGGCTCTCGCAAATTTGTTTACTGGTAACCCAAGGCTCGCAGGGCTCGCCTTGGGCTTAGCTACAACCGCTGCTTCGCAGCTTGTTGAATATTGATGTTCCGGACATTGCATTAAAGCCCCTGTCATTGCTAATTTTCTCTGGTGCTCGACCCAACCAGGCGCTTTTCGAAGCGAGTCGAAAACTATCTTAGGTACCGACCGACCTATCCTCCGGCGGTTCTTACTTTGCTCGAGACAGAATGCGGCCTGACTCCTGAGTCGGTGATCGCCGAACCGGGCAGCGGCACCGGCCTTCTCACCCAACTCTTCTTAAGAAACGGGAACCAGGTGATTGGCATCGAGCCTAACGCCGAGATGCGGGTCGCGGGTGACCGAGAGCTGGCCGCCTATCCGAAATTCTCCAGCCTTGACGCGACCGCAGAGGACACGACGCTTGCCGACCACTCGGTTGATTTCGTGGTGGCAGGCCAGGCTTTTCACTGGTTTGATCGTGAGCGGGCCCATCAGGAGTTCAACCGAATTCTCAAACCCGGCGGTTGGGCGGTGCTTATCTGGAACGGCTTTCGGAGCGACGCCAGCCCCTTAATGACCGGCTATCACGCCCTCATCTTGCGGCACGGCACAGACTATGTGGAAGTAAGGCGGGAACTCGATCATCATGAACTTGAATCGTTCTTTGCGCCGGACAGTTGCCGCATAGCCACTTTCAATTTTCAGCAGGCGTTTGATTATGCGGGAATCGAAGGCCGGCTGCTCTCCTCGTCATTTGTGCCGGAGCCGGGTCATCCCCATTACCAGCCAATGCTGCGCGAACTGCGCGACCTCTTTGACCTCAACCAAACTGATGGAAAAGTCGCGTTTGAGTATGAAACGGAAGTTTATTACGGGCGATTAGAGTAGAGATCGGTGCACCAAGCACCAAGATTGAAATCCTGGCCAGGACTAGCGAGTTGCCAGGGTGGCGATCTGAATCATCGCGTGGGAAAGGTCGAGGCGGGTGAAAGCCCCCTGCGGTTTGAAGGTGGCGCCGTTGACCTTGATTAAACCGTTCTGCACCGCCACCGCCACATATCCGCGCATTGAAGCTGGAATTGAAGCCGCGTCAGTGTAGCTGAGGACATAGGTTCCGCTCTCGGCCTGTTGACGCAAGCCGGCAGCGCGCACCAAAGCTACCACCGCCGTAAGTCGATCCACTTGCGCATCAGGTTGGAAGGCTCCGCCCGGGCTGGCATTTGGGAACAGCGATCCATTGGGCGACGCCTGGGCACTCTCAACAAACAACATGGTGGCGTGATCTCGGACATCTGAATAGCCCGATTGGCCCGGCAAATACTGGGGCACGCGCGCGCCCAGGACCAGCGCCGCCGCCAGATCGGCTCGGCTTACGGCAAACCCGGGCCGGAAGCGTTGCCCGATGGGCGCCATCACCAGCGAACGGAAGTTTTGATGGATCTCGGAAACCGAAGAGTTATCCAGCGTCCCGATGTCGGTTAATGAAGCGTAATTCGCGGTCGTCGTCTGGACCACGCCGGTGTAGTTCTGCGTCGTCGTCAGCGAAGCTGTAGTGGTGGCGATTTGAGCTTTCCACGTATTGCTGCTCGGGGTTCCGACAAACGCGCGCTGCCGGCGTCCGGTTAGTCCGGGTTGATTGTCGGCGATCCCTTCGCTCTGCTTCACACCCTGCGGATCCAGAACCGTTAAACTCAGGTTGACTTGATTGAGAATGTCGCCCCAGGCGATTTGGACTGAGGCAAAGATGGCATTGGCCGGTAACGAAAAGGTTGATTCACCCGCCAGCCCCGGGGTCACAGATCCCTTGAACACCTGGGGCGCGTTGTTGGTTAGCTGCACCTGGCCTTGATAGGCCGGGCCGCGCCATTCCCCAAAACGCCGCTGCGAGAATGCCGCTTCCAAAACCGCTGCCTGTGCGTTCATCATGCCGGCGCCAACCTCATGTGCGTAATATGGCGGCAGCGGAGTGGCAGTCCGTTGCAGGATGTCGCGCACCTGTGCCGGCGTTAGGTTGGGATTAGCTTCCAGCATCAAGGCAATGACGCCCGCGACTTGCGGCGCTGAGAAGCTGGTGCCGCTGGCGGTCGTGTAATAGGGAATCTCCGTGGGCGAAAGCTGCTGGCTGTCAGACTTTAAGCCGGTAGTGCCAGTAATGTTAATTGGAGTTGACGCTCGCAAACTGACCGTATCAACACCCGGCGCTACCAGCGTCGGACGAAACAGCGGGCTGCCAAAGTCCCCGCGCGATGAAAATTTTGCGAGCCGGCTCTGATTGTCGGTGGCTCCGGTGCTGATAACCCACGGCGCAACTGAATAGGGATTCAAAGAATCCGTGCCCGGACCGGTGTTTCCGGCTGAGAAGACCACGTTCACGCCGTTTTCCGTCAGCATTCTGGTGGCGATGTTTACTGGATCGTTTACGTCAAAGACTGTATTGGCTGAGAAGCTGCAGTTAACCACTCGAACGTTGAAGCTCGAACCGTTGGTGAGCAAATAGTCCAGACCGGAAAGCACGAACAGAAGGGTGGCGTCACCGGCGCTTAATCCGAGAATGTTTGCGTTGGGTGCGACTCCCGCATACTTGCCGCCCGATTGCTGACCGTTACCTGCGATTACGCCTGAAACAAAAGTGCCGTGGCCATAAGCCTGATCCGTGTTCGAAAGATTCGGGGCCGCAATCGGGTAATTGAACCCAACTCCCAGGCTCTGGGTGTCGGCTAGTTTGAGATTCTGCACCACTCGCCCTGACAAATCGGCGTGACTTCCATCGACTCCGGTATCCAGCACCGCCACCGTCACGCCCCGGCCGCTGACCGGCAGACCTCGGTTAGCGCGGGTCAGGTCCGTGTTGCCGCGCACCCGTTCGACTCCGGTCAGGTTTCGAGCAGTCGGATCGAGATTCCATTGAAATGTTCGATTGCTGTAAATCGAGCGCACCGACGCCAGATGCGAGACAGCGGCAATGCGGCGCTTGGTCGTGGTCACCGCAATCATCGGCAAAGATCGATAACGAGTGCCGCCTAAAACACCGATGCTCTGCAGCTCTGCGATGTCGGCATCGCTCGGCAGATGATGATAGACAATCACCGCACTGACATTGCTGTCGTCGGTCATTCGGTTGAGCAAAACGGCCAGTTCAGGATCCAGGCTTTGCAGTCCGGTAGCGGTCCTTCCTTCGTCCAACTTCGCTATCAGGGCGGCAACTCCGGTGCTCACGAAGTTATCTGCGCCGCTAATCGTGATGCCATCCGCACCGATTGCGGTAAGGTTATTCACCCCGCTGATAGTGATTGCGCTCGGGGTTATCGAGAAGACTACTCCGTCGGCACTGGTGGCGGTAATGCTCTCGGCACCGCTTACGGTCACCGTGTTGTCGGCGCCGCTGGTGGTAATGCCGTCCGCATGGGCGATGTTGCGGGTGTCGGCGCCGCTCGTCGTGATTCCATTAACGCCAGTGGCAATTATGCTGTCCGCACCACTGGTGGTGATGCCGGTAGGATTCCGGATAACGACCGAATCGGCCTGATACTGCGTGCCGTTGGCGACTATGATGTTGATGCCGTCGGCGCCAGAGGTAGTGATTCCGTCCGCCCGCGTGATGGTGGTCGAGTCAGCACCCGAAGTAGTAATTCCGTCCGCGCCGCTGGTGGTGATGCCGTCGGCTCCAGAAGTGGTTATTCCGTCGGCCCCGGAAGTAGTGATGCCGTTGGGACCGAAAGCGAGAATTCCGTCAGCTCCGCTGGTGGTGATTCCCGAAGTTTGATAGTAATCGATGCCATCGGCGCCGCTCGTGGTAATACCGTTCGAGCCGTTGATAGTCATCCCCGCCCACACGGGCATAGAACTCAACAGGACAGCCAGTGTCAGCGCGATCAATCGCCGGGATGTGTTAAGTAGATTGCGTACCATCAAGCACAAGCCAACGCCACGGTCGGGTCAAGACAGCGGCTTGTTAAAGGCAAAACGGGCGAGGTGTAAAGATCAAAAGAAAACCGAGACGACGGCGTGGATTCTATTTCACGGTCAGACCTCCCGTTGTTGCGTTCGCCTTGCATTTAGATTCTCGGTAACCAGTCGTGTTTATTAATGTTTAGGCCGCTCCGGCCTCGTAGTTATCACGATTTCGTGGCCCTCTCTGTCGCCCGCCTCTCGGCTCGGGGTCGACCGTTTCAACTGCCCACTAGTTCGCGATAGGCCTTCTGCGTCTGCATTGCAGGCTCGACGCCCAGTTCCTTTTGCAAAAGGACACGCAACGTCTCGTACTGTTCCTTCACCGCTACGCGATTGCCCACCGCAACCTGGCACCGCATCACCAGGCAATGAATATCTTCGCGGAACGGATCTTCGTGCAGAATGCGCTGCGCCAGGTCCATTGCCAGGAGCCACTCCTGCTTCTTTTCGGCAACCGAAGCCAGGCTCTCAAGAATGCGGAGGTACTGTTCGCGGTAATAGGACCGCTGCTCTTCGACCCAGGGGTCATAGCTGCTCTGCATGAACTCTCCGCGATAGAGGTCCACGGCCTTTTCATAAAAGCCGATACAGCGGTCAAAGTCCCGCTCGCGGCGGGCCGCCTCGCCATCCGAGATCAAACGGTCGAACTCTTCCGTGTCAATTCGATAGGAAAACTCGGGATTGAGCTGATAATCACCGTCGCGATAGACCAGAAAGTTCTGCTTGAGAGGCTGGTTACTGTTCAACGCCTTGCGTACGTGCGACATTGTGGGATGGAAATTCTTTTCCACCGTCTTGAGGTCGGTTTCTCCCCAGAAAGTGTCGATGATTGCGTCTTTCGGCGTGCGATGATGGCGCCGAGAAGCAATGAAGCACAAAATGTCGCGCGCGCGCCGGGTTGTCCAGGCATCCGCCGCGAACGGCCGGGCGACGTCTCGTACTATTTCCACCGGTCCCAGCATGTTGATGCTGAGATCGACCAGAGGCGGCGCGGTCAAAACCGCCGGCGCCACCAATGTAGGCTGAGCTACTGACGGCCCAGTGGCGAGTTGGCGCAGATCAGGCGGCAATAACTCGAGAGCGTCTTCCGAAGCAAAAAGTCCTGCCTGAAAAGTGAGTTGCTGCCGCAACCAGTATTCGTAGTCATACCGCGCGGCGAGATCGAGCGCGCGACGCAGATGTTCGATCATCTGCGGTTCCCGCCCTGCTATCTGATCACAGCCGGCCAGCGCCATCGATGCCTGAGCTTCGTAGTAATAGAGTCCCCGTTGATGAAAGTATGCCAGGGCCGGTTCTAGGGCGGGGCGCGCGGCGTCCGTCTCAGCCCCGGCCAACAGGATCATTCCCTGCGCCAGGGTGGCAGTGAAGTTACCGATGTCGTTTTTGTCGGCGCGCCGACGCTCGACCAGCCGATCAATCTGGGCCCGCGCCCGCCCCACGTCGCCGGCTTTCAAACTTAGAAAGGCCTGCTCCTCGAGCAACTCGACGCGCGCCAGATCAATTCCGGCTTCGTCATAAGATCGCGAGGCCCGTTCGTAAAACTCGGCGGCCCGTGTCAGTTCTCCGCGCTCACGATAGAGATTGCCGAAAGCCTCGAAGGTCTCGCCGCGTTGGCCAACCAGATTGAAGAGCTGGCATCGCTCGAGAGCGCGCTCCAGATGCCGTTCGCAATCTTCCAACTCGCCGCGGTAAAGATGGCAACGAGCAATGTTCAAGTATGCCCAGGCTTCCTGCGGGATCGGTGATCCCGTAGTTTCCGCACGCAACATGCGGCGCAGCCAGCGCAACGCTTCTCCAAAATCGCCGCGCATCATGGCCGGCAAACCCAGATTATGGGTAATCAGACGGATGTGATGTTCGTCGTTTTGCTCTTCGGCGGACTGTAGGGCGAGACGAAACTCCCGCTCGGCGGCCGCCCATTCTCCCATGAAATGCATGCACAAGCCGCGGGTGTTTCCACACTTTATTCGTACTGCTGAAGTGGGCTCAGTCAGCTCGACAGCCCGGTCAAGGTATTCGAAAGCCGCCGCGTGCTCGCCTCGCCGGCGGGCGATCGTGGCCAGAGAATGGAGCGCTTCGGCCTCGCCTTCACGGTCAGCCTTTTCGCGCAAGGCTGCTATGGCCCGGCGAAACAGGTTCTGGGCGGCATCGAATTCTCCCCGCAGCCGGGCGACTTCGCCGCGATAAGCCAAAGCGCGCGGATGAGCTTCAAGGGCGACCGCAGGCAAACCCTCGCTCAGTGAAGCCAGCGAGGCGAGCTTGCCTGAAGCGATCCACTCGCTGCCATGTTCGGCGATGATCTCAGCGGCGAGGTCGAACTCTTCCGCTTCGAGTAAATGACGGACGCCTTGTTCCCAGGCGGCGCGCTCCAGAAAGTACTGGGCAAACCGGGCGTGTTCAGCGCCCACTCCGGCGAGGCCGGCCTCAGACCTCAGGCGCCGGCGCAAGAAACTCTGAAACAACGGATGGAGACGGTATTCCTCCGAGCCGCCGCCGTCACCCGCCACGGTCATAAAGACGTTGCCACGGACCAGCGCCGGAAGCACCGCTGAAGATATGATCTGGGGGAATAATCGCGCGCAGGTTTCGACTTCAATGCGGTCGAGCAACGCAATTCTCATCAGGTAATCCTGGATTTCGGCAGGCTCGGCCGCGAACACTTCTTCGGCAAAATACTCAAAGATATCGCGCTCACTCTGGTGCAAGACGGCCAGCGGATCGGGCGCCTGTTGCTGCGCGCTGGAAGCGACCTGCCGCTGCGCCACCTGGCGGACCAATTGCAAAGCCGTGATCCAGCCATGAGTGCGCTCGGCGTATTCACGCAACTGCTCAGTCGTAAGCGCCAGGCCAAAGACTTTGCGAAAAAGTTCCTGGGTCTCTTCGTCAGTGAACAGCAGGTCATTGCGATCAATGATGGCCAGCGAATCCTGAGAGCGGAGCCGCGCCAGAGCCAACGGCGGAATATCGCGCGAAATCACGATGACGTGGATTACGTCCGGAAGGTAAGCAATTAAGCGATCCAGCACCGCGTGCACCGGTGTTTCAGTCCCGAGGTGGTGATAATCGTCAAGGACGACGATCAGTTTTTGTTCGACACTCTCGAGAATCTCGTTCAGCAGCACATCGGCGGCGAGCTTTGGTTGTTGCGCCAGCTCCTGGCTCTGGTGCAAATAGGCGAACATTGTCTCGCCAAAATTCTCGACCCGCTGCTGGATGCCGTAAGTGAGATAGCCCAGGAAAACCGTCGGATCGGCGTCGGTGCGATCGAGTTGATACCAAACGTAGGGCAGCTCTTGCTTGCGGAGAAAGTCGGCAACTAAGGTGGTCTTTCCGGAGCCGGCATTTGCAGTTACCAGCGTCACCGGCAAAGCCAGATTCGCGTGCATTCTCTCGATCAGCCGAGGTCGCGCCAGGATTTCCGGCGCCGGACGCGGCGGCAAAAGTTTTGTGCGTAAGAAGAAGGACCCTGGCGGGCCGAGCTCCGGCGCGGAAGCCGGCGCTTTCTTTTCCGCCAAGTTTCGACTTTCCTGCCTGGTCATTAGTGTTCCCAGCGGAGATGTCAGACTGTTGCGGAGAGTAACACAGCCGAAAGCGGGACTTCTATCAAGAGGCAGGAAACTCTCGGAACGCGCGCGCCCGACAGCGTCAGCCACTTGAGCAGGGGATAAATTTGGTTCAGGCATCGTCCGTGAAAACGTTGACGACTAGGTTTGAAAGTTCGGTGTTTGACCAGTCAGGCATTTCAAGCCTGCCTGTTTAATCGACAGGTATTTATCGGCAACCGCGCGTCCGGCTCGCCCCGGCGTGGCGGCAAATTCAGCAATAGCGCCGGCGCGCCCGTTGGTTTGACGCCAGGCCACCAGCGCGGCGACTTCACCGAGTCCGTAACTTTCGAATAACTGAATGGCTTCTTCGACAGTGAACGCCAGCTCGGCCTCGTCCATCACCCTTAACATCTGTTTTGAGCGCAGCCGCCAAAGTGATGCGGGCGGCAGGCTGCGACAGGTAATCAGGAGATGCACATCCGTCGGTAACAACGGCATCAGCCGGCGCATAAAAGGGACTACCCAGTCCGCGTCGTAGATCAGGTGCAAATCTTCGATAATGATGAGCAACGGATCGGATTGGCTTTCGCTTAATTGAAAAACAAAGGTTTCCGCCAACAAGTCAGCGCAATCACTCTCGACGGTTTCAGTGAGCTGTAACAGACGATCCTGATCCAGAGCTCGCTGTCGCATCACGGTTTTCGAGAGGTATTCGCAGAACAAGCGCAAGTCGCAATCGACCCCATCGACTTTGTACCAGGCGGCGGCCCGTCCCGCATGGCGCGCAAAGTCGGCGGCCAGGGTAGTTTTCCCGGTGCCCGCGCGGCCATTGAGAATGGTTGCGTTGTAAGACGAGAGATTGCTCGCCAACAGTTGAAAGAGACGCCGGCGTGATACCCGGGGAGACTGCTCGGGGACCGTAATCTTTTCGTGGATGAGGTGTCCGTCCTCGTTTTTCATGTGTACGCGCTCACGTTTCGTAGTCGGAGTTTGGCTGCCTTCGGGCCCTTAGCGACCTGGCTTTCGAAGACGGGCGAATTATCCGGGTGCCCCCTTGAGGAATTCTTGAGTTTTGATTGCAACGGGAGAAACTGCTTGGAAAAGGTAAGAAACTCTAGCGGATGAGCAATTGGGGACGCGCATTTTGCGGGCGTGGTTTCACGGCAAGACCCAAGGACTTTTTCAAACGAGGGTCCTTCGGGAGCGCTACCCTCGTTAGGCGCGTAGTAGTAAGCTTGCCAGCCTTGGAGGTTCCCTAATGTCGTTTTCGATTTGGATTCGGTCGTTTCTAGGCAAACGCACGCTGTATCCCACCAGTAGATTCAACCGCATCTTCTTTTGGTTCGGCGTGATTTTCATTCCAGTATATCTCGGTTCGTTGTTGACTCTTAAGGGTGGCTGGGTCGACTGGTTGTTTCTTTTGATGATAACCCTCGAATTATTAATAATCGTATATGTGCTACAGGACAGACCCGAAGAGAAGTTTGTTGAAGAATATACGGTTGTTATTACTCACATTGAGGATATCAGTAAACGCCTCTCTGAGTTGGACATCTTTTTGAAACGAGAACGACAAAGAGTTGAAGAATCGGAGGCGATTTTGGCCAGACTCCGAAATGAGAAGACGGAACTAGAACCGGTGGTTCTTGCGCAGAGGGAGACCGTTAACGCGGTCTTAGCGGCACATACCAGAGCGATAGCATCTAGAGCATGGAAAGAACGGGCCCTTGGCTTTATGACGGGCTTGCTCGCGTCCCTAGTCGCAAGCATGGTTTATGGATATTTCACGCGTTAAGAGTTGGGTAGTCAGTGTATTGTTACCCTAAGGATCTACGCTTAGTCCGTTGTAAGGGATTTTGTTAGGCTATAGACTACAACCGAAAATGTCCGAACCCAAATCAGAAATCCCGCCAGAATGGCTGGCTGAGTTTGAAGCTGCGGCTCGGCGACCACTCCAGACGCGCTGGCGCTACGCCTTCATTAAGACGTACAAGCCCGTTATGGACGACGCTGAATTTCGCGCATTTGACACTATGGAAGAGTACCGATGCTGGTGCGAAGAGAATCTGCCTAATTGGCTTGGATATGCCCGCGTTTGAATACAAGCAGGCCGAGGAAATCAGGGACGCCCTGAAGCGTCACAATGTCCGTTATTTGTTCATCGGAAAATCTGGGGCGATCCTGCTCGGCTTTCCTGATACCACCCAAGATGCTGATTTGTATGTCGACCGAAATCTGACCAACGGCAGAGCACTCGTTGCAGCCGTGCGAGATCTCGGATTCGATCTAACGGATGAGCAAGCCGGGGAGATTGAACGGGGAAAGGATTTTGTACAACTCAAGAATGGGCCCTTCGACCTCGATCTCGTATTCGCGCCAGACGGAATCGAACGGTTTGAGGATGCTTGGAGCCGTCACATCGACGTCGAGGACTTTCCTGTTTGTCACATCGATGACATTATCGCCAGCAAAGAAGCAGCCGGTCGCGCGCGGGATCGCGAGTCACTTCCGCGGCTACGAGCATTTCGAGAGTACTGGGTGCAACATCGACGAGAAAAAAGGCCTAAAAATGCCTGAGTCATCAGAACGGAGAATAGAACTACCATGTTGAAGATAGCCTTAAACCTTTTAATTCTTTTGGCCGCGGCGGCGGCGCTGTCGGCCCAGACACCGACGGCAACTCCAACCTCAACCCCGACCGCGGCGCCGGCGACTCAACCGGTGGTGCCGCACACCAACTTGAAGGTTGGGCAGTTGGCGCCGGACTTTACCCTTCCCAGCACGATTGCCGGGGCGGATGGAAGATCGGTGAGGTACAAGCTTAGCGACTTTAGAACCAAAAAGAATGTAGTGCTCGCCTTTTATGTGCTGGCCTTTACCGGTGGTTGAACGCAGGAGATGAAGGCGTACCAGGCTGGTCTCGCCAAATTCGAAGCCAACGACACCCAGGTTTTCGGTATCAGCGTCGACAGTGTTCCCGCCAACCGCGAATTCGCCAAACAAAACGGCATCACCTTTCCGCTGCTCAGCGACTTTGCCAAACGTTCAGTGGTTAAAGACTACGGACTCTTCAGCGAAGATGGCGGCTATGGTAATCGCGCCACCTTTGTTATCGACAAGCAGGGGATTATTCAGCACATAGATGAGGGCCGGGTGGCGATCGATCCCACCGGGGCGTCAGAAGCGTGCAACATCCTGACGCACAAGAAAGCGACTCAGTAGCGCTTCAGCCATTCACACCTGGCTTTAGCCAGGGATGGCGCCAAGCTTAGACAGTGGTGGAGCCATTGGCGTGGTTGCGTCGATAACCGGATCCCATTGTGCGCGGATGAGCCAAGTATATTACCGTCAGGAGTTAAACTCGGCGCGATTACTCAACTGCGAATTTCACGCGTTGAGTAACTGTCGTTCCTGCAACCCGATCGTTGGCCGTCACTTCAAGGGTGTACCAACCGGGCTGCAGTTCATGGAGATCAATCTCTGACCAGTAAGGCAGGCGTTGCGGGTCTTTGGAAATGTCTGTCGGCATCCGGCTCGGCGCCACCGTGCTTACCTGTTGGCTCGCGCGCAAAACTCGCGCTTGAATCCAAACCTCGGGCGCACCAGCCCTTCGCGAGGCAGCGTAGACGTAGGTCTGAAAGCGCAGCACTGAAGTCCGTGCAAACCTGCGGTCAACATTCACGCGAAGTGGCTTATCCGCTGCCCGCTCGCCGAGAAACAAACTGCTGAGGCTGAAACTTTCCGGCCCAACCGAAGGAATCTCTATCCATTCAATTGCGCTGCCGGTGCGCCCGCTCAGACTGTCTCTGACCGCCAGGCGCACTTGATAAAGCCCCGGCGGCAGCGGCAACAGCTCACTCCAGGTGACCAAGCGCTGCTCTCTCGAATTAATGGCGCCTCGCGGCACGTTCAGTTTTTGCTTAAAGCTGGAAAACTTGCCTCGATCGTCCAGGGCCACTCCGAGGACATCGACCACGGCTTCCTGCTTTCCCGCCGGGCCGTCAAAACTCAGCATCTCTGAGTCAATCTGCATTGAGACACTGAGAGCGGTGCCTTTCTCCGGCATATTCAGATATCCGGCCGACAAGGAAGTCGGCAACTCCTGACGCGGGTAAAGCGAAGCGAGCGCCGCTCGCAGTTCATTTTCAGGTGTGCCGGCACTCGGCTTGTTACCGTCGGAGTTTGCGGCTTTCAGGGTCGTCAAATCCAGGAAGTGTCTTCTCATTCGCACCCGCAAATCCGGACGGTCCCTGATGATTATCTGCAGCCGCGACTTTCCCTCACGTTGATTCTCGGTGTCGGGTCTCCAGGCCAGTAGATAGTAGGAAGAAGTTTCACGTAAGGCCTGAGCCAGCCCTTCGTCGAGCGCGTTGGAATTAAGATAAGAGCGTCCGCCGGTCTCTTCCGCGAGAGTTTGCAGCGGCTCCTGCGGCGTCTTGCTCTCAGCCAGGTTTCTGATAGCGAGTCTCCCGCCAAATTCCGGGTGGTCATTTCTCGAGGCGTCCACCCCCGCGCCCAGAAAGTTTTCCCTCGTATCAAGCGTATAGATCACGGCGCCGACATTGGCCGCCTGGTTGACCGCGCGCCGCATTACGTCAGTTCCGCTCGACCGCTTGCTGTCCATCACAAAGCCGTCGGAAACAAAAAAGATTAGCTTGCGTCCCGCGAGCGGTGAAGTCGAACGGATCAAACTTTCGAGCCGCGAAAGAGTCTCAACCTCGGCGACCTTAGCTTGTGCGTTGATCTGCCGCACCCGATTCTTGACGATATTCGCGGCATTGAGGGCGCCCGTCTGGAATTCCTGCATCGTGGCCTCGACCAGATAGGCGAAGAGGCCCCGGTCGCCGCGACTGGCGACCAGGTTCGCATCGACCTCGCTGATCCGAACCTGGCTGGCAGTCGTCTCGGGGTTCGATTTGTAATTAAGGCGAGCGATTGCTTCGCGCAGTACGGCTTTGTTATCGGTCAGCTGCTGTAAGAAACCTATCTGCCCGCTGGTCGAGACCACCGCTACCCGATCGTTTACGCCCATCTTGTTTTCAACGAAGCGAGACAAAAGAGCGCGCGCCCGGGCCATACTGGCTCCTGAAAGGTGCACGTCGTCCACAAAGAAAAAGATCAACCGTCCGCGGTCCGCTCCGGTTTCGGTCCTACTTTCCGGGCCGGCGCCGGAAGCAACGCCTTTTCGCGAGGCCGCCAGTTGTTTCTCTTCGGTTGGACTGCCGGCTGCCACCTGATCGAAAAAGGCGAGAGACGTCGATTTGGCATCAACTCGCAAGTCGAACTGCTCGGCTTTCAAACCATCTACAAAATTTCCTCGTTTATCGACGACGGTTACGTCGGTCTGCACCAGTTCCGTCTTAACGCGAACCACATCGTCAGCGTTAGGGTTTTGCTGAGACTGTTTTTGGGCAAGCGACGGGGAAACGAACAAGGTGAAATTGCTTAGCAAGACAAGAAGAGTTCTAAGCGCGACGCTGTGGACTTTGTCTGTCATAGCTACGATTGCCGCCGGTCTATTCAACTGAAAACGAAATCCTTTGCGACGTGCTCACGCCGGCGGGTCTGTCGGTGGCGGAAACTTCCAGAACGTAACGACCGGGCGGCAGTTCTTTCAAAGCGATTTCTGACCAATAGGGCAAGAGCCGGGGATCTTTGGAAACGTCCGGCGGAATCCGGCTCGGGGCTACGGCTGCGACTTGCTGCCTGCCGCGCAATACGTGCGCTTGAATCCAGACTTCGGGTGCGCCGGAAACTCTCGACGCATTGTAAATGTAGGTTTGAAACCTGAGGGCTGAACCGCGGGCAAAGCGATGATCGACGTCCACGCGAACCGGTTGCGGACCGTCCGATTGCTGATTGAGAGTCCTTTCTTCGGCGTGGCGCTCGCCTAGAAACAAACTGCTCATGCTGAACTGCGGCGGAACAGTTGAGGGAATCTCGATCCATTGCATGGCACTGCCACTGCGTCCCGACCCCCGCTCGCGCACCGCCACCCGCACCTGATAGAGCCCGGGCTTGATGTTGAATTGCTGGTTCCAAATGACGGGAGTCTCCGGCGCTTCCGGCGCCGCGGTCACTGTCAGAACCTGCTTGAACGTGTAAATCAGACCACGGTCATCAATCGCCGCGCCGATCACATCAAGATCGACTTTCTGTTTCGGATCAGAAAAGTTAAAGGCCTCTCGCGCAGTCTGCATTGAAGCCTTTAGCACCGGCCCTGATTCCGATTGCAGGTAGCCAACCGAAAGAGCCGTGGGCAAGTCTCTTTGGGGACGCGAGGAACCCAGCGCGACGAGCAACTCAATCTCCGGCGTCACCGAAGTAGCTGCGCTGTTCTTCAACGGAGCACTCGCAGATGTCGTCTGGTTAACAAAGTAGTTCCGGCGCCAGTGGACCTTCAGTTCAGGACGCCCGGGAATGGACACTTCGACTTTCGACTTTCCCAGACGCTCAGGCTCCGACGAGGGACGCCAGGCGAGCATGTAATAATCCGTGGTCTCGCGCACCGCTTCCGCCAAATCGTTGTTTAGATCCGTTGAGTTAATAATCAGGCGTCCGCCGGTTTCACTGGCCAGCGTATTCAGAGGATCGCGCGGAGCAGTGGTCTCGCCTATGGAAACGCCGGCATGACGACTCCCCATGTCAACATAGTCGTTGTGGCTCGCGTCTACCGATGAATCGAGCATAGTCCCGCGCATGTCGACCGAATAAATAACGGCGCCGGTCCGCGCCGCCAGCCTGGTCGCCTGCTGCAGCGACGTGTCAGTGCTCCGCGGGCCGGTCATGAAACCGTCCGAAAGAAAGAAAACCAGCTTGCGGCCGGGTAGCGCTGCTGACGATTCCATCAGGCTCTGCAGCACCGCAACCGTTTGCATCGTATCGACCCGGCTCTGCGCGCTGATTTGTCCGAGTCGGCTCTTGAGGATGGCGTAGGCCGAAAGCCCGCTGTTGTTGCCGTGATCGCCCCGCAACGAGCCGAGGCTCATTCCATACTCGAGCTTCACCGACTCCATCAGATAAGCGAACAACCTGCGGTCACCACCGTTTTCGACCCGGTTGGCCATGTATTCGCTGATGCGCGTGCTTCCGGCATAACTCTCCTGATTGCGTTTGTAATTCAGCCGCGCGACCGCCGTGCGCAGAACGGTCGGGTTATCGGTTAACTGTTGAAGAAATCCGATCTGTCCACTGCTCGACACAATCGCCACCTGATCCGCCGGATCCATGCGGCTGTCGATAAAGGTAAGCAGCGTCTTGCGCACTCGCAGCAAACTCTCGCCGCTCAAGTGCAGATCGTCCACAAAGAAAAGGATTGTGCGTCCCACGCTGCGCGCGTCAGTTGTAGCCGGGTTCGTCCGTCCCTGGATGGTCGAGCTTGAGCCGGCGACCCTCAGCTGCGCGGCTTCGCGCGCACTGCCGGAAGTGACGCGCTCAAAGATCGAGACCTGCCGGGATTTCCCATCCAGACTCAGCATGAAATCCTGGGGCTTAAGACCCTCAACAAACTGCCCGCGCCGATCAAAAACCATCACGTCGGTTTGCACCAGTTCGGTGGTGATTTTGATCACATCCTCGGACTGTTCCTGTTTCGGGGTTTGCGTCTGGGCGCTGGCAGAGAATGGCTGAACGCAGTAACAGAACACTGTCAACACAAGAACTCGAAGAACTATGAGATTTTGTTGCCTGGTAAACATGCGGTCATTCAACTGTCAGTCTGGTTTGTTGCGAGATTTTCGCGTGGGCGACCTGATCATCTACGGTTATTTCGAGAATGTATTGCCCTGAGGGAATTGAGTCGAGCCCAATTTCACCGCCGAAAGGAATTCGTGTCAGATCCTGCGACTCGATAGCTACGCTTTGCACCGGCGTGCTCTTTACGATTTGGCCGGCCCGTAGAATCCGGGCTTGCAGCCAGAGATTGGGGCGTGGTTTCCCGCCCTGACTCAGAGCCGCGTTATAGATAAAGGTGATAAAGCGTAGCCGCGAGTTTCGAGCAAAACGGTGGTCGGTGCTGAACTGAACCTGCTGACTTCCATCCGCACCAGCCTTCGCTTCCGCTCTCTCGACATTTTGTAAACCCAGCAGCAAGCTGCTCAAGCTCAACCGATGTAACGCGAGGTCCGGGATCTCAATCCACTGTTGGGCACTGCCCACCTGTCCGCTTTTGCTGTCGCGCGACGCAATCCGCACCTGGTACAAACCGGGTTTTAGCGGCACTCGATAATTATAGATGGTGGCAGATTCACTCTGCGCTTTGCTGTTAGCGCCGAGGGAATTGATGGTCAGGCGAGTCTGAAAAGTGTTAGCCGGCTTACCTCGGTCATTAACAACTACCCCGACCAGATCCACTGCCGCGACTTGTTTCCCGGCTTCTCCTTCGTAGGACAAGGCGTCATTCGCGACCTGAATCGAAGCCGTCAGCACGGGGCCATGGTCAGGCGTATCCAAATAGACTGCTGAGAGAGCCAGCGGAATTTGCTGTTTGGGATGCAGCGACGTGAGGGCATCCTGCAATTCCCGATGAGGTTGGGCCGGAACTTCAGCTATCACCGGCGACTTCGCCGGCGTTGAGCTGGTTCTGAGAAAACCGCGCGGAAGCCGGACCGTAAATTCAGGATGGCCGACGACCCGCGCCGAAATGTTCTTAAACTCGCTGCCGGTCTGGGCTTCGTTATTGGGACGCCAGGCGAGCAGGTAATAATTTGACGTTTCATCGAGAACCTTATTCACCCAACGATCAAAGTAATTCTGATTACGTAAAGCGCGCCCTCCGGTGTCCCCGGCAAGGGCGTTGAGCGCGTCCTGCGCGCTCGAGCTTTCTCGCAGGGAGGCGCTTTCCAAACGATTCTGCAGATCAAACGGGACGTTGTTGGTGGCATCAAGTTGCCCTGAAAACAACCCACGCGCATCAATGGTGTAGATCACCACGCCGGCCCGCAGGGCGGCGTCTGTGATTTGACGTAGTTGCCCGCGCGGATCAGAGTTGCGTGGCCCAGTGTCCAACAAAAACCCGTCAGAGATGAAAAAGACAAGCTTGCGTCCCGGCAACAAAGCCGAGGAACGCATCAGGCTTTCCAGTGATTCGTAGGTGTTTAAGATTACCGAAGCAGCCTGTAAGAGGATCAGGCGCGCCCGGCTCTTTACCTGTACTTCACACGCCTGCCGCGTGTATCTCAAAGGAAAAGCCGCTTTCAAACATTCATCGATATAGAACTCAAGTATTCCCGGATCATCCTTACGTTCAATCGTGAGGGCCATGTATTCGGTCATAGGCGTGGTCACATCAGTCATGTCCCGCACCTTATAAGGATGGTGCGTTAACCTGGCCGCCGCTCCGCGCAGGACCGATTTGTTATCAGTGAACTGCTGAAGAAAGCCGATGTCACCGCTGGTCGACGCGATGGCCACGCGATCGTTGTCGTTCATCTCGTTATCGATGAACCGCGCGAGGGTCTGGCGGGTCCGCCCGAGACTGTCTAAAGAAAGATGTAGATCGTCAATAAAGAAAATAATCGTGCGTCCGCGATTTTCATTCACCGACGAGGGTTCCTCGGATGGCTGGGACGCCGCGCCATTAAGAGATGAAAACCCGGCGCGTTCTCTGGCGCTGCCGGCCTTCACTTGCTCAAAGAACGAGATGGGTTGGGGCTTACCTTCAACGCTTAACTCAAACTGTTCTCGTTGCAACCCCTCAACGAAACGGCCCTGTTTGTCCTGGACTACTACACCGGTCTGGATCAGTTCAGTGTTGACGCGGATCACATCGTCCGGTTGATTCGGCTTCGGTGGAGGGTTTTGCGCCAGGACTGGAAGGCAAACCGTCGTCAGTAAGAGAAGGATTTGGCCGGCATAAGCGCTGGGTCGTCTCATGGGTTTGTGTGGCGGCGCCCTCTGGAAAACCAATTGGGATGGAGCCGCCGGCGGCAGCAAGCGACTACTTAGTTCTAATTGGAAGGTTATCCGTTGCCTTGAGTAACGAACTACGCCTTCTAAATCACTGGCTCGCTAATACGGTCGGGGTAATATCCTAGCGCTTTCCGGCGCGCGCAAACCCCTTCTCGATTGCCGTGCGCAAACCCTCGCCGCTGAACTCAGTCAGCATTACGCCGTTGATGAAAATCGTCGGCGTGGCTTCGACGCCATAGACTTCACCTTCCTCCATGTCCCGGCGAATGACGGCGTCATATTTCGCGCTGTCAAACTCCGCGTCGAAACGTTTGCGGTCCAGACCGACCTGCGTCGCGTATTTTTTCAACGATTCGTCATCCAACGCTTTCTGGTTGTGGAAGAGCAGGTCGATGTATTCCCAGAATTTGCCCTGGGCTTTCGCTGCTTCCGCTGCCTGGGCGGCGCGCATGGCATTCTCGTGCACTCGAGTCAGAGGAAAGTTGCGCACGACAAATCGCACCCGATTGCCGTAAGACTTCAAGACCTCTTCGATCACGGGGTACATCGCACCGCAGGCCGAACATTGAAAGTCGGTGAACTCAACTACCGTCACGGCCGCGTTGGCATCGCCCCGCACCGCGCCGTCAGCGATCGCGACCGTCATTGCCGGCGGGTCAGGCTCTTTGAGCAGCACCTGCAATTTCGCCCCTGCTCGCAGCCGATCCGCTAATTCTTTCTCGAGCTTTTCCTGCTGTTGCTGTTCAAGATAAGTCGAAATGCTCGCGCGTGTTGAGGTCAGGTCGCCATTGATGCGTTCCTTGTTCTCGGCATAGAACTTCGCGATCTCGGCTTCGGTAGGCGTCTTGATTCGTTCTGTGATTTCCGTGCGTACGATCTCTTCGGGACCGACCTTGCGCTTGGTTGATTCCGCAATTATCAGCAGATCGTTGATGCGACGGTCGAGAGTTTTCTTGCGCACCGCAAAGATCCGCATGTCGAGTTTGTAGACATACGATCTCATTCGCTCATCGATCGTTTCAATCCGGACCGGTTGGCCATTCACCGATGCCAGCACCGTTCCCGGCGCGAGGTTCGGCGCGTTTACGTCCGCGCCCTTCTGGACTGCGTTCGTCATTCTTAGCCGGTTCAAAAGCGCCCGGTAAAGTTCTTCGCTGCGTTGCGCCTTCAGATAAGTGACCAGCTGGGGTCGCACACTCTCGAGGTCTGCGTTACCGAGCTGAGCGCGATTGGCGTCAAAGACTGCGCGGATTTCAGCTTCCGAAGGCGCGGCGGCTTTGCTGTCGACTTCACGTTTGATTAGTTCCTCAGAGGTCAGGCCGCGTTTTTTTGCTTCCGCCGCGGCCAGCAGCGAATTGACGCGCGCTTCTAAAGCTCTTTGCCGCGCTTCCTTAATCGCTTTGTCCCGATTTTCGAAATAGTCGCGCAGGTATGGATCCGGATCGCTGAGCACGATCGAGCTAACCTGCTCTCGAACCTGGTCTTCAGTAATCGTGACGTCGTTGACGACGGCGAGCGTCGCGACCGCAGGGGCGGTTGGTTGTGCCGCCGAAGGCTGGGCCGCTGCCGCGTTTGTCTTGGGAGCTGAAGTTGCGGGGGGCGTAGGTTTCGGCGCCGGCCGAGACGTAGAGCGCCTGGGCGTTTGGGCCACCGCCGATATCAGGCCAAACATTGAAATTAGCAGGATTAATGTGGTCTTAGTCATTGAGATTCATTGGAACTGCGAGCAATCAGATGCAATAGCGGATGATATTGGATGGCGGGACAGAGCACAATTCGCGGACATGGCATCCGAACCGAGCCGTCGAGGTTCTGCTGTTCAGGACCGTGCCATTCTATTGCGACTCCTCACAAATCGTCGGTATGAACAGGACTGCGTTGGCTGCGAGAAAGCGCCCTATTGCTTGACACCAGATTCCGTTGAAATATACTTGCGACTATTGAAGTCTCCCCAGTCGGCCTCAACGTAATGTCCGATAGAGTGCAAGCCTAGAAAATGTAATTCGTATGACCACAAAAGCATTGCTCTTTCTGCTCCTGCTCTTTTCTGTTGCTACCCTAACCACGGCTTGGGCGTTTCAGTCCCGGGAACAAACTATTCGCTGGCAGCAGGGACGCCAGACTGCAGAAACCATTGACGTCAGTAATTTTCCTATCTTTGATTATGCCGCTCAAAGGCAAGCAACCCCAAGCGAACAGGTTAAAAGAGAAGCTAAGAGCAAAAAATATAATAACAGGCACTCCGCGCCAATAACCGAATCGTCTGACCAAATATATGCCATTCTCGACTGGGACGTTGGGTTACCGGCGTTACCGTTAACTAAGAGTTCAGCCATAGTACTTGGCGAAATAGTTGACGCTCAAGCATATCTTTCCGAGGACCTTACACAAGTTTATTCAGAGTTCGTTGTTCGCCTTAATGAAGTATTCAAGAGCGACTCAAATCTTAGGGTTGGCGATTCAATCACGGTAGAACGTCTGGGTGGGCGTGTACGTGTTTTGTCGGGAAAGATCGTAAGCTCCGTCGTTAACCATCAAGATATGCCGCGAGTCGGAGGAAAATACGTTCTCTTCCTAACCCATGAGTTCCCCAAGGGCGGTCAATATAAAACCGAATTATTCATTCTAACCGCATACGAATTGCGCGGAAACCGAGTCTTCCCTCTTGATAAGCCAGCGCCTGGACATCCCATTCTTGCGTATAAAGGGACTAGCAAAGAATCCTTCATGAAGGATTTGGAGACTGCTTTGAGAACAACGCCCTAAGATGTCAATCCAACAATGAAGTGAAACAACGATACGTTCTCATGCTGACCTTCTTTGCGACCGTTTGCTTATCAGCTGGACTGGCAAAGGTGGTCATCGAGCCGATCGTGGGGAAAGCTTATGACGAAGTTCCCTGCTGCACTCCTCCTCTGTTACCGCCACAAGTGCCAAGGTTTCCTCAGGGAGCGACGGTAAACGTTTATTTCGATAACACCACAGGATTTACGGATAACGAAAAAGAAAACATAAAAGTGGGTCTTGAAGACTGGGATGACGAGAATAATACTTCCGGAGTAGATTTTGTTGTTCACCTCAATTCCTCTCTACCTCCACCAGGCGCCGCTAACACTATTGTTGTGAGTTATGATGACAACTTCAGTGAGACAGAAGCTGCGTCAATCGAAATGCACAGTGGCTCGTCTCCAAGTGGCCCTGCGGTCTGGGCGTTGATGGTTTTTCACAAAAACATCCGTAGCGGTACCGCCAACTTTCTACCAGCCCTGATTAGATCATTAGCTAGACATGAAGCAGGCCACGGTCTTGGGATTGACAATGCGCCGAACTGTCCGCCTGGAAGCACAATAATGAATATTAGTTTTGACGGTAGCGACTCGGTGATTACGCCTTGCGACAATGACGCGATTAGCGGTGGGGACGCTTACCCCCCACCACCAACGCCCACACCAACCCCGACGCCGCCAGAGTGTGGTACGGAATACTATGCATGTATTCATGAGTATTCCTGCTGCGTCGGATACCTCTGCGGTGAGATCAGCGGCACGTGTTATCCATGTATACCCGATCCCGGCGCCCCTCATGGTGGCTGCGCCAGCGAGGAATGCTACTGGTGCTATCTTCAAGGCGGCCAGCTTTGTCACAACGGTTTTTGCTGGACACCAATTCTCATAGACGTGCTGGGTAATGGTTTTAATCTGACAGATGCTGCCGGCGGCATTTACTTCGACGGCTTTGGCGACGGTGAAATGATCCGGACGGGATGGACCTCAGCGAATTCCGATGACGCCTGGCTTGTTCTTGATCGAAATGGTAACGGCACGATTGACGATGGGACCGAATTGTTCGGGAGCGCGGCGCCACAGCCGCCAGCGTCAAACGGCGAAATCAAGAACGGCTTTCGCGCCCTAGTTGAATACGACAAGCCGGTAAACGGTGGCAACAGCGACGGAATAATCGATCGAAGAGATTCGATTTTTTCAAGCTTGCTCCTGTGGGAAGACACCAACCATAACGGAGTATCAGAACCTGGTGACTTGCATGGATTACCCGACCTCGGCCTCAAGAGGATCGACCTAGACTACAAGACATCGAAGCGGACTGATCAGTACGGCAATCACTTTCGGTATCGCGCGAAGGTCAAAGATACGCACAATGCGCAGCTTGGCCGCTGGGCGTGGGACGTGTTTCTTGTTGTTGCGCGCTAGATTCATCTGGACTCTTAAGACCTACTTGTCTCCAGCGAGTTTCCGCACCGCCTCGAGCGTATCGATCTCATCGACCTTTTTGTCCGGACGGAGGCGCACAATGCGCGGAAATCGCAGGGCATAGCCACCTTTGTGGCGTTTTGATGGCTGCACCCGGTCAAAAGTTACTTCCAAAACAATCTTCGGCTCGACTACGCGCACCCGGCCGTGAGCAAACTCCTGAATTGTGTGGGCGCGAAACCATTCGGTCATCTCGGCGATTTCCACGTCAGTTAGTCCCGAGTACGCCTTGCCAATGTTCAAAAGCTCGCCATCTGTTTCCGAGCGCCGCACGGCAAAGGTGTAGTCCGAAAGCACGTTGCGCCGCTTACCATGCCCGAGTTCAACCGTCGTGACTACGACATCGAGAGTGGCCAGCGCTTTCTTAAGTTTCAGCCACTCGCGGCCACGACGGCCCGGTTTGTATAAAGACGAAGGGGCCTTGATCATCAAGCCTTCGTTGCCGCGGGCGCGAGCGGCATCGAATTCATCATCGAGCGCGGCTGCGTCGCTGAATCGTTTTGCCTGCGACAGTCGCAGCGTGCCAAAGTTTCCGCCGGCGGTTTTGACTAGTTCCTCGAGTTTCGCGCGTCGCACCTCGAGCGGATCATTGATCATCACTCGACCGGTGGCGTACAAAAGATCCCACGCGACAAACACCACCGGAGTCGACTTGAGCAAATCTTCGCTGACGGACTTTCTTCCCAGACGCTTCTGCAAGTCGCTGAACGGGAGAATCTCTTCGCCTCTGGCGCCGAGGATTTCGCCGTCGAGGATTACGTCGGTCGGAAGTTTCGCCAACGGCGCTTGCAACTCGGGGAAGCGCTGCGAAATTTCGTCCAGAGTTCGTGAATAGATCGCGACTCGTTGGTCCTGGACATGCGCCTGGGCGCGAATGCCGTCGAACTTGTCTTCGACAAAAAATTCACCGGGCATGGTGCGCGTGATGTCGGCAAGGTCCGAAGCCGGCGTGGCCAGCATGAACTTCAACGGATGAAACAGCCGCATCTCGACATCCTGCAAACCCCCGGCGCGAGCGCGCACGGCCGCTTCGCCAATATCGCCACGCAGCATGTTCGCCAGCGAAACGTCGGCCAGCGGCTGTTTGAAGACACGTGAGATTGCATCCTCAACCAGCCCTTCACGTAATCCGATGCGCAGATCCCCGGAAATCAACTTGACCAGATATTTGGCTTCCAGGGGAGTTGCCTTGCTTAGCACCTTCGTCAGGACTTCCGTCTTGGCCTTTTTGCCACGGGTGTTGCTAAGGGCGGCCAGCAGGGTTTCCGTCTCGTGCAGAGTCAGGCTCGGCGGATTGTCAGGCCGCGCTTCACAGAACATTTCAAAAGCGACATCTCCGCCGTCACCCCAACGCGCGTAACGCGGCCCCAGACTATCCGGGCTGAGATTAGTCGCCGCGCAGAGCGCTTCGCTCAGAATGCTGCCGCCCACATTGGTGGTGCGCGCATCGTTCATCGCAAATTGCTGTCCGGCAAAGTAACGCGCCGCCCGGGTGAGATCTTGGTCGTTTAGCGCGGCGAAATATTCTCCGAGGAGCGCGGCCTTTTGGAGTTTCTTGGTAGTAGCAGCCACGGCTTCGGCTATACGCGCGAAGCTTTCGAGAGAGTTTGGTGGCAGGGAGTTCATGGAGCGCAATATTTATAGCTAGAGAACTTTGCACAAAAACCCTTATTTCGTGTTCTTGTAGCTTCGTGTGATTTCGTGGATCGTCTGGCTCCGAATCCTAAGCACACGATCCACTAAATTACACGAAATCTCACGAAGCAACACGAACCAATGATCTATAGGCCTACCTGGAAGTCGACCTGAACAGCTATGTCACACCCTTACCGCTTGGGATTCTTCAGGTGATCCGAAAACTTCGGGATGGAAAATCCGCGCCAGAATTTCCACGCCTTCGACTACGCGTGGTCCGGGCCGGCTGAAATAGGAAGTCGCATCCGTGGCCCAGACTTCTCCATTTTTCACCGCCGGCAGATCGTTCCAGCCTGCGGGCATGCGCGAGCGCGGGAGTTGCCGGAGAATGTCTGCCTGGTAGTAGCCGCACGGAATCAGCACGATGACTTCCGGCGCGTAAGCTCGAATCTCTTCGGCCGTAGTGGTCACGCTGCGTTGGCCGGCTTTACCAAACGCGGGATCGCCACCGGCAATTTCGACCTGCTCAGGGACCCAGTGACCGGGAGCAAACGGAGGTTCCAACCATTCGAGCATTAAAGTTCGCGGCCGCCGATCGATTTGTTCCGTTGCACGCCGGACGCGATCGAGTCGGGCTTGCAAGCCGGTCACCAGTTCATCAGCCTCGCTCTGGCGTCCGGCAAACTCGCCAACCATGCGGATGTTGTCAAAGATATCGCTGATCGTGTTGGGCTCGAGCGAAACAACGCGCACCTCGCCGTCGAACATGCGCGCGGCGCGTTGCACGGTTTTGTAGCTGACCGCGCAAACATCGCAAAGCTCCTGAGTCAGGATCAGATCGGGATTCAACTCACGGAGCTTGGCTTCATCCAGATCGTAAATCGATCCGTGCCCATCCAGGTTGGCCAACTGCGAGCGCACGGCATGATCGATCTCGCTGCTGGTCATCGTCTCATGCGAAATGCGGCTGGCCGTGAGCCGGGGTTTGCCGGTGACTGAAGCGGGATAGTCGCACTCGTGCGTGATGCCGACCAACGCCTCTTCCAGGCCGAGGGCGCACACAATCTCAGTTGTGGACGGCAATAATGAAACGATTCGCATTTGATTCGTCAGGAAACGGTAGATTGCGGGAGACGCCCCGGGCTGTCAAGAAGGAGCCGTCACGCGGTTCTGTACGCGCCGTTGCTCTCCGCGTTACAATCCAATCGCCAGGCACAGTCTCAAAATAGCAGCGACTCAGTGATCTGACACACGGTCATGTATCTATTCATTCTCGATTCAGTGGGAACTACCGAACTGCTGGTGATTCTGGGCGCCGCCCTGATTTTCTTTGGGCCGCGGCGTCTGCCGCAGCTCAGCCGGCAGCTGGGTAAGGGCCTGTCAGAGTTTCGCCGGGCTTCCGACGATTTCAAGCGCACCTGGTCCCGTGAGGTCAATCTCGAAAACTTTGAAAAAGGCGCCGAGCCGGAAAACTCATTTCTCGATAAGGCGACTGAACGAATTCGCACCGCCCGCGAAGCCGGGGCTCGCGAAACCGATTCTGCGGCGGCCACTTCACCGGTGGTCCCGTCAATCACCCCGGTTGATCCATCCCTGGTGCAACCGCGCGAACCGCAAACGGATGACCCAGCTCCCGAACCATCCAACAGCAAACACGATTGGCTATAGAAGAGTGACAGCACGGACAGAGGTCCGTGTTAACGACCGCGATGCCCCTCCTAAGATCAGGAAAATCCCGCAAGAGAAAGGGCGACTCCGAAGAAGATGTTGGCGGACAGATGTCGTTTCTTGAGCACCTTGACGAGCTCCGCGGGCGCCTGATTCGCAGCATGGCTTTCGTCCTCGTCGCAGCCTTCTTGGGCTGGTTCGTTTCGGATCGGATTTATAACTTTCTGGCGCGTCCGGTGCAGCGGGCCCTGGCTGAAGCGCAGCAACTGCGGCGCGTAACCATTGACGGGCAGAACGGCCAGCTCTCGACCGTGGCGCTGAATTCGCTGAAGCCGAATGACCGGCTTCGTTTCGTCTTTCCCGAACTTACCCGACTGGGACCAGTCACGATCCCCGCTGGCACTTCAGTTATGGCTCGCGTCGATTTCGACAACCAGGGACGGGCGGGGTTGTTCACCGACGAGCAGCTCACGGCCGGAAACGAAGTGGTGCCGAAAGACGTCAGGCTACCCATCGACCTCAACACCGGCTACGACAAGCTGCCCGATGTAAACGAAAAGCTGGTGGTGGACACGCCGGGTGGGGCTTTCGCCCTCTACGTCAAGGTCTCTCTATATGCGGCTCTGGCTGTTTCCGTGCCGTTCCTGTTGTGGCAGATTTGGGCGTTTGTCTCGCCCGGGCTGTATCCGCACGAGCGAAAATATGTGACGCCTTTTATCGGCCTCTCAACCATTTTCTTCGTGTTGGGTGCGGCGACTGCGTACTACCTGATCTTTCCTCGGGCGGCGAAGTATCTCCTAGGCCTGGGCCAGGACTTTCGCCTGCTGCTGAAGGCTGACGACTATTTCGACTTCATCATTCTGCTGATGCTGGGAATGGGCTTGGTTGCGCAAATGCCAGCCATTACCTATGTTCTGGCGCGCATCGGTCTGGTAACAGCCGGGTGGATGCTGCGGATTTGGCGGATTGCGGTCGTAGTTATTCTGATCGTGGCGGCCGTGCTCTCGCCGACTAACGACGTCCCTAATATGCTGCTGTTCGCGGCGCCCATGTTTGTCCTGTATTTGATTTCGATCGTGGTCGCCTGGATTTGCGGGCGAAAGCGCCACGCCACTTAGACTTGAGGGTGATTTGTTTCCGCGAGTTTTAGGCAACTTTCAATGCTTTTAGCCGCATCTTGACTCTGGCTCGTGGCAAATCTAGAATTCGGTATTCGATTCCGACTCTGCGCAACTGTTTAGTCCGAAACGAGTGCGCAACCCTTTGAACTTTTTCCAGCTTTCGTAGGAGTAAATTCGTTATGCAATACCGCAGATCAGGCCGCTTGGCCCTCGCTCTTTTAGCCCTGACCTTCGCCGCGCCTTCGGCCCTGGCTCAAAAGAGCAAAAACGACCAGCGCCAGGACCCGTCCGAGAAGTCGCGCAATGTTAAGCCTGAACTGAAAAAAGCCTACAAGGACTGGCTGGACAAGGACGTCGCCTACATCATCACCGACGAAGAGCGGAAAGCTTTCAAGAAGCTCGAGACCGACGATGAGCGCGAGCGCTTCATCGAGGAATTCTGGCGCCGGCGCGATCCCGATCCCGATACGGATGATAACGAATATCGCGAGGAATACTACGAGCGCATCGCCTATGCCAACGAGCATTTCGCTTCGGGTATTCCCGGTTGGAAGTCGGACCGCGGCCGGATTTACATCACCTGGGGCAAGCCCGACGAAATCGAGTCGCACCCTTCGGGCGGCGGCTACAATCGGGAATCCTACGAAGGTGGCGGTTCCACGACGACTTATCCTTTCGAGCGCTGGTTCTATCGTTATCTACCCGGCGTGGGCTCTGGAGTCGAGATTGAGTTCGTCGATCCTACCGGCAGCGGCGAATACCGGATAGCGCGCAACCCGGACGAAAAAGACGCGATGTTGACGGTTCCGGGCGCCGGCCTGACCTTAGCCGAACAGATGGGCTTGTCGGATAAGGGCCAACGCATTTCAAACCTGGGCGGCTATGGCATGCAGAACTACACGCGCGAACAGGACAGTCCGTTCTCGCGTCTGCAAACGATCGTCGATTTGAACCGGCCGCCGCAAATCAAATTCAACGACCTGGCTTCGGCCGTGAATACTCCGGTCATCGAAGACAACCCGCTCAACTTTGATGTCCGGGTGGATTTCTTCCGTCAATCGGACGAGCGCGTGATCACGGCTTTCACCATTCAGACTGAAAACCACAATCTGGTGTTCACGGACAGCGGCGGTCTGCAACAGGCGCAACTTAATATTTTTGGCAAGATTACGCACGTTTCCGGTCGTCGCGCCGGGATCTTTGAAGATCCGGTGATCACGCGGGCGACTACCCAGGAATTGACCGAAGCGAAAGAGCGCAAGTCGGCCTATCAGAAAGCCGTAGCCCTGCAACCGGGCAGGTATCGGGTTGACGTGATCGTCCGCGACATCGCCTCGGGCGCTACCGGCGTGCGTCACATCGGGTTCGAAGTGCCGAAATACGATCCCGCCAAGCTTTCGACTTCGACGCTGATCCTGGCTTCAAGACTCGAAGGCCTCGGCGATCAACCGGCAGTGGGCATGTTCACCATCGGCAACGTTAAGGTCATTCCCAATGTTTCGGGGACCTATCATCGCGGCTCGCCGATCGGTATTTACATGCAGATTTACAATGCCGGTATCGATCAGACCACGCTGCGGCCTTCCGTCGACGTCGATTACGTCCTGATGAAGGACGGCAAGGAAATATTCAAGCAGGCTGAGGATTGGCGCGGCAACAGCGACTCAGGGCAGCGGCTGACGCTGGCTCGCTTGCTGGACTCGCGGCCTTTGAATCCGGGCGATTACACCGTTGAAGTTCGCGTGCGTGATCGGGTCAGCGGACAATCGCTGGTGCAAACCGCGAAGTTCACCCTGCTGCCGCAGTAGTTTCCAACCGGCTCTCGATGCTTCAGAACTCGGGAGCCGGTTTTGTTTGCTCTCCCCAAATTCATTCATCACCGGCCAGCGTTTTTCTCCAAAAAGGAGATCCCTCCATGTCTACTCTTTTGCGGTTTCGCTTCCTGGTTCTAATTGTGCTGCTCTATGTTCCGCAGGCTTTGGCTCAGCCTGTTTCGGGCGTTGATCCTCAGAACAAACCGCGCAAAGTTCGCAACGAACCGGCCAAAGCTTTCAAGGAGTGGCTGCAAGACGTCGAGCCGATCATCCGGCCGGAGGAATTAGCTGCCTGGAAGAAACTGCGGTCCGATGAAGAGCGCGAGCAGTTTATCTACATTTTTTGGAATGGCCGGGATCTCGATCCGGACACCGAAGCCAACGAATACCGCGAAGCCTATTACGAGCGAGTCGCTTATGTGAACGAGCACTTTACTTCGGGCGTTCCCGGAGTAAAGACAGATCGCGGCCGGATCTATCTTAAGTACGGCAAGCCAGACGAGATTGAGTCGCACCCGTCCGGCGGCGCGTACAACCGCGAGTCTTACGAAGGCGGCGGTTCGACTTCAACTTATCCTTTTGAACGTTGGTGGTATCGCCACCTGCCCGGTCATCCGGATGTGGATATCGAATTCGTCGATCCCACCGGCACCGGCGAATATCGCATTGCCCGCAATCCGTTCGAAAAGGAAGCGCTAATCAATGTTCCCGGCGCCGGACCCACGACGGACGGAATCAGCCAGGGCGAGCGTTTGCTCGCCGCCAACGGTTACGGCAATCCATTTTCGTCCCGCGCCAAGGACTCACAGTTTGACTGGATGGAAAGGATTAAATTCCTTAGTGAGGCGCCTCCCGCCGGACGTGATCCTTTCGGCAGTACGACTACGGACAGACCAGTGGTCGACACTGATTCGCTGACCACTGCGATTCACATCAGTTACTTCAAGCAGTCGGATGATCGGGTCATCGTGGCGTTCACCGTGCAAACAGACAATCAGGATCTGGTGTTTCGCGATGTAGGCGGCTTGCAAACCGCGCGGGTAAATATCTCAGGCCGCATCACCAGCGTCGCCGGCCGCCGCATCGGTTTCTTTGAGGACGCGGTCGTGACCACGGCTACACCATCGGAACTGTTGGATCTGAAAGGCCGCAAATCCGCTTATCAGAAGGCGGTGACTCTGCCTCCGGGCAGGTACCGAATTGATCTGCTGGTGCGCGATACCGAAACCGGCGCGGCATCGTTGCGGCGTGAAGGGTTCAATGTGCCTACATTCGGCAAAGACCTGGTTTCATCTTCACTGGTGTTGGCGTCGGTGCTCCAGCAGGTCTCTGACATTCCCACCTCGCGACAATTCATCATCGGAGACACGAAAGTAATACCGAATCTAACCGGGACTTATCGCCGCGGCTCGCCGGTGGGCATCTACATGCAGGTTTACAACGCCGGTGTGGACCAAACGACACTCCGCCCCTCGGTCGACGTCGACTATGTGCTGCTGAAAGACGGCCAGGAGGTATTCAGACAGGCTGAGGACTGGCGCGGCAACGCTACGGCGGGCGAGCGTCTGACGCTGGCTCGCCTGCTGGACACGCGCAATCTTGCTCCTGGTGAATTCACCGTGGAGGTCCGCGTGCGCGATCGCGTCACGGGACAGTCATTGGTACAGTCGGCAAACTTTACGATTGAGAAGTAAACGCGGACAGAAGGTCTGCGATCCAGTTTTGGACGAGATTCTCATTCACACCCGGCTTTAGCCGGGTGATCGGGAATCTCAGGAAGGAGGAAACCGTTTTAAACGGTTTCCAGATTTAGCTTGGCGCTGTTCACCTGGCTAAAGCCAGGCGTGAATGAGACAGGATCGTCTCGTCTAAAAGAGTTTTTGTGCAAGCCCGATCCCTTCTTGCAAGTCTTCAGTAACTCGCTCTGACCGTACTCAACTTAGTATTCCCCTGCACTGAGCGCCCGCGGCCATCCAGCACATCCACTTCGAATCCGGCAAAAGAAGGACGAAATCTGGTTTCCTTCCAGTGTTCGACCGTAAAGTCGTCGGCGGCTGCGTGCCGAAAGGAATACTGTGGCAGTCCGGTTCGATCTCCGCGCACATCTGCTCCGTGGAGATGCAGGATGCGCACCGCGAAACCCTCGACCCGGCGAATCTTTCGTTCCACATTGGCTACTGCGGACATAGCAGAAGACGGGGCCAGGGATCAGGGAGCAGGGGTCGGAAAAGGCAGTTACCGGCCTCCGACCCTGCCCCAATTTCGGTTTTTGGCACTATGGGTTCTTGCGAACGAACACTTCGCCGCGCGGCGTGAGACCCGCTTTGGCAGCCAGACTATTCAGGACCGAAGCAAGTATGTCTCTGTTCTCCAGCCGGAAACTGGTAGCGCCAGAGACGTTGCTGTCCGGATCGTTGTATTGAACTGCCAGGTAACGGACTTTGGTTTTCACAAAACCAGCTGGAATGCCATACAAAGGTACGTGGCTGATCACGGTCGCAGCCGCCGGCTGGACTGATTGGGTGTCGGCAAAGGCTCCGGTGACGGCCTTGTAGGGAATAAAGAAGAGTTCTTTTTGCTTGTCATCCCGAAACACTAACCGCTGGTTGGTATCATCAAAGTTGAGCGTGCCGGTCTTCTTCTTGTTGTAACCAAAAACACCACCCTCATATTTTGCTTTGACGCTCTGCGGCGCGGGCGGCGGCGCCGGCGAGGTCGGCTTGGGCGAATTGTCCGCCTCCTGGCTCATCGAACGGGGGCGTTGTCCGACGGCGACACCCGCTAAGCCCGTCAGTAGGGCCAAAGTGAGTATTAGTTTGAATCTTCCTGACATTCGGTAAATCTCCATTTCATTTCTGCGAGTTAGATATTTTGGGGAGTTCTCTCAGTCTGAGACAAACCTGCGCTGGTTTCAGCGCCGCGCCCGCGGCAGCTGGCCGTCCGCGAAAGTATATCGGGTGGTTTTCAACTTGCTATCGATAAAGGTATAGACAATCCCGTCCTTTGGATTGCGGAAAATAGAAATATTCTGCTTATCCTCGCGCACAAAGGCGCTTTTTTTCAGGAGCTTCATTGACTCAGGCGTGTCCGATGAACGTTCATGCTGCAAGATGATCTGCAGCACGGTTCCCTCCAGTTCTGGTCTCAGCTTTTTCGCAACTACAAACTTCCCGTCTACGAAACTGATCTGGACCGAACCACCAATCACATTGAACCGCAGTGCCCCGTCAGCGGCCTCGCTGAGGGGCCGTCCCAGGGCTCTCTCAACGTCGGCGCGGCGCGACTTCAGCGGCTCAATCCCCTGCCACGAGGCGCCCTGAACAGCGCCGGCAAAACTTACCCCTAAGACACAGACAAAGAGAACTGCTGTGACCCTCGACGCAACTCGCATTGTAAACAACCGTTTCATAGCGAAGATGCTAGTCGAACGCTATTGATTTGCAAAGGGACGAACTCGTTCCAGAGCTTCCTTGAAATCGGCGTCGGCCGGAGCTGTCTCAAGCGCTTTCTGATAAAGAGCAAACGCCTTGGCGTACTGCTTGGTCTTTTCATAGTCGTAACCCAGCTCGCGATAGGCGTTCAAATCCGCGGGTGCTTTCGCCACGGCCCGTTCCAGGGCTGCAATTGCTTTCGGAAAATTGTTGGCGCGCGAATTCGCCAGACCGTAAAGGTAGAGGGTTGTCGCGCTGGCGTTCTGATTTGCCGCCGCCCGTTCCAAAGCCAGGGCCGCCCGCGGATACTGCTTAGCGCCGAACAGCGCGCGCGCATACAGTCCCAGAGATTCTTCGTCTGAGCGCAAACGGCTCAGGGTCTCACCGGCGCGCACTGCACCCAGATAGTCCGCGTTCGCTTTGGCTTCGTCAGTCGCCGAGACAGCGCGGCGCAAATATGCCGAAGTCAGCAGATACCACGCCGAGGCCAGCCGTGGATCATTTAAGGTCGCGCGGTTCAACGTCGAAATTGCCGTGTCGAGATCGTTGCGGCTCAAAGCTATCTGGCCCAGGTACAGCAGCGAGGCCGCATCCTTGGGATTGGCTTTGACCGCGGCATTGAACGAACGCTCGGCCTCGGCTGCCTTGCCGGTTTTGAATTCTGCCAGGCCGCGATAATAGAGAAACCGCGCATCGGCACTTGCCCCGCGCCGGCCGGTAATGATTACGAGCAACGGCAAGGCCTGCTCAAACCGCTCTGCCAGCACTGAACTCTCAGCCAGGGCATCGACGGTATGCGAATCTTCCTGCTTCGCAGCACGCTGCAGATCGAGCGCCTTCTGCAAATCATCGGCAGCCTCGGCGTACTTCTTTAAGTAGAACTCGGAAAATCCGGCCAGCTTCCAAGCTTCTGCATTAGTCGGATCCGCGGCCGCGATCTGTTTTGCTTCTTCAGCGGCGGCCGCGTACTGCTTCTGCTGAAAGAGTTGATACGCGTGCGTGGTGTCGGATGAAACGGGAGCGCTTCCCACCGGCTTGGCCGGCTTCACGTCCAGCAGCGGCGCGTTTTTGTCGGTCGCGGGCGGCGACTTTGGTTCGGGGCCCAGCAGTGTTTCCGGCGGAGTAACCCGCCGCGGCCGAGACGATTGGGCCTGGGTGGTGCCGGCCACTGTAAAAATGGCCCCGAGCACTACCAATGTTAAAAGCCTTGGGGTCTTCATGCGGTGATTCTTTCAGATTTGTGCGGTTGTTTTCAAATGAAACCCAGGAGAGTGGTTGAGCCGGTATTTCGGATGCCTTTATTTACGGGGAGGTTTGCCTGAAGGGGCGGCCCGGAGGTGGAAAAAAGCTCGATTTTGGTGAGGGTTACAACCGCCCTTATTAGATGAATGACCCGCCCGGGGCGAACAACTTTTTTGCCGACGTACGCAATAATACCTAGTACGCCAGGTCACTTTATCGCTTGGAGCAGATTACTGCCACACTATTCTTTTCGGCACGCGGCCGCCGCGCTTTCATTGCCAGTAGCTAGATGATCACCCTAAAATGGAGACATCAAACTCCTTAAAATAAATAAGTCGAACTATCGTGTTCTTGTAGAATCTATCCTAGCTTAATGTTACAGAGTATCGAAGCTCACGGTTGACAGGGCCCCGGTCATGAATTCCCTCTGAAGGAGTGTAAACGGGGAGTTAGATTTCGAGAGGCAGCCTCATGAATAAGCGACAGGTCGCAATGTTAATCGGACTCGTACTAGCAGCCGGGTTTGCACTCACCAATTTTCATCTGACACATGTCTGGTTTAATTCCTCTAGTGATCCGGGATGGATTGAAGCACATGCTGGCAACCGCACTATTGTGCTTAAGACAAATAGCGAGGATCCAGCCTCTGTGCTGCAGTACGGTGACGAGCTCGTCTCAGTTAACGATCGTCCGGTTGAGCCTGGCTTCTCGACGTATAGATTCTTCGAACGAGTTAAGCCGGGTACCGAATACCGCTTGCAAGTCAACCGAAACGGAGAGCCTCTTGATCTGCTTCTAAGAACATCAAATTTTTCCGCGCTCTTCTCGATCGGGATTTTGCTCTCTACCGCTGTTGTTCCGGCGACTTTCATTTTTGCCGGTTTTCTGCTGATTCTGTTTGGTCAAGGTGAGAAACGAATCTCTCTACTGGCCACTGCGTTGGCGCTTACTGTTCCTGAAGTACCACTCTTTACCTTGGCTGCGGCTCCCCTTTGGGCGAAGGCGATTATGATCCTCGGTCGGCCCCTTTCCCTCCTCGCATTTCCGCTATATTTCAAGTTCCTCCTTACATTTCCGGAAAAGTCCCCTCTTCTCAAAAAATTTGGGTTTTTAAACCGGGGAATCTATCTGTATGGCCCTTATTTTATCCTGGGTTTTTGCGGCTCAATCCTTGTATCAATCTTAGCTGCTTTTGCGCCCGAACGCGTATTCTCGCTACGCTCTAGCTTCCCGGGATATCTGGTAAGGTATGGAGTCATTCTTGTTTACGTACCAGCGATTCTCTCATCTATTGTCTGGTCAGTTAAGCGGGCCAATCAAGGGATGGTGCAGAGAGCGAGGGTAATCGCAAAGGGTGCTCTCTACGGCTTTGGTTTGACCGCAACTCGAGCGCTGTTTATGTTCCTTTTACCTCTCTTGCCACTTGCGTGGCAGTCTAAGGTACCTTTCTGGACTCAGGATCTCCTAGTCGTTCTCGCGTTCGGGACTCTCCCGTTTATGCCAGCGTTTTTCATCTACGCGCTAGCGCGCCGCCAGCTTATACCGATCAATATTGCTATGCGCCGTGCCGCTGAATATACGGCAACGTATATGACCTTCGCGGCTGGGTATCTCCTCGTAACGGTTGTGCTGAGTTATTTGCTCGCCAAGCTGCTAACGCGTCTCGACGTTCCGCTGATCTGGAGCACCGTCCTTTTTGTCCCGTTGTTGACGATTCCAATTTGGAGTTTTTCCAAGCTTTTTGATAGCAAAGTTATTGCGCCCCACGTAAAGCGCAGATCCCTGCAACTCTCGTATGATTTGCGACAGGCGTGGCCTGATTTGATTACCCAACTGCGTAACGTAGTAAAGACCGCAAGGTTAAAACTCCCGATCATGCGAGTAGATCAAAGCGCCGTGGATGAAGTCCGGCGGGCTTTACGTGAGACGCTAGACATTCAAGAAATTACTTCAAGTGTTTGCAGAATAATTCAGTCAACTTGGATCGCCGATAATGCGGCGATTTTGCTGGAGGAACGAACTTCGGGTGATTATTTTTGCTCGGCCTATCAGTCCTTATCAAATCTCAAAATGACTCGCGCCGAGATGGCCCAACTGCGACTCCCTAAAGATGCTAGCCTCGTGCGCGAGATGCAAAACACACAGCATCTAATGTTTGATCCCGGAGCTTTGATTAGCAGCTGGGCGAAAGATTTGGTGGAGGGAACTTTCGTTATCGAGCGCCAAACTTTAAGAAGGCTACGTCCGGCCCTGTTTATACCAATTCTTGTCGAGGATCAAATGATCGGCATTCTTTCATTAGGTCCAAGGACGGAAGAACTTAGCTACAACAATCAGGATCGGGAAACTTTGGTCACGATTGCACGAGAAACAGGAAAAGCTATCGACTTTGCGAGACTGAAGATTATTGCAGGCTCTCCTGATTTACCATTGGCTTTGGAAAATGTCATCAAATCCACCGCAGTGCCCGCACAGAAAGGATCCATCTACCTTTGGAATGAAGATGAGCAAGCCTTAGTAATAAATGCTCAATACGGCTTTAGCGACGAGATAATAAGAGAAGTACGGCTTCAAAAAGGCGAGGGGTTTGCGGGTTTGGTATTTCAGGACCAGCAACCGCTTGTTGTGGACGATGTGCAAACAGATCAACGCGGAGTTAATGTCGGCCAACATCAGATCGCAGGGATTCAGTCCTCGCTCTATGTACCGTTGGTAGCTTGGGGAAGAGCAATTGGAGTTCTTTGCTTAGACAATATGGAGAAAAAGTCAGCTTTTAAGAGGCAGCACTTAGAACGGGTGATGGGAGTTGCGTCCTTTGCTTCTATCGTAGTGCAGAACGCGATTTTACAGGAGGAATTACGCAATCTTGGCTCCAAGATAAACAGACCTCAACTCAACATTAACAACATTTTTACAGTGATCTTTAACAGCATAAGGCGTGTTACTGATGTAAGGGCAGCTCATCTCGTATTGCTGCTGGATCCATACATGCCGGAACTGAGCGTGAAACAAGAGCCTCTGTTGTGTCTCGCTCAGGGATTTCTTGACGCCGAAAAGTATCGCATGAAGATTAAGCCCTGCAAGAATGGATTGGGCTACCGTGTCTTGCAAGAAAAGAAGGCAATCACAGGAGATAGCTTTCAAGACTGGGCCGGGGCGGCGCACGAACACGAGGCCTCCCAAACGAGAGCATGCATATGTCTTCCTCTCGAGGTAAGCAAATATGTCGGTGGTCTGCTTTACCTACACTATTGTAGCGAGCATGAATTCACGCATGCGGAAACTATTACTCTTAAGTTTATTGCCGAGCAGGCAGCTCTTGCAATTTCGAACGCCCGCCAGCAAGAGGAGCTTCGTTATACGAACAAGGTAGTTTGGATGAGTCTAATGATGTCCAATATTCGACATGAGATCAGACAATACACTGATGGAATCCGAACCAACCTACATGCTTTGAATAATCGGCTGAAAGACCGACTCGACGAGGTGAAGTATTTGACGAGAATGAAAGCTGATCTTGATGAAATTAGAGACCTCCAAGCTCGTTCCTTGCCGACTGTTTCTAAAAAGAAAGTAGTTGAGATAGGGCAATTTCTTTGCCGAGAGGTTCAGAGATGGTGCAAGCGAGACAACCTAGATTGCTCGGGTGTCGAAAAGCGTAGTTCTTATGTCTACATCGACGAAAACCAGTTTAGTCTCGTCATAAAGAACCTTACAATAAATGCAGTGAGAGCAATGCAGGACGCACATACCAAACGGTTGACAATCAGCAGTGAAATTGTTGGACAGCGTATAAATGTCCGAATGTCCAATACGGGGAAGCCCATATCGCCAGCCTTACAGGAAACGTTGTTTTCAGATGTTATTCAAGGCAATGGGGGCGGCAATCAACGGACTGGTGTTGGCTTATTCATCGGGCGTAGAATTGTTCGTTTTCATGACGGTGATCTCGGATTAGTCAAGAGTGATGACACGGAAACAATATTCTCTTTTTGGCTTCCGATCTTGGAGGCCAGATCAATACAGTTAGCAGAGGAAACAATAGGAAATGGAGCCGTTTAGAATTCTTGTTGTCGACGACAATCCGCAGGTTAGAGGCGATTACGAACAGTGGCTCAAGGAATTTGGATTTGATCCACTTGTGGCGGCATCAATTGGCGAAGCTAGACATAAACTGTCAACAGAACTCATCCATTTAGCCATTATTGACGTGAGGCTAAATGCCGAAGATGAAAACAATACCGAGGGGCTTGAACTGTGTCGGGAGATGGACCCGTTTATTCCTAGAATCATCTTAACCGGCTATACGGATGACTGGAAGATCGTACGTGCCGCACTCAGAGTAGACCCCTCTTTGTCACGCCAGCGATTGGCCGATGCGTTTCTTGTTAAAGAAGTCGATGACCCAGAGCAGCGCCTTCAGGAAATCAACAGGATATTAGTGGCCGAATACGAGATTGTCCCGAATAAACGATTCGCCGTTCTGACTAGCGGAGGTGACGCCCCCGGCATGAATGCGGCCCTTTGGTCAATCGTGCGGACTGCAATGAAGCACGATATCGAAGTGATTGGCGTCAAGGAGGGTTATAGTGGGCTGATAAGAAATCTGATGCAAAAACTCAAGTGGAACTCGGTGAGCGATATTATGACCGAGAGCGGGACAATTCTTCTTTCAGCACGCAGTAAGAAGTTTTTCGAGAAAGAGAATCGGAAGGTAGCTGTTGCCAATATAATCAAAAAGAACATTACAGGGTTAATAGTCATCGGCGGTGACGGTTCTATGAACGGTGCGCGTGCTTTAGCGAGTGAGGTCGCGGAGGTGCGAGGTCGGCAACTTGGGACTATTGCGATACCGGGAACTATTGATAACGATCTTCATGGGACGGATATGTCGCTCGGGGCGGCTAGTGCGGCGAATGCGATGATCGACTTGGTAAGGCAGATGGTAAAACCCGCACAAGCTTTGAGAATGGTTTTTGTGGTCGAGGTCATGGGAGCACTTTCCGGTTTCCTCGCCCTGCAGGCGGCTATAGGCACAGGGGCTGATGCAGTAATAATCCCGGAAGAGTTGGTTGTGTCATCCACTCACGACCAGTCATGGAAGGAAAACGTTGACATTGAGGCTACCAGGATAAATCTGGACCATTGCTTGGATAGAATTGATCAGAACTTCGCGCTCTCGTTTGCCGCTGGGAAGCGGTATGGGTTTGTCATCCAGGCTGAGGGGTTGGACCGTTGCACACGTCCTTTACTCAAGAAAACAAGTCAGAGGTTGAACGCAGAGTACAGTGAACAGATGCTGAAGGAAAAGTTCAATGCGTGGCCCGCGACTCTGCGTCCCGAGGTACGGTTACAACGCTTAGGTTATACGGTTCGAGGGGTGCTACCCAGCAGGTTTGATGTTTGGCTAGGCGCCACTCTAGGAAAAGCGGCCGTGGAGAACTTAATCCAAGGCGCAACAAATCTAATGGTTGGGTGGTCCGAAAGGGACGGCGTTGTTACCACGGATTTCGAAGACGCTGTAACAATGAGTAATCGGTCGCCAAGTAGTATCTGGGCTGATCGAAAGGGTTGGCATACTCTGTGGGAACTTCAGGAAACGCTCACCGATCCGCTACCACGAATCACCTGACTTTCATTTGCTTAACTTATTATTCGTTCCTGCGAGCCATTCAGTCTAACGCTGCCGCGTGGCTCAAGGCATTTCTTTTAGGATTGGTTTGATCAAATCTGAACCCGTTCGGTCTGATTTCAATTTTTCAGCGACTTTAGAACCAATAAGTGGCCCCGGGGGCCACTTATTGGTTTGATTCCCACTTAGAAGTTAATTTTCAGCCCAAACTGAAACTGGCGCGCATCATACGCCGCGGTTGGCCGGCTATAGTAACGACCGTTTCCCGCCCGCTGCCCGAAGGCGTTCACGTCGTCGATGAATCCTGACGCAGCTCCTTCGTTGAAGCGATTGAATAGATTGAAACCTTCGGCGATGATGTCCAGCCGGACACGCTCGCCTAGCCTGATCGCCCTTGTCAAACGCATATCGAACGACGAAAACGTGTGGGTGATGCCCATGTTGCGTCCGAGATCGCCGTTGGGGAATCCCGCCGCAGTGATGGGCGTGCAGCCGGGCAAGCCAGGTACGCACAGCCTTCCATCGGCAAGCACCGAAGGACGGTCTGTCTGGTTTGACTGATCGTTGTTGGTGTCCTGATTGGTCAGAATATTGAACGGCCGGCCCGAAGAAATCTCAAAGATCGGAGCCAGGGTAAAATCAGCCAGGAACCTGTGCAGTGTGTCACCCGAGCGCCATTTTTGCGGCGAAGCAAACACCGCACTGAAAACAAACCGCTGTCGCTGGTCAAAGAGCGAGTTGGCGCGTTCAGCGCGGAAGTTTCGGTTGTCCTGCGGCAGTAACAACGTCTGCAGGTCAGATGAATCATCGATCGAATGCGACCAGGTGTAGGACGCGAGGAACTGGAAGTTATTCGCGAAGCGCCGCTTCAAATCGATGTTCATGGCGTTATAAGTCGAATTGCCATCAGAGACCTGCGCGTTAACGGAACCGAACGGCGACACGACACCTGGCGTCCGCAAGGTGCCGCTGGCGGCGAGTGCACCATTCAAGACCGCCGGAGTGACTGCGCCACCCGTTACCCCCTGCACCAGGAAATAGTTGGGAGCGCTCGGGCGGAAGAAGTTGGCCGGCGCCGGCGCGATGACTCCACCGCGGGTCGTGACGGAGATAATTCCCGGAATCGGCTGGGCCACAATGTTCAAGCAAGCTGCCGGGTTTACTGTTAACGCGGCAGTCGGGTTGGGGGGTAGCGCATTGAAGCAGCGCCGGTAGTTCTCAATCTGCAAATCAGTTCGTGGTGCATTCACGTCCAGCGGGTGGTTCAAATGATGCGCCCCGACAAAAAGGTAGCCCGCCGAGATCGACATGTCTTTGGTTAACTGACGCTCGACGGTGAAGTTGGCCTGATTTGCATAGGCGTACTCAAAATCTCTGCCGACCGGCACCGTGAAAGGCAACACCGGCCCAAAACCGGGAAAAGTCTGATCGTTGAAACGCTGGCGACCAAATTGGTACTGGGCGGTGGCCGCGGCGCCTGGAGTGGTGAACCCCGGGGGACACAACGGATTTGCGGACGCCGCCGTACAGACCGTTCCCTGGAAAACCTGCACCGCATTGAGCAACACTGTCGGAGATGGCCCCCCCACCGGAGTTAAGATGCCCTGTTGTTGCTGCGCCGCATCAGCGATGTCAGAGTTGAAGCCGACGGCCAGCAGCGGGTGATCGTAAAAAATTCCAGCAGCCGCGCGAATGACCGTTTTGGAGTCGCCTTTGATGTCCCAGGCAACGCCAACTCGAGGCGCAAAGTTATTCTTATCACGCGGAATTCCCTGCTGCACATTCACTGCGTTCTGCGCCGCCAGAACATCGGCGGCCGAGAGGGTAATGCCGGAAAAAGGATCCCGCACACCTACCGGAGCAATCTGCTGGGTAATCTCATAGTCATAACGGACGCCATAGTTTAGGGTAAAGTTTCGCCTAATCTTCCAGGAATCCTGCGCAAACCAGGCAATCGGCTTATTGGTAAGTTTACTTACCGGGTTGCCGAATCCCTGGATGTAATTAGTTGGGAGTCCGAGGCCATACTGTTGCACAGCCGTGAAGTCCGGCGGCGAGACCACGCCGACCGTCGGAAATGCCGCGACTGACGACGCGCTCAGACCGCCAAAGTTGAAGAGACCGGCGAAGTTCAATTCGAAAATCGCTTCAGGTATGGCGACAGACGCATAATCACCGCCGAATTTGAAAGTGTGATTGCCCCTGAGAAGATTCAGACTGTCGGTCCATTCGTAGCGCGTTTCGGTGCGGACTACGGGCGAGAATAATTCGCGGCCGATGAAGGCGGTACCGGAAATGTTAAAGGCCACTGCATCGCCGTTTTGTGATTTGAATACCGCTCGGCGCTCGCCAAAATTGAACCTCAGTTCATTGACGGCGCGGCTGGAAAGAGTTGACGCCAGAGTGACCACCGCCGAGTAGTCTTTCAGTATTTGAATCCCGGTGCGGGAAAAGTCGTTTTGGCCCAGGGACTGGTTCTGGGACTCGACCTGGATACCTGTGATCGTGCTGGGATTGTAGCCAACGCGGAACTGTAAATTATGTCTCTTGGTGATTAAGTGATCCAGCCTAAATGAATTAAAAGTCGTCTTGTCTGTGACCGGAAAGATTCTTTGAAGCGTTTGCAAGGGTCGAAACGCAATCAACTGTCCCGCGGCGTTGGTGGTCCCGACCGGAACCGGAGCGCCAGACAGGAAAAAGCGCCCGCCAATTGTCGCGCCTAGCCCTACACCTGGCACGGATCCGGGATTCGGCAAAGGATTACTGCCGGTAAGCGCAGTCGAGCCGCCACTGGAGGCGAGATAAGCGTACTGCACCGCGGCGTTTATCAGCGCCGCGTTACCTGTGCCCAACAAAGTGTTGACGTAGGTAACCTGCTGAGCGTTTAGGTTGCGGAAAGTTACATTTCCCAGTCCGGGGATGGGAATCGTCGCGACGCCGGTCAAGCCCTGCGCGACATCGCTGGTAAAGAATCCTGTTTCGTGACGCTGGCGTTGCTCGAAAGCGAAAAAGAAAAATGTGCGATCCCTAAGGAAAGTACCACCCAGCGTTCCTCCGTATTGAGCGCGAGTGAACGGCGGATCATCGACGGGCGCGAAGGCATTGCGCGCCTGGAAACTCTTGTGACGCAGAAAGCCAAACACGTTTCCGCGCAAGTCATTCGTGCCGCTCTTGGTCACGACATTCACGACGCCGCCCGATGAACGGCCGAACTCAGGCGCAAAGGAATTAGTTACCACCTGAAACTCCTGTACCGCTTCCTGACTGACCGTCGAGCGCGAAGCATTCACTGAGTTATCGGTATTGTCGGCGCCGTCAACTTGAACCAGGTTGGAACGGCCACGCTGGCCGCCAAAATTCAGACCGGTGGTGGGCGCCGGACCAATCGGCCGGCCGCTGTCGCGGCCCACGGTCGAAGCAATCAATGCGAACGAGAGATAGTTGCGTTCGTTGATGGGAAGGTTTTGAATGCGCTGCTGGTCGATGGTCGAAGCCACCGCCGTTCCGGTTGTCTCTACCATGTTAGGCGAGGTGGCCGTTACGGTCACCGTGGCGGTGACATCGCCTACTTCCAGCGGCACATCCTGGGTGGCGGTCTGGCCGACCGTGACATTCACGTTGGGAATCACCGCGGTCTTGTAGTTTGCAACTTTAACCGTCAGTTCATAGTCGCCGGGAGACAGATTTACAATCTTGTAATAGCCCTCTTCGTTGGTGAGCGCTTCGCGCGAGCTGTTGGTACCGGCGTTGCGAGCGGTGACGGTGGCATTAGGCACCACGGCGCCATTCTGATCGCGCACCACGCCCTGCAAGTCGGCCGCATTCGATTGGGCCTGCGACATCGCAGCGCTGAAACATGTCAAGATCGCCAAACCAACGAACAGAACCTGGACTAACGTTCTGCGCCACATACTGAGGGACGAAACCATTTTTATTTCTCCTTTTAGGTAACTTCGAGTTTTCTTGGCTTAACGAGTCTTAGCTGAGCGTAAGACGTGCGCTCCATGAATGACCGACTATTACTTGAACGTGAGATTAGGGCAACTCCGAAAAACACTAACTGCCCGCGTGTCTGCGGCTTTCCGATGGTAACTGCGTTTCGGTGTCATACTATTCGGAGACGTACGGCGTTTTTACCGCAAAACCTCTCGCGTGGCAAGAGTTTATTGCCGGTCGCAACGGGATCGCGACCATACAGCGCTCTGCTTAACCCCAATTATCTACACGTTTTGCCTGCGAATAAGTGTCACGGGAAAGGCCCCGGGTGGCGCGTGACATAAATTGACGGAGCCGATCGTTGCGGAACAAACGAATTGCGACGTTGGCCAGACCGGGCACAAAGGCGGCGCGACGCATCCACGCACATGCCTTCAAGCGCGAGTCAAATTTGCGGTGATAGGCGGTCTGGTAATCAAGGTTGAGTTGACCTAGATAAAGCGCCGTTCGGGCTGAACTCAGATAGCCGGCGATGAGATCAGCCACGAGCTCACCGCTTTCGAGGGCCATCAGCATTCCGCTGCCGGTAAAAGGATCGATGAAAGATGCGGCGTCACCGATTGCCAGCAAACCGTCGACGGGAGCGACTTCGCGGCGGCCAAACCCCTCGAGCGAAACCGCCAGCCAGGGAAAACAAGTGCGCGCTTGTGAAAGCACGCGCGCCGCTCGATGGTTCCGGCAAACTACTTCGCGCATGACGCGTTCCGCATCTGCTCCTGATTTCCGCACGTCGCGCGCGGCAGCGATAAAGCAAATATTGCTGAGACTGTTTTCGATGCTGCTCAGGCCGCCGTAACCACCACCATAGAAATATATTTCACACGTGCCGGGCGCAACTGCCGCGTTCTCCAAATGCGCTTTGAAAGCTACCAGGGGCATCCGGCGGGTTTTGGATCTGGTGCGGTGAAGATCCAGCCGGCGGCACAGCGCGCGACTTCGGCCTGTCGCGTCGATGATTAACGGCGCGCGATACTCCGCGACGGCCCCGCCGTGCTTTACGCTGACGCCGCGAACGGAAGTCCGATCGCCGACGAGTCCCACAACCTGAGCGTCCTCAAGGACGCAGGCGCCGGCTGCGACTGCTCGGCGCAGCAGCCGCTCGTCCATCTCGGCCCGGCTCAATCCCAGCGCGAATTCGCCGGCTCCGAACCAGGCGCTGGGCACAGTTACATTCTCTCCCTGGCGCGAGTAAAAGACGGTCGAAGATAGGCGGGCGGGACCGGCAGCGAACATTTGGTTAGTCACGCCCAGACGCTCGAAGTGAACCGCGCACTCAGGCGAGATGAATTCGCCGCAGAGTTTTGCTCGGGGAAATTTCTTCTGTTCAGCCAGCAGGACACGCACACCACGCATGGCCAGATGAATGGCCGCGCTGGCGCCGGCCGGGCCGCCCCCGGCGATGATCGCGTCGAAATCGGACAAAGCTGTCATATTCCCGAGAGTTTAGAGCCGGGCTACTGCCCGACCCGAGCGGGCGGTAGCCCGCTTCTAAACCATTCCATCTGTCTTCGCACTCAAAACCAATCTTGAAGGAAAATATTTCCCAACTTTGACGTTGGTCAATCCAGCCTGGTGGCCCAACTCTGCCATTTCCTCCGGGGTAAAGCTTCTCAGAATTGAAAGGGCGCCGTCCTCACGTATTAAGCGGTTGTGTAGAAACAAGCGGCCCACCGTCGTGTAGAAAAAATAGGCGACTGGATTTCGGTTAAGGTCGATCACAAAGATGCCGCGCGCAGCTACTCGGTACATTTCCCGAATCACGTTGACAGCTCCGCGGTCATCAAAATGATGCAGGGTGAGCGACTGGATCACGTAATCAAAAGTGCGATCAGAAAAAGGGAGCACGAGCCCGTCAGCCCGGACCGAAGAAATGTTGGGGAAGTCGCGAGACTCTTCCAAAATCGCTTGAGTCGATCTTTCATTCAGCTCGAGCCCCACCAACGATGCGGCCCGGTTTGTCTCGCGTGCCCACTTCGCGGTGTGCCGGAGTAGCTCACCCGATCCGGCGCCGACATCCAGAACCGAAAAAGATGACAAACCGGCGCGGTCGATCTCCGCGAACAGCGATTCGTGCAGCACCTTCACGTCGCCCAGCCACTCGTTGACTCGCCTCAGCTCAACCAGACAGCCTTCGTACTCTTCGGGCGTGTAAGTGCCCTTGTCGATGTTTTCAAGTTCGTGGCTGCGTTGGCGAAACTTCTCGAACATATGGTTACCACTAAGTCGGTGCTCAGTTCGTTTGGCAATGTTATAATTGCTCTCATATTCATGAGTATCGAGGCCAAAGAAATAAGGACTTCCCGACTGTCAGACCAAGACCAGTGTGACGACTTTTCTTTAACTACCCCGCTCAGCGCATTGAGATGATGTGGCAACTCGCCCTCGATGCCTGGGCTTTCAAAGGAGACTCGCTTGCTGAACTCCGACTTCCGCGACATGTTGTCCGCATTCTGCGAAGAGAAAGTTGAGTTCATGCTTGTCGGAGCTTACGCGGTGGCAGCGCATGGACTTCCCCGCGCAACTGGTTACATCGATCTTTGGATTCGCTCTTCGGATGATAATGTCGCCCGCGTCTGGCGAGCGCTGAATAGGTTTGGTGCGCCACTTTCAAGTCTTTCAAAAAAGGATTTAACTAAGCCAGGCAACGTGATTCAAATAGGCGTTGCTCCGCGACGGATTGATATTCTGACTGAAATAACTGGAGTCAGCTTTGATGAAGCTAAAGCCGAACAGATCTTAATAAGTCTTGAGGGCCTCACCATTCCCGTCATTGGATGGTCACACCTGATCCGAAACAAAAAGGCAGTGGGCAGACCTCAAGATCAGGCTGATGTAGCCCGACTTGAAGCCATCCACAAGTAATCCACCAAGCGCATTAAACTCGCTGTATCACCAGCGCGCTGTTCTTCGATCCAAAACCGATGCAGTTGCAAAGGGCCACCCGCACGTCCGCCGGGCGCGCCTGGTTGGGGACATAGTCGAGGTCGCAGTCCGGATCAGGTTCGTCGAGGTTTATGGTTGGCGGGACCAATCCGGTAGTCATCGCGCAAAGTGCCGCGCTCAGACCAGCGGCGCCGCTGGCGCCCTGCGGGTGTCCCACCTGCGATTTGGTTCCTGACATGGGAATCCGATGGGCGTTGCAATTCAGCGCCAGCTTCAAAGCGTTGGTTTCGATCCGATCGTTTAGGACCGTCGAAGTGCCATGCAAGTTGACGTAATCAATGTCGCCTGGCTTGACGCCGGCGTCAGCCATCGCCAACGTCATGGCGCGCGCCGGTTCGTCGCCGCCTTCCTGCAGCCGCACACGATGAAATGCATCACAAGTCGAGCCGTAACCGGTAATCTCAGCATAGATGTTTGCCCCGCGCTCTCTTGCCCGATCGAACTCTTCCAGCACGTAAATCCACGCGCCCTCGCCCAGCACCATGCCGGAACGATTGCGCGTAAACGGACGTGAAGCGCGCTGCGGCTCATCATTCCAATCAGTTGTCAGCACCGTGAGCAAATTAAAGCCGGCGAGGATGCCCGGCGCGAGCGGCGCGTCGACACCGCCGGCAAGCATGACGTCCTGACGCCCGAGTGCGATGTGTTGAGCTGAATAAGCAATTGCGTCCGTCGAGCTGGTGCATCCGGTCGAGACTACGTGTGACAGCCCGCGCAATCCGAAGGCCATCGATAGTTCGCTCGATAAAGTTCCATGCGTCGCCGCCGGAATGATGTAAACGCTCGCTTTGGAGTGCGACTTTCCCTGATACCAGATAGCGTAATGCTCCTCGACGAACGGGAGTCCGCCGCCACCGGTGCCGAGTAGAACGCCGATCTGCTGTCGCTCTTCCAGAGTGAGGTCATCGGTCACGATGCCTGCATCCTGAAACGCTTCACGGGCCGCAGCCAACGCGAGCGGCACGGTGCGGGGCACATGTTTGCGATCTTTCGGGCCGAGCTGGGCCTTCCAATCGAAATCGCGCACCTCGGCGGCGATCTTCACCGGCGAGTCGCTAACGTCGAATGACTCGATCCGCCGAACGCCACTCTCTCCGCTCTTCAATCCGGACCAAAAAGCCTGACGTCCAATGCCGATCGGCGTGACACAACCGATGCCGGTAATGACAACTCGGCGCGGACCTTTGAAATCGTTAAGCATTAGAGCAACTATCTCGCTTTTAAGATGATCAAGAGCATATCACTGGCGTGTGTACGAGAGCTAACATTGCGATTTTCGTTCAACCTGTTCAAAAAAATATGGACTCGAAACCGTACTTGTAAGAGAATGGCCCACTCCGCGGAGCCAGCCACAGGATGAAGCAGCATCACGTACTACTACGTCTGAGCGCCAGCATCTGTCTAATTTTTGTTTGTGCCACGGCGCACCTACCGCAGGCGCCCAAGCCTGAAAGCAGTCCGCCGCCGACTCCGCCTGGCCTCGGAGGCACTTCGCTGCCGAATGCGAATCCCTTTCCCAGTACTTATCGCCCCGTTCCCAGCCGGCCGACTCTGATTCGCAACGCGACGATTATGACGGCGGCCGGGCCTTCGATTCAGAATGGCTCGGTACTGTTGCGCGATGGAAAGATCGCTGCGGTCGGTAAGTCCGTTGATGCTCCGGCTAATGCCATCGTGGTCGACGGCACCGGAAAATACGTTACCCCCGGAATCATCGATGTGCATTCGCACATAGGCGTGTATCCGGCTCCGGGAGTTGACGCCAACAGCGACGGCAATGAACTGACGAATCCGGTTACCGCAAACGTTTGGGCTGAGCATTCAGTCTGGCCGCAGGATCCTCAGTTGCCGCGCGTTCTCGCCGGCGGAGTTACCACCATGCAGGTGCTGCCGGGCTCGGGCAATCTTATTGGCGGGCGCAGCGTCGTGCTTAAGGTGGTGCCATCGCGCACGGTCCAGGGGATGAAATTCCCCGGAGCGAAATATGGTTTGAAGATGGCTTGCGGCGAGAACCCTAAGCGGGTTTATCAAACTCGCGGCCCTTCAACGCGCATGGGCAACGTGGCCGGTTATCGGGCCGCGTGGATTCAAGCCGAGGCCTACCGTCGCAAGTGGGACGCGTGGAACAACACGCATAATGGCGACGCGCCCACGCGCGACCTCGGCCTCGAGACTTTAGCGGAAGTTCTGCGCGGAAATATTCTGGTTCACAACCATTGTTATCGCGCCGACGAAATGGCGCAGATGCTCGATATCGCCAAAGAGTTTGGGTACAAGATTCGCGCTTTTCATCATGCAATCGAAGCTTACAAGGTCGCCGAACTCCTTAAAGCCAACGGCACGGGCGCCGCTGAGTGGGCCGACTGGGGCGGATTCAAGATGGAATCTAATGATTCAATCAAAGCGAATCTGGCGATCACGGATGCGTTCGGCGCGCGCGCCATGATCCATTCAGATAGCGCGGATGGAGCTCAGCGCCTAAACCAGGAAGTTGCCAAAGCAATGTACGCGGGTCGCGCCGCAGGCATTACGATCACCGAGGATCAGGCAATTCGCTGGCTGACTCTAAATCCCGCCTGGGCACTCGATCTCGATGACAAGATTGGCACGATTGAAGTCGGCAAGAATGCCGATGTGGTGCTCTGGTCCGGCAATCCATTTAGTGTCTATACCAAAGCCGAGAAGGTTTGGATTGATGGCGCCATGTTGTTCGATCGCACTGATACTTCTGAGCATTGGCGCACGGATTTTGAACTGGGAGTAGTTCGCGAGCGAGACTGAGATGCGAGCGTTTATTTTGATCGCGATCGTTTTGCTGCTGGCCGTGTCCGCGGCGGGGCAGACCGTCGCCATCACCAACGGCACCGTTCATCCAGTCAGCGGGCCGGCGATTCCCAACGCCACAGTCTTAATCCGCGACGGCGTAATCGTCGCCGTCGGTCCGCGTGTCGCTATTCCGGCGGACGCTCGCCGCATCGATGCGACCGGCAAGGTCGTGACTCCTGGCTTGATCAACTCCGTGTCCGAACTTGGCCTGGTTGAGATCGGCCAGGTCAGAGACACCAATGATGTCAGAGCCACGGGTACTAATCGCATTGCGGCGGCGTTCAAAGTCTGGGAAGGATTGAATCCGGCTTCGGCGTTGTTTGCACCGACCCGGAATGAAGGCATTACTACCGCTATCGTCATGCCGCAAGGCGGACTGATCTCAGGTCAGGCGGCGGTGATCGATCTCTTACCCGGACGCGTCGCCGACATCACCCGCCGCGCACCGGTAGCCATGGTGGCGCAAATCGACAGTCCGAACGACGCCGGCGCCGGAGCGCGCGGTGAATTGATTAGCAAGCTGCGCATCCTGCTCGAAGACGTCCGTTTCTATGCGCAGCATCGCGCCGATTACGATCGCGCCGCCGCGCGTTCGTTGAGCGCTCCCAGGGCCGATCTCGAAGCGTTGATTCCCGTCATCGAAGGCAAGCTGCCGCTGGTCGTTGACGCGAACCGCGTGGATGAGATCGACGCGGCTTTGTCATTGGCTCGTGATTTTGATCTTAAGTTGATGATCTCGGGCGGCGCCGAAGCATGGTTGGCCGCGGAACGGCTGGCCGCCGCGCAGGTCCCGGTTTTGACCGGCGCGATGAGCAACATTCCGGCGAGCTTTGCCATGCTGAATCAACGACAGGAAAATGCCGGCTTGCTGCGTCGTGCGGGAGTCCGTGTGGTTCTGGTTGCGACCAGCGGCAGCGATGTGACCAGATTCAACGCGCGGAACCTGAAGTACGAAGCCGGCAACGCCGTCGCCTATGGCATGTCGCATGACGACGCGCTGCGAGCTGTCACCCTCACCCCGGCCGAACTATTTGGCGTAGCTGATCGCATCGGCTCGCTTCAAACCGGCCGCGATGCAAACATAGTCGTCTGGAGCGGCGACCCATTCGAATTCTCAACTCGCGTCGAACATGTGCTGATCCGAGGACGTGAAGTGCTCGAGCCAAGTCGCCAGGACATGCTCACCGAACGATACCGACCTCGTCCTTGAGAATTAAATTAAGGGATTCAATCTCTCTGTAACGGCCAGCGCTCGCCGAGGAATTCCAGGCCCAGTCGAGCAATTCCGTCAGCGGCAACCTTGCGCGAGCGGATCACCGCGAAGATCGAAACATTGTCGATCGCGCTGCTGATCTTGAGGATGCGCCCCACGCCCACATCAAGATTGGTTGGCACACAAGTTCCCAGGCTGCTCAGGGTTTCCGTAACTGTATATTCCTGCATGGAAGGTTTCCCATTTTCATCGAGCGTTTCCACCCGGACCTCGAGCGGGATTATCAATCGAGTTTCTCTTCGTTGGCTGATTCCAGAGTGCTCACCCAACTTCCAGTTCTGTCCACCCTTGACTGGGAGCGGTTCATATCTAAGCGTCGGATCTCTTTCATAACCAGGCGGAGGGAACTTGCCCACGAATCCGACTCCGACGCGAAACAAAGTCGAGTCCTGATCCTGGGCTCTGGGAATAGCGGAAATGTGTCTCACCAGACCCCAGATCGCATACCTTGGCTCAGCGTGATCGAAGTAGCGCAGTTGGTGCGGCAAGGGAATTGTCAAATGCATCAGGCGGCCAACTTCAACGGGCCGCGTTAAAGTAAAGCCCGCTCCGAACGGACTTACGTCAACCAGGCGCGACTGTTCAGTCCACTGGCATTCATTGCTCTCTCTGTAAAGGACGCGCATGGGCAGCCTCAGCGGCAGACGCGCACGCCTTCGTACTGACTCTCTAGTCTCTTCCAAGGAAAAGCCCCTCCTTTTGGATTTGAGTGAGTTGGGGGCGGTGAGTGAGGAATCCCAGTATAAGAAAAAACCTCGGGTTGTGGTGAAGTCAATTTGAGCGAATCCACCGTGGTTGAGGATTCACCCCAAAAAACCCATACCAGCAATAGATACGCTCGGAACTCTCTGGCCTCTGGGCTCAGCCTGTGGCTAAATAACTTCTCGGTTTGAGCATTTCCGACTTTGACGAGAAGGAGCCCACATGCGTCGCCGCCTGCTCGCTCTCTTAATGTTCGTGGTACCTGTCGTCGTTTCCGAAATGAACTGTGCGACGACGGCGAGGCCGCACCCCGTCTCAACCTCTCAATCCTTCGCAGACGCTTTTGATAATTATGTGCGTGACGATTCGATCGTCGGCGCCAGCTATGTGATTGTGAAAGATGGTCGCACAATCGAGTGGCACCCCTTGGGCATGGCCGATCGTGAATCAAACCAGCCAGTAGATCAGAACACGATCTTTCACTGGGGCTCGATCACCAAAACGCTTACTGCGGTGGCCGTGATGCAACTGCGCGATCAGGGCAGGATTTCGCTCGATGACTCGATTACCAAGTACGTGCCCGAGTTGGTGCGGGTACACAGCGACTATGGGCCAGTATCACTTGTGACCCTGCGGCAACTCTTATCGCATAGCGCGGGATTCCAGGATCCGACCTGGCCCTACCGTGACGAAACCAAACCGTGGCAACCATTCGAACCAACTGAGTGGGCGCAACTGGTGGCGATGATGCCTTACCAGGAACTCGCCTTCAAACCCGGTGCGCGGTACAGCTATTCGAATCCGGCATTTATCTACCTCGCGCGGGTAATTGAGAAGGTCTCGGGACTCTCATATCAAACCTACATGCAACGAAACATCCTCACGCCGCTGGGAATGTCACATAGCTACTTCAACCTGACGCCGCGTTCCCTGGCCAGGGATCGCTCGAATAACTACACTGTGTCGGTCGATGCCGGCGGGCACGAGACCGTCAAGGGGAACGGCCGCGAGTTTGATACGGGAATCACCACTCCGAACGGAGGACTCAACGCTCCGCTTGGTGATCTAATTCGCTGGGTGGGGTTTCTTACTGGTAAGGGACCGAAGCCGGCGCGGCCGATTCTGTCGCGCGCTTCACTCGAGGAGATGTGGCGTCCGGTCGTCGCCGTAAATACGACGCCGGACCATTTGCAGTCGATGGGGCTCTCGTTTTTTCTCGATCCGCGGACGTTCCCGTCAGGAACGGTAACTTTTGTAGGCCACACGGGAAGTCAGGCAGGCTTTCGCGCGTTCATGGAATTCAACCCGCTTACAGGCCGCGCGGTAATCGCTGCTTTCAACACCTCTCACGATTACGGCCATAATGAAGCTGAAAACAAGGCCGCCCGGCAATCACGCGACAGTTACAACGCTCTGCGTGAAAAGTCGTTCGAGCTACTGCGATAAGCAGCGAAACTAAGGGCCGGACGCCCGTGCTTCCGGCCCCATCCATCCTAACCAACTTAAAAATCTGTCTACCCAACTTTCGTACCGCATTCATCGCAGAACTTCGCGCCCGGCTTGAGTTCGTTCTGGCAGTTGGAACACTTAGCCGGCTCTTGTGAGGCGCCGCATTCGCTGCAGAATTTCGCCCCGGCCGGCATGGCCGCGCCGCACTTTACACATTTCGCTCCGGCGGCCGCGGCCGCACCCGACGCTCCGGCGCCCCCTGAAGTTGTGGCGCCCTGCTGCTTCATCGCCTCAGTCATCGACCCGGCCATCATGTTGCCGACCGCGAAGCCGGCTCCGAGTCCCGCGCCCAGTCCTGCTCCGCCCGAAGGATTCTGCGCCGCGTCACGCATGGCGTCGGCGGCCTGAAATTGCGCGTAACGCCCGACGTCGCCGATCACACCCATCGAAGTGCGCTTGTCCATCGCAGCTTCAACTTCTTCGGGCAGCGAGATGTTCTCAACCAGAAACTTGGTCAGTTCCAGGCCGAGTGACTTGAACTCGTCTTGTAACTTCTGCCGGGCAAACCCACTCAACTCGTCGTAATTGGAAGCCAGATCAAGCGCCGCGATCTTCGATTCCGCCAGCGAGTCAGAGAAGGCGCTGACCATGGTGCGCCGCAACTGGCCTTCGATATCTTCGGTGACAAAGTAAGGTTTCGTGCCGGCGATTTGCTTAATCAACTCGCGCGGGTCCGCCACGCGCATTGAATAAATTCCGAAAGCGCGCAAGCGCACCATCCCAAAATCCGTGTCACGCATCATCACCGGATTCGAGGTGCCCCACTTCAGATCGGTGAACTGTTTGGTGTTGACGAAATAAACTTCGGACTTGATAGGCGAATTGAATCCATGCTTCCACGCGCCGAGTTTGGAAAGAATCGGCGTGTTGCCGCCGTCGACAGTGTAACGGCCCGGGCCGAACACGTCGGCAATCTGCCCTTCATGAACAAAAACTGCGGCCTGCGACTCGCGCACGATCAATTGCGCGCCGTTCTTGATCTCCTGATCGCGAACCGGAAACCGGTAAAGCATTGTGTTGCTCGAGTCGTCGAGCCACTCAATAACTTCAATAAATTGCGCGGTGGGGCTGAGCCGGTCAAGAATTCCCATTTGTCTTAAATCTCCTTTTCGCTAACAGAAGCTTCGTTTGCTCCGTCATTATACGCGCAAGGCCGAACCAATGTTCAAGAAACGCGGTTCCGGCGGCCTTAGCCAGGGCTCTAGTTCCGGGTTATTGATTCAAAGGCGGCTCGGGCTTCAATTCTAAGTTCACTGAAAGAGGATTCTCGCCGATGGCTAATCACCATAAGACTCGCCTTTCCAGGGTCCGCGTAATAAGAGTCGTGACGCTTGCGTTAGCCGGAGCCGCTTTCCTGTGCGGCTCAACAAATCTGCCGGCGCAGCAAAAGCAAAGCCGTGGGGCACGCAAACCGGCCTCAAACGCCCGGTTCGAAACGGGCCGGCCAGTCCTGAATATTCCGTTTGATTTTGAATACCGTCAGATTGTGCTGAAGGTCAGCGTGAATGGATCGGCGCCGATGAAGTTCGGCTTCGACACCGGCGCCGGGGCTACCATCCTGAGCCAGAGCAAGACGGCCGGCCTCAAACTGAAAAAGATCGACACGGTAAAGGTGAATGGCGTGGTTGCGGGCATTCTCGCCGGCGGAGTTACCTTAAGCGTGCCCGGAGTCACCGTGCTCAACCAGCGCGTAGTGATAATTCCCCTCGATGGATTTCCGTGCGAGGTGCTGGATCTCGTCGGCTTTATCGGCTATGACTTCATTAAGGAATTTGTCGTTGAAATAGACTACGAAGCACGGACTCTCAGCTTGTACGATCCTTCGACTTATCAGTACGCCGGAAGTGGCGAAGTAATTCCGCTCACCATCTCTGAGACACCGAAAGTTCAGGCCGGAATAATTTTGCCGGGGAAAGACCCGATCTATGGTTTCTTTGAAATCGATACCGGTTCCGACAGCGCGCTTTCAATCAATTCAGCCATGGTAAAGCGTCATGGGCTACTCGCCGGTTCCGGAACTCAAATGGCCAGCAGTAACACCCGCGTGCACGGCGAACTGAAAGCAGTTGACGTAAGGCTTGGCGGTTTTCAGCTGGGCCGATCGGCAATCGCGAGACCGATTGTCAGTCTCCTGCCGGATGAAGAGTCTGACAACGACGGACCGATTGGGAATGAAATATTGAGAAGGTTCAAAGTAACCATCGACTATTCGCGGCAGCGCATGATGCTTGAACCAAACAACCACCTCTCGGATCCGTTTGAAACTGACATGAGCGGGATCGAATTCGAATCTTCAGGTGAAAACTGTCGCGTCTTCAAAGTCGTTGGCGTCACTGAAAAGTCTCCGGCGGAGGAAACCGGCGTCTTGATCGGCGACGAGATTGTCGCCATCGATAATAAACCCGCAAATCAGTTCACGTCCGGCCAGATTGAAAAGATGTTCATGGAAGCGGAGCAGGAGCGCTCCGTAACTTTGCGGCGCGACGGGAAAGAGCGCATCGTTAAGATCATGCTACGGCGTCCACTTTGACCCACCTGGTTGCGCATCTCTCTTCCAAGCCAGCCACCAGAGAACCGTCAGCGCGCACAAGCCTCCGAGCGAATCTATCAGGCTGTCGAAAATTGAAGCGGTCCGGGTGGGCACGAAGCTTTGATGGAATTCATCGGACAGGGAATAGATAACAACCACGGCCAGCGATGCGAAGAACCAACGGGCGCGTAGCCACTCCCGCTTCGAAGAGCGGAATGCGCGCGCGGCCAAAAGGGCGAGAATGCCATATTCAGTGAAGTGCGCTGCCTTCCGTAGGAAGAATTGCACGACTCCCAACGTTGTGTTACTGACCTGGGGAAATAGCCAGCGCATGGGCCGGATTAGAAACGATCCCGTATTAGACGCCGACAATAGATTGCCGGAACCGATGAAAATTAGCACGGCCCAGACGATAAGCGGGCCATAACGCCTAAGGCGACGACGGGAAGGCTTTAAGTCAGGAACCGCGGCTCCTGATCGCATGTCCAGCTTTTCTTCTTCAACCATCTCCAACTGGAGATTACCGCATCTGCAATCTTTGACAAAAACTCGAGTGGGGCAGCATCCGCTTTATTCAAGAGGGCGGTTGCGATCTTTTATTCAGCTTTGGGGAATGGCTCGGCGTTATCTAGAAGAAGGAGTGCTTCTGGTTCGCGCGTGACCTAGGGCTTCTCAGGATCATATGGCGGAGCATTCGGGTCGTAAGGTTTTGTCGGATCAACTCGCTTCCCGTCGACGAATCTCTTCTGGTCTCGAACATTGTCGACCAACTTGAGTTTCCATCCTGCGGGTGTTTTTGCCCAGGTTTCCCTTTGCAGCACGCTGGTGTCTACC
>JBBPID010000022.1:0-55119 GCA_038040505.1 Acidobacteriota bacterium | reverse complement strand
CTCCTTGATTTGGGGAATGGCTGCGCGTTCGTCCACGGTCATGGCGTCGTAGGGCGTGTTGGATCGTAGCCACAATATCTTGCCGCATTTGTTGTCGAGGCACAACAAGTCAATCTCTAGTCCTTTCCTGCATTCAACTCAGCCGGGCGGCATCTGCATGCCGCCCTTTTTTTGTCTTTGGGTTTTCAAATCGCAGCCCCGGTAGATTACACTGGGCGGTCTCGCATGGACGCCGGATCCCGATCAAAACTCGTTCAGCTTCTACTCGCCAAGTCAGCGCTTGAGATCGTTCTGGTGGCCGGACTTACTGTCGGCTTCTTTCTCATAACCTTTCCTCACTTCGATGGATGGGGCGAGGCCACGCCGCAAGCGATCGAAGGATGGGTAGTAAGTCAACAGCATCCGAACCAGACCGTCGAAGTCCAACTCTTTATCGATGATCGGTTCATAGGCTCCGGGCTGGCAGACCGGCCGCGGCCTGACGTAGTGCTTGCCGGCAAAGCGAAAGACGAACGGCATGGCTTCAGTTTTGAAATCCCGGCCCTGAGCCAGGGATATCACGTGGCGAGAGCCTACGCGGTACACACTTCGAATCAGGACAAACGGAAGTCCCTGCAATTGATCGGCGATCCAATTCCGTTCGATCTCGATGCGGAAGGCAAAGCGCGCTGGTTGCGCACCAATACTCCGGTAATCAGGCGCGGGCCGTAATCCGGTTTGCCGAAGAGCCAGGTTGAGCATGGAACAAAGCGAGACAATTACGGTCACAGCCAAAGCCGGCGGCGAGAGATCTCTCGCTGCCTGGGAGATTGCGTCGGTCTTCATATCGTTTCTGATAACTGAATGGATCGTCCTCGCCCTGGGCGGCAAGGTGTTAGCTGCCATTCCGCTGATCGCAGCGTTTGGCTACATTCTGGCTTCTCATCGTCTGCACGGCGAGACGCTGCGGGATCTTGGATTTCGCATGGACAACTTCTGGCCGGCGCTGTTGCTGCTGGCTATTCCGACAGTCGTCGCTCTGATCTGCTTCCTGATGATTGGATGGTCAGCGGGAGGTTGGCGGTTTGGCTTAATCTGGTCGCGGCCGCGCTATCTGCTCTTGCCTGTGTGGGCGCTGGCGCAGCAGTACGTGACGCAGGGCTTTATCAATCGCCGGGCGCAGACGGTTTTTGGGAAGGGCTGGAAGAGCGTCTTGATCACCGCGTCGATATTCGCGCTGCTGCACATGCCGAACCTGAATTTAGTTTGGTTGACGCTGGTGGGCGGCATCGTCTGGGCGGCCGTCTATCAACTGAGACCGAACCTGTTCGCGCTCGCGGTTTCCCACACCCTGACCTCGATGATTCTCGCCAGGGCCCTCCCGAATATCTGGGTCAACAGTATGCGGGTGGGTTTGAAGTACTTTTTGTAAGCAAATTCGCGGTATTTCTACCCCAACCAGGTTCACCGGCCGGCAGACTAAATCGTTCTGTACCCGTTGAACAATGATTTGCTATAATCCACCGGCCTTTGCAAAGAGAGTAAGTCGGGTGATCGCTGCTTCGACGCTGAAGGATTCCGGTGACGGGATTTGGAGGCTCGAAGGAGAGGAAAGTCCGAACACCAAAGGGCAGCGAGCCCGCTAACGGCGGGGCGTCCGGAGAACCTCAAATCTCAAATTTCAAAATCGGAATTTCAGATAAAGGGCCCTTCGGGCGACGACAAGTGCAACAGAAAACAGACCAGCCACCGCGTTTCGATTCTAAGATCTGGAATCTGAAGCGCGGGGTGATGGGTGAAATGGTGCGGCCCGCACGGGCTTAATGTAAGAGCGCACCGGCGCGTGTGGTGACATGCGCGGCCAGGCAAACTCCTCGCGGTGCAAGACCAAATAGGGAGGCATAATCGGGCTGCCCGCCTGAGGCCTCCGGGTAGGTCGCTTGATCCGGTTGGCAACGACCGGGCTAGAGGAATGATCGCCACTCCGATCTCAGACTTGAGATTTCAAATTTGAGATTTCAGATACTGAGGTTTCAAGTCTGAGATCGGGGAACAGAATTCGGCTTACAGACTTGCTCTTACTTTGCAAGGCCGTTTTCCCACGCAAACATTATTTCACGATAAGCTATTCGCGTTCTCTTAGCGCTCAGTGATTTTCAGAGACGGTCGCCCTGATTTCTCGATCGCTTTTGATAAGGAGACCCCAAAAAGAAAATGGCCAATCGCAAAGGAGTGTTCATCGGCGCCTATGTGCCGAACGAGTTAAAAGAGTCGCTCCGCCGGCGAGCAGCGGCTGAGCATCGCACGCTCTCTCAGGAGATCACCAGGATTCTCACCGAAGCGATACACGGACGTAATCTTCCGGCCGGCAGCATTGATCGGCGTACCCCCAACTCGCCTTCTCGACGCCGCGGCAGCGATCCGTTCCCCCGCCGCCGCCGGGATGATTTACCCTATGCACCCAGCGAAGGAAAAGGCGGCGAGGATCGGTAGAATCTCTTCTACCCGATCGCGATGACCGGCGGCACGCAGGCGAGAAGCAAGCACAAGTTGTGATGGGATGGGCAATTTGAAATACCTCGTCCTAATTGCTCTGGTCGCCCTGCTGTTCTTTTTCCTGTACCGGCGGTTCCGTCCGTATCTAAGGCTGGTGCGCGAATTCATCGACACCATTCGTCAATTTCAAAAATTCGCGGTAAGGCCTCCCGCAAGTCAAAACCAACAGCCTGAAAAACTAGTAAGTTGCCTGACCTGCGGCACTTTTGTCCCTGTCGGCCGCGCGATTACCGCGGGATCCGGAGATTCGATTTATTGTTCTACCGATTGTCTGAGGGGCAAGCGGCGCGCTCAGGACGGTTGAACCGTTGGCTTCTTTGATTGAAGTCCATGCTTCCGGCCGCCCCAGAAAAATAAGAACGACGAAATCAGCAGACCCGCGGGCACGACCAGCAAAGCCGCGGTCAAATGCTCACGTACCGGATCAATTCCCAGAAGCCTCGCGAAACCGCCGATCAGACTGGCCTTGCCTTCAGCCAGCGAATCAGAAAGCTTGCCGACGCCGAACCTCGAGATTAAGTCACCACAGGAGTGAATAACGACGATATTGAGGGCCATCGCGGACGCTCGGATCGCCGGTGGAACGCTGTTAACCAAAATGGCGTGGAACGGCGCGTTGTTAATGAAGAGCAGCACTACCGCAAAGAAGATCGCCGGCAGGAAAAAAAGCGGCCGGTGAGTTATCAAAGCAATGACAGCAGGTACAACGCCAAGCAGGCTGCTGACCGCGCAAACCAGAAAGTATCCGTTCTTGCGTTTAGCGACGACGCGGTCAGCGATCCATCCGCCGCCAAAAGTTCCGGCTGCGCCGGCCACCAGGCTCACAACTCCGAGCACGACGGCAGCTCCCGTCTCGCTCATTTGTTTGTCACGGGCCAGCATCAGAGTCGCCCAGGTAGCGAAAGCCCCTAACACAAAAGTCAGCGCGGTATATCCGGCGGTCGAGAGTAACCAGTCTCGGGTGGCAAACACCTGTCGAGTGGTCTGCCACCATGATTGAGTCTTAGCTTGGAAAGCGGCGGCTTCCTTCTCAGCTGGAGGAGCGACATCACGCGCGCCTCGCTTCGGTTCGTTCAAACGCCACACAAAGAAGGCGACAATTAGCCCGGGTAGGCCGACGAGCATGAAGGCGACTCGCCAACCGAAATAGTGGGCCAATACCGCGCCCAGAACGTAACCCAGAGCAAAGCCCATGGGAATCGCCGCCTGGAAGACTCCCAACGCGGTAGCGCGCCGTTGCAGGGGAAAGTAATCAGCCACCAAAGTGGGTGTGATCGTCGAGTAAGAAGACTCGCCGACGCCAACCAGTCCGCGCACGCCGCAAAGTCCGATCGCGACGGACGACAGTGCAATGGCTCCGAAAAAAGGCAGATTCAAATTTAAGGCGGGCGGCAGTATCGGCGAGCGGTCAACCCAGGCCGCCAAACCGGTGGCAACGCTCCAGATGACGGCCGCGGCCGCCATCAGACGCGTGCGAGAATAACGATCGCCGAGCCGGCCGAACACCGGCGCCAGGACCGTGAATGAAAGCAGCAAGGCGGCTTCCATCGCGCCAATCTCGGTATCGGTCAAGCCGAGATCTCTCTGAATCGCAGGCGCAACCGCCGGCAGCGCCTGACGGTCGATGTAGTTTAGAAAATTAACCAGCGTTAGAACTGAAAGCGCGTAGTAAGAGTAACGCGGAACGGTTATGTTCGAAGGCTCATCTGGACGCCCGGGCAAATTCGACTTGGCCTGACTGTCCATCGGTGACGGTTCCTTTCGTTAAGACGTCCACGATCGTTGGAGTAATGTCCATCAGACTGCGAATGCGCGCCGCAATGCGCCGGCGATCACGCCCCCAGACAATTGTCGGCACGGGATTGAGCGTGTGATTCCGGACAGACAGGTCCTCAACGTTCCCGTGATCGCTGGTCAGAACTACGGTAGTGCTTTCCAAATCAATCTTCGCCAGCAGAGTCCTGATGAACGCGGCCAGCGCTGGCAGCGTTCGGCGCGCTAACTCAAAGTCCTGCGCATGGCCAATCTTATCCGTAATAAAGTATTCGTAAAGAGTAAATTTGTTAGCAGCGACTATTCCGGCCAGCACCTCGCCTGCTTCTTCGGGAGTGCGCGGGCCTACGATTTCACCACGTTCCATTAGCAATGCATTCGTAAAGTCGTGATAGACAGCGCGGCCCGCTTTGAGATCGTCAACCACATTAAAGCGCAGGCCCGCGGCCTCAACTGCGGCAGTAGTCGCTGAGATCCAACGCGGCCGCCGCTCAAAGAATTTCTGGGTGTAGGTGTTAGCGAAAGTAATTGGCTTCACCTGCGCGCGCCTGAGCTGAAGAAAAATCGAGTGCTCGCGAATTATGTCCAGCAGAGCCTGATTAGGAAAGCCCTGTTTGTGGGCCCCGATGGCCGCGGGAGCATTGATGCCGGTAAGAATTGTCGTCTGGCCCGAGGCGCTTTGTGGTCTTCCCTCGACGCCCAGGCAGGCGTCAGTTGATGCGACCACGCCATCGAAAGACAACAACGTTTCTTCTCCCTGAAAGTGCGCCAGCGGCGAGGCGCCTTCGAGGCCGTCAAACGGATTGTGCTCGCCGCGCGTACCGATCCCCAGGCCGTCTATGAAGAACAGGAGTAAGGAAGGGTCATTTTCCATATGTCATTGTGAAAGAGTGTCGGAAGCCCGCGCGTCAGCAAGGGCCAGTTAAACCAGACTTGCCCTCCCTGACGGTCGGACTTCTGACACCTTTACCGATTGACAGATGATAAATGATAAATGAGAAATGGAAAATGCGCTTTTTCCTAGTGTGGGTCTCTGTCCTGGAGCAGTCCCTGCGCGCGATAGGAATTCAACTTGTTGTGCAAGGTCTTCAAACTGATGTTGAGCATGTGCGCCGCCCGGGTTTTGTTGTTACCGGTCTTTTCCAGAGTCCGCATGATCATCTGACGCTCGACCTCATCCAGGGGTGTTGCAACCGGAAAAGTAACTGTGTCTTCAGCGCGGAGTCGCTGTCGTTGATCAAAGGGATAGGGCGCAAAGTGATGCCGCTCGATTTGTTCGCCCGAGCAAATTACCACGGCCCGCTCAATCACGTTGCGTAGTTCGCGAACGTTGCCGGGCCAGGAATGAAACCGCAAGGCTTCCAACGCCGCCGGACTGAGAAACCGCGCCGGGCGATCGTGTTTGGCGGCTAACCGCGTAATTAAATGTTGAGTCAGAAGTGGCAGGTCGTCGAGCCTTTCAGAAAGCAGCGGCATGCGGATCGTGATGACGTTAAGCCGGTAGAGCAGATCTTCGCGCAGCGTACCGTCCGCCACGGCCGAGTGCGGGTCCTTGTTGGTGGCAGCGAGAATGCGTATGTCTACCGCAATGTCTTTGCGACTACCCAGACGATGCACCACGCGCTCTTCAATCACGCGCAAAAGCTTGGCCTGAAGCAGGGAAGGCATCTCACCGATTTCATCCAGCAGAAGGGTCCCCGTGTTGGCCAGTTCAAAGCATCCATGGCGGCGCGAAACCGCGCCGGTGAAGGCGCCTTTCTCGTGACCGAACAGTTCCGACTCCATCAGGGTGTCGGGAATCGCCGAGCAATTAATTGCCAGAAAGGGTGCATTTCGTCGCGGGCTCAGGCTGTGAATTGTGCGCGCCACCAGTTCTTTGCCGGTGCCTGATTCCCCTGTGATTAAGACGGAAGCAGATGAAGAAGCAACCTGCTCGACCAGGGCATAGACGGTCTGCATCGGTTCTGAACTGCCCACCAACTCGCCAAATGCGCCACGATCACGCAACTGCCGGCGCAGAATCTCATTTTCGCGCCGCGTCTCGGCGAGCTCGACGGCGCGACCCAGCACCGCCTGAAGCTTTTCGGCATCGATTGGCTTCTCAAAATAGTGATAGGCGCCCTGCTCCTGAATTGCCCGTACCGCGGTTTCTACCGAGCCGTCGTTGGCGGCGACAATAATGGGCGTGTTCGGATGTCGCGTGCGGATTTCTGCCAGCGATATGGACGAAGCGCCGCCAGGCCAGAGCGCATCTGTAATGATCACGGATGGCGCAAAGGCGTCCGCGGTCTCACTCCCGGCATCATTTCCGGTTCCGGTACGAACTTCGTAGCCGCTACCCTGTAGTTGCTTGCGCAGTTTTTCGGAGTACTCGCGGTCGCTATCGATGATGAGAATGCGGGGCTCCATCAAAGTCAGTTTATCATAGGCTCAAGGCCCGGCGGTCAACCCTAAACTTCAACCCGAAAGTGTCGGGCCATGGCCCTGGTCATTGACCGGGTCGTCGGTTCAGCTCCTGATAGCACAGACAAATAGAAACCATTCGCCACGCTCGCCGTGCTGTCGTCTAAGCAGAAAAGCTGAACTCCATCGAGGCCTTCAGCCAGTTCTGAAGTGTCCAGCAACTCAGCCAATTGCGAAACGGACGAGGGACTATCGAAAGCGACACAGTCGATTCCGCCCCCGTTAAGCATCGCAGTAAGCTGTGCAAGTGCTGCCTTGCTTGAAACCGTGTGATAAGCCACGACCAGGTCTATGCGGGCTTCGGCTTCTTCCAGTAGGTTGCAGAGCCTGTCGCGCACGGTTGATGCGCAGGGCATGAGGAAATTGAGACGCCCCAGGGCTGCTCGTCCTCCGACATAATTTTCGATCTCCTCGAAAACGTTGTTTGATCTCGGCGAGTTAGGAATAAGGTCGACATGAACCGGCGAAGCGTCGAGTTTCGCTGCCGTTGCTGTTCCGATAGCGCAAACTCGCAGCGTATCGAGCTCGCCAAAATCATGTCCGAGCGTTTGCAAACGTTTGAGGAAAAACTCAACAGCGTGGCCAGTGCGAAAAATCAACCAATCGTAGCCGAACAAATTCTCGATGGCTTCATCGAGGGAAGTGAAACTTTCGGGATCAAGAATCTCAGGGTGCGGCCAACTAATAACGCGGGCTCCGTGATGTTCGAGTTCGGCTACAAGTTCCGGGGCTGCCGACGGCGCTATCAAAACAGTTCGACCGCTTAAGTCTGAGTTTTGCTGCGGTTCTTCCATCATCCCGCGACCGCTCTGGGGTTGTTCGCTCGCACTTTTTGATCACGTCGCCACAAGATCTCAACGCATATGATTCCGGCCGCGCCGAATGCAAACACCCAAAGCAATTCCGGCAATTGCACCGCCAGGCCCAAAAACTCTCTGGTAAACGGGATGGTTATGAGCGCCACATACACTACGGCCGGACCAATGATCAGCACGGCTTTCCAGTAACGGAGAGGCCGCGCCAGACAGAACAGCACCCAGACGCCCACCATCATAACCACGCTCACGGAAACAGTACTTGCCAGTGACGATGAGCCTCCCGTGGATCTTACGATCAGATAGCTGGCGAAGATCAGCACGGCGATCACCACGCCGGTTGGCACGGCGAAGCTCAGCACGCGTCGCAAAAAACCGGGAACGTAGCGCTGATTATTTGGCGCTAGTGAAAGGAAGAATGCAGGGATTCCAATGGTTAACGCCGAAAGCACGCTCAAGTGCCGCGGCAGAAAAGGATAGGGCAAGGCCGCTACGGTAACTGCGAGCGCCAGGAAAAGTGAATAAGCATTTTTTATGACGAAGAGGTTGGCAACTCGCTCGATATTAGCAATGACCCGCCGGCCTTCAGCCAGGACGTGCGGCATTCGCGAGAATTTGTTATCGAGGAGCACGAGCTCAGCGATAGCCTTCGTGGCCTGAACGCCGCTTCCCATTGCGATCCCGATGTCGGCATCCTTCAACGCCAGGCTGTCGTTAACGCCATCGCCGGTCATCGCCACCACATGACCTCTGGACTGCAACGCCTTAACCATGGCTCGTTTTTGATCAGGGCTGACCCGGCCAAACGCGCCGTGTTTTTCGAGGATTTCGGCAAGTTCATTAATCTCCTGCGGCAGCGTGCGGGCGTCGATTGGTTCGCCGACATCAAGGGCGACGGCCCGGGCTATTGCCCCCACGGTGCGCGGGCTGTCGCCCGAGATAACCTTCAACGCAACACCCTGGGTGGCGAAATAGTCCAGCGTCTCTTTAGCGTCATCACGAATTTTTTCCGCGAGGACTATCAGCGCCACCGGCTGCATGCCTTCCGGCAATCGATCTGTGGCTGGCTCAGAACCGGCTTGCAACAGCACCAGAACTCGCTTGCCGCTGTCCGCAATCGCGTCGGCGCGCTGGTGAACTTCGCTGTCCGCATCGGGCAAGACCATCTCGGGCGCGCCCATGATCCAGTGTTCACTTTCGCTTGCGCTTACTGCGCTCCACTTGCGGGCTGACGAGAAGGGCACCGTATATTTGATGTCTCTTGAGTTCCTGACTGAGAACTGGTCGTGGAGGGCGTGTAGAGTTGGTGAATTAGGTTCGACCGCGAAGGCTGTGAGGACTTCTACTGCCCGATCCTGGAGTTTGGGGTCCAGCATTATCAGCTCGTCAAAAACAATCTTGCCCTCGGTCAGCGTGCCGGTCTTATCAAGACAAATTACATCGACGCGAGCCAGGCCCTCCACCGCCGGCAATTGTTGGATTAGCACCTTGCGGCGAGCCAGGCTGAGCGTCGCCAACATAAACGCGAGCGAGGTTAAGAGCACCAGACCCTCAGGCACCATCCCCACGATAGCCGCTATCGAACGGACCATCGCTTCCTGCCAGCTGTTGCCACTGCGGGCAATCTGCCCCCAAATCAGCAGCGGAGCCACAAACAGGATCACCAGGCTAATGTACCCAAGCAGCTGGTTGGTACCGTGAACAAGTTCCGAACGAGTTATTTTGAATTGCTTTACCTGAGCGGTGATCTTATGCGCATAGGCTTCGGGGCCCACTGCGGTCGCACGGACATAACCCTGGCCGGCGACGACAATCGAACCGGACAGCACCTTGTCTTTTTCCTGCTTGGCGATTGAGTCTGATTCTCCGGTGAGGAGCGATTCATCAATCTCCAACCCCTCGCTGCGCAAAACCTCGGCGTCAGCGGGCACCTGGTCGCCCGTGCGCAGTTTAAATACATCGTCGATTACCACTTCCTTGCTGGCAATGGTTTGTAGCTCGCCATCGCGCAGCACAGCCGTGACCGGAGCGTTCAGAATAGCCAGGCGATCAAGCGTGCGCTTAGCCCGGACTTCCTGAAAGATTCCGATAGCGCTGTTGATGATAATTACTAGTCCGAAAAGAGCATCTTTCGGCGATCCTACGGCCAACACAATGGTCACCAGCACCAGCAACAACGCATTGAACCTGGTTAGTATGTTGGCGTGGAGAATGTCCCGTAGCGATCGACTGGTTCGCTCGTGCGCGTCATTTACTTTGCCGGCCGCTACGCGCGCAGACACTTCCTCAGAGGTGAGGCCCTTAATCGGATTAGTATCCATGACGAAGCGAATTGTGCGGCAAATTCATCTGGTCAGATTCCAACGAGCGGGGACGGTGTTGGCTGCCGAAGCTGGACGTTTGGATTCTAAGGGAAGCAATCGACCGCAGCAAGCTTGGCGCGTTCGCCGACTAGGTCTAGAATGGCTAAGGTTCTCCCCGAACATCGCAGACGTTCGTTGCCGATGGGAATCCCCAGCCATCCGAAATCGGTTCACTCCATGAGAATCCTAACACTCGCGATTACAGTTGTAGTCTTGTTAAGTTCGCTTGCGCCGGCACAGCAGCCGAAAAAGACCCAGCCTCCGCGTGAACAGAAGCCGGTTACCACGCCGCCGGTATCGCAACCCGAACCTCCCGACGCCGAAATCGAAACTCTAAAGATCGACACCAACCTGGTAACCGTGCCGGTAATTGCAAGATCACGCAATGGTTTGTACATCAGCGACCTGCGCAAAGAAGAATTCAATCTCAGTGAGGATGGCGAAGCGCAACAAATTGCTTTTCTGGCGACCGTGAACGCGCCTTTTCACGTGGTCCTCTTGCTGGACACGAGTGCCAGTACTGAAGAGAAGATCGGCCTGATTCAACGGGCGGCCGCCTCGTTTGTCGAACTATTGGGCCCTGCCGACAAAGTAAAAGTAGTTTCGTTCGACAGTGAATTACGCGACCTGAACGAGTTCACCGGCGACAAATCGATTCTCCGGGACGCCATTCAACGCACGCGCTCAGGCACGGGGACGCGACTCTACGATGCGGTGCAGTTATCGCTTGACGCGCTCAGGCCGATCAATGAGCGGAAGGCGTTGGTCATATTCACTGACGGCGTCGATTGGCACAGCGAGGCCTCGACTTTCGATGCCACGATCAAGGAACTGGATGAGTCCGGAGTCATCGTTTACCCCATCCGCTTTGATACGCGAGCCGAAACTGAGCGCATTGCGCGACGGCAACAGGGAGAGCAGAGTGGCGCACCACTGCCGACCAGCAGCGTAATTCGACAGCCGCCATCAGGAACTACCCCGACTACCTTTCCGAGTGAAGAGGAGTCTCCGATCAAGACCAGCCGCCCGCGCAGCTCCTTACCCATCGAGGACATCTTGAATCGGCGCAAGCCCAACCAGGTTCCCCCAAACCCTCGTGATGATCCGTTTCCGGACGGCAGCGGGCGGAGCCCCACATCTCGGCCGCCTCAAATCCCCGATACGGGAACGAGCACACCGGGCGGACGCCGCGATGACGGCCTGAGCGGGATGCTGGATCAACTCTATCTGATGGCTGACAGCTATCTGCAAACGCTCGCCGAGAGGTCAGGCGGGCAGGTGCTTCGTGCAGACACCGTGGGCGTGTTGCCTCAGGCCTTTGCCGCGATCGCGGCGGAGCTGCGCACGCAGTATTTGCTTGGATATTATCCTACCAATCGAGATCGCACTGGCGCCTATCGAAAAATCCAGGTCAAGACCTCGCGCAAAGACATCGCGATTCGCGCTCGTCCGGGTTACCGCGCTCGTCGGGTTGGTTGAGCAAACCCGGGAAATCGAACCAGCAAAAGACTAATTCACTGCAGTCCACGAAATCACGCGAAAAGACACTAGTAGTTCGTGTTTGTTCGTGTGGTTTCGTGGATCATGCTCTCTCCCGCAGGACATCTTCTAAGATAGGACGCTAATGCCACAATCGATTTGTTTGCAGCTAACTCGGTGTGCTAGTTTTAGGCCTTCACTTTCGCTTAAATTTTGCAGGACAGAGTTTCTAACCACGATGCCGGATCGTAACGAAGCCTGGGAGTTATTGTGCGAATACACCAAGGGCGACAGCCTGCGCAAGCACGCCCTGGCGGTCGAAACAGCGATGCGCGCATGCGCCAAACGTTACGGCGCGCCCGATGCCGACCAGGATGAGTGGGGAATGGTCGGCCTGCTGCATGACTTCGACTACGAGATGTTTCCCTCCGCCGACCAGCATCCATTTACCGGCTCAAATATTCTTTGCGGTCGCGGCTACCCTGATCGAATCATCAGGGCTATCCTCGGTCATGCCACATATACGGGCGTGCCTCGCGACACGGACATGGCCAAGGCGCTATTCGCGACCGACGAGTTGTGCGGTTTCCTGGTCGCCTGCGCGCTGGTCCGCCCATCGCGCAGTTTGGATGACATGGAAGTTTCTTCCGTGAAGAAGAAGCTCAAGGACAAGCATTTTGCGCGTTCAGTTAACCGTGATGACATCCATCAGGGCGTGGCGGAACTCGGCGTTGCGTTAGACGAGCACATCCGATTTGTGATCGACGCTTTGAAACCGGTGCAGAGAGAGATTGGCCTGGGACCGAAGGAGGAAGTGGCCCTGACCCCCGCTTAGCGAGCTATTCGGACTTCGTAGGTGCGCGGAATTATTAGTCTGGGAAAAACCTGTGAAGCCACCAGGTAGGATCCCAAAGTAAAAACCAGCGCCAGAATCGCCGTAAGCGCGGCCTGGGTTTTTCGCCGGCGCGAGGTGTGGCGATACACAAACACGCATGAGTAGGCCGCCACGCCAAAGGGGATCAACAGACTTGAGAGCAGGATCCAGCCGTTCCGCGCCATTACTCGAGCCGAGTCGAAGATCGCGATGGTAATCGCTGACCAAAGAGTGAGGGCGGCCAGAGCCGCGACGAGAGAGACTAAGACAAGCAGTTTCCAGCGCATTGAAACCCGAATCGTTGTCGAGAATTAACCTTTTTCAGAAGTGTTGCCAAGAATAGCACAGGGAATACTCATCATCGAACAATGCTGACGCGCAGCGCTCTGATTTACCTCTCCCGCCATGAAGGCCTGAAAGACTTTGCCGCCCGGTTTAGCCTTTTCAGAAAACTTACCACCCGCTTCATCGCCGGCGAGGGCATTGAAGAAGCAATAACCGCCATCCGCGAGGTCAACAAGCGGGGTTGCTCAGCCTCGTTCGATCACCTCAACGAATCAGTTGGCAGCATCGCCGAAACCGACGCTGAAGTAACCGAGTATCTCGACGTGCTGGCCCGGATCGAGGAGACGGGAATCAATTCAAACGTCTCGATCAAGCTGTCTCAGTTCGGGCTGAAGATCGATCCCGACCTGGCTTATCGAAATGCACGCCGCGTAGTGGAAGACGCGGCCCGCCGCGGAAATTTTGTGCGCGTAGACATGGAGGAGTCGAGCTTAACTCAAGCGACCATCGATGTATTCAAGCGACTGCGCGCCGAGTTCGGCCTGAATGACGTAGGAATAGTTCTGCAGTCTTACCTCTATCGCACTGAGGAAGACGCTCGCGACCTGCTGAAGATTCCGGCGCGCATTCGCTTGTGCAAAGGCGCTTATAACGAGCCTCCTGAGGTGGCCTACCCCGATAAGAAAGATGTCGATGACAACTATGTCCGGGTGATGCAACTGTTGCTGTCGAGCGGCACCTATCATGGAATTGCGACTCACGATCCGAAGATGATTGGCGCCACGATCGAGTATGCTCAGCGCGAAGGTTTGCGCAAAGATGCGTTTGAATTTCAGATGCTTTTCGGCATCCGGCGTGATTTGCAGGAGCAGTTGGCGCGCGACGGTTATGGAATGCGAGTCTATGTCCCATACGGCAAACACTGGTATCCTTACTTCATGCGGCGTCTGGCTGAGCGGCCGGCGAATATCTGGTTCGTGATGAAGAATCTTTGGAAGTAGCGACTTTAGATGGAAAACTATATCTGGATATTCTGGACCATCCTGGCCGTGATTCTGATCGTGGCCGAGATATTCACGACCGGCTTTGTCCTGCTCTGGTTTGGAATCGGCGCGCTGGCCGCGGCCTTCGCCGGACTGGTAGGCGTTGACAGCATTACCCTGCAGTTTTTGATCTTCGCGATCGTCTCGATTGGGTTGACGGCTGCTTCGCGAACGATTTTTGTAAATTACTTCTCGCGGGAAAAAACGGGCGGCGACCTGAAGACAGGTATGGACGCGCTGCCAGGCAAGGTGGGCACGGTAATTTCTTCCAGTCGTGGCGCTCTAAACGAAGGCGCGGTAAAAGTTTTTGGATCGACCTGGACCGCTTACCCGATCGAAGGCGAAGAGCCTCTGGAAGCGGGCGACCGCGTACAGGTGGAACGCGTGCAGGGCGCTTCAATTTACGTTAGGCGCGTCGGACAGGAACGCGATTGGCGGGGGAAGGAATTACCAGAGCGAACAAAGTAGAATTTCTCGAATCACACCGAGCAGGTGTTCGTCCCGTAGGGCGAAATGTTTATAGCACTGCCGGTTCTCTTTAAAGTTCTTGCGCCATGCGGAGCGACACGTGCGCTCCGCATGGCGCATTCATTAGAGGGACGTGGGTTCTATAAACATTTGGCTCTAACGGAGCCAGGAACGACGACCATTATGGAATTAGGATTTTGGGGTTAACACCGCGCCAGAAAGGGAGCGTGGGTGAAGTGCGGATGGTTCACATCTGGCCGGTATCGGCGTCAGTCTCGTCCAGGGTTTTGTCTTCTTCCAGCACAGGCAGTTCAACGGTGATCCGATCGCCTTCGGCCGCGCGCAACTCTTCGCCGGTAAATCTGGCCAGCACTACGGTGATGTTGTCTTCGCCGCCCCGATTATTCGCTTCCGCAACCAGTGCCTTGCAGGCGGTGGCCAGGTCCGACTCAGAATCAGCCACAATCTGACGAATCTCTTCGTTACGCAGCTTGCCGGAAAGTCCGTCGCTGCAAAGCAAAACCATGTCGCCCTGTCGAATCTGGATGCGGGCCGTCGCCGGCGTCAGCTCGGTTTGAGCGCCGAGCGCCTGGAGGATCACGTTGCGAAACATGTGAGTCTCAGCTTCCTCTTCGCTGATTTGACCAACATCGACGAGTTGCTGCACCAGCGACTGATCCTTGGTTGCCAGCCGTATCTGCTCTCCTCGCATGACGTAGGCCCGGCTGTCGCCGACCTGTACCAGATCGAGGATGTTGCCACGGACGGCAGCTCCGGTCAGCGTCGCGCCCATGCCGCTGCAGCGGCTGTCCTCCAGACTCCGGTAGTGAATATTGCGGTTGGCCTGCATGGTCGCTTCTTTCAGACAATCGACCAGATCTGATCCTTCCTCGCAACCAGTGCCGTCGGCTTTTTCGCCCATCAGGACATCGCGCACTGCTTCGATCGCCATCCGGCTGGCGACGTCGCCGGCCAAGGCTCCACCCATTCCGTCCGACACTACCAGGACCAATCCCTGTTCGCCGATCGTGAATTGGCGCATATCATCGGGATTCTCAGAGCCGTCCGAGCCGCTCCACGTGCGGGCTCCGGCTAAGTCGAGGAGTAAAAAGTTGTCTTCGTTGCCGCGGCGCACGCGGCCAACGTCGGATTTTGCATGCAGTTCTACGAGCATAGATTGGGGAGCCTGGATGACGTTCTTAAGTTATATGAGCTGTCAGATTCTATCTCGTCACCAGTTACTTGTCACTTGTAATAGCAGTCAAGGCCTGATCGAGATCAGCGATAATATCATCAGTGTCTTCGATTCCTACCGAGATTCGTACCAGCCCGTCAGTGATGCCCAGCCGTTCACGGTCTGCCAGAGCGACCGAGGCATGGGTCATGGTCGCCGGATGACAGATTAGCGTTTCCACACCACCGAGGCTTTCCGCCAGCGTGCACAATCTGACCGACTCGAGCACGGTGCGCGCCGCCTCCAATGAACCGACGTCGAACGAAACCATCCCGCCGAATCCCTTCTGCTGGCGCTTTGCCAGTTCGTACTGTTTGTGGGAAGGCGAGCCGGGATAATAAATCTTCTGGACCTTCGGGTGATCTTCGAGGAAGGCCGCGACTGCGCGTCCCGAGCGATCATGCTGTTCCATCCTGAGGGCCAGCGTCTTGGTCCCTCGCAGCACCAGCCACGAATCAAAAGGCGAGAGAATCGCCCCGGCGCTGTTCTGTACGAACTGAATCCAGCCAGCGTCGTCTTCGTTGTTCAGCAGGACCGCGCCGCCGATTCCATCAGAGTGGCCGTTCAGGTACTTGGTCGTGGAATGCACCACGATGTCGACACCGAAATCGAGCGGTCGTTGCAGGTAGGGCGACATGAATGTGTTGTCGCAAACCACCCGGGCGCCCGCGGCGTGCGCTACGTCGGAAACAGCCTGCAGGTCGGTAACCATCATGACGGGATTCGTCGGCGTCTCGATAAACACCATGCGGGTGTTGTCTTTGATCGCGGACTCGACGTTGCTGACTTCGGACGTGTTTACAAAATCGAACTCGACGCCATAATTCGCCAGGATCCGGGTGAACAGCCGAAACGTGCCGCCATAAGTGTTATCGGAAACGACGACATGCTCACCGCCCTTTACCAGGCGTAGCGTGGCGTCGATTGCCGACATCCCGGAGGCGAACGCGTATCCGAAACGGGCGCCCTCCAGCGCGGCCAGATTGCGTTCGAGGGCCAGGCGGGTGGGATTCGAGGTGCGCGCATATTCGTACCCCTTGTTTTTCCCCAGGCCTTCCTGCGCATAGGTGGATGTTTGATAAATCGGGACGGTGACGGCGCCAGTGGCGGAATCCGGTTCCTGTCCGGCGTGAATTGCAGTAGTGGCGAAACCCATAAGAATTACGAAAAGTCAGAAATCAGACATCGCGCGTATCAATTGCAAAACACGGATGTTAGCTTGCTGGCGTTTTTAGTGTCAATTCGCTGTGAGGGGCGCGAGTTTCCCCTAATCCAATTCCGTCGTTCTGTTTGGCGGCAGAACGATCCACGAAACTACCCAAACCGGCAAATAAGGTTTGTTTGGTGCGGTTTCGTGTGTTTTGGTGGATCGTCTTTCCTGTTTCTTTTTCCTGCCCCAGAGATTAGGTCTGGGACCAGGGCTTCGATTCAGTCTCGGAACGGCGGTTCGCCTTTTCCCTCAGATGCTTGATCGGGTATTATCTGGACAACCGAAAGGTCGTCTCAAAAACGTTTTTCACCCGAATGCCGGCCGGCTCCGTATTAGAACTGGAAGACCATCTTTCTTCCGGGAGGGACCATTTTCACTGTGCTTGACGAAGATCAAAGTGAAGGGCTTTCGCCTGACGAGCGCCGGCAGTTCGATCGCTCGCGCCTGATCATCGATGTGTATTTTGATGGGTCTGACCTGACCGGAGTAGCCAGCACCAAGGACTTGAGTTTGGGCGGGCTTTACCTGAATACCACGGCCGAGATTCCCAAAGGCGCAACCTTGACGCTGAGGATTCCGCTCGGCGAGGAACATATTGTAGTTCGGGGCGATGTTGTTTACAGCCTGCCGGGACACGGCGTAGGAGTCAGATTTCATCGCTTGTCAGAAGAAAAGCGGGCTTTGATGGAGCGCGCGCTGCCCGCGGTGGGCCAGTAAGCAGGAAGCAGTAAGCAGACGGCAGGAAACGTTTGAGAGTTTAAGGAGTAGACCAATAGCTATGGGGCAGGAGCCCGATCGTGAGGGAGGGCGCGTAGATTTCAACTAACATGTTCGATCAATTCACACTGGGTATAGAAGAAGAGTTTCAGATCGTTGATCCGCAGAGCCGCGAACTGCGCTCGCACGTGACGGAGTTCCTCGACGAAGGCAAGATGATTCTCGGTGAGCAGATAAAGCCTGAGATGATTCAGTCAATGGTCGAAGTCGGCACCGGCATCTGCAAAAACATTCAGGAAGCGCGGGCCGATATTTCGAACCTGCGCGGTGTGATAGCCTCGCTCGCCGAAAAAAACGGACTTAAGATAGTGGCCGCGTCGACTCATCCAATTTCGCGCTGGCAGGACCAGAAGATTTTCGACGATGAGAGATACGAGTTGTTGGTCCAGGAGCTGCAAACTGTGGCTCGGTCGCTTTTGATCTTTGGCCTGCACGTCCACGTCGGCATTCCGGATCGCGAGCGCCAGATTCACATCATGAATGCGTCGCGCTATTTTCTGCCGCACATCCTGGCGCTGACGACATCGTCGCCTTTCTGGATGGGCCACAACACCGGCCTGAAGTCCTATCGCTCGGAAATCTTTAAGCAGTTTCCACGGACAGACATTCCCGACCACTTCGATTCGTATCCGGCTTTTGAGCGTTACGTTGACCTGCTGGTAAAGACCGGCTGCATCAACGACGGCAAAAAGATTTGGTGGGACTGCCGGCCGCATCCCGTCTTTCCGACGCTGGAGTTTCGCATTTGTGATATTCCGACGCGCGTAGACGATACCGTTGCGATCGCCGCGCTGTTCCAGGCAATTGTGGCCAAGCTGACGAAGCTGTTGGAAAAGAACCTCGGCTTCCGTCTGTACCGGCGCATGCTGATTCAGGAAAACAAGTGGCGCGCCGTGCGCTGGGGCCTGGATGGCAAGATGATCGATTTCGGGAAACAGAAGGAAGTGCCGACAAGAGATCTGGTCCTCGAGCTTTTGGACTTTGTTGACGACGTGCTTGACGATCTGGGGTCGCGCAAAGAGGTCGAGCACATTCACACTATCCTTGCCCGCGGCACCTCAGCCGACGAACAACTCCGCGTCTATGCTGAAACCAACGACCTCAAGGCCGTCGTCGATCGCCTGATGGAATTGACGATGGAACACGTCCCACGCGACGTAAACCTCACAGTCGGCAGGGCCGCGGTGGCGCCGTCGATGATCGCGAAGTAGAGATTCCCCTCATGAAAGAGTTCCTTCCCACCTTCACCTTTGGCTTTCTCATGGCGCAACTGTTTCCAGGAGCCACTGCGGTCCTCAGTATTAGTTGTGGCTTCATCACTTTTGTAGTTAAAGCCGAAACAAGTGTAATCGCTTTGTTTGCGAGAGTTGGAAACTTCTGGTTTGGAACGTTAAAAAGTGCAATAGTCTTCTTTTTTGTTTCGACCGCAATGGGCATTTTGCTTCATGGGCTCGATTGGTTAACGCTGGCGAGAATGGAGAATGAGTACGATGGTATTCGCAGCTTCCCGTTTCACAAGTGGCCAATCGCGCTTCAATTTTTGCTTGCGCCGTTTAATATTGTCTACGAGTTACTCATGCTGATCAATGCAAGCGACCTGCGGGCGGTCACGATGGAGGACAATGCCGCTAGCATCGACGCCACTTTGGTTCCGAATCTGAATTATCTACAAGACTTCTACTTACATTTCGCGCAATTCTTTATTCACATGTCCTACGCGCTTTTGATCGGACTAGTTTCTTTTGGATTAATAGTCCTTGAAATGGGGTTAACGATCCATCGGGTAACCCTCCTGATACTAATCTATCTTGTTCTAAGCGTTTTCTTTCTGATGGGGCGGGCGCAACTAGTCGTCTTGTTCTTAGGAGAAAACCAATTAGTATCCCGAACGCCGGAGCCACGTTTGCCGGCCGCACCCTCGTTCCACCCCGTTAGCAACCTTCTGAGCAAACGATAGACTGGGTAAACAGGATATACACGGTATAGGATCCCCTCGCCTTAGCGTACCGGCCTCAATTGAGATGCCGGCGAAGCCAACCAGCGACAGTATCCCAATATCCGGCGACATATCTTTTCTTGCGGACGAATTCCTCCGCACCGTACGGTTTACTTGTCTCCAGGAAGTTGTGGCCGGCATGCGGCAGAACCCTGACGGTAAAATCCCTGTTTCCAGCCTTGCGTAAAGCTTGCTCAAGGATTGGCACACTCCTCTTTGTCGGGACTGCCTCATCGAGCTCTCCGTTGAGTGCCAGGACGGGAATTTTGATCGACTCCAGGATTGGCAGAGGATCATAGGTAAGGGGATCGCGTAAACCTTTTGCCGCCGCCTCGTCCGGTGGAATCTTAAGTGAGAAAAACCATCCAGCGCGTACCAGCCGAAACCACTTCTCGTTTCTTGCTTTGTCTATCGCAGATTTAAGTTCTTCCCAGCCACTGTTGTTCAGAATTGTGCGATGGATCAATTGGCGAAGGGCAAGTGCCTTGGCGATGTCCGCTTCAGAAAAGTTATCCCGGCGCAGGTTGCTTTCAATTTCGTAAAGAATGTTTTCAGTTACCGGCAGCGCTGAGGGAACTCTGAGAATGAGAAAAGCGACATCGCGCGACAAAGTGGCCGCGAGCGGAGCAATCCAAGCTGTCTGGCTGTCACCGTACAGGCCAATCTGGCGCGGGTTTATGTCCTTGCGTGTTTTGAGGAGTTCCACACCTGCGAGCACCTCTCTGGCTCGCTCCTCGAAGCTGGATTTTAGATAGTTCGACTCTTTGCCACCTACCATTCGGCGGATCGGAGTCATCATCGCCAGCCCCTGTCGAACGTAAAAGTATTGGTCGGGACCATTATCAGGACCCAGGAAGTATCCTTGCCCTACGTTTATTAATGCCGGAAAAGGTCCTTTCGTGGTCGGCCGCAGAAGAGTTGCCGTCACAGTCGCGTCACCGTATTGGTAGTGCACTTCTTCCTGAATGAAAGAAAGTTTGTTTGCGGTGAGTGGGCGACCGGGGCCCTCCTGCCATACCAGACCAGACACCGCGCCGCGTCTGTTCCTGGTGAATTTCACTCTCACCTCGACGGGAAAAGGAATGCGCACCGACGGACCACTAAAGAACGACGTGTCGGACGAAGGGTACAGATACCTCGTGTTTCTTGTTTGCGAATCAATGAATTTAATGGCGTCGCCGATACGTCCTATATCTATGAACCTGTCACGGCCGATTTGATAACTACCTGAGTATTCGTCGAAAAGCTTAGGGTCAATCTTCGCTACTCGAACCAACCCAAACGGCGCCTTCTTACCAGCCTGAAAGAATTGGCCTGAGATCGAATCACCGCTGATTTCACCTTCAAAAACGGCAACTCCGGTTTCCGCCTGCCATTCCACGCGGATAATTCGATCGTTGAGTGCGACTTTGGCTAAGACCAGACCACTACGGTTTTGATTCGGGAGGTCAAGAGTTCCGGAAAGACCGCCGTTCTCGGCGCCAAAGTGAAACGTGATGGGCTGCCATTTTTCGAAATCAATTCCGCCCGTCCAGTCACCCTGAAGGTTCCCTTGGGCCGCACACGGTAAGACCCAGAGGCAAATAAACAACAGCGCTCGCACGCCGCCCTTTAGGTGTCTTCCCATAGTCCTCCTTTTCGGGATCGGTGCCATCGGGCAAGTCCGGGGTGACATCATTACACGCGCCGGCGCGCTATCCTGTCTAGCACCGCTTGAACTTCTTTGCCGTGATTTTGTACGCGATTAGCGGGAGCGAAAGGCAGTGCGGTATTCGCCGGGAGTCATGCCTACGATCCGTTTGAAGGTTCGGGAAAAGTGACTTTGATCGTAAAAGCCGGTACGTGACGCGATCTCAGCAAGCGAAGAATCAGTGGCGCTTATTTCGCCGCACGCGAATTCGACACGCAGCCGACGTGTGTATTCGCCGATGGTGTAGTGATAATGCCGCCGAAAGGCGCGGGCCAAGTGAACCGGATGAGTGCCTACGGATTTAGCAATGCTATCGAGGTTCAAGGCCTCGAGAAAACGCGAGTGAAGAAGTTCCCTGGTTTGCTTGAGCCATGCCGGTGGATTCCGGCTCGGCCCCTTCGATTGGTGGCGGGACAACTCGACCACCACTTCCAGCGCGAGCCCCTCGATCGAAAGCGACGACAGGTTGTCCGCGAGCTGGAATTCGGCAAAGAGTCGCGTAGCAAGCCAGACCGGCAGGCCACTGTCAAAAGCCAGAGAGTTATCCAGCGAAACGTGATATTCGCGAACGCGCTCAAGCCATCTTTGCTCGAACTCGACGATCAGGCAGTGGGCTTCCGAATCGAGAAAGCGCTGAGTGTGGCTTTCACCTGAAGGACGGACAAGCAGGGAACAGCGTCTTACTTGGCGGGTTTTGCCGTCGTACACCTCAGTGAAGATTCCTTTTCGAACCAGGCACAGTTGCGGCAGATCGTGTGAGTGTTTCGGAGTTGTGGAGCCCGGGAGATAGAGAACCTCGGCCAGCCTCAAACCAGCGACCTGGCGGGTTTTCAAATTCTTCCCGAACAGTTTTCCGGCAGGAAGTTTCATGAGTCTTGTTAGGTTGTTCAGCGAATATGGGGAGCTTTGTCTTTGGAAACTCGAATCAGAGAACGTAGAGCTTCATTAACCGAGTCTGCATTAGGAAACGCTTCTGCAACGTCCGGCTCAAGGCGAACGAACTCACCGAAACGTTTCCGGCCGGGCCCGAGCCTTCTGACCTTCAGTGTGTTGAGGTCATACTCCGGCCTGAGTTCATCATCCTTACTTGCTTTGACCTTCTTCATAAGCTTCTCGTTCACTCCGCGTTACTTCTCGAGCGTTAATCAGTCGAATCGTATCATTACGTTGAGTGTATGAAACGATCAACAAACGCCCCTGACTCGACACTCCGATAATAATATAGCGATGCTCGTCTTGGGAATGGTCTGGATCGTAGAAGTCGACATATAACGGGTCATCGAAGATAGTCCTGCCTTCTTCGAATGGGACACCGTGCTTGGCGAGATTGGCCGCGGCTTTCGCTTTATCCCATTCAACCTCCATAATTGCAGTTTAGACTTAACCGCTTCTTTCACCTTTGTTCGCCAGATAATACTGCCACAACATTCTGGCGGCAACGGAACGGTAGGGACGCCAACGTTCGGCGATCTTTGCTAGCTCGACGAAAGAAGGACGAGTCTTCATTTTGCGGAGACGACCCAAAGCGCTTGCTAGGGCGATATCGCCATCGGGCCAGATGTCGGGCCGTCGCAAAGCCATCAACAGATAAATGTTCGCCGTCCACGGGCCGACGCCTTTGATGCTCAGCAAAGCCTGGTGCGCATCGTCATCACCCATCCGTCCCAGCTTAGCCAACTGCCCATCTGTGAAGGCCTGCGCCACTTGAACGCAATAGTGAGCTTTCTGCCTGGTCACGCCCAGCGAGCGCAAATACGGCTCGCCCGCGTTGATGAACGCGTGGGCGGTGAACGGTTCGATGTTCGATTTCAACCTTTCGAACATTGAGCGCGCCGATATCAGCGACACCTGCTGCTCAAGGATGATTCGTAGAAGAGTAGGGAAGCCGGGTCGTCTTCCCCACATCGGCGGCGGGCCATACGCTTCATGAATGCCCAGCAGATGTCGATCCCCAGTGGCCAGGGCCGCCGCGGCTGCGGCCAGACTCTCATTCGTCAGTCGTTCAATTCGGGTCATTTCAGGTTGGCACCGTTCTCAATTAAGAAGCGGGCGATGCCCGCAGAGATCATCGCGGCATTCCTTACTTGAATCAGAAAATGACTACCATCGCTCCCTCAGGAATCTGATCATAAACCTTGCTGATGTCATAAATATGCATCACCACGCAACCCCACGACAGATGACGCGGCCCTTCATTTGGCCATTCCCGGATCCAGCCATGAAAGCCGATGCCTCCTCCCAAGCGGGTGGTCTCGAGCGTGGGCGCACGCTGGCGCCAACGGCTGCTGATCGTCTCCTGCTCTTCAGGGCTGATCAGATTCTGAGATTTGCCTCGCAACGCGTCAAAGGCATTCGGATAGTTGACCTTGATCCAATGGCCTCCGTAATACGCGCCGTATGGTCCATCGAATTGTCCTCGGTGTTTCTGAATTACGAAATACATGCCGGTGGGTGTCTTGTTATCGCCCTCAACCTGCTTTGCGCCGTTCGCCTGGCCAAAGCTGACGTCGAACTCGCCGGTCATTCGGTTATTTTTGTACAGGCGCATTTTATAGCCGGCTTGATCCACCAGCACCAGACTGGCCTCTCGCTGTGGGGTAAGAACGCGGCGATGGCTGTTGATGAATGCCGAAGGCGAAGCGTAGTGCTCTTTAACCCAGGCTACGTCCTTGCCATTTGCAGACGGCCAGTACGTAGGTGACAGCGAAGTGTCCCAACGCAATTCGAGATGGAGATGAGGAGCAAACAGCTTGTCCGGATCCTGCCCGACCGTCGCTATCACCTGACGTCGTTGGACCTCTTCTCCGGGCCGGACCTTAATTTCGTTCAGGTGCGCATAGACCGAGCGGATAGTTTTCTTTTCATTGTTCTCATAAAAGAGGTGCTCGATCATCACCACGTTTCCCCAGAGCCGACCGCAGAATTCGGCAAAGGCCACCTTGCCATTAGCCACCGCGTGCACGTCCTGACCCAGATCGCTGGCGGGCGGGCCCAATCCGCTCCAGTCCTCGCCGGTGTGCATTCCGTAGCTGTACTGGTCGGCGAAATGCGTGGCTATATACCAACCGGAGTACCTCTTACCGACCGCCTTGTCCTGATAGCTTCCTTTACCGTCCTGGTCTCCGACAGCGAAATCAAAGGCATCGGCGGGTGGAAAATCTAATTTGAGGTATTCGTCGAATGAATTTCGTGACGTCAGCGGAAGCGCGGGTTGGTTCGGTTGCTTGCGATTGAAGGGAGAGGTGCAAGACGAAGTGAGGATGCCAAGCGCGACTAAACTGATCAGGAAAGAACGAGGTTTAAGGCTCAACCTTTTCACTCGTTGTTAGACGCTTTATCGAGAGCGCGGGTTCCAGGGAGCGTGTTAGCGAGAAGCCTTCCGCAGGTACAAGCCGGGAGGACCCTGTACCTGCGAAAGGGCTGGCGAAAATTACGGCAGGGCCGTGATGGTAAACCGCGAAGCCGGCACATCGGTCTTCACGTCATAGCTGGTAATCTCCAGGTCAGCCATTGGTTGCCCCCCAAGCCGCGTGACGATGTGAAACGGCAGCATCATGCAATCGGCCCGGCGATAGTCGCTGCGCTGTTCTTCGATTAGAACTTTGCTGTTGTAGCGCGTGACGATCCGATCGATGAGGAAGCTCTGCTTATTAATCCAGTAACGCACGGTGTCTTCTGAGTTGAACTTAACTTCAACCACGTAGTCGATGCCTTCATCAGCCTGTCGCGCGGCGACGAGCTGACCTTCAATGGCGCGATTCAGAGTGTCAAAGCCCATCATCGCCCAGTGACGCGAGGCGGCAGTCTCGCGAACGCGAAACTCATTACCGAACATCATCCCGCCGCCGGTGGCGCCGGTGAACACCAGAAAAGTCGGTCCCGGACCCATGGCCGCGATCGGCGCCACATCCAGTCGCCGCCGCATCTGCTTGTCCTGATAGTCGGTAATCTTGAGTTTGACCTCGGCCATGGCGCCGAGTGGATTGGCGGCCATACCGCCAAAGGCGGCGGCATTAACGAAGCCGCTGGCTTTCACCGTCACGTGCTGCAGGCCGGCGTAATCCGGGCCCCCGTGAGCAATACGGGTGACGCTGAGAATTTCGCGGCCGCTGAAATCGGCGGCGGCGTTGGGTGTACCAGCAATCGCGGCGATCGATACCAGCGCCGCCAAACAGGAAAGAGCCAGGAAAAAAGCCTTTCGTCGAACCAGTCGTCGTAACATTTAACATTCCTCCCGAAAGTATTTTGAGTAGGTAAGCACGCACCGTTATATCAGAGTTACACGGAACGTCAATAGGTAAGCGGCGGGGGAGTGGTGTTCTGATAGTGTGTTGCCGGGCCGGGGCCTGAGCCCAACCGCAAGGGAAGGCTCGAAACCGGCCGGTCAGGAGCGCTCCCCGACGGTCGGGCTAGTGCTCTTACCCGTAATTTGAATGCGTCAGGAAGCGGCCTTATGGCTGAGGGCCAGGCCCAGAAAATTCTCAAACAGAATTCGACCGTCGCGGGATTCATTCGGGTGTTCCCAGCGCGTCCGGCTCTTGTTCCAGTCTTCAAATGATTTTTCCAGGTGAAACTGGACTGAATAGATCAACTGCCCGTCAGAGCGTTTGACCATCATTTGATTGCGACAGAGATAGGAAGTTGCCAAAAGGGTAAAGCCGTCCGGCACCTGATCGAGTTGCAATCCGTGGTTTTGCCACACCCGGAGGATGCCACCTTGCTTGGTGTAGTCCTGCCAGATGCCCGATTCCGGATCGTCTATAGCGCGGAAGATTGGATCGGCGGGGTCGATGATTCGCACCAGCCGGTATTGATATTCGGTGACCCGGTTATCGCGCCGGGCGCGTTGTTCCTGGCTGTCGAGCGTGACCACCCGCGCGCCAAAACTCAATCCCACTAATTGATGTCCGCCGCAGATACCGAGCACCGGGGTCGTAGTCTTTTGAATGAAATTCGCGAAGCTGTCGAGGATCTCCGGCTGGTAATAATCGAAGTCGCGCAACGTTCCGCTGAGCACGATCGCGTCGGGTTTGAATTCATCGACGGCCGCCGCCACTGCCGAAACATGCGCCACGCGCGTATGCGGTTCCTTCACCAGGCGTCGCACGTTACTGGAAATGTTTTGTAGCGCCAGCTCAGCAATTTTCCGCTCGCGCTTCAGATGTATGGAAACATCCCGGCCCCAGTCGGCGCGCGCGACGTCCGAAAGATCGCTTTCATCGCGCAGCAGGTTATCGACAATCAGGACGCGCGCTTCGTCGATGCGTTTCTCGATCGGTTCGTAGCGACAGAATGTCTGTTGGTTGAAGGGGAAGGGAAGCGGTTCGACGGCGTCAGTCGCTTCGTTTAGATTTGCTTCTTGAGTTTCCACTTTAATCAATAGATGTCCGGCCACGAAAAAGCACAAAAGGCCTAAGCAAGATTAGTTTCCACTTTCAGGTTTTCTTCGGCTTCTCAACTTGCCTGGTACTCTGCTTAAACTCCGGAATACGTGTGCCGGCTCCAGCCGCCGCAATCTCCTCACGTACTTTACCAATTAATCGCGTGCAAATGCGAGCGCGGAAAGCCGCCGACTGATCGCTCGCGCAGCCATCGGCCAGCAGGAGCATGCGGTGCCACGAACTTTCGAGCTCGTCTGCGAGCCGGGAAATCTTCGTGATGTCATACGGAATAGCTACCGCTCCGCAACCCACGCGCGCAAAGATTGCGAGATAGCGGGCCGTGGCCAGGTCGGGACAAAGCAACCTCCGGCGTCCTACTTTCAATTCAATACCAAGCAGCGTGTGATGGATCTCAGACGCGGCGCCTTTGGCCAACGGCGGAAATTGATACGAGCGGGTGCGACTTTTCAGAATCCGGTCGCGATAAATCTTTGGCAGCCACCAGTCGCCGAGTAAGTCCTCGATTTCCTGCGCGTGACGCGCGGCGGGAGTCATCGTATTCGGCTTCAACGGAATCGCACCGAAACCGAAGGCCTCGCGCTAAAGACGCTGAGCACCCGGCCGGGAAACAGGCCGAGGATGAAAACGCCAATGACGGTAATCAGCAGGGCGACGGCCACGCTGGCGGGAATTCGCGGAGCGACCCATGGGGTGGTGCGCTCGCGGAAGAACATGACGATGATCAGACGCAGGTAATAGTAGGCTGAAATCGCCGAATTCAAGACGCCAATCACAACCAGCCAAACGTAGCCCTCGCGCAGGGCCGCACTGAAAACCATAATCTTGCCCATGAACCCGGCCGTCAGCGGCATGCCCAGCAAACTGAGGAGAAAGAGGGACAGGGAAAAGGCGAGCACCGGCGAGCTAAACCCAATACCGTGATAGTCCTCGATGTCGGTGGTGCGATCTCCGCCGCGGGCGACGAGTGTAACGATGGCAAAGGCGCCCATGTTCATGACCGCGTACGTCAACAGATAAAAAGCCACGGCCGTCAGCGTCGCGCTCCGTTGCGCGGGCGGCGCGGCCCCGGCCGCCACGAAACCTACGAGGGCATAGCCGGCGTGCGCGATCGAGGAATACGCGAGCATGCGCTTAACGTTGTTCTGGACGATGGCCACGATGTTACCGACCGTCATCGTCAGCGCCGCCATGATTGCCAGGGCGGCCAACCATGAGCTGTGAGCATAGCCGGCCGTGCTGGCAGCTGCAGTGGCAATCGGAAATCCAAAAAGAAAAACGCGCATGAACGACGCGAAGCCGGCCGCCTTTGGGCCGGCCGCCATAAAAGCAGTTACCGGGGTGGGCGCGCCCTCATAGACGTCAGGCGTCCAGACATGAAACGGTGCGCTCGCGATCTTGAATCCGAAACCAATCAACAGCATCGCCGCGCCCGCCAGAACCAATGGCGGGTAGAGCGAATGATCGAGCCGCGCCGCTATGGTCGCGATGTTAGTTGTGCCCGGCAACGTCTCAGTCGCCGTGCCGCCGTACACCAGGGCGATGCCGTACAGGAGGAATCCTGAGGCAAATGACCCGAGGATGAAATACTTCAGCGCGGATTCATTTGAGCGCACGTCGGAACGGCGAAATCCGGCCAGCACATAAGTCGCAATCGAGAGAATCTCGAGACCGAGAAACACGATGACCAGATCACCCGCCGAAGCCATCAGCATCATGCCGGCGGTGGCAAACATGAGCAGCGAGTGAAACTCACCGGCGGGCAACTGCTCGACATCGATCCAAACCATGGCGATCAGGATCGTCAGGATCGAAACGAAGAGAAAGATTAGCGTGAAGCTCAAACGCAGTTCGTCCAGGACGATCATGCCGTTGAAGGCGCTGCGCGGGCCGGACCAGACTGTGCCGAGCCAGATCGCCGCCACTCCGGCAGCAATCAGCGCCGCCAGCGAAAGAGTTCCCGTAATCCAGCGTTGACCCTTTGCAGAAAAGGCATCCAACAGCATGATCACCACGCCGGCGACGCCCACGATCAACTCAGGCGCGATCAGCGTGAGATTAATGTCGGGATTGGCTGCTTGAAATGCTAGTAACGACATTTGGTTTGAACTAACGGTCAGCCTCCGACCCGGCTCTTAACAATTTGTTCAGGCGCCCGCGCAGGTCCGCCTTGTAAGCGTCAGCGGGGTTGCGCATGCCAAACTGCGCCGTCCCGTCAACCTTTCCATCTTTTCTGAGAAAGATAATCATCGGCAGACGAACACGCGGTGAAAACTGCAGAAAGACCATTTTCGCCGTATCGCGCAGGACCGGAAAACTTACGTTGCGCTCTTTGGCATAACGCTTCAAAGCGCCGTTCGTGACCTCCTCGGGTCTTTCGATACTCACCCAGAAAAACTTCACCGGCTTGTCCCGGTATTCGGTCAGCAGTTCCTCCAGCGCGCGCAACTCAGTCGTGCACGGCGCACACCAGGTCGCGCCAAACGAAACCAGAACCACGTTGCCGCGCTGATCGGCCATGTCATAAACCTTGCCGTCCAGCCCCTCCATTTTCATTTTGGGTGCGGCGTTGGCCGGCAAGGTTTGGCCCGCGACTGCTCCGCCGGTGAGAAACACCAGGCCGGTAAGCCAGAAAGCCACCAACCCGCGTTGGGCGAACGTCTGCATGATTCGGTTAACGATTCGTTTCCGCATTCGTCTTGGCTGCTACCTCCATGCCAGAACCGCCTCGCGGGTTGAGCAGAAACTGGCGCGCGGCTTCAATGCTGGCGCGAGAGCGATTGAGAAACGGACCCGGATACACTCCCATGAACAACATCAGAGCGACGAGTGGCAGGATCAAACCGACTTCGCGCAGGTTCAGGTCGCGCAACCCGGCGTTGGCTTCGCTGGTCCTGGTTCCAAACACGACTCGTTGCAGCATCCAGAGCATGTAAACCGCCGCCCAGATTACGCCGGTGCCTGCCAGCATCGTTACGATGCGCGGGTTCCGGATTGCACTCGAGGTCCACGCGCCCAGCATGATCAGAAACTCACCGACAAACCCATTCAAAAACGGTAAGCCAATGGATGAGAGCGATGCGATGACAAAGAAGGCTGAGAACCACGGCATCGGACGGGCCAGGCCGCCAAAGTCAGTAATCATGCGCGTGTGTCGCCGTTCATAAATCATGCCCACAAACAGGAACAACGCTCCGGTCGAAACGCCGTGATTTAGCATCTGATAAAGCGCGCCCTGCATGCCTTGCTCGGTAAACGAAAACAATCCCAGGACGACAAAACCCATGTGGCTAACAGATGAATAAGCAACCAGACGTTTTACGTCCGGTTGTACCATCGCCACCAGCGCCCCATAGATAATTCCGATCACCGCGAGCGTGATCATGATGGGTGCGAACTGGCGCGACGCGTTGGGGAACAAGCCGAAATTGAATCTCAGCAGTCCGTAGGTGCCCATCTTCAGCAGCACCCCCGCCAGAATCACCGACCCGGCTGTCGGAGCTTCGGTGTGCGCATCGGGCAGCCACGTGTGCAGCGGCCATAACGGCACCTTGATGCAGAAGGCCAGAGCAAAGGCCAGGAAGAGCCAAAACTCCGCGCGCGGTGAAATCAAAACCTGTCCCCGCAGCGTCTCGCTGAGCGCGACATAATCGAAAGTTCCGATGCCGGTGGCGGCCTGGTGGATGAAATACAGCGCGAGGATCCCAACCAGCATCAGGAGCGATCCCACGGCGGTGTAGATAAAGAATTTGACGGCCGCATAAATTCGCCGCTCACCTCCCCAAACTCCGATTAGGAAGAACATCGGAACCAGGGACGCTTCGAAGAAGAGATAAAAGAGCAGCAGGTCGAGCGAAACAAAGACCCCGATCATGGCCGACTCGAGCAAGAGCATCAGCACGTAATAAGTGAGTTGTCGTTTTTGAATCGCAGTCCAGCTCGAGAGAATCGCAATCGGCATCAGCAACGTTGTCAGTAATACGAGCCAAAGACTGATCCCGTCAGTCCCCAGGTGATACCGTGCGCCAATCGCGGCGATCCAGGAATAGTCTTCGACAAAACGAAAGGAAGCGACCGCGCCGCCGGCGCCCTGGATAAGCAGGAGCGAAACGAGAAATGAAAGGGTGGTAAACCCGAGCGCGATCCAACGGTGATGCGATTCGCGCGCGCCCGGCGTGAAGCTGTAAGCAACCGTCGTCGCCGCGCCGACGACCGGAAGGAGAATCAAAATTGTGAGCAGGTAATTCTGCATTTATCTGTTTGGAGTGCGGTCCACGACCTGTCGGGATCGCCGCCTTTGCTTTTCTAGATCGATCAAAGCGCCGACAAGTCGGCGCACTCCATAGTTCCGTTACCTCATCAAGAATCTCAAAACGTGCGCGCCGCTGTACGCGAAGTAGCCGATGATAATTAAGGCCCCGGCCAAAATGATCGCCGCATACCCTCGCACATAACCGAGCTGCAAATGGCGGAACGTCTTGCCGAGATTCACCACGGTGCGTCCCAGGGTGTGAATCAATCCGTCAATCACTCCGATGTCGAATAACTTCCAAAGGCCTTCGCGCGACGTCACCAGAATCGGCTGGATTACCGCCGCGTCATAAACCTCGTCAACGTAGTATTTGTTTTCCAGCAAGCGCGGCATTTGGCGCAGCGGCTGTTTCTGGAACATAAACCAGCCAATTGCGATACCGGTGATAGCAATCGCGACGGAAATCAGTGTGAAAAGACGCTCCTGCGATATTTCTTCCGGACTGTGAGCCGCTTCGCCTCTATGAGTGCTCTCGGCCGGGCCGAAAGCTGGTTTGCCGTCAATTTGCTGCGGCGGTTGCGACAGCCACTGCACCTTGTCGGTTCCTTCTGTCGTGTCCGCCTCTTCGGCCGGAGCCTGGTTCACGACCGGCTCCAGAGTCTGCTCGAAATAATTCTCCGGATGGCCGCCGGTAAGTGAGCTGAGCGCGTAAGGAACACCGACCAATCCACCGACCGTCGAGAGCACTGCGAGCACGATCAGCGGAATCGTCATCGACAGCGGTGATTCGTGCGGCGTGTGACTAGTATCCTGTGCGTGGTCAGCTTGTGGTTCGAATTGCGAGTGATCGTGCCTGGCAGCTTGCGCTCCAAAGCGCTCGCTTCCCCAAAACGTCATGACCATCAGGCGCGTCATGTAAATAGCCGTCAACAGCGCGGTCACGGCGCCAATCACCCATAGCGCTTTGTTAAGGCCGGCCGGCCAGCCCGGCGAGTGCGCACTCCATGTCTTCCAAAGAATTTCATCTTTCGAAAAGAACCCGGCAAAGATAGGCACGCCGCAGATCGCCAGCCAGCCGGCACACATCGTCAGCCAGGTGATCGGCATGTACTTGCGCAACCCGCCCATGCGCCGCATGTCCTGTTCGTGGTGCATGCCGTGAATTACCGAACCTGATCCCAGAAACAACTGGGCCTTGAAGAACGCATGGGTCATCACGTGAAAGATGGCGGCCACGAAAGCGCCGACGCCGCAGGCGAGGAACATATAACCAAGCTGAGAAATGGTCGAGTAGGCCAGGACCTTCTTGATATCGTTTTGGGCGATGCCAATCGTAGCGGCGAACAAAGCGGTGCCGGCGCCGATGACCGCGACGATCAGCATGGCGGTCGGCGCGTGCGTGAAGATTGCCGAACAGCGCACCACCATGTAAACGCCCGCCGTCACCATTGTCGCCGCATGAATCAACGCCGAAACCGGAGTCGGGCCGGCCATCGCATCAGGCAACCAAACAAAGAGCGGAATCTGCGCGCTCTTACCAGTGGCCCCGATGAAGAGCAGCACCCCGATTGAGGTAATCCCACCGGCGAAGATCGCGCCCAGGGTGAAGCCGTCAACTGGCAAGCTGCCAATCGCGCTGAGCGCGCTGGTAACACCGAGGGCCGGTTTGTTAAAGAAGCTAATCGAGCCGGTCATGGAAAAGATCAGCATCAAACCCAAAACAAATCCCCAGTCGCCGACGCGGTTGGCGATGAACGCTTTCTTGGCAGCGGGCGCGGCTTCGTCTTTATCCAGATAGAAGCCGATCAGCAGGTACGAGCAAAGACCGACGCCTTCCCAGCCGACGAACATCAGCAGAAAATTGTCCGCCAGCACCAGGGTCAGCATGGCGAACATGAACAGGTTCAGGTAGGCAAAGAAGCGATAGTAGCCGCGATCGCCGTGCATGTAGCCGGTCGCGAAGACGTGAATCAGAAAACCCACGAAGGTAATGAACAACGCATAGATCCCGCTCAGGCGATCCATGGCCAGGCCAAAGTCGGCGCGAAAACTGCCGACCTGGATCCAGGTCCAAAGGTGATCCATCAGCGGCTGGGTTGAGCGCAACGCGCCATCCGACTTGAAGGCCAGATAGAACGCCAGGATTGTTGAGACGCCGACTGAAGCGCAGGCGATTAAGCCGATGAATCTTTCGTTGCGCAGGCGTCGCCCCACCAGCCAGTTAATGAAAGCGCCGGCCAGCGGAGCGAAGATGATCAGGCTTAGAAGGTTGGTTTCAGCCACTAAAATTGTGCGCGCTCTTCTTGGTGCTTTGTAAATAGATCTTTGATTTCAAATTCAACCTGGCTTAGACACCTAAGTACAAAGTACCAAGCTCAAAGTACAGCTCTCAGAGCTTCAAAGTACTCGCCTCATCCACATCCAGTGATTCGCGATTGCGGAAGATGGCAATAATAATTCCCAGACCCACCGCTGCCTCGGCAGCGGCCACCGTCATCACAATAAACACGAACAACTGTCCGGAAACGTCGCGGAAGAAACTCGAGAACGCCACAAACGTCAGATTCACGGCGTTCAGCATCAGCTCAATGCACATGAACATCGAGATGACGTTGCGCTTGATCATCACGCCCAGCACGCCAATCGTGAAGAGCACGGCGGAAAGCGCCAGATACCATGAAAGTTGTGGTGACATAAAATCGTGCTTTGTACTTAGTTCTTTGTGCTTTGCTTTTCTCTTAGCTGAACGGCCATCTAAAGCTCAGAGTCTTCGGATCCGACACATCAAAGTACAAAGCACTAAGCTCAAAGTACTCAGCATAAAACTTGTTCACTCCTGATCATTGGAGCGTTGCTCGCTGCCAATCCCCATCAATCGCGCTGCTTCATCAGTGGTGCGCGCCTCGACCACGGTTAGATTGCCGACATCTCGCCTATCCAGGGTTTCCCTGGACAAGACCTGTTCGCCCGGAACCACACCGGCCCCTGCCGGCAGCAGGTTTCCTCTCCGCGCCAGCGTCATCGCGCCGACCACTGCCATCAACAAAAGGATCGAAGTGATTTCAAAAGGCAGCAGGTAAGTTGTGAACAGGCCGGCGCCGATCGATGACGTCAGTCCCACGTCAGAAGCACAACACGTTTCGGAAATCAGGTTGCCCCGGGCTGAGGTGGTGGCCGGCGTCTGCACAAAAAAGATTACAAAGGCTGCTTCCGCAAACAGCATCGCCGCCAGCCCAACCGCGATGGGCACCAGAGATCGCAGACGCAGCGCTCGCGGCTCTTCCTGTTCGACGTTCAGCAACATGATCACGAAAACTACCAGGACCATGATGGCGCCGGCGTAGACGATGACCTGCACCGCGGCGATGAACGGCGCCGCCAGGGTTACATACAAACAGGCGAGCGAAATAAAGACGCCAATCAGCGAGATGGCGCTGTAGAGAGGGTTGCGTTGCGCCACCATCGAGATTGCGCAACCAACCGCCAGTCCGGCGAACAAGATAAAAAAGAGAGCGCTCATCCCAACCAACCGGCCGCGGTCTTTAAGTGCCTGGCGACCATCTCAAACAGACCTGACCATTGAATAGTGGCCGTGATGACAATGTTGATGATGGCCACCGGCACCAGAAACTTCCAACCAAAGTTCATCAACTGATCGAAACGAAAGCGCGGCAAGGTTCCACGCAGCCAGATGTAAAGAAACAAAAACAGGATTACCTTGCCGAAGAAATAAAATACGCCGAGCAGCGGCAGCTGGTGAACGAACGGTCCGTTCCAGCCGCCCAAAAACAGCGTCGTCGCCAGCATCGACACCGTAAACATGTTGACGTACTCGGCCAGAAAGAACAGCGCGAACTTCATGGCGCTGTACTCAGTGTGAAAACCGGCGACCAGCTCGGTCTCAGCTTCCGGCAGATCGAACGGGACGCGATTGGTTTCCGCGATGGCGGCGATCAGATAGATCAGAAAACCGAGGGGTTGAACCCAGATCATGTTCCAGCCGCTGATGCCCAGGTGCCCCGCCTGCTGTTCGACGATGCTGTAGAGATCGAGCGTGCCGGATTGCAGAATAACTCCAATCAGCGCCAGACCGAGCGCCAGCTCGTAGGAGATCATCTGCGCCGAAGAACGCAGGCCGCCCATCAAGCTGTACTTGTTATTTGAAGACCAGCCGGCCAGGGCGATTCCGTAGACGCCGACTGATGTAACACCGAGCACGTAAAGCAACGCCACATCAAAGCGAGCGATGACCAACGGAATCGTCTTGTCAATGATTGGGAGATGAATCTCAGGCCCAAAGGGATAGACCACGATCGTCATCAACGCAGCCACCGTGGCGATCACCGGCGCGAGAAAGTAAACAAAGCGTGTGGACTTGTCCGGAACGATGTCTTCTTTGAAGATGAACTTGATCAGGTCGGCCACCGGCTGCAGAAATCCTCCCGGCCCCACGCGATTGGGCCCCAGGCGCCCCTGGATGAAGCCCAGCACGCGCCGCTCGGCGAGCACCGTGTACGCCACCATCGTCATGACGACAAAGAAGGCGACCAGGATGCCGACCAGCAGCCAGCCAATATGAATTAGATCATCCATCAGGACTATTGATTCATTGACTCATTGGCTCATTGAATCAATGGATCAATGGATCAATAAATCAATGAGTCAATTCACACAACCACTCGCTCGCGCTTAAGGCCCTCATCAATCGTAATCTGATATAGGGGCGAAATCGCGAACGTCTCAGGCGTGGGATTCCCTGCGGCCAGCAGATGAAACTGCGGCACCTTGCCGGTCAAGGTCCCCAGCCGAAACAGCTCATGTCCGACTGGCGGCGTTTCGCCAATTTTCTCACCATCATCGCTAAGCTCATTGACTGCGCGACGAAGCGCGTCGCATTCCGCCGTCAGATTGCGCTTGTCAGCGAGTGCGTACTTCACCTGCACAGGCTGGCTTTCATCTTTCAAAAGCGGATAGCGAAGCTCCGCATAGGCTGGGACGAGCTCCGCAATCTGACGAAAAATCGCGCTTGCTGAAGCCTCGAAGCCGAAATCGATCCCAAGTTCGCTGGCCAGCGCCGCCGTTATCATCCAGTCCGGCTTTGATTGATGGACGGGTTCGATCGACTTGCGCACGCGCTGCACAAAGCCGTCGTTATTCGTGAACGTTCCGTCGATTTCGGCAAACGACGCGGCCGGCAGGACTACGTCGGCAAACGCGGTCGTGTCGGTTTCAAAAAGTTCCTGCGAGATCACAAAGTCCAGCTTTTCCAGAGCCTCAGCATGCGCGTGCACCTGCTCAGGCAGAAGACTTCCGGCGAGATACAGTGCGCGAATAGAATCGCCGGCGGATCCCAGGACTTCGTCGAGTCCTTTCGCGCCGCGCATCATGTCGTGTGCGCCGACGCTGTTATTGAAAAGAGGCAGCGGATGCAACAGCACCTGGCGGCCTTCGCCGGCAAACGTGAAAGGCAGCTGGGCGATCACGGCTTGAGCTTCGGCGCTTAGCTCACCGCCGAACATCACCACCACGTCGCCCGTAGTCTCGTTAATCGCTTTGCGAATTGACTCGAGTTCCCGTGTTTCCACTCCCAGTTTGCGTGCCGCCAGTTCGTCGTTCGATTGATCGATGAGCGCCAGCACCGCAGCGTTTTCGGTGCCGGGCCGGATGTGCAAGAACTGCGAGGCCTGCTCGCGCAAACGGATACGCACGCTGTTAATGAGAATCAGATTGGCACCGCCATTGCGCACGGCCTGGCGAATCTGTTTTCCCGTCAGGGGCTGCAGCTCTTCAGGTTCGCCGCCGATCAGGATGATTGTCTTAGCGTGGCGAATCTCGCGATGCGTTGCCAATGGCTCGCCCAGGTTCTCGAAGAAAGTTTTCAAACTGAAGGCGTCGGCCACGGCGATGTTTTCGGTTTCGAGAACTTCGCTGCCGAATCGCTGCAGGGCAAAAAGGGCCTCATTCGTCAGACGAGGACTGGCCACTACTCCGACGGCGTTGCCGCCACTATCGGCCACGACCGCATCCAGTTTTTGCGCGGTGAAGCGAATTGCTTCGTCCCAGGTTGCGGGAATCAGCTTGCCGCCTTTCTTGTATCGAATCAGCGGCGTGCGAATTCGCTCCTCATGGTTGACGAACGGGTGGCCAAAGCGCCCTTTGATGCAAAGGAATTCGCCATTCAATCCATTCACGTAACGGTCGCGAGCCACGATTCGCATTAGGTCGCCGCCCCGCGAGCCCAAAGACATCTGGCAACCATCAGAACAATAGGTGCAGGTCGAGATGGTTTGGGTCAGTTCCCAGGGACGCGCCTGGTGGCGATAGGTGCCGTCCAGCAATGTTCCGGTCGGGCAAACCTCGATGCAGTTGCCGCACTGCGAACAATTCAACCAGCCGCCATAAGTGCCAATGACAGTGTTCGAGCCCCGGTTGCCGGCTTCAATTGCGTCCTCACCCATCCACTCGTCGCAGACGCGCGTGCAACGCTTGCAGAGGATGCAGCGCTGCGGATCGTTCGCCACCATCGGCGAAAGATATTTTTCGGGCCTGGCGTTCTTTCGTTCGATAAATCTTTCTTCCAGGTTTCCCCAATCAAAAGTCAGCTCCTGCAGTTCGCACTCGCCGCCGCGATCGCACACTGGGCAATCAAGCGGGTGATTGGCGAGCAGAAACTCGAGCATCGAGCGCTGGGCTTTCTCGATCTCTTCGCTCTGCGTCGTTACGATCATCCCGTCGGTGCAAATGATGGTGCACGAGGTTTGAAGCTTCGGCATTTTTTCGATGCGCACCAGACACATGCGACAGGATGCCTGCAACGCCAGGTCGGCGTAATAGCAGAACGACGGAATATCGAACTGGTTCTCGCGGCACACGTCGATTAGCCGCGCGCCCTTCGCGATCTGGAAGTCCTTGCCGTTAATCGTAACTTTGATTAGTTCAGTTGACACTGCCTGGTTAATCCTTCATTTGAGTCTAAGGGTGAGTTCTATCCGCGCACCCAACTCGACCATCATTCTTCTGAGGGGGTCGTCGCTCTCACTGGCCAGTACTGTGCGCTCGACCCAGGCACGTCCGTCCCAGGTTTGAAATCGGAGCGTAAACGGGACTTCTGGTGTGAGCAGCTCATACCTGCCGTTGGGGAACTCGGTGCTCTTCGACCAGCATGAAAGGGGCTCGTCAGCTCGACACACCGTGATCGAACCTGATTCGATAAGTTTGCGCGTTGTGTTATCGAAGATTGTAAAGATCACGCGGCCCGCTTTGGGTCCGACTCTTACGGTTACAGGTTTGGGAATGTTTGTTTCATCGACTGTAACGACCGGGAATTCACCAAAGATCTTCCCGTAAAAAGCCCAGCTCGCTTCGGGATAACCCAGGGCCTCATGATTAGCAATAATCCTGTAGTTGTCCGGCCGATAGACTTCTATCGAGAATCGCCCGCTGACGTCTGTCTGTCCGCAGGAAAGTCTGCCCGCCATCGGACCGGTGCCCCAGACGCAAACCCTCGCACCGGCAACTGCCTGATCTTGTTTGTCGACGACGTTACCGGCAATCTTGCGCCGGAATTCAGGTTGCGACTGACCTGAAGCCGAAACCGCACAGCAACCCAACGCAGCTACCAACAAGCAAACGCGAAACCTCTTTAGAACCTGCTTCATATTAGCCACGCCCGGAGCCATTGCGATTGGGTCATTGATTCATTTGGTCATTGACTCAATGAATAAATGAGTGAATGAATCAATTTCCTCTCAGGTGCTTCTCGAAATCTTCTGGAAATCTCTTCACTGCCGATTGGATCGGCCACGCGGCAGCGTCGCCCAGGGGACAAAACGACTTGCCTTCGATGTTGTCGCACAAATCCAATAACAACTTTGCGTCTTCCGGACGGCCACCGCCGCCTTCGATGCGTCTGAAAATCTTTACCAGCCAGTCAGTGCCTTCGCGACAAGGCGTGCACCAACCGCATGATTCGTGTTTGTAGAACTCGGTCAGGTTTTTGGTTGACTCGAAGATGTCGACCGTATCATCCATTACGATGAACCCGCCCGAGCCGACCATCGATCCGCCCGCCACCAGACCTTCGTAGTCCATGCGCACGTCTTTCCCCATAATCTGATCGGCGCGCATGATGTAAACCGATGATCCACCGGGAATGACTGCTTTCAACTGCCGGCCGTTCGGAATGCCGCCACAGTCTTCCATGATGAACTTTTCCATGTCGTCATAGCCCATGGGCAGTTCATAGACGCCGGGATCTTTGACGTGACCCGAGACCGACCAAAGTTTCGTGCCGCCGCTCTTTTCAGTGCCCAGCTTTTGATAAGCCTCGCCGCCGAGCTTGATGATGTCAGGCACCGCGGTCAGCGTCTCGACGTTATTAACCACGGTCGGCGAGGCGTACAGACCTGAGACAGCCGGGAAGGGAGGTTTCATTCGCGGATGCCCGCGCAGCCCTTCCAGCGAACTTAAGAGAGCGGTTTCTTCGCCGCAGATGTAAGCGCCGGCGCCGGTGTGCGTATAAATCTCGCAATTGAAGTCGGTGCCGAGAATCTTCTCGCCGAGCAGACCGGCGGCGCGCGCTTCCTCTAAGGCCACGTCCATGATGTCGATGAGATACTTATATTCGCCGCGGGTATAGATGTAATTCGTTTTAGCGCCGAGCGCGTAGGCGGCAATCAACATGCCTTCAATCAGCATGTGCGGATCGCGCTCCATCAGGTAGCGGTCCTTGAACGTGCCCGGTTCGGATTCGTCGGCGTTACAAACGACGTACTTGGGCTTGGGCGAGTCCTTCGGAACGAAACTCCACTTCATCCCCGTCGGAAAACCGGCTCCGCCGCGGCCGCGCAGCGCTGATTTCTTAACTTCATTGATGACGTCATCGGGTGACATCGAATCAAGAACTTTCTTGATCGCTTCGTATCCGCCGTTCCGGCGATACACCTCGAGCGTCTGCGAGTTCTCGAGACTAACGCGGCGCAGTTGCAGCGGTTCACATCCGATGGCGCTTATTCGCATACGATCAAACGATCCGTTACGGCATTAATGAATATCTGACTTTCAAATACAGTGTGCACTGCACCACCGGCTCGAGCCCGGCGGGATTAATGACTACGTCGAAGTCACTTTTATCCAGAGGCTCGAGGTACGAAGTGCTGCTCTTGCGCTCACGCACCACGCGGGTTCGCGATTCATAGTTCGGCTCGACCGAACCCGACTCAGCGGCGGTATAAGTTTGATAGAGCTCGGCCGGATAAAAGGTTTGATAGGTTTCCTGGAAGATCGCGTTTCTCCTGAATTTCAAGTTCAGCGAGCGCCCGTAGCTTTCTTCTTTCTGCTTTATCACCGTGCTCGCTTCATCCATCAAGCGGCTACGGATCCGGGTCATGTCATTAATCACGTAATCGACTTTGATAAGATCGAAGATTGAGGCCTGGGCCGCCGCGCCCAGCAGCTTTTCCAGCAGCGGGCGGTCTTTGTATCGAATGGAAATGGTTTTCTTGGTTTCAAAACCGGCGAGCCTTTCACGGATGGTGCCGTCGCCGCTGGCCGGAGCAAAGTTGTAGACGCGGTTCTGCGTGATCATGTCCACATACACATTGGCCCGGCTGATACCCAGCCTGCTCGCCGCCTCAATAAATTGATCGATTTGCGCATTGACCTTCTGATTACTCTCGACGGCGGTAGGCGCTTCCTGTGCGGCGCCGAAGACCGCAACGAACTCGTCCGGCGCAGTATTGAAAAGAACGTACGCTTCGATAAACTGCACCGGCACGAGGTCCTTGTTCTCTGCGCCATAGACAACGCCGTTGCTGGGATTCTTTCGGTCGGTCCTCTGTCCATAAACGCCGCGATTGCCGGCCTCCTGGGCCAGAGCAGCAAGTGCCGACAAGCCGACAATCAGCAGTATGAAAAAAGCTTTCTTCATAAACGTCTCTCCTCAGCGCTGGAGATAAGCATCCAGAATTTGCTCCACCTTCTCGGTGGTCAGATTCTCGTGATAATCAAAATTGATCTGAAACATCGGCGCTGTGCCGCATGAACCCAGACACTCAACCTCTGAAAGCGAAAAGCGACCGTCGGCAGTTGTCTCGCCGACCTTGATTCCAAGCTTTTCTGCGCAGTATCGGGTGATTTTGTCTGACCCAAGTATCTTGCACGAAAGGGTTTTGCACACCTGGATATGATATTTGCCGATCGGCTTGATATGGATCATCGAGTAGAAAGTCGCCACTTCCCAGATGTCCGTGATACGCAAATTCAGACGCTTAGCCAGATAAGAGACGCCGGGAGGATCGAGATAGCCACGCTCCCGTTGCACGATGAACATTAGCGGCAGGATCGCCGAACGCATCACCGGATACTTTGCCAGATGCCGATCGATCTCGGCTTCGACTTCCGGGGAAAACGTCGCGATCTCATCCGGCATTTGCACCGGTTGTGAGAGCGGCTGAATCTGTGTCAGTTGCTGGCTCATTAGCTTTTTTGGTGCTTTGTGCTTTGTACTTTGACCTCTATTCGACGGAGCTCGTAACGTTCAGAATGTCCAAGCTCAAAGTACAAAAAACAAAGTACGAAGCACGTCTTTCTAGCGATCTATTTCGCCCAGGACAATATCCAACGATCCGATAATCGCGACTATGTCGGCGATCATCGCGCCTCGCGACATGTGCGGCAGCGCCGAAAGATTTACGAAGCTCGGACCGCGGAAATGCACCCGGGCCGGCTTGGGCCCGCCGGTGGACTTGATATAGACGCCGAGCTCACCTTTGGAAGCTTCAATTGGGAAATAGACTTCACCCGCCGGAACGTCAAAACCTTCGGCCACGATCAGGAAGTGATGGATCAACGCATCCATGTGCGTTTTCATCGCTTCGCGATCGGGCAGCACAACTTTGGGCGCATCCGCTTTGACCGGCCCTGGCTGCAAGCGAGCCAGCGCCTGCTGAACAATCTTGTGCGACTCTTTCATCTCGCGCATGCGCACCAGGTAACGCGCCCAGACATCGCCATCAAACTCAGTCGGTATTTCAAAATCGTATTTTTCATAGCCCGTGTAGGGATTCGCGCGCCGAATATCGAGAGCGACGCCGCTGCCGCGCAGGCAAGGTCCGGACAGGCCCCAGTCAATCGCGTCTTCCGCCGAAATGTATCCGACACCCTGCGTGCGCTTTTGAAAAATTCTGTTTCCGGTAACCAGCGTGTGGAATTCATCGACCGCTTTAACGAAGCCGTCCTGAAACTGCTGGACCCGGCGCTCGAAACCCGCGGGCAGGTCCATCATCAGGCCGCCGATGCGAAAGTAAGACGGGGTCAGCCGGCCGCCTGAGGCCGCTTCGATTAGATTGAGAATCTTCTCGCGTTCGCGGAAACAGTAAAAGAAGACCGTCATCGCCCCGATGTCCAGCGCGTGGGTGCCGAGCCAAACCAGGTGCGATCCAATCCGCTGCAGCTCGCACATCAGGACCCGAATCACCTGGGCGCGTTCCGGTATCTCAATCTGGAGCAGTTTTTCCACCGCCATCACATACGCCAGGTTGTTCCCCAGCGGATTGAGATAATCCATGCGATCGGTGATGACGATCCCCTGCTGATATTTGCGGTACTCAAACAGCTTCTCCATCCCGGTGTGGAGATAGCCGATGTCCGGCGTGCTCTTGACCACCATTTCGCCGTCCAGTACCAGCTCCAGACGCAACACACCATGCGTTGAAGGGTGCTGTGGGCCCATCGAGATCGTCATCTGCGTGTCCAGCGGCCGATCGACAATCTCAAATTGCTCCGGAATGTTAAGCGTTGTACTCATTTGAACTTAATATGACCTATAGGTCGGACAGGCCCTATAGGCCGAACTTATTTCAAGCTGTACGGCTCGTAACCTCGCAGGGGAAAGTCTTTGCGCAGGGCATGCCCCTGCCAATCATCCGGCAGGAGGATGCGGCGCAGATCCGGATGATCGTCAAAGATGACTCCGAAGAGATCGAATGTTTCGCGCTCGTGCCAGTTAGCCGTGCGCCAGACGCCGGACACGGTCGGGACATGGGGGTCGTCCTCAGTTAACAGAACTTTCAGCCGCAGCCGCTGATGTGTTGAGGTTGAGAAGAGATGATAATTGACTTCAAAGCGAGGTTCTTCTTCCGGACCTCGATCAAAGCCGCAAAGGTCGGCCAGAAAATTGAAATCCAACTCCGGTTCGGACTTAAGGAAGCCGGCAACTACCGCGATATGCTCCCGCGGAATGACACAAGTGGTCTCGCCGAGGGCCTCGACGGTGTCTGATACCCATTCGGGATGCCGACGCAGAAACGCCGACGCGAGTAGCGACGGCGCTGAAGTTTGCTGACTGTCCGTTAGTTGATCTTCGGATTGGCCGTCCGGTCCGCGCTGTTCTTCCATCTAACCTTCAGTTCCGGGGAACGCTAGAGATTTGAAGTTCAAGATCTGGATTTGTCGTCTATTAGAACGATCGCCGTTTTTCGTGTTTTGAAGCAATCGTGTACGGGCGCGAGACGTTCGGCTGTTCGCCTCGCATCGTCGAGCCGTCAGTCACCGGCAGAGTGCCGGGCGTCAGGGAATCTCGCGACTCGTTCTCAGGCGCGTCACGCCGATCGCGGATCGATTCCTTCATAACTTTGTCCTGCAACATCATCACTGCGTGAATCAACATTTCAGGACGCGGAGGGCATCCGGGGATGTACACGTCGACGGGAACGATCTTATCGACGCCCTGAACGATGGCGTAATTATCAAAGACGCCGCCCGAGGTAGCGCAGGCGCCCATCGAGATGACCCACTTCGGCTCAGGCATCTGATCGTAAATGCGGCGGAGCACCGGAGCCATCTTTCTCGAAACGCGTCCCGAGACAATCATGACGTCGGCTTGCCGCGGCGATGCGCGAAACACTTCGGAGCCAAAACGGGCCAGGTCGTTGCGGGACGAGGTGGCATTCATCATCTCGATAGCGCAACAGGCCAGTCCGAACGTCGCCGGCCAGAGCGAAGATTTTCGCGCCCAATTAATCAGCGAGTCCAGACGGGTGGTCAGGATCTCGGGCAGGGCTTCGGCAATGATGTTTTCCAGTCCCATACGTTTGTTACGCGGCTCGCCTCCCGCGGTTGCGCTTTTCGGCCGTCTCAAGCAAGCGCCCTTGAGCTTCAGCTTCGCGGCGCGCGGTTTCGCCCCAATCGAACGCGCCTTTCTTAATCACGTAGATCAAGCCGACCGCCAGCAGGGCAATAAAGATCACCATTTCAAAGAACACAACGTTGCTCAGCCCATAAGCCGGACTCGACAGTTGCTTGAAAACGACTGCCCAGGGCACGAGAAAAATTACTTCTATATCGAACAGGATGAAGAGCATCCCGATCAGGTAGAACTTGACTGAGAATCGCTCACGCGCAGATCCCACAGGATCCTTGCCGCACTCGTACGGCATCAATTTCGTGCGCGTCCGTTTGCGCTGGCCCACGAATTGAGAAAGGGTGATGAACGTTACTGCGAACCCGGTCGCTATAACGAACATCAAGAGCACCGGCACGTAATCCATTAAGTTGAAGGGCATAGCCGCTCGCCGTTCTTTAAATCACAGTCAAAGCACAATAAGTCCTGAGCGAAAACCTCAGAACTGTCCCACCGCTTGCTTGAGAATCATTGTACAAGCAGATCGTATTGCAACGGTCAGGGGGTGTCAAGGCGATGCTCATCTACTTTCAAACGTGTCGACCGCAAGTTTGACCCGCCAAAAATCGGTGTGCTACTTTCGAGTGCCGCACACGAAATCTAATCGTGTGACGACGAGCTGGAGCGCGAACCTAAAGCCATTGATTACCGGTTACAACACTGACGTTGAGTACGGCGGGGTCGTATATCACGTCCAGACTGAGGACAAGGGACTAGATCATCCGATCATCCTCTCGCTCGTCTATGTCGAGGGGGCGATTCTGGCGAGTAAACGTTCTCCTTACGACGATCTGGTTACCGGCGCTTTCGACGAGGCAATTCTCACGCAGCGCCTTCAACGTCAACACAAACTTATTTGCGCGGCTGTGCAGTCAGGGCGCATCGAGGAGCTAAAGCGGCTGGGCGAGCGTCAGCCTCCATTGCGATCCACCGCGCCGTTGCCGAAAGCGCCCATCGCGGAGAAACCCAAAGCACCGGAGGCAGCTCCGGCAGTCGCGGCCGTCGACGATGACGCGCCGCTTACCGCCACGCTGCTGGAAGACGGGGAGTTGCGCGCGGGAGAGACCGTGACCTTGCAGATTCTGGTTACGCGGCCGGCCGGAAAGGCTCGAAAGACGGTCCCGGGCGCCGAAGTCACCGTGAAAACGCTGGGGACCAAATTTCGTCCGGAAGAGAAAACCTCAACCACCGCCGGCGATGGCATCGCATCTTTTTCGCTGTCGCTGCCAAAATTCACCGGGGGGCGCGCCGCGATTCTCATAAGGGCAGAGGCCGATGGCGAAGTCGCCGAACTGCGCCGAATAATCTTGCCGGAATGATCGTTTCAAACAGAGTGGAGAAGAAAGAACTGCGCATCCAGGTCAATGGTGAGATCAGAAGTGTGAGCGCTCCGTCGACTTTGAGTGAGTTGATCGACGAACTGTCATTGCCCCCGGCGCGAATCGCTGTCGAGCTCAACGGGACGGTGGTCCGCCGAGACCAATGGCCTGAGAGAGTGCTCGCCGAGGGCGATCGGCTGGAGATCGTGCATTTTGTCGGCGGCGGTTGATAAGGGAGAGGGAGCTATATGCCGCCACGGAGTAGTTGAAAACGGGTGTTCAGAGTACCGACTTTAGTCGGGCTTGTCCTGACAAAGAGAAGGACCCGACTAAAGTTGGTACTCTATACGCCGTGAATTCAGACAGACGCTATCTAACACGGCTGCGTGTTGTCGGATTATTGCTTCCCGGATAAAGACGATCCACCAAAACACACGAACGGAAATCCTTTTCGAGCAGTCCGGCTGCCCCGGGTTTTTATTTTTCAACGGTCAAGGTGTAGAGTCGTGTTGGAAAAAGAAAAAGGAAGTTCGAATTGATGTCCAGTGTAATACCCGCTCTAAATGATCCCCTCAAAATTGCTGATCGTGTTTTTCGTTCGCGTCTGATCATCGGAACCGGAAAGTACCGGAGTTACGACGAGATGAAAGCGGCCCACCGCGCCTCAGGCGCTGAGATGGTGACAGTGGCCGTGCGCCGCGTGCCTCTGGATCGCAGCAGTGAATCTTTCCTCGACTACCTGGATCCGGCATTGCAGATTCTGCCTAACACCGCCGGCTGTTATTCGGCCGAAGAAGCGATTCGCACGGCGCGACTGGCGCGCGAAGCTCTCGGCACTGAATGGATCAAGCTGGAGGTCATCGGCGATCAGACCACGCTCTTTCCTGACAACGAACAAACCCTCGAAGCTGCGCGGGTGCTGGTCAAGGAAGGCTTCATAGTCCTGCCTTACTTCACTGACGATTTGATTGTCGCCAAGAAACTTCTGGATGCCGGCTGTCCGGCGGTGATGCCGCTGGCTGCTCCGATTGGCTCGGGCCTCGGCGTGCAGAATCCAACCAATCTCCGCATCCTGCGCGAACAACTGCCTGACGCCACGATCATTGTCGACGCCGGGGTGGGGACGGCCAGCGACGCAGCCATCGCGATGGAGCTCGGCGCCGATGCGGTCCTGATGAACACGGCGATCGCCGAAGCCAATGACGCCGAGAAGATGGCTGAAGCGATGAAGCTAGCAATCGAAGCCGGCCGGCTCGCCTATCGTTCGGGTCGCATGCAGAGACGTCTCTACGCGAGCGCTTCGAGTCCAATTAGTGGCGTTCTGCGTTAGCCGCAATTCGCTCTAAACAATCCAACAACCGCTGTTAGTTGGTTTACGGCCCGCCGTTCGCCCCGGATCGGGGCTGAATTTTCTTGCAGTCGGGTCTGAAAAGTAGTAAACGACGCCTACCGAAATTGTGGGCCGGCTCCTTAGGCCCGTAACTCTCAACCATTTCTTAAAGGAGGGCTGCGATGAAGAGAATTCTCCACTCGTTGAGCGCGTGTCTTTTGGTAATCGTGTTTGCGGCGCCCCTGACGGCGCAAAACCCGAACGTGGCAATCCACTTGGACACCAGCAAGGACTGCGTGAAGGGCACTTTCAGGAACCTTAAGACGGTGACCATCGGTGTGTCATACGTTGAGCTGTGGATCTTCGACGCCAAGACCTGTAAACGACTTTGCATCAAGAGAAAAGTCATCCATCAGAAAATCAAAGCCTGTGACAGGCTCGACTTTGATATCTGCTGCGACAAGCTGCCGGAAGCTTCAGGCTATATCTATTACGTTCGGGTCAGTCACAGTCTCGGTAAGAACGAAACCTGGGCTTTCGTGCCTTAGTGTTTGGAAGGTGCCCACGCGACCAACTTTGCAATAGAAGTCGGGCACCAACACCAATTCGGCTTTGCCGTCTGATGTGAGGCGGCGGCTTTGCCCCGCCGTCAATGGTGGGGTCATGCTTGCGGGCCCCGCCCTAAGATTTGGCCGGATCGCGATACTGGTTCGGCGCGCCGAAGTACGGTGGTGGCGGCGGTGGCGGAGCGAACGGCGGGTATTCAACCTGTCCCGCCGGCGGAGCGGGAAAGACCTGGCGGTACGCAACCGTCCAGGCCGCTTTAGAAAGCGGCATCGTGAAGGCAATGCCGACGCAGCAAAGAATAACTCCCAACGCGCCTAGCCCGATTTCAATCAAAACCAACCCCAGGACCCCGCCAAAGTTTGCATTCGTCGCGCGCAGGCTCAGTTTGATCGCCTGCCAACCGGAAAGATTGCGCTCAACCACCAACTGGTAGGCGAAACCGAAGATCAAACCGGTAATCAGATGAATAATGGTATAGACCAGCACCAACACGACCAGGTAAATTATCTGTTCGATCAGGACTTCGTCCGGCAGTTCACCGGGATAAGTCTTCTCGATTTGATCAAAGCGCAACTCCATAACCTTAGCGCCGACGCCCACCACTAGAAACGGTAAGCCGCTCAGCAGGGCCACGACGAAAGCCTGCGAGAACTGTGAGAAGCCTTTCGAGATGGCATTGAATGAAGCCCGCTCGCCTCGCATTAGTCCCAGCAGGGCGTAGTAGGTCCCCGCCATCCATGCTCCATAGATGATGCCGGCAAGAGGAATGCAGGTAACCAGGACGATGATGATTAGACACATCGCCACGAACAGAAAGTATTGGCCCTGGATCAGTTGCCAACCGTCATTGAAGCATTGCAGCGGCCTGACCGCGCCGGAATTGAAGGGCGGGTCCGGTTGAGACGCCTGGGGAGCGAGCACGGAATAAGTCATCGGAGAATGACGCGTTTGAAAAACTCAGATCGAGCGTCGCCAGCCAGACTAAAGAACCTTTCAACGAGTCGTCAAACGTTTTGAGTTGTGAAGAGTAACTCGTGCTGCAGCCGCAGGGACTCAGCGTGGTCGCTGAATTGCGCGGCGCGGCCGGATTGCTAACCACGGTAAAGTCTGTTGAGTTTTTGTTTGTGTCGATGCAACTAGCGTTGCGCCGGGCGGATCGCGTGGCATTGAGAGCCGAAGTGGCGGCGGTTTCCGAGCAGTTGGCGGCGCCAAAACCGATTAAGTCTGAAATCGTAACGCCAGTCGGACATCCGGAAGTTGTGGTTGCGACGCTGGTCCCGATAACCAGGGCTACCTTGCCGTCAGTGGCGGAGAGATTGATGCCGGTGTTGGTCGCGTCCGCCGTGGGCAGCGCGGCGCCGATGGTCGGAGTCGCGGGCGCCAACTTGATCAGAAAATATTGTCCGGGCGCGATCGATCCGGCGGTGAGGCTAATCGTGTTGCCGCTCGAAAATGTTCCCGCAGCGGAAGCGTACTGCACAGAGTATGGCGTCACGCTAAAGTCGACGGTGCTCGATCCGCGATTAAACAATTCGACAAAGTCGTTTTGGAACGTCGCTCCTGAGTTGCTGCCGCCGCCATAGATTTGAGAAATGACGAGCTTGGACCCGTCTTCGTCGATGATTCCACCCTGACCCTGGCCATCCAGAATCGTCGCGTTTACAGGATTGCTGAGATTCACCAGGAACGTCTCGCAAATCGCCTCGTTCCTGGTGTCTCCATTCACAGTTACGTCGAAAGTATAAGTCGATTGCCCGGCGGGAATAGTTTGGCCAGTTAGATTCCGCGGCAGGTAATCGTTGTCTTCCGACGCCGGGTTATCATCCTGCGCCGTTCCGTCGGCGGTTGAGATGTCAAAGGTAATGCCGCCGATCGGCGCTGGTAGAGACGAAGTGACTGTGAAGCTAAAGACTGACGTCCCGCTGTCACCTTCGCTCTGAGTTACGTCGTTAATAGTCAGAGCGGGGCTGTCATCGTTCTGAATCGTTCCCTGACCTTGAGCATCGCCGATCGTGGCGCCCGCCACATTAGTCACGTTCACAAAGAAACTTTCATTTGATTCAATCGCCGTGTCGCCATTGACCGTAACATTGAAGATGTAGTCCTGGCTGCCTACCGGAATGTTGATGCCGGTCACGCTTTGAGCGACGTAGTCGTTGTCCTCGCCCGGCGGGTTGCCGTCCTCAGCGGTGCCGTCGGCGGTAGCGATATCAAAAGTGACCCCACCAGTCAGCGCCGGCGCCGACAGATGGACGGTAAAGGCGAATGTAGTCGTGCCGTCATTGGTTTCATTCTTCGAGACATCATCTATCGAAAGTGTCGGCGGTACGTCATCGTCGATAATTGTTCCCTGACCCTGCCGGTCCAGGATCGCGGCATTCGTCGCGTTGTCGAGAGTGACGAGGAAGGTTTCGCCGGGCTCGTCGAGCGTGTCGCCCTTAACTATTACGGTTATGGATTTTGACACCTCGCCCGGGCTGAAAGTGACCGTACCGGCGGCGGATTGATAGTCAGCGGGCGAAGCGGCCGTGTTGTCAGCCGTCGTGTAATCAACAGTCACGGTCGATGCGCTCGGCGCAATCAGCGTCACAATGAAATTAGCCGAGGCTGTTCCGCCGTCCCCCTCTGTGACGGTCGCATCACTTATGACAACGTCGGCTGTCTGGCCACTGCAAACGTTCGCCGGCGTGTCGCTGTTACGGGGGGCAGGCGCATGGGTGAAGAAGTCGCTCGCGTTGTCATTTACATCTACACAGCCGCCGCCTTTTCGGATGTCAGCGGTTGTATTAGCCGGAGTGCTGGCCGGACCATTCGAACCTTCAAAACACGTGGCCGAACTTCCATATCCAACCTGATCCAGAAGTGCGGCGCCGGAGGGACAGGCGCCTGTAAGCGGCGAAGTGTTTGAGACGACCGCGACCTTACCTGCGCTCGCAGTCATGGCGATCGTTCCCGTGGCGTCCGGGTCGGGCAGGTTAGTAGTGCCGCCTGCCCCCTGCGCCTCCTGTACCAGGAAGTAGCGGCCGGGCAACAACAGGCAGGGACCAACCGGACAGAGTGGGGTTACCGACCACGCGCCGGTGCCAGTGGCTGAACTGTATTGAACCGACCAGCCGGTGAGGTCGACTGTGGTCGCGCCGCGGTTAAAGATTTCAATGAAATCATTTTTGAAACCGGCTCCGCTATTTCCCCCACCGCCGTATAGCTGACTAATCACAATTACTGGCAGGTCATCATTCTGAATCGTGCCTGTGCCCGACGGCTTTCCAATTACCGCTCCTCCGGTGGCGTTGCTGAGATTGACGATAAGGGTCTCGTGACCTTCAACCAGCGTATCTCCATTGATCGAAATACTCACCGGCTTGCTCGTTTCGCCTGGGCTGAACGCCAGCGTCCCGCCGGCTGCTTGATAGTCAGTGCCACCCGTTGTCGCCGTACCATTCGCGGTCGCGAAATCGACCGTGACTGGATTGCTGCTCGAGGGCGAGAGAGACACCTGGAAAGTAATGGTTGAACTTCCGCTGTTGCCTTCTATGATGTTGGCGTCGTCAATTGAGAGTGTCGGTGTCGGCGGCGCCGGATCGTCGTTCAAAATTGTGGCCTGTCCCTCGGCGTCAAAGATGGTGGCGTTCGTGGCGCCGGATAGCATTATTGAAAACGTTTCGTTTGGCTCAAACTCGGCGTCGCCGGTAATTAGGACGGTGATTTGCTTTGAAGTATCGCCCGGGCTGAAGGCAAGCATGCCAGAGGTTGACTGATAGTCAGCCCCGGCGACGGCAGTGTTGTCGACGGATGCGTAGTTAACCGTAATTGATCGGCCGCTGGCCGCCGACAGACTCAGCGTAAAGCTGAGGTCGGTCACTCCGGCATCACCCTCAGCAAGGGCAACGTCGTTGATTGAAAGTGACGGCGTCGGATCGTTGTCGATAATTATTCCCTGACCCTGACTATCCAGGAGTACGCCGTTTACGACGTTGGTAAGATTTAAGAAGAACGTTTCGTTAGGCTCATCCAACAAGTCGCTGTTCACAAATACAGTGACGGTCTTGCTCAAATCGCCCGGATTGAACGTGACCGTACCGGCGGCGGACTGATAATCAGTCGGAGTAACAGCGGTGTTGTCGGTTGTCGCATATTCAACGCTCACGGTCGATGCGCTCGGCGCAATTAGCGACACAGTGAAATTTGCCGAAGCTGTTCCGCCGTCCCCCTCTGTGACGGTCGCATCACTTATGACAACGTCGGCTGTCTGGCCATTGCAGACGTTTGCCGCAGTGTTGCTATTCCGGGGGGCAGGCGCATGGGTAAAGAAGTCGCCAGCGTTGTCATTTAGATCCAGACACCCGCCGCCCTTTCTGAGGTCAGCGGTTGTATTAGCCGGAGCGCTCGCCGGGCCATTCGAACCCTCAAAGCACGTAGCCGAACTTCCATATCCAACCTGATCCAGGATTGCGGCGCCGGAGGGACACGCGCCTGAAAGCGGAGAGATATTTGAAACAAGCGCGACTTTGCCTGCGCTCGCGGTCATGGCGATCGTTCCCGTGGCGTCCGGGTCGGGCAGGTTAGTAGTGCCGCCTGCCCCCTGCGCCTCCTGTACCAGGAAGTAGCGGCCGGGCAACAACAGGCAGGGACCAACCGGACAGAGTGGGGTTACCGACCACGCGCCGGTGCCAGTGGCTGAACTGTATTGAACCGACCAGCCGGTGAGGTCGACTGTGGTCGCGCCGCGGTTAAAGATTTCAATGAAATCATTTTTGAAACCGGCTCCGCTATTTCCCCCACCGCCGTATAGCTGACTAATCACAATTACTGGCAGGTCATCATTCTGAATCGTGCCCAGGCCGGTGCCGTCAGAAACACTGGCTCCTAAAACATTCGTGACGTTGACTGAGAAGGTCTCGTCCGTTTCGACTTTGGTGTCGCCGGTTACCGTCACGGCAAAGTTGTAGCTTGATTCTCCTGCCGGAATGGTTTGAGTTGTGTTGACGGCGACATAATCGTTGTCTTCAGTCGTCGGGTTGTGATCGTGGGCGCTTCCGTCAGTAGTTGCGATATCGAAGGTTACACCGCCCGGTCCGGCGGGGATGGACAGGGTTACGTGGAAAATGAAAATACTGCTTCCGTTGTTACCCTCGGTGCCGAAAACATCGTCGATGCTGAGCACCGGACTGTCATCATTCTGAATCGTGCCTTGACCCTGTCCGTCGAGAACTGTCGCTCCCGAGATGTTGTTGACGTTAACGAAAAAGATCTCATCCGGTTCGATCGTCAGGTCGCCCTTTACAGAAACCTGAAAATCGAACGACGAATCGCCCGCGGGTATTGTCTGGCGAGAGGCTGAATGCGCCTGATAGTCGTTATCTTCACCGGAAGATTCTCCGTCTTGAGCAGTCCCGTCGGCAGTGGCAATGTCGAAGGTGACATCGGCGGGCGCGGGCGCCGACAAGGAGACATGGAAAGTGAAGGTCTTTGGGCCGCTGTCGCTTTCATTCCCGCTGACGTCATCGATTGAAAGTGTGGGAAGATCGTCGTGCTGAATTGTGCCGATACCCTGACCGTCGGTGATGTGGGCGCCGCTTACATTCGTCACGTTAACGAAAAAGGTTTCATCGGGTTCAACCGTCGTGTCGCCGTTTATGATGACATCGAAAGTTAAGCTGGTTCGCCCGGCGGGAATCACCTGATTCGTAAGTGCCTTTGAAACGTAGTCACTTCCCGACAAAGCTGTGTTGTTCTGGGTCGAAATGTTGAAAGTTACGTCTGCCCCCTGCGCCGGCGCCGACAAAGTAACGGTGAACGTTGCCGTCGTGCTCCCGCTGTTACCCTCAGTAACCGTCACATCGTTTATGGTCAGATTCGGGACCGCCGCGCCGGTGCAATTGTTGACCGACGAATTCGAATTGCGCGGCAGCGGCGCATGCAGAAAAAAGTCCCCAGTGTTCAGATCGGAATCGGTGCAGCCTCCGGCTCTTCGAAATAAAGCGCTGGCATTGGCCGTTGCAGGTGACGGTCCGGCGCCCTCGTAGCAATGGCCGGTTGTCCCGGCTGTATCGCCATAACCCACGAAGTCAACGGTAGAAGACGAGTTTGAATTGAAGGGCGATGTGCCGTCATCGCCGGGGCAGGCTCCGGACAGCGCGTTTATGCCGGCGACCAACGCGACTTTGCCGGCTGACGCGCTTAGGTTGATGGCGCCGGTGGCGTCGGGTGTCGGTAGCGCAACGCCGTTAGTAGTTCCACCCGCTTCCTGAACCAGGAAATACTTGCCCGGGGCAACTGTCCCGCTGGTAAGATTTGTCTTGTTGGTTCCAAAGTTAGACCCGACGCTCGCGTATTGAACTGAGTAAGGGACGATCGAGAAATCCACGGTCGTCGTTCCGCGATTGAAGATCTCCACAAAGTCATTACGAAATGCTGCGCCCGAGTTATTCCCGCCACCGTAGACCTGACTAATCACCAGGCTGGCAGTGTCATCATTCTGAATGATGCCCGTCCCCGCCGGCTTTCCAATCACCGCTCCTCCCGTAGCGTTGCTGAGATTGACGACAAAGGTCTCATTAACTTCTACTAAAGTGTCTCCATTGATCGAAATACTTATTGTTTTGCTCACTTCGCCGGGGCTGAAGATTAGCGTTCCGACCGCGGTTTGAAAGTCATTTCCGGTCGCGGTCGCCGTGGCATTGGCAGTTTCAAAATCGACCATGACGGTATTACTGCTCGCAGGCGACAGCGTGACCTGGAAGGTAGCGAATGCGTTGCCGCTGTTCCCTTCAATAATGCTGACGTCATCAACTGAGAGTGTCAGTGTTGGCGGCGCGGGATCGTCGTTCAGGATTGTGCCCTGTCCCTGAGCGTCAGAAATGGTTGCGTTCGTCGGACTGGACAGTACTAATGAGAACGTTTCGTTCGGCTCGAACTCAGTATCGCCGTTAACCAAAACGCTGATTTGCTTTGAAGTCTCGCCCGGTTGGAAGGTGAGCACGCCGCTTGTTGACTGATAGTCAAAGCCGGCGACGGCAGTGTTGTCGACGGTCGCGTAGTCGACTGTAATTGTCCGGCCGCTGGCCGCGGATAGACTCACCGTGAAGCCGAACGGTGTAACTCCGGCGTCGCCTTCGGCAAAGGGAACGTCGTTTATTGAGAGTGAAGGAGCAGGGTCGTTGTCGTTGATTGTGCCCTGTCCCTGACTGTCCAGGAGGACCCCGTTCGCGACGCCGAACAGATTGAGTAAGAAGGTTTCGCTGGGTTCGTCCAGAAGGTCGCCGTTGACCAGCACCGTGATGGTCTTCGTCAGATCTCCGGGGTTGAACGTGAGGACGCCGCTTTGCGTCTGATAGTCAGCCGCCGCAACGGCGGTTCCATCTGCAGTCGCGTAATTGACGATTACCGTTTGGTTGCTTATCGCGGAAAGCGTAACTGTGAAGATCGCGTTAACAGTTCCGGTGTTGCCCTCAGTCACCGTGACATCGTTGACGGTTATTTCCGGTTTGCAATCACCAATCGGTGAATTGCTGTTGCGGGGACTCGGCGAGGCGACAAAAAAATCGCTGTTGTTCTGACCAGTCTCCACACAACCGCCGGCTTTTCTAAACCCAGCAGTGCTGTTGGAAGGCGCGGCCGCGGGTCCGGCTCCTTCATAACAATGTCCGGCGCTCGTCGCGCTGCCGCCGTAACCAACCAGGTCTGCCAGCAGAGAATTATTGGGATTGAAGGGCGACGAGCCGTCATCGCCGGGACAGGTTGCTGCCGCAAGCGCATTCGTGCCGGCAACCAGCGCCACCTTTCCAGAGGTGCTGCCGATCGAAATCGTACCTACGGCGTCCGGCGTTGGCAGGGCGACGCCATTGGTCGTGCCTCCAGCTTCCTGAATGAGGAAATACCGGCCCGCCGCGATCATGCCGCTGGTCAGATTCGTTTTTCCGCTTGCGAAATTGGAACCGACGCTGGCGTACTGCAGCGAATAGGGTGTGACGGAGAAATCTATCGTCGTCGTACCGCGGTTATAGACTTCTACAAAGTCGTTGCGGAACGGCGCGCCGGAATTATCACCGCCGCCGTACACCTGAC
>JBBPID010000131.1:0-8133 GCA_038040505.1 Acidobacteriota bacterium | reverse complement strand
TCATAACTCCTTGTTATCCAAATCGATCAAGGTGGAGGCCGGGAAAAGGCGAGTGTGCAAGGATGCAGGCTCGTGAGAATCCAGCCTCATTTGAAACAGCAGCCAACGATATGCTTGGCTTACGAAAAAAGTCAATTAATTCTCGACCCAATCGATCTTCGTCTAACGCGATGTCGCAACATCATTGGCCCGAACGCCAGTGATCTCAATTAACCGCAATTTGGTTTCTTCGAGAACTGATTCTCCAGTTTCCAAGAGCGGAGACAGCGCCGCCGCCCGCCCAGACGCGCCCGGCCATGTTAGGTATCCCTACCTCTCAAGTACGAATAACTGGGAATTATCTTTCATCAGCGTGTCTCCTGGCTTTAATCGCAATGAACTTAAGTCGCGCTACGATGTCGCGGCTTTCGATGAAGATGATTGGCACGCTTACTCGGGCCAGCAAACCTTCGCGTATGTCACACGATACCTTAGTAATCCGAGTTTGAGTTCAAGTTGGTTGCTTAACGCAGGTGCTGGCGTTTACGAACTTCGCTTTATGCAATGGAAGGAGGTTTCGCTTGACCTGTTCATTGCCCCTGTCCGTTTTCGCCAATACCCCATATGCGCGAGCGTCGAAAGGTTACCTTTTAGGTCAAACACGTTTGGTGCCGTGGCATGTGTCGGCGAGGTGCTTGGATATTGTGATCCGGCAGCGGCCATTGCTGAGTTTGGTCGAGTAATCGTTTCATCGGGGGTACTCATTTGCGATTTTGGGAGCAGTCGAAGCATTAGGAATTGGTTCGATAAATCATACGGTCGTGCAGCCGATCTGATAACCGCCGAGTACAACCGGACACCGGAAAAAACTTGGGTATACGATCCAAGTTACGTGGACTCTCTTCTCGCGGCGTCTGGCTTCAAAATCAGGGATAGGCTTGGCACGCACACTTGGTCCGCTTTAGCGAAACGACTAGGCCTTTCGAGTTCAGCCGCGCTATCCCTGCAAAGACATTTGGAGTGGTTACGCCTACCGAGCGCTTGGGCAGAGGTTACGACGATCGTGGCTTCAAAGACTTGAACCTGGACAAAACCACAACAAACAGCTTTCTCGACTCGGCCGTATCTTCCGCTAGACAGTAGATTGCAGCAACCGCAAGTACAAACGGAATCAATAGCCAACTGCTCCCGAGCATCCACTGAGCCGCAAGCAGGACAATGATCACAACAAATAACCTGGGTAGCTTTGGTCCAAAGATTCTGTCTAGGAGTGCTCTGATCCGCGGGTGCCGGTTTGCAAAGTGGTCGACCTGAGAACGGTTTTTGTCCCCTATTGTCCCAAAGGTATCAATATCTCCAATTTGGGCGACTTGCTGAGAATAGAGGTCGTTGATAAGGCGTTCTCGCTCCGCGAAGCGGTCCGGTTCAAGGAACGGTCGGTCCCAGCGGAGATAGTGCTTGAAGTATATACAGCGCAATATTGTCCTGATTTCCGAAGAAGTGATCTGCGTCCGCTTGGCCGGTAACCATACCATCAGATCAGCGGGATAGCTTATCTCACCGAAGTAGCTCTGCAAGATTGGATAACGATAACTGAAGCTTACGTTCCGAAATCCTAGCCTCTGGAAATAAACAATCAGTTTGCGGTCGGGTTGCCAATCTCCTTTGCTATCTCGCGTCTGCGCGATTTCGAATACGATTGTAAAGCCAGGGGAATAGTTCTGCGCAAGAAAATCCTCGATGCTTTTCATAGCAACACTCGAGACGAGTCCCTTACGTTCCGAGTCACGTATGCACAGATACTCAAAGAAAAAGATATGCTCTTCCCGAAAGAAGCTGTATTGCAAGTAGCCAATTACCTCGTTGTCCCTCTGGATTGCAAAGCATCTGAATTCATCTGCCAAGTTGCTCTTGCTGTGGTCTATCCAATACAGAATCTGCCGCTCTGGATTTTGCGCTTCTGGAAGGATTGTGTCGCGATAGATGCCTAGGGCTTCGTTCAGGCGCTTCTTGGCGCGATCGGTTCTGTCGAGGGGCTTCAGATCCATCTGTCTAACGATAATTCCCAGTTATCCAAAGAAAAGCTAAATTCAGAGTCTGAGAGGTCAGGAACGCCATTATCTCGCCAAATCAAAGTTACTACAACTGTTTCAAGCACACAGCAAGGCCTTTTGGAAACCGCGCCGAGGTGCAAGCCATCTTAGGAAGGCTCGTGCCACGCCCCTTTCCACTGTGGGTACGAAGGCTTTTCCTTGAAACCTTGGTCTATCGCAACTAAACTCCCTCCGTTTTTCTGACCCACCGCTTATATAACTTCACTAGCGTTTCAACTGCGGAGTCCGAACCCAGGACTTGGTTCAGTCTGTGTGTGCTATGCAACTAAAACAAGCAATTGCTGAGTTCCTTAACGGTTACTTCTCAACGCACCAGCGCAGCAAGAAAACGAGAGTGGCTTACTCCTCCGACTTAGAACAATTTGGTTCGTACGCCGGAAGAGATTTTGCTTTTTCGACTTTGAGCGGGCCTCTCATTGAAGATTGGGCTGCTCATCTAAGTGCTAAGGGTTACTCTCCGGCCTCGATGCGTCGGAAGATAGTTGTGCTCAAAGTCTTCTGCTCATATTGGGTGCGAAGAGGCGAACTGGCCGAGTCTCCTTTCTGGCGGGTCAAACTGAGCTTTGGACGAATAGAACAACTTCCCCGGGCACTAACGGAGACTGAGATGCGAACCCTCCTGGCCCAAGCTGGGCGAAATCATTCTGCGATCGAGGTTCCACGAAAAGGGCCGGCAATCGCGAGAAGTAGGACTGCACGCGCTTCGTCGCGCTCATATCGAGCACTTCGCAATTTCGCGCTTGTAGACTTGCTTTTCGCAACTGGCATGCGCGTGGGAGAAGCGTCCGCTCTCGACGTGGAAGACTTTGTCGTAGCTGAGTCAGTCTTCCGGGTACAAGGAAAAGGAGGACGCGATCGGCTTGCCTTTGTCGTGGACGACCAGACAGTGCGCATTCAGCGAGAGCACCGCGAGGTCCGCTCCCGACTCGTAACGAATAGTACTGCTCTGTTCGTTAACGCCTCCGGCGAGCGTCTTTCAACCCAGGGAATGGCTAACATCATCGCCCAGTTTCGCCGAGATGCCGGCATCGAGCGTCATGTAACACCTCACATGCTGCGACACACTGTGGCAACGCTGCTATTACGCAACGGCGTTGACATTCGTGTGGTACAAGAATTCCTGGGCCATGCGTCGATCGCCACCACTCAACGCTATACCCATATCGCAAAAGAACACTTGATCGGGGTTTTGCGAGAGCATCATCCATCCTTAGGGCTCAGAGCTAAAGCTTAGCGTTTCCAGATTTGGAGCGGGCGACGGGCTCGAACTCGCCACTTTGAGCTTGGGAATTATGGTTCAGCCGACCCTTCAATGAAAAACAAACCATTTGGGAAAACGGGCGGTGCTTACGTGCGAAGGCCGTTGATTCTTAAGGCTGCATTAGGATCTCGTGGGCAATAAGTGAGACGTTCGATTTCTCGGCGCCTAACCAGCCGATAACCTCGGAAGAAACACTCAGTCCAGTAACGCACGAAAGGCCTGGCGCTGCTCAGGCACCGTGCGATAGATACGTCGGACGCGGGCGAAATAAAATAGCAAATCTCCCGACTGGAATAGCCACGCGGTGTAAAGATACAGCAAACACTTGAGGATGAGCGCAAAGTCTATCAACGCTACGGCCCAGATGTCGTTCTTCTCTAGATACAGAAACAACGGCTGAATCGCGGTGTAGGAGTACAGCACGATGAGCAGCCAAAGCCGCGGCCCGAGAAACTTGCTTTGCAAACGACCCACCAGCAGCGCCATGGCAATCGCGCCTGCAACTCCACTGGCAAGGCTAGCGCCCTTGGGAATGAAAGACTTACTTATGTTGGCAACAGACATGAACTCAAAGACGGTGGTGAGAACAATCAGCAGAAAGAAAGCAAAGCCAATAAAAGGTGTATCCGCAAGATTGCGTCTCTCGGTCTCTTCTTTCATTTGTTTGTTCAAGACATAGAAGCAGAGAAACAGCATCCCCGTGTTCCAGTTGTTGAGGAGGGTGTTGAAGAGGCTGAGCCTGATTCCCAGAAGCTGGATTTCCACGTCTGCGTGCACTATCAGGCTACTCACGTCCAAACCTCTGAACCCGAGGATCGCGAGAAAGACGTACAACGACAGCCACGATATGAGCAGCCAACGCCAGTAGTTTGAGTATTGCTTCAGCGCCCTCCTGATTTTTTCGCTGTCGCTTTGAAGGTCCCGAAGGTTCTCGTAGCCGGCTTCCCTGACGTCTGCTTCTTTGACTTCTGATAGGGCGCCAAAACCTTTGGGGCGCGCCAGGCGCAGCGAGTGCACGAAAGCGATGAGAATTACCAACGCCTGCGCCAGACAAGCGAACGGCTTGGCGTGTTGAGTTGAGCTGGGAGTTACATAAAGCCAGATCGAAACCACCGACGTTAAGGCGACGCAAGCGAGTAACGCCACGGTAATCATCTGGCCGCGGCCACCCATCCACTTCTCGAACGTGTCCTCAGCCTCACGCGGTCCCGGAACCGTCTCGCCCACCGCTCGCGCTTGATCTGTCGTGGCCTCATGCGCGCTTTCACTAACCAGCCTTACCGGAGCGACGAAGGTGTAGCCCTTGTTCTCAGTCTTAATCAGCCTCTCTTCTTTCTTAGTATCATGCAGCAGCCGTCTTAAGTCGTGAATGACCTTATGAAGGTCGTTGGGACTGATGAGTTCTACCAGGCGCTCTTTCCTTATCGGTTGTCCGGCGTTCTCGACCAGCTCCCTCAGCGTTCTCGATTCCGCATGATTGAGCGGAACCGTATGCCCGCCGCTGGCAAGCCGCACCTCGGCGCCGTCGATTCTCAGACTGAATCCTTCAAACAAATAGGTGTTGGCAGGTTCGAGTCTCTGATTCATTAATTAACGGTTAACCCAGCCCGTTTCGAGCCTTCTCAGACTTCTCGGAAATATTCTCAGGTCTGTCAGAACAATTCTCATTGATTCGCAGCTTTAGTCAAGCACATTGTTCGAGTCGGTCGGGTCCTATGTTTAGCGGCGTTTAGAGTACCAACTTTTAGTTGGGTTCTTTCTTGCTGAACAAAAAGCCCGACTAAAGTCGGTACTCTGAACACCGCTACCCTGAAAGCAGGAGACTGATTTTAGATGCACCATCCCTCTCGATCAGAACTGAAAGCGGCCGGCGCGGTTCGGACGGACGTGGCGGATTTGTCTCAGTCAGCGGAAGTCACCGGTCCTCTCGGAGCCAGGACGGACCGCGGCGGAATCGGCGGCCATCCAGCCGGTCTCACCACTCTTTTTCTGACTGAGATGTGGGAACGGTTCAGTTACTACGGAATGCGAGCCTTGCTGGTGCTGTACATGGTGGCGCCGGCAGGCGGTGGCGGACTGGGATTCGACGTTTCGAAGGCCACCAGAATCTATGGCCTCTATACCGGCGCAGTTTATTTCACGAACATCTTTGGCGGATTTCTGGCGGATAGTCTCCTGGGAGCCCGGCTGGCGGTTTTGCTGGGCGGCATCATCATCGCGTGCGGTCATTTTTCAATGGCCCTGCAAGCCTTGCCTGCCTTCTATGCGGGCATGTTTCTGATCGTGATCGGCACCGGTTTGCTCAAGCCCAACATTTCGGTGATGGTCGGCAATCTCTATAACGAAGATGACCCGCGCCGCGACAGCGGCTTTTCAATTTTCTACATGGGCATCAACCTCGGCGCGATGGTCGCCCCGCTGATTTGCGGCTATATCGGCCAGCGCATCAGTTGGCATTTGGGATTTGCGATGGCCGGGATCGGAATGACCCTGGGATTGATTCAGTACGTTGCGCATCGCAAGCGACTCGCTCATGTTGGCGGCCGCCCCACACGAAAGGCGCGGACGCTTGAGGCCGCGAGTCCTGAGGCGCGAAAGCTCACGGCTGAAGACAAGCGCAGACTGGTGGTCGTGGTTGTGCTTTGCTTCTTCTCGCTTTTCTTCTGGATGGCCGCTGAACAGGCCGGCTCGAGTTTCAATCTGTTTGCCGAAAGACATACTCGCTCGGACTTCCTGGGCCTCAACTTCCCATCAAGTTGGTTTCAGTCGGTTAACTCGATCTTTATCCTGGCGCTGGCGCCGCTTTTTTCGTGGCTCTGGCTGCGCCTGGGACGACGCCAACCCTCGAGCCCGGTCAAGTTTACCTTCGGCCTCTTGTTTATCAGCCTCAGCATGTTTGTGATCGCGTTCGCTTCCCTGTTCATCGGGGCCGGCCCGGTAAGTCCGCTTTGGTTGATTGCGGTTTACTTCATTCAGACGGTGGGCGAGCTTTGCCTGAGTCCGGTGGGACTGAGCACCGTAACCAAACTCTCGCCGGTGAAAATGGTTGGCTTGATGATGGGGGTGTGGTTCCTGGCGGCGTCGATCGGAAATTATCTCGCCGGCGCGGCCGCAGGGTTTTACCAGGACAGCAGCAGCGCCCTGGTCAAACTGTTCGGAACGGTGGGGTTGATAGCGTTGGTTGGAACCGTGTTCTTGTTTTTGTTACTGCCGTTACTGAGAAAGTTAACGAGGCACGAACCGGAGCGTGGGGTTGGCTCCGCCATCTGATGTGCGGAGAGGCTCTGCCTTTACGAAAGCGTCTCGATTTCTCCTGGAGCTACGCCCCGGAATGGGGCGTAGCCCCAAGTAACTGGGCTCGTTTACCGGAAGGCCGGAGGCCTTCCGCACATCGGGCGGCGAAGCCGTCAAAAGCCGATAGCGCAACGAGTGTCGCGATGTGTCGCTGACGCGTACCGTTCTCCATTTTCTGTGATCCACTCAGGGGAAACCAATAATGAAAAAACTTAAACCACTTGCAATCACTCTTCTCCTCTCCGCCACGCTTGTTGCCGGTTGCCAAACCGGCTGCAACCGACAGCCCAATGACGATAAAGTCAGAATCGGTTTGCTCATGTCGATGACCGGGGACACAGCCAATTTCGGCATCTCGTCCTCAAACGCGATTCGCATGGCGGCTGACGAATGGAACAAGAACGGCGGCATCAACGGCAAACAGATCGAACTGCTGCTGCAGGACGACCGCTCGGACGCGACTGAGGCAGCCAACATCACCACCCGCTTCGTTTCGCAGGATGGCGTGCACGCCATCATTGGTGAAGTCGGCAGCTCGCGAACACTCGCCGCCGCCCCCATCGCGCAGAACGCCAGGATTCCCATGCTCACGCCTTCTTCAACCAATCCGGAAGTGACCAGGAAAGGCAACTATATTTTCCGGAGCTGCTTTATCGACACCGTGCAGGGCCCGGCCATGGCCCAGTTCGCGGCGAAGACCCTGAATGCAAAACGGGCCGCGTTGTTGATCGACCGCCGCAACGATTATTCAACGGGCCTGGAAAAACCCATTACCGACGTGTACTCGAAATTTGGCGGGCAAATCGTGATCACCCAGTCCTATCAGGCAGGCGACCAGGACTTCAACGCCCAACTCACGTCAATCAAAGGCGCAAACCCGGAGGTGATTTTTGTTCCCGGCTATTACGGCGATGTCGGCCTGATTGCGAAACAGGCCCGCGACAAGGGCTTGAACGCGCCGATGATCGGCGGCGACGGTTGGGATTCGCCGAGCCTTTATCAAATCGGCGGCGCCGCTTTGGATGGCAGCTACTTCACCAATCATTATTCACCCTACGATTCCGATCCGCGGGTGCAGAAGTTCGTTAAGGATTACCAGGGCCGCTACGGGACGCTGCCGGATGCGCTCGCGGCGACCGGCTATGACGCGGCCCTGATCATGTTTGAGGCGATCAAGCGAGCCAACTCGCTCGCCGGCCCGGCCATTCGCGACGCCCTGGCCGCGACCAAAGACTTTCCCGGTGTCACCGGAACCGTTACCTTCAACGAGAACCGTGATGCGGTGAAGCCAATCGTGATGATTAAGATCGAGCCGGGCGGAAGATTTACGATGGCTGAGCGCGTGGAGATCGAAGGCGCGGCCAAGCCTGCGGTTTCACAGGCTGTAAACACATTGTCAGGTTCATAAGCCCAAGCGGGGCTTCCCTGCCCTTTATTTTTTTAATGAGTTCTCATTGCCCTCTCCCTTTGGGAGAGGGTTGGGTG
>JBBPID010000021.1:0-55627 GCA_038040505.1 Acidobacteriota bacterium | reverse complement strand
TAACGCAAACCCGGCTGAACCCGGGCGTGAATGAGAGCTAGACCTTTTTGTGAACGTGAGGCAGAACATATTTCAAAGACCCAGACTGAGGTCTGGATACTAAGAATGGCTGACTGGCTGCGACTGTTCCTGATGATCTTTTACGCGCCTTTGCGTGGCATGCGCGAAGTGCGTGACCGCGGCTCGCTGGGTCCGAGCGTGCTCTGCGCCTATGGCGTGCAGGTAGCCTACCTTTTTCTTATCCAATTACTGGCCGGCGACCGCCTGATGCTAAGACGAGGCCCGATGTTGGTGCTGGGCATTCTGTTCAGCGCCGTCGCCCCGATCCTCACCGTCGCAGTCGTGGTCGTTCCGGTCATGACGCTCATAGCCAACCTGTTTGACCGCCGCGGCAGTTTCAGTGTGGTGCTGCAGCAGGAATACGGCTCGCTGGCTTCGGTAGCGCTTTACGCGCTCACCGCTGCATCTTTGTTGACCCTGCTAATCGCGACCTTTCTTCATTTCAGCGGGCTCCAGGCCTCTTACTTTGCCGGCCTCATTCAGTCGCAGGATTCCGAAGAGATGCGAAGGATGGCACAGTTTCTGGGCATGTCGGCAGATCAATTCGCCCAATACAAGACCCTGAACAGCGATCCGGTTTTTGTTTCGCGCAGGCTTTTTGAAATGGTCAGATTTCCGCTCCTGCTAATCGGCGCCCTGGTGACTGTGAGAGAAGTTTTCCGAGTTTCGATTCTCAGATCAGTCACGATTACCTTACTGACGGGACTGGCCAGCCTGCCGCTGGCGGCTATTCTCTATCCCATGTTCGGCAAGATTGTCGGCTCGCCCTTCTTATTGATTTTCGCTTTCCTGTTGCTCCGAGGTTACTTCACCGGAGTGGTGAGCACCCAACGATCGCGCGCAGCTTTTAAGCAGAACCTGGAAGCCGCCACGATTAATCCGCGCGATTCGTCCGCGCATTACAATCTCGGCTTGATTCACCAACAGCGAGGCGAGCTGGACCAGGCCCGTGAGCGCTTCCAACGCGCGATCGACATCGATCCGGAAGAACTGGATGCGCATTACCAACTGGGACGCATTGGGCGCGCGCAAAATCGTTTGCCCGAGGCCATCGGCCATTTTGAAGAAGTCGTGCAGCGCGATCAGTCTCACGCGCAGCACGAGATCTGGCGCGAGATTGGGGCCACCTACATTGCCGCCGGTCAGTACAGCGACGCGCGTGACGCCCTCGAGAAATTTCTCGACCGTCGCTCAAACGATCCTCAGGGTTTGTATCTGATCGGCCGCGCGCACGCCGGACTGGGCGACAACCAGGAAGCCACCAGCTCAATGCAGGCCTGCATTGAAGCCGTCAAAACCGCGCCTGCCTATAAGTACCGCACTGAGAAACGCTGGCTGCATGAGGCACAGCAGTTCCTGAAAGGCGCGCGGCGCCAGGCTATGGGCACGCGGCAATAGTCAGTGGGCACCAAAGAGATCTCTGATTTGATCAAGTCTTTTCATTTTCCATTTATCATTTGACGCCTATTTGTCATTAACCGGGGTTCGTTTGGTGTCAGTTCGTGTGGTTTCGTGGATCGTCTTCCAGGCACAGAATTAAGAGCGATCCACGAAATCACACGAACTGACACGAAAAGCAATCATCCCGTGTCGGAAGCACCACCACCAGGAAGCGGGCTTCTGACAACCATCAGAAAGACGTGCAGTTGGAAGACAGGAGCCGAGACAGATGAACTGTCCTAATTGTGGCGCCGCAATAGCCGCGGGTGGAACTTTCTGTGGCGGGTGCGGGACGCGCATGGAAGCTGCGCCCACCCCTTCGTCCTCGCCGCATGGCATCAATCTGGACACCGACGGTCAGGGCACCGGTCGTGGCTACACCTACTCGATTCTGCATCAGCCGTCCTTTTCGCTCGCGGTCCTGCAACTGCAAGCTGAACAATCAATCATGGCCGAAGCCGGCGCGATGGTTTCTATGTCGGCAAATGTCGAGCTGCAATCGCAGATGAAGGGCGGTCTGCTGGGTGCGCTGAAACGCGCCGCCGGCGGTGAATCGGCGTTTGTATCGACCTTTACGGCGCGCGGCGGAGCCGGTGAAGTTACGCTGGCGCCGGGCATGCCGGGTGACATCGCCGCCATCGAGCTGACGAATCAAACGTTCTTTGTCCAGTCGAGTTCCTATCTCGCCGGTGATGCCAGCCTGAACGTGGATACCAAGTGGGGCGGGGCCAAGTCTTTCTTCGGCGGCGAAGGTCTGTTTGTGCTGATGGTGCAGGGGCAGGGACTGCTTTTGGTTTCCTCGTTCGGCGCGATTCATCGAAAAACCCTGGGTCCAGGTGAGCGCTACGTCGTAGACACCGGCCATCTGGTCGCCTGGGAAGGCACGACACAGTACACTCTGAGAAAAGCGGCGGCCGGTTTCTTTCGCAGCATGGTCAGCGGCGAGGGCATAGTCGCGGAGTTTAGCGGACCGGGAGAGATTCTAATTCAGACCCGCAACCTGGCCGCGCTGGCCGGCTTGCTGAAGCCCTTCTTCCCGTCACAATCGGGTGGCAGCGGTGGTGGGTTCAATATTAATCTTGGTGGCTGAACTGCTCGTAACCTTCCAAAACTTTGCGATGACTCTCTCAGGCAAATCAATATTGCTAAGAGCGTTTTGCAGCTTGAGCCTCCTGGGGGTTGTTTCGTGGTCGGCCAATGCTCAAGAGAGAGTCTCTTGCGCGGCCTTTCAGGAAACAATCAGGGGCACATACAACTTTCGCCCGGCTCAGCTCGCGACCCAAAAAGAGCGGGATCAGAAAAGCGCCGCCATGGATCGATTCTGGGAATCGGTTAAGGCAGGAACGAATGAGTTATTGCCTTGCCTCAGGCAAGCGCTTGAGGATCCAAAAGCTGACGCGTGGTTTCGCTTCGATGGAAGCAATCTGCTGGTTTCTATTGATCCGTCCGACGCGTCAAAGAAACTTCAGATTAGAAATTACGCGGCCACAAACCTCGAAGACGTGGACCTTCTCATTTGGGTCGGAACTCTCGCGAGGCGTGGAGTTGAAGGATTCGACGTCTCGGCATCGGGCGAACGCTGGTTGTCATACCCGAAAGCTCGATATTTTCTGCCGGAACACGGAGGATTTGAAGTCAACGTTTTCACAGGCGGTCTGTTCATCTTTGGAAGCATGGACGAAGCGCTGGCGACACCAGCTCTTGTTAAGATGTTCAACCAATCGGATCATCCTGGTCGCGAAGTCGCATTGGCGATTCTTGTGGACGTCAATACTCACGAATCACTGCAGTTCTTGAAACAACTCGATGTTTCAATAATCCCCTCGAGGATGCGGAAGATCGTGAAGGATGAGTTAAGTCGTCCTGCTTTGTTCGAACCGCGATCCAACCCCAAGACCACAAGGGAAGAGTTTCTGGACGCGTTCGAGGCTTTTTTGAATGGGGACCCCAGTGTCTTCCTTGGGCTGGTCACTCAGGTTTCTGACGGCGAACGCGATGTTGTGGCCACCTTGACCACCGAAGACTTACCGCTGGTTAGGAAAGTGCGTCGCAGGATTATAGCGGGTGGAAATCAACATTCGATCGAATTCTACGGTAGTTTCACCAAGATAATTAGAACAATTCTGCGAAAGAATGAATCGAAGCCATAGTATGAACACTGCAAATCCAGCAATCCTCGCTCTTGAAGACGGCCGCGTGTGGCGCGGCAGGTCGTGGGCTGCTGACGGCGAATCCTGCGGCGAGATGGTCTTTAACACGTCAATGACCGGCTATCAGGAGGTGCTCACGGATCCTTCTTACGCTGGTCAAGTGGTGTGTATGACCTATCCATTAATCGGCAACTATGGCGTGAACAGCGAAGACTCAGAGTCGAGCCGGCCGTGGGTCGAAGGCTTTGTCGTCCGCGAAGCGAGCCGCATGGCCTCAAGCTGGCGCAGCGAAGAATCGCTCAGCGATTACCTCAAGCGCTGGAACATAGTGGCGATCGATCACATCGACACCCGCGCCCTGGTCCGTCACATTCGCGACAAGGGCGCGATGCGCGTGTGCCTCTCAACCATCGACACGAATGCCGACAGCGTAATTGCCAAAGCGCTCGCTTCGCCGGCGATGGAGAATCGCGAACTCGCCAGCGTAGTAACGACGAAAGAAACTTATGACTTTCCCGCTGCGGGTGAGGAGCGTTTTCACGTGGTCTGTTATGACTTTGGCGTGAAGACGAATAGTTTGCGCGAGTTGGCCCAGGCCGGTTGCCGGGTGACGGTCGTCCCGGCTTCGACGCCGGCCAGTGATGTCTTTGCGATGAAACCTGACGGAGTGTTTCTCTCAAATGGACCAGGCGATCCGGCTTCCATGTCCCGGGAAGTTGAGGAGGTAAGGCAGGTGGCCCAATCAGGCGTGCCGACTTTCGGCATTTGCTTTGGTCATCAACTGCTGGGTCGCGCGTTTGGCGGCCAGACCTTCAAACTGGTTTTTGGCCATCGCGGCGGCAATCAGCCCGTCAAGGACTTTAGTGACGGTCACGTCGAAATCACTTCACACAATCATGGATTCGCCGTCCAAGCCGATAGCCTGCCTGCGGAAATGGAAGTCACCCACATCAACCTCAATGACAGTTGCGTCGAAGGCATGCGTCACCGCTCGCTCCCAATCATCTCAGTGCAATACCACCCCGAAGCTGCGCCCGGCCCACACGACGCCCAGCATCACTTCCAACGATTTATTGAATTGATGAAGAAGAGCGCAAGTTGATTTGCGTTACGAGTCCATCATCAAACCGATCGAACATTCGGGAACTTTGGCGTCGCGTCCCCCGTTGCCGAACATCCTCGACCAACAGGCGTAAACTCCGAAAAAGAGAAAGAAAACCCCATAACTCATCAAAACGAGTGAGAATGTGCGGCGCTGAATAATCGAGAGCGTTACTACGCTAAGAACCAAAACCGCCTGTACGATCGCGCAGTCCCTCAGCCAGGTTACGCTCCGCTGTCTTAAACTCTTCACCGCCAGAGCGAGGGCGATAAGACCTCCCAGCGCCGGAATCACGAATCCGGAATACGGCAACACGGTTTGCCAAACGGCAACTTTGTGCGTCTGGGTATTGAAGGGTGAAAAGCCCGCCGGATCGTAGAGCCAAAAAGGAAAGGTAACCGCCGCAAACGCTGCGCAAGCGATCGCGACGTACTTCGCGGCCACTGACCAGGTTGCGCGGCGAGTTAACTCGGCAAAAAGTTGCGGCAGCACGAGGACAAAATTACCGCGCGATGACAATCCAATTCCGAGGAGGAACGCGGCCAGGAGCTTCTTCCAGGCGGCAGCATCCGGACGCGCTACCCATCTTGCCAGCAGCAGCATGAAGAGCAAGACGTAAATGCTGTTGGCCACATCGTCAGTTCCGGTAACCAGTTGCTGCGTAACCACCGGACTGAATAACAAGACTGTCCAAAGCAGCAAGAGCCCAAGTCTCCAACTGGAAACAGAACCGGAAACCGCAAAGAAAAATGCCGCTAACCAGAACAAATTTTGTGGCGAACTATTCCCCAGAAGTACAAAGGGCAGGGCCAGAAAAACCGCACCCGGAAAAATTCCTATCGGGTTGTGCAAATAAGTTTCTACGTAAAATGGATAGCGGCCGCTTAACAATTCACTCGCGGCCAGGTTTAGTGCGTCATCGGCGTCTGAACCGCGTCCTGGAAGATGCGTGTTGGCCTTTGGATAAAGAACCGCAAAAGTCACGACCAACGCGAGGAGAGTGATGGCGGCGAGATACAGAGACTGACGCTCAGAAATCGACCCGAGCAGCCTGTCCGCTGCGAAGTGATATGTGAGCCAAAGCAGTGCCGGGGCCAGGATTAGATAAATTACCAGGCCCGAGTTACCGAAGTGTTTTTGGATTACGCCAAAGGAGGGGAATATCAAGCAGGAGGTTAAGCCGACAAAGACAAATGTGCTGGGGCGAGAACGCAATAACAATCGGCCGCCTCACTCTTCACTCGGCACCTTCAGCTCTCCCGTCAGAAGATCCGGACGCGCGCGGGCCATTTCTTCGGGAGTAGTAGTAGCCGTGGGATGTGTTGTGGAAAGTTCCGACGCTGATGACTCTTCCATCGACTCAGGCTCGGCGTCCACGACGGAGCCTTCCAAAAACTCGGCGATCGTTTCGCTGCCGCGATGCTCCAACCAGTGCCGGTAGCTCACCGTCATGACGGCGATCACCGGAATCGCCAAAAAGATTCCCGCGATGCCGGCAAGCTCGGCCCCGGCGAGGATTGCCAGGATCACCGCCAGCGGATGCAAGTGGATTCCTTCTCCGATGATGCGGGGATAGATTACATAGTCTTCCAGGATTCTGAGCACGCCGAGAAATATCAGCACCACCAAAGTCGTTCCATAGCCGCCATGCAGCAGCGCCAGCACGGTGGCCAGAATCGCCACCGTCAAAGGGCCTACCAGCGGCACGAATTCCAACATGCCGGCAATCAACCCGAGCACGAGTGGACTCGGCAAGCCGATTAACGCAAAGCCGATGCTGCAAACCACGCCGATCACCAGGCATGCGGTGAGTTGCGCGCGAATGTAAGCCGCCAGCGTGCTGTTAACGTCCTGGAAGAACTCGTCGCCACGCCACCGCAGCCGCCCACGCGGCAGCATCGCCAAAACCGAACGCCGAAAACTATCGGCGTCCTTCAAAAAGAAAAAGCCCAGAATCGGAATCAACACCAGCCACGGAACAAAGATGATCAGGCCCAGCAGGTGCTCGAAGGCCGCGCTGGCGAGCAGACCACCTCTTTCGATCAGGCCCAGCGCCGTCCGGTTAATGGCGTCAACCACGCCTTCCGGCATCCGCTGCTGTTTGAAATACTGATTAATCCGGTCAGAGGCGCTGGTGATTGTCTTGTAATACGCGGTCGCTTGCTTCTTGAATTCAGGAAACTGCGCGCCGAGTTGCGGGGCCAGAAAATAAATAGCCAGACCGAATGCCAAAAATAGCACGACATAAACAATCGCGATGGCCAGACCGCGCGGCATTACTCGCTCGCGGCCGCGCAGGCGAAATGGGCGTTGCACCAGATCGACAATCGGCGCCAGCAGATAAGCAAAGAAGATTGAAAGGACTACGAGGAGGATGACCGCGGTAAGTTTGTAAACGATCCAGAGCAGCACCGCCACTGCCAGGAGGATCAGCACGATCCGCAGGACCACTCGGGTGTGAACCCAGGTCGATAGGGTCTCTTTGACTGTCGGTTGATTATTATCGGCCGGCATTGTGTCTCAGCGAACCAGGCGGCTATTGATCACGAATTAGAACTCATCGTCCTCGTAAGTATCATCGGCTTCCGCCATCCTTATCGCCGCCTCTTCCCAAATCAGGCCGCGCCACTCGTCAGTTTCACCGAGCAGTTGCAGGGCCGCCTGGGGATGCGCGGGATTGCGCTCAAGCCGAATGACTTCGGCGATCACTCGCAGCTTTTCACCGGCGTCTTCGGTCATCACCAGCAAGTTCACGGTGCTGCCCACCGGAGGCAACTCCCGCTGCAGGTGGATCAGAGTCCCCTCGGGCCCGACATTCTCGGTTTCCCCGTCCGCAACCATGTGCACGCCGTCCTTAGTGTCCCACTCAGCACGGACGGGAAACGCGTGGATATAGCGCGGACCATTTCGGTTTTCGGTTATTTGACTGTCGGGCATTTGAGGTTTTGGCTCCAGTTAGACATCGAGATGCTCGGGGCTGCTGCGGCGTATCATACAGGCAAATGGGTCAATTTGCAGAGGGATTTCGGTGGTGGCTGCCCCTGCTGCCGCGGGAAAAGGCTGGGATTAGCGGATGGCCTGATGGGGCGAGGACGGCTCATCCGCTGCGAACTCTAAATCATTCTTCGTCGGAGCGCAACTTTTCCAGGACCGAGAAGTCCTCCAGGGTGGTGGTATCTCCGGCCACTGAGCCGCTGGTAGCGATCTCACGCAACAGCCGCCGCATGATTTTTCCGGAACGGGTCTTCGGCAAAGCATCGGCAAAACGAATCTCGTCGGGCCGGGCCAGGGCCCCGATCTCTTTGGTCACATGCTGGCGCAGCTCTTCCTTCAACGGATCCGTGGGCGGGCGTCCGCCTTCGAGAGTAACGAACGCAATTACCGCCGAGCCTTTTAACTCGTCAGGCCGGGCCACGACCGCGGCCTCGGCGACAGCCTCGTGTGAGACCAGCGCGCTTTCGATTTCCGCTGTTCCCAAACGATGGCCGGCCACATTGATCACGTCATCGATGCGGCCCATGATCCAAAAATAACCGTCCTGGTCGCGTCGCGCGCCGTCGCCGGCAAAATATACGCCTTCGATTTGTGACCAGTACTGTTCGCGAAAGCGCTGGTCGTCACCGTAGATTGTGCGCAACATCGCCGGCCACGGCTTTTTGATCACCAGATAGCCGCCTTCATTAGCGCCCACGGGTTTGCCTTCACGGGTCATCACATCGGCGGCAATGCCCGGAAATGGTTTCGTGCCCGAACCGGGTTTGGTTGGCGTCGCTCCCGGTAACGGCGTGATCATGATGGCCCCGGTCTCAGTCTGCCACCAGGTATCGACAATCGGGCAACGCTCTTTTCCGATCACGCGGTGATACCACATCCACGCCTCCGGATTGATGGGCTCGCCGACTGTGCCCAGCAAACGCAGACTGGAAAGATCGTGTTTGAGCGGCCACTGCTCTCCCCACTTAATGAAGGCGCGAATCGCCGTCGGCGCGGTATAGAGCGTGTTTACCCGATGGCGTTCGATGATGTCCCAGAAGCGATCCGGCTCAGGCCAGTTGGGCGCGCCCTCGTACATCAGGACGGTGGCGCCATTCGACAACGGTCCATAGACCACGTAACTGTGGCCGGTGACCCAGCCGATGTCGGCGGTGCACCAGTAGACGTCTTCGTCTTTAACGTCAAAGATCCATTTGGTAGTCAGATGAGCTTGCAGAAGATAACCGGCAGTCGTGTGCAGGATGCCTTTCGGTTTCCCGGTCGTGCCTGAAGTGTAGAGAATGAAAAGCGGCTGTTCACTGTCGAGCTCGGCAGCGTCGCAGTTTGCGTCAACGGTAGTCATCATTTCATGCCACCAATGGTCGCGGCCCGGCTCCATGTGAATTGCGCTGGCGGTGCGGCGAACGACGATGCATGACTCGACCGAAGGAGTCTGCTTTAAGGCTTCATCGACCGCAGGTTTCAGTTTTACTTCATTGCCGCGCCGCCAACCCCCATCCGCGGTGACCACCAACTTGCACTTAGCGTCGTTAATGCGATCGATCAAGGCGGTGCTCGAAAAACCGCCAAACACCACCGAATGCGTGGCCCCTATGCGCGCACAGGCCAGCATTGAGATTGCCAGCTCGGGAATCAACGGCATGTAAAGCGCAACCCGATCGCCTTTCTCAACTCCCAATTTCTTTAAGACGTTCGCGAAGCGGCAAACCTCGGTGTGCAATTGTTGGTAGGTGAGCGTGCGGGTATCGCCGGGTTCACCTTCCCAAATCAGGGCCGCTTTGTTTCGACGCCAGTTAACCAGATGACGATCCAGGCAGTTGTAAGAAATATTGAGCTTGCCGCCGACGAACCATTCGGCATGCGGTGGTTCCCACTTTAAGACGGTCTCCCACTGTTTGAACCAGTGCAGTTCGCCGGCGGCCAAACGCGCCCAGAACCCTTCCGGATCGGCGCTCGCTTCCGCGCGCAACGCTTCAAGTTCTTCCAAAGATTTGATGTGCGCTTTAGCAGAGAATTCCGCGGGCGGCTGAAAGACACGCTTTTCGTGCTGAAACGATTCAATGTTGGTAGTCGACGACATGCGGGGACAGAAGCTCCTTCTGCTGATTTTCCGTAGGCAGCTTCTGTATCACACAACGCGTTGAGAGAACAAACTCAGACGGCATGGGTACAGAACCGCTCGCGGTAGCGAGCGGGATAAGGATTCAAGTTTGAGTCTCGACTGCGAATCGACGACTTAGTCACTTACGTCTCCGCGTTTTACGGTGCAGACAAGGGCAAGACAGACTTTGGCTCGCTGAGTGATTGTCCCGCTCGCGACAGCGAGCGGTTCTGTAACATCGGGTAAGTTGAAAGAGCCAACGTCAACTCTACCAGCCCGTGGCAAACAACCTATTCGCTCCCTTGAACCCGCAGTTTTGATACTGGTTGTAGGCTTTAGCGGCGCGAAGTCGAACCTGCTCGTCGCTTTCTTTTGCCAACCAGCCATCAATCGCCGCTGAAAGCACGTAAGCCTCAGGAGCCATCAGGTTTGTGGTCCACAGCAAAGGATTTGCGCCCGTGGTGCGGAGGGCCTCGGCAAAATAATTTTTGCTCGCACAGGCGAGAATGATCGCATCGCGCCTTTCGCGATCGCGCGCGCTCGGGAATGAAGTCAATCGAAAATCCATGAACCCGTTGTGACCGACGTAAGCAATTAGATTCGCGCTGCCGCCAAAGTGAAGCGTTAGCTGTTTTCCTCTTGAGGAAATCGTCGTGCTTTCGCCGGGAACCCCGGCAGCCGCTGCAAGAAAGTCCTGAGTGGCCCGTCTAATCTCGCGGCCCCGATAGGCATCGGCAACTATAAAGATGTCATGCAGCCGATGTTTGAAAACCACCCTTTCAAGAACTGCTTCTGAGCCGGCTCGTCCGGCGACGCGCACCGGCACCCAGTTTTTGTTCTTCTCGAAAAACCTTTTCACCCCAAAGGCTGCGCCCCAATAAAGGTTGCGGCCCGGATCATCGCCGTTTCCGAGCGCCGGCGAAACCGGCACTATTCCCTGGTTTACATTGTCTGCCAGCGCTACAAAAACGTGGATTACTTTGACGGAGTTGCGGGGAGCCTTTTCAGATAAGGCGGGAGGGGCGGCACCGGAGCGAGCTGAGCCTTCCTGGGTTACCGGCTCACAGCCGGCAAGAGTGACCGCGCAAAACAGCGCAAGCAGTAAGCGACGCCTCATTGAATATCGTCAGGAAACCACACCATCGTCTGGGGCTCTGACGACTTAGACGCTATTTTGAAGGAACTTGTTCCTGGATCAGCCGGCTGATAGTTCCGCGACAATCTCGGTTATGGCCTGGCGGGCTTTCCCAACTTCATCAGTGCCGAAGGAAATCGCACCGACGACTGCGTGACCGCCGCCGCCATAGCGTTCGCAAATCGAAGCGATGTTGTGCCGGCGAGGGCGAGGCGCCCACGGGTTCGAACCTACCGAGATTTTTGTTCGCTGCGGCGCGCGCGTGAGCGCTACGGAATAGGTGGCTTGCGGAAACAGGTAATAAGGAATGAACTTGTTAAAGCCTTCATAACCTTCATCGACCAGATCGAACTGCACCACCCCGTCGTCGAGAGTCGCTTTGCGCCGGATGGCTTCGAGCGTTTCCAGGTGCTGTTTCAGGATGGGCTGAAAGCGGCTTTGCACCTCTAAACTGGTCGCCACTTCATTGAGAGAGTGCCGGGCCAAATCGCGAATGACCTGCTCGACGAAACCATCGTCCGGATCGGCTTCGATCACCTGCATCAATTGCAGCGGCGGCTCTTTCAATTCAACACACTGAGCAGCGGATTCATACAGCGCGCCATCGATGATGTGGGCCCAATGAACCAACTCACCCAGGGGCTGGTCGTTAAAGCCGAACTTTTCGCGCGCTACATCGGCGATGAACTCGGTGCAGGATTTGCGCGCGGGATCGAGAAACTTCTTTCCCGAAGTGTCGGCGCGGTAGTGTGCTTCATCCGAGGGAGTCAGGAACGCTGACTGATGATGATCGAACCACCAGGTCAGTTTATCGGACGGCGAATACTTGAAATCTACGATCGCATTCTCGTCTCCGTCAAACATGTTCCCTTCAAATAAGAGGTTGCCGGGTCGATGTAACAACCCGCCGTAATGAACTTCCGCATCGGGATGGATTCGCTCTTTGTAAAAGCGGGTAAAGGTGGCCGCCGAAGCGACGCCGTCAAAACAGTGGCCATGGTAAAGGACGCGTAGTTTCATCTGAATTTACGAGGGAATGAATCGATCAAAAGTTGGACATCTTAGCAATTGTAATCGTGGTTAGCCAGCGGGCCTTTGATAAAGCTGCGACAAGTCGCAGCCGCTCCAAAGGACTAGGTGCGGGATGGGTTCGCGGCAGCGCCCTTTCCCGCAGCCTCGCCGGCGTTGGCTTTCCGCGAGCGGACAATCATGAGGATTAACGCTCCCACTCCCACCACCATGCCAATCATCTGAGAAGTGGAAAGTCCGGTCAGCGTGGTCAGGCCAAAAATGTCGCCGCGGGGGTCGTCGCGAACGAATTCGATCAGAAAACGCACCGTCGCATAGATGAGGGCATAGGCCAGGATTACCTGACCGCTGAATTTCTTTCGCCGGTGCAGCCAGAGCAGAAAAAGGAAAACGATCAGCATGGCGAAGGATTCATAAAGCTGCGTGGGGTGCAGACGAACATCGATGGGCACGCCGGTGACTTCGTGGCCGGCTTCGCTAAAGCGCACACCCCAGGGAAGATTTGTGGGTTTACCCCAGCAGCAACCGGCTGAGAAACAACCCTGCCGGCCCAACACATTTCCCAACGCGATCCCCGGCGCGCAGGCATCCGCGGTCTTCCACCACGGCAGTTTCCAGTGCTTCATCAGTAGATAACCGGCGATCAAGGCGCCCAGCAGCCCGCCGTAGAAAACTCCTCCTGAGCGCAGAAAATCCAGCGAGAAGAGCTGTAATGGATGTTCGCGATACTCCGGCTCAGTAAAGAACATGAGTAACTTTGACCCGACCAGCGACGACAAAAGCAGCCACAGACAAAGATCGTATATGCGTTGGCGCGGCAAGCCATCGCGCTCGGCAAGTTTCACGGTGACGAAGATCGCACCCAGAAAAGCCAGCGCCAAAAACACACCATAGGTGTTAATCGGGAAGTTAAAGATGCGAAAAAGGATGGGATACATTGAGCAGAGATGCCCTGCCGGAAATTAGTTGTCAGTGGTCAGTTGTTGTTTTGCGGCTGAATCAGCCGCAGCTCGACGGTTCGCAAAAATCAGATCGTATGCCAGGAGCAAAGCGCCCAGCGTAATACTGAAGTCAGCGACATTGAATGTCGGCCAGTGATACTGTCCGGCATGCAGCAGGATGAAATCAATTACAAAACCCAGCCGCACACGATCGGTTAAGTTCCCCAGGATTCCCGCCAGCAACAATGCGCAGGCGCCCAGAATCCGGTCGTCGTTACGCGCAGTGCGCAGAAAGTAAAAGAGCACCGCGACCGCCGCGGCGCCGGCCAGCACTACAAAGAACCAGCGGCCAAAGGCGCCTCCTTCTTGTAACTGGCCGAAGGCGATGCCGGGATTTTCGGCATAAGCAAAATCCAGGAAGCCGGAGATGACGGTAATATCTCGAAAACGCACCTTGCGGATCGCCCAGGCCTTGCTCGCCTGATCAGTCAAATAAATGCCGAGCGCGGCCGCGAGATAGCCGATGCGCCAGGCTATCCGGGACTTGGAATTATCAGTAGGCAATGTTTTGCTCATTCGATCGCGGCTGTGCCGCGCCCACTTGGTTTACTCGCCGCGTAGCGGCGAAATGTTTATAGAACTTATTCTAAAAGAGAAGTCCTCGCTCCGTAGGAGCGAAATGTTCGATCGCCCATAAATGGGCTCGGTCGAAAAAATGGGCACCGAATAGCTATAAACATCTCGTGCCTAACGGCACGAAGCCAGCCGTTAACCACTGGTTTCAATCTCCGCCAGCGCCTGCACACAGCGTTCACAAACCGTCGGATAGCGCTCAGATTTTCCGACTTGGGTCGAATAATTCCAACAACGCTCGCATTTTTCACCAGCGGCGCGCTGCACCTTGACGGCGACATCACCTGAATCCACTTTGGTCAGGGATACTTGCGAAACGATGAAGAGGTAACGCAAATCATCTTGATAGCCGGCCAGCAATTCATAGGTCTTTCCGGCGGCAGTGATTTCGATCGCGGCTTCCAGAGCGCTGCCTATCGTCTTACGGACACGCGCCTCTTCCAGGGCGCTTAGCACCGCATCGCGCACCTCGAACAGCTGACTCCAGCGGTCCGCCAAAGCTAAGTCACGGTCGCCGCCAGCGTTCGGGAGTTCCGCCAAATGAACTGAGGCCGCGCGCTTCTCCTCGGCGGGCAGGTTTTCCCAAATCTCATCGGCGGTAAACACCAGAATCGTCGCCAGCATCCGCGCCAGCGCATCGGCGATGCGATAAAGCGCGGTCTGGGCCGAACGCCGCGCCGGATTGCGTGGCGCAAAAGTGTACAGACGGTCCTTAAGGATGTCGAAGTAACGAGCCGAAAGCGTCACCGTGCAGAACTCATAGAGCGCTTGATACACGAGATGAAACTCGTAAGCCTCGTAGGCAGCACGCACTTTCTCAATTAGTACATCAAGTTCAGCGAGGGCCCAGCGATCTATCTCCAGCAGCTCCGCTTCCGGAACAGAATCGCGGGCGGGATCGAAACCATCCAGATTGCCGAGCGCATAACGCGCCGTGTTGCGCAACTTGCGATATCCTTCACTGACGCGCTGCAGAATATCGTCAGAGCAGCGCATGTCTTCCATGTAATCTGAGGACACGCACCAAAGGCGCAGGACTTCGGCGCCCAGATGCGGAATTACCTCATCAGGAGAAACCGCGTTGCCGGCTGACTTGTGCATGGCCTTGCCCTGGGCATCAAGAGTCCACCCATGAGTCAGCACCGCTCCGTAGGGCGCTCGATCGTGCACCGCGAGTCCGACAAACAACGATGAGTTGAACCAGCCGCGAAACTGATCGCCGCCTTCGATGTAGACATCGGCCGGCCAACGCAGATTCTCGCGGGCCTCCAAAACGGCGATCGACGAAGACCCGCTGTCGAACCAGACATCCAGGATGTCAGTCTCTTTGGTAAAGTCATTCGCCCCGCACTTTTCGCATTTGTAACCGTCCGGCAGCAGCTCGCTCGCGTCGCGCTTGTACCAGGCGTCCGCAGTTTCTTTCTCGAAAATATCGGCGACGTGCCGGATGACTTTGCCATCGGCGACAATCTGCTCGCACTGCCGGCAGTAGAACGCCGGAATCGGCACTCCCCAGACCCGCTGCCGCGACACGCACCAGTCGGGACGACCTTTCAGCATGTTGCGCATGCGATCGCGGCCCCAGGGAGGAATCCATCGGACGCGTTCATCGACTTCGCGCAGGGCCATCGCTCTCAAGCTCGAGCCGTTCAAAGTTTCGCCGTCGGTGAAATTGCTTGTGAAGTTCGACCGATCGCGGCCGTCTTCGTCTTTCTCAACCGGATCCTCCGCGCCCGAATGATCCATCGAGATAAACCACTGCGGAGTGGCGCGAAAGATGACCGGGTTCTTGCAGCGCCAGCAGTGCGGATAGCGATGGTCGTAGTTTTCGCTGAACAGCAGCAATTCGCGGTCGCGCATGAAATCGACAATCTTCGGATTCGCGTCAAAGACAGTGAGCCCGGCAAAGTGTTCGACGTCCGGCGTGAAGACGCCGGCATTATCCACCGGGCAATAGATTTCCAAGCCGTATTTCTTGCCGATGACAAAGTCGTCATGACCGTGTCCAGGCGCCGTGTGTACACAGCCGGTGCCGGCTTTACTGGTTATCGATTTTTCGCGAGCCTCGCTCACATCCAATTCGGTTTCCGCATCAGCTTCGCCGCCGAGCGTGACGTGCTCGCCCACCATCAAAAGCGAGGGCCGATCCAGCCAGGCATGACGGCATTCGAGCCGATCAAGCTTTGCACCGGGAAAGCGGGCCAGCACTTTCGGCGTGGTCAGATTACATTTCGCGACCACTGCGTCTAAAAGATCGGCAGCGACGATGTAGATTTCTTCGCCCGCGTCAAAAGCCACGTATTCGAAATCCGGATGAACGGCGATGCCGAGGTTGGCCGGCAAAGTCCACGGAGTAGTCGTCCAGATCAGCACAAAGACTTTGCGGCCGGCGAGCGCCGGATCGATTGTGGCCGGGTCACTCGCCAGGGGAAACTTCACGTAAACCGACGGGCTGGTGTGCTGGTGGTACTCAACTTCGGCCTCAGCCAGTGCCGTCTGATCATGTATGCACCAGTAAACGGGACGGGCGCCCTTATAAACAAAACCGCGTTCGACAAAGCGAGCAAACAGCCGCGCCGTCTCGGCTTCGTAATGATCCGACATGGTGCTGTAGGGATTGTCCCATTCGCCGAGGATCCCCAGCCGCTGAAAATCGCGGGTTTGCCGCTTGAGAGCATTCGCTGCAAATTCACGGCAGGCCCGGCGGATGCTCAGCGGCGGCATGTCCGCTTTCTTTGCGCCCAGTTTCCGTTCGACATGCAGCTCGATCGGCAGTCCATGACAGTCGTAGCCGGGCACATAAGGCGCGTCAAAGCCCAGCATCGTGCGGGATTTGACGATAAAGTCTTTGAGAATCTTGTTTAGCGCAGTACCCAGATGTATGTCGGCGTTCGCATAAGGCGGGCCGTCATGCAGGATGAATTTTTCGGCGCCGGCGCGGGCTTCGCGAATCCTTTGATAGAGATCCATCTCAGCCCACTTCTTCAGGCGGGCCGGCTCAGATTGCGGCAGGTTGGCCTTCTGCGCGAACTTTGTCTTCGGCAGATTGATGGTTTTCTTTAGCTCGAGGGGCTCAGTAGACATACGTAAAGTGTCAAAAGCAAAATAGTAACAGTATGCGTGCGCGCTCACCAAAGCCCGTCTGTCGCTCAGAATCCAACAGACCCGGCTGAAGTTTTCCCCTCTCCCTTTGGGAGAGGGTTAGGGTGAGGGCGTAGTAGCCGACCAGCAGATTTTTTGATCCCATTTATTCCGCCACAAGGAAATAAGAATGGGTGGTCGCCTCAGCTAAGCCCTCACGCTGCCCTCTCCCAAAGGGGAGAGGGGAGCAAAAACCAAAAGCCCGAACCATTCATTCTCTTTGAGACGATGGTTCGGGCTTTGCCAGCCTTTGATGTTTTCTCGATCAGCCGATAAACATCTCATCGTCTCCATAGCTGCGGTTAATTGGACTCGGCTGCGGCGCGACCAGCACCTCGAGGCCTCGTTTGACCCCGGCCAGAATCGCGGCCATCTCGCGCGCCGGTTCTATCACCTTTCGCTGAATGAACTCAGTCGTGTCCATCACGCGCTCGTGCGTCGTGTCGATGGCGCGGCTGACAAGATGTACTTTGTCATGAGCCATCTCAGCGGTTTCGTCGGCCAGCGCCATGATCCCGCGCACCTCTTCCTTGATCAGCGCCGTCGATTCGGACAGGTGCATGGTCGCGGTCGAGAGGTGGCCCGACATCACATTAAACTGCTCGGCAATCTGCCGGCCCTGGATCGCGATCGCAGTGCCCTGCTCGCTGAGCGCAGTGGCCCGCGTCATCAAAGGCTCCAGGCGCACCTCCATCCGGTTGACCGACTTCACTGCGCGATTGACGAATACGGCAATGGCGATCATTGCCGCGGCTATCACAATGAAAGACAGCGCAATAATCGCAGTGATGATGACCAGCCAGAAGAGTGGTTCGTTTGCGTTCATCTCACGAAGCGAACTTTGTACTTCGTGCTTTGTACCTGGTCGTTCCCGTCAACTACCAAGTTCCAAGTACAAAGCTCAAAGTTCAGTTTCCTACATTGTCGTTTCGGGCTTGTAAGTCGGAGCAGCTTCAGTGCGCCCGGAGAGTTCAGTCTTGCGTTTCTCTTCGACGTAAGCTTTCTTGCCCGCTTCCACTGCGGCCGAAATTGAACCAGCCTGACGGGTGGCGGCATCGCGCGTCTTGGCAACTACGTCACCGGCCTTGGCCGTGGCGGTATCATACAGCTCACCAGCGCGTTCGCGGGTCGCTTCATAGTATTCACCGGCCGTCTCGCGCGCGGTGTCATAGTATTCAGTCGCCTTGGCGCCCAATTGTTGCGCCGCCTCTTTTGAGCGATCGATACCCTTGCGAGTAACGTCGGCGATGTCGCTGCGCAGCTCTTCACCTGATTTTGGCGCGAACAACAATGCCAGCACCGCGCCGATTCCCGCGCCGACCAGGAAAAACGTTAGTCGCGTCGAAATATTGTCTCCATCACGATCGTGTCCCATTGAAATAATCCTTTCGTTTTAGAGGCCAATCCCTGCAAGGACTTGACCAGTGTTTCTCAAATTGTCCGGATGATGACTGTTCGCGACTATAGCAAAGGCTACCAGTGGGCGCAAGGAATGAGGTTGTCAGAAAAACGTCTAATAGAGCTCTTTCGGCCCAATATTCCTACTTTTAAGGCACTGCGCCGCCATCTCGGCCATGAACCAAAACACCTTCTGCCCAACGCTGCAAAAGATCAAGGAATTCGGAATTCACTTCAACGGCCTGCGAATCCGTCACTGACTTGTCACGTTGGGAAGGCGTAAATACGTGCGTCAGATTTGGAAAAATTCGCAACATGACTTGTTTGTTTCCACTGTCGGCGAGCGCCTGCGCCAGATTCAAGGCGTGATAGGGAAGCACGTTGTCATCTCGCTCGCCATTCAGAACCAGCACGGGAACCCGCACGCGCCGCGCCAGCGCCAACGGGTCGTTCTCGGCATGTTCGCGAAACCACGCAAGTTGATCGTTGGCGGCAGGTTTGGGCTGGGACTTAGCATCCTGAAAAAGTTTCTCCAATTGGGTTACCAGAGCGGGATACTTCGTCTTGTCCGACGGGTTGGTCGGCGCTTGAAGCCCTAGCGCATAAAGCGTCTGCTCCGTCAAAACACGATCGACCGGCTTTGAGGTTCCCGCCAGCAGAATGACGGCGGCTGCCCGTGGATCTTCGGCGGCGATGATCAGCGCAGTTTCAGCGCCTTCACTGTGACCCGCGAGACCAATCCGTTTACGATCTATTTCGTTACGAGTCATCAGAAACTCAAACGCCGCTTTCGAGTCATTGATCAGGTCGCGGTATGAAGAGGGCCGGGTCGGCATCGAGCTCTTGCCGGCTCCACGGTCATCGGCGCGTAACACGGCCACACCTCCGGCAGAAAGACGTTCCGCAATCACACGATAGAGACTCGCAACTCCGGTCCCGTCACGATCCTGCGCTCCGGACCCGCTGATAATCACCAGGCCCGGAAAAGGCGCCTTCCCCTTTTTGGGAACCGTTAGTGTTCCCACCAGTTTTTGTTCGCCGTTTTGAAATGTGACTTCTTCGCTCGTAAAAGGGTCGTTGGCCGAGGGAGCAGGTGTTGGCAACGGCGGAGGCACGATCGCCTCTGCAAGTTCTTCGGCGCCCTTATGCACGATTTTCAAGCGCTGCGCTGCAACGGTTATTAACAAGGGCACATGAGCAGCGTCAGTCCAGATCTCGAACCCCAGCCCGAGATTTGTGCCGGCCCGAAAGTGTTCAGTTGCGACCTGTCGCGTGCCAACCTTGAAAATCGGGGCATCAATTCGCTCAAGATTCATGGTAAACGACAACGCCTGCGAAGGGAGAAGAGCGCTGAAACTCTGTTGCCCGCCGCGCGCGTAGTCGTATTGTGAAAAGAGAAAAAGGAATTGATGCCACGCGCCATTCTCGAGCAGCACCGTTGGCCGCCCCTTTAATTCCCGCTCCGGTTGTCCTTGTGGCTTAATTCTTACCACGTCCTCGCCAATCTCCACCGTCAGCAAAGGGGCGCCGACGATTTGCAGTGTAAAGTTGACCGGAGTCTTTCCCGCGACCCGGGTAACGGCTTTCATTTTGGTAGGCCCAAAAGTAATGTCGGCCTGTGCCTGGGCCGAACCGTCGGCATTGGCAGTTAAGGTGTAGTTGTCAGTTCCGTACAATTGCTCGCCCACATATGTTGTGTAGGTTCCGGCCGAGGTCTTTGACTGTTGCGCCTGAGTGAAGGAAGTCGAAAGCAGGCAGATAGCCAACGCGACTAACTGAATCCACAGTTTCATAGCTCACCTCCGTGGGCTTAAGAGCTTTGATTAATACCTGGTCGAAGCTTTTGGAAGAGAGTTCCGTCGGTAAAGAGAAAGCTAATCCCTTCGCTTTACTAATTCATCACGCCGGGATACGCCCCTCAAACGGAAGCGGCGCTCCGCTTAGATTCCAAAACGAAGCTGACTCGCGACGTACCACAGAACGAAGAGCGTGAGCGCAATCGAACCAAACAGGAGCGCCAGCAGTCCGCCCATGATCAGGGCCACGAACCACCAGTCGCTGGCCCGGCCGCGTTTGGCTTCGCTGGCGGAAACTGTCGCCCGTCGCCGCAGCAGATTGAGGTTGCGAATATTCGGCTTCCACCAAATCGCAAACACATCTCCAGCCAGCGGCACCAGGCCGCCAATGAAGTAGATCGCAATGTTGAGACCCATGCGCAGCAGCGTAACCTTGGGGACCCGGTAGCGCACTGCCGCGACCAGGACATAGAGCGCGATCAGCGTAGTAACGATGTCGCCGAACTGAGGAACGAGATCGATGATCGCGTTGAGACCAAACCGCCAGCCCAGAATGGGCACGCGAAACTGGTTGTCCATCAGCTGACTGAAGACTTCGAGCTCGCGCTCAATCTGCACATTCGAAGGCCGCAGCACTGGGTGGTGCTGACCTCGCACTTGTTCTATTTCCTGGTATGCGCGCATTGTTTCCATGCTTAGTTCTTGGTACTTAGTGCTTTGTACTTTGATTAGTCAAACCTGGGAGAATCTAAGAATCTGCTCAAATAGAGATCAAAGTTCAAAGCACCAGGTTCAAAGATCGTCCTACCGTATTCGCGTCATCTGCTGCCAGAAAAACTTTCCCACCTTGGCAAAGGCTGTAAAAAAGTTCTTGTCGCCTTTCTGGTTTTGCCTTGCAGGTAATCCCAGTTCCGCCGCCAGCTTCGGATCCGGGGGCCCGATGTCTTCGTCGCCGCGCTTGCTGGAAAGCCAGCGATCGAATGTACGATTGACCGCGCGTCTTTGTTCGACCGGCGCTCCGGCGATGAAAGCGCCACGCAAATCGTCCATATCCGCCACTTCCAGCGCATTGGCTTTGTAATAATCGCGCAGCGCCGCAAAAAACTTTTCGTCGCCGAGGAGCTTCCGCAAAGCTTCAAACATCAAAGCACCCTTGCTGGCCACGATTGCTGCGTACTGAAACGTGTTGCGGTAATCACGCGCCGCGCGGTCGGCCTCCATGTCCTCTCCTCCGAAGGTGCGATACAGTTTGTAGACACCGCGCAATTGTTCTTCGAGGGCAGCGTTGAATTGCTCCTCACCGTGGGTCTCGCGGTAGTAAAGCAACGCCGACCAGTTAGCCAGCGATTCATCGAGCACCGGCTCCCGCGAGGGATCGTTCCCGACCACCGCGCCCCACCATTGATGCGCGGTGACATGCGCCACGGTCCATTCCAGGCTGTCTTCGACCGCCGGCCGCTGCTCGCGGATCACGTCCGGCATGTTCCGCATCGTGGGCGAATCGAAATCCAGATAGAACGCGCTGGCAATCGCACTTACCCCGGCAAACTCAACGCTGCCGATCGTGGCTACCAGCGGGACATCTACCAGACTGATCGTTCTTAGTGGTAAGGGACCAAAGCGGGCGCTGTAAACGCGCACCGCCTCCGTGGCAATTTTCAGAACGCGTTGGGCAGCAACTTCGTGGTCGGGCCGGAAGATCGAGCGCACCGTCACATCGCCTACCCGACTTTCTTCGGAACGAAAACTGTTGCCGGCGATGATCACAAAGTCGCGCAGATTCTCTGCGGTAAATGTGCTCGCGGTTATCTTGTCGCCCGGAGTCGTCGTCCTGGCGGGAACCGGGGTGTACACCACAACTTCGCGCGGCGCTGACACGGTCACTTCATAATCGGCCGTGTCGGTGGTCAGGGCATCACCGATGTTCGATTCGACCTTGCGAAACCAATCGTCGCCCTCGCGGGCCGCCAGCACTGGATACGCGGCGCCCAGCATTAACACTTCGCGACAGCGAAAGTTGGTATCGCGCGCGCGCCTGATTTCACGAGTGCTACGAATCGCCGCGCTCACCTGCTGAAGCACGTGCGTTACCAGGCCGGTTTCCTCTGGATCGATTTCGGGAACTGAGCCCTTGAACTTAATGGCGACTTCGACGGAGGCATTGGGCGCCACCGCTTCGCGCAGGTGAATCCGCAGAGTCGTTTCCTGATCGTCGAGGGCGAATACCAACGCCAAATTATTCGCGGCGTTGCGCACTTCGGCTATTTCCAGGCGCGGTTCGTCCGCCACCGGCTGGCCGGTCGCAGTCTTTTCGGTTGGCGGCACATAACCCGGGGCGCGCAGGTTCGGATACAAGTGAAGGAAGAGAGTTGAAGTCGGGTGTTCGCCTCGATTAATCCAGCGCACCCGCTCAGTGCCTTTGTAGGTCCGGTTGTCAGGATCGAGCGCGAGATTGATTTGATAGCGAGTTCGCTGTTCCGGGGGGTGCGGCGTTTGAGTTGGCGTCTGAGCTGCGAGCGCCGAGGCGAGCATAGCTGCGAGAAATAGAACCAGGGACGAAACCAGATATGAGCGACGAAGGTGCGGCAGAGTGTAGCCCCGGGCGAAAGCCCGGGTTGCTTGAGCCCTGATCCCGCTCCCTACCGGTCGCGGTTTTGTAACAGTCCTATTTCTCATTCACAATCACTCGGCGGAGAGTATCTCCCCGCGCAATCTTGTCTACCACGTCCATTCCCGAGACGACGCGGCCAAAAACCGTATAACCACCATCAAGATGGGGCTGCGGCGAATGCGTCACGAACCATTGCGAGCCGCCCGTGTCTTTCCCTGACAGGGCCATGCCGACGGCGGCGCGATCGTAAGGAGCTTCGTTAATCTCACAGCGAATCGAGTAACCCGGCCCGCCGTTCTGATCGCCGCGCGGATCGCCGGTTTGAATCACAAAGTTAGGCACCACCCGCGGCACCGTCTGGCCGTTGAAGTAACCTCGGCGCGCCAACATGAGGAAGTTATCAACTGTCAAAGGCGCCTCTTCGGGAAGAAACTCAATGGTGAACGCACCTTTGGTGGTCAGGACCGTCGCGGTGACTTTCTTTCCAATACGCGCGATGGCGCGGCGATAGTCGGCTGCGGTGTAACGCGTCTGGACATAGCGAATGCGATTTGAGAAGTCGCCGGCGCCGTTGGCTTTCAATAACCCGACCGCCTTGCGGCGAATTAGATGATCGGAAGAATTAAGCGCCGCCTTGATCGCTTCATTGGCCGCCGCGCTTTTCTGTTTTCCGAGCGCATCGAGGATTGCGAGGGCCGCGTCGTTGAGATCTTTGTCGCGTAACGCCCTCGGCAGCGCGTCGGTTAAAGCACGCGTGCTTGCTTCACTTGGTGGTTGGTCTCCGAGTAATTCTGCCGCCGTCGCTCGGACAATTACATCTTCGTGGTTTAGATATCTGATCAATAACTCACTGAGATGGGCGGGTTTGAAAACGGCATAGGCGTTAAGTACATTGGGCACTGCGAGCACCGGCGTGCGGCGATCTTCAAGCATCTGTCGCAACCTGAGTTGTGCTTCTTCGCTAACCTTGGGTGAGGGCTGCGGCTTAACTCGGCCGAGTTCACCCAGGCCCGCGGCGCGCGCGGCAATACCCCGCCAAGCGTAAAACGAACGGCTGAGATCAGTGTTGGACGGAAGAGCGGCGGCCGCTTCGAACCCTTTCAAATAATTCAGGTATTGTTCGGGATCCTCACGTGCACGAGCCACTTCGTCCTCCGGGATATTTTCATTACTCACGGCTCTAACTCCCAAATAGAGTCGCATTCTCGAGGCAGCTTCGGGTCCCGTATCTGGAAGAGGTTTGCCGGCGAGGATTTGTCCGAGCGCGGTTAGAATCTCCAGGCCTTCGTTACGCGCCGCGCCATCGCCATTCTGCAAGTGCGCGACTCTTAATAAATCCGCTCCGCGCTGATTCAACGGAAGCGCCGCGCGCTCATCCTTCAAACTCCCTAACGCCCGAATCGCGCTGACGCGTACGCGCAAATCTTGATCGTGCAGCGCGCGATCCAGCAGCGCCTCAAACGCCCCTTTGTCTTCCGCGGCGCCAATCACGCGCGCAGCGTTGGCGCGGACGATCGGATCGGCGTGTTTCAGCAACTGGCGCACTTCTTCGTTATTATCTTTCAAACGCAGACGCGCCATCGTATTCAGCGCGTCGGCGACGATTCGCGGATCGCGAGACTTCAAAAACTCAACCACAACGGGACCCGCGCCGTCCGGCCGCGCGCGCAGGGTGGCTGTCAGCGCCAGCAGGGTTGTCAAACGATCCGTTGAGACACGCGGATCGCTTTCAAAGCGCAGCACGCCGAGGATCGCTTTGCCGATCTCCTGTTTGCGTTCCTTTTCCGATTCGGGCAGCGCCGCGGCGATCTTTCCCAAGGCCTCAACCGCGCGCGCGCTGATTGCTCGGGGCACACTGGCATCACCCAGAATGCGATACAGCGCGTCCGCGCCGGCGTATGATTCAATCTCGCCAATCGCAAAGGCGGCCATCTGCCGCACTTCGTTATCCGAATCGCTCTTGAGCAAATCACCTAAGGCCGTGAGAGCGCGATCGTCCCCAATCCGTCCCGCTGCCAGGGCCGCACGTTTGCGGACCTTAGCATCCGGGCTGGAGAGCAAAGACTTAAGGCTGTCGTCCCAACGTCGCTGGTCTTCAGCCCGCAGGATTTGCAGTAAAACATTGGCTGGAAAGGCGTTGGAACTACTCGCCCGGGACTGCCGCTGGGCCGCGATAGTCCCAAACGCCAACACGAGCAAGAGTCCGGCACAGACAGTTTTTCGGAAGTTACAGAGCTGCATATTCGAGTCGTTAGGGGGTTCTCGGAATTGTACAGCTTGAACGTGGAATTGTCGCGTTCGTCGTTACCTGTCAGTGTCAGAAGCCCGACCGTGAGGGAGGGCCAGCTGCGAAATTAATTTGTTGAAATTCCGTGGTTGCCCTCCCTTACGGTCGGGCTTCTGACACGGATCTCATAATCAACAGTGCCGCTCAAAACAAAAAGGGCGGACCAAAAGTCCACCCTCACAAAAAGAATCTGAGACGAATAATCTGCGCCAGGCGAGCAATGGCCGATTAGCCAGCCGCCGCGGTAACGTTCGACAATGGCTTGCCGTCGTCACTCTTTCTGACTGGCGAATCAACCTTGACCGCTTCCAGCTTCGACGCATCGAGCACGTTATCCTTGCGCTCGATCTTGCCCGCTTTCTCGGTCGCGCCTTTCATCTGGACCATCTTACAGCTTCCTTCAAACACCGCACCCTGCTCGATCACCAGCGAAGGCGTCTGAATGTTGCCGTTCAGTTTCGCGGCCCGGCCCAATTCAATGCGCTGCCCGGCGATGATATCGCCGTTCACCACACCGTGAATCGTGCAGACGGCAACTTCGATGTTGGCATCGACCTGGCCACCGGCGCCGACGATCAGTGTGCCGCTGCTGGACGTGATCCGCCCTGAGAACCGGCCATCAACGCGGAGCATCGATTTGAATGAAGATTCTCCGGTGATCACCGTGCCGCTGCCGACAAAACCGCTGAGGGTGCCGTCTTTGATTTCGCGCGCAATGGTTTCACTTTCAGTCAAAGCTTTCGGGGACGCCGCCGTTTCAATGGGGGGCCGCGTTAAGGTTTCGTTGCTCTGGCTTTGGTAAGGCGAGTAACTGCGGGCTGCATAGTCTTCGGTCTGGGTTTGGCTCTTATCTTCGTTTGGATTCTTTCCCATTCTGAGCATATCTAAACCTCCGTGATTGAATCGTTGAGAAGGTGTCCCTGACGCCGGGCGGTAGGCGACAAGCTTGTCACGCGATCCGTTGGCTAATGTCTAACCTGGAAACTGGCCGCGGCGGCCAATCTTTAGTGGAGAACCGCTTCGGGAGCGGGCGACCATAATAAACAAACCTGCCCACAGTGTCCAGCGTTACTTTCCTTGAATGTTCGCGAGTCTGATCGGACTAACAATCGACCCGCAGGCTCCATCCGTTAGAGACTTAATTCGGGTCTTAACCCATTGATTCCAGCAGATTTTCGAGCACCAGAGTCTCGCTAAAGTTCTCCAGCAGGGGAAAGTAAGCTGCCTTCCGATCCAGCGCCGCCCGGGGCAGGAGCCCGACTATCTCAGCTCCGGCGATGGCGACCCCGCGTTTCACCGCCTCGCGCTGGACAACTTCAAAGGCCCGGGCAATGGTGGTCTGTTCATAGTCGATTAGATTCATGGAAACCTGGACCACCCCCCGCGACTGCAGTTCAAAGCCAAGCGCTTTGACAAAGGGCAAGCCGCCATCACGTTCCCGAACGGCGTGGGCGATCGCGCGCGCGACGCTCAAGTCACTGGCCCGCAAATTGACGTTGAAGGCTATCAGGAACGGTCGCGCGCCCACGGCGATGGCGCCCGCGGTGGGATGAATTCTCTTCTCACCCACATCCGGCGCGCGCTCAGGATTCGTGGCGATATCTCTACGCAGTTGTTCAAAGCCCCGGCCGCGCACGTTTTCCAGCCTGACCCGATCGGCCCGGAGCGCCGCGCGCTCGTAAAAAAAGACCGGGATGGAAAGCTCTTGCCAGATGCGACGGCCGGCGTGGTGCGCCAGCTCTACGCACTCGTCGATGCTGACGCCGCTGACCGGGACGAAAGGCAGGACGTCCGTGGCGCCAATGCGGGGATGCTCGCCGCTGTGTCTGGTTAGGTCGATTAGTTCCGCCGCGCGAGCAACTGCGCGCAGCGCGCCCTCCACGATCAGATCCGGAGTCGCCACAAACGTAATCACCGAACGATTGTGATCGGCGTCGATGTGCCGGTTAAGAACCGTAACGCCCTTTACCGAACTGATCGCTTCCGCGATGAGCGCGACAGTTTCAAGCTTGCGGCCTTCGCTGAAGTTTGGTACACACTCAATGAGCATTGCCGATTTCCGATTTTTGATTGCCGATTGATCCGAACTGTTCATGGACGTGATGTCTATCAGCGATCTGGCGCCAAGCGCATTCTAAGGCGAAAAACTCAAATCGGAAATCGGCAATCGAAAATTGGCAATCTCTAATGCCTATCGATCGCTTCATCAATGAACGCAAGACCGTCTGGCAGCGGCTGGAAGAGTTACTGCAACTGCTGGATCGAATGACGCTGCGACGGTTGCATCGTGAAGAGGTGAAAGAGCTGGGGCGCATCTATCGGCGCACGGCTTCAGACCTGGCGATTGCCCGCGCCGAATCGCGCGATCCCCGGCTGATCAACTACCTGAACAGCCTGGTAATTCGCGCGCATGGCCGTATTTACCGGGCTGACGCGCAAGGGGCCAGGCGGATTCGCGACTTTGTGGCGCGCGATTTTCCAAACACATTTCGACGCACCTGGCGCTATACCGCGACTGCTTTTGGAGTATTCGTCCTCTTCAGCTTTGTCTTCTTTTTCGGCACTCGGCACGATCCGGAATTCTCTGACTTTGCCGGCATCAGTCCGTATTTTCGGGAAGTGGTAATCAATAATCGAACCCACTGGTGGGAACGCCTGAACGATGCAAACCAGATCGGCTCAAGCCAGATATTCACGAACAACATCAAGGTAACTTTTTACGCGTTTGCGCTGGGTGCGATTCTCGGACTGGGCACCCTGTACATTCTGGCCTTTAACGGCGCCATGTTCGGCGCGATTCTGGCGCTGACCTATCGCGCTGGATTTGGAAATGACCTGCTTAGCTTTGTCGTCGGTCACGGCGTGATCGAGTTGTCGTGCATCTTCATTGCCGGCGGCGCCGGACTGCTGATCGGGACGGCGCTGGTGATGCCGGGGGATCTTTCGCGCGGCGACGCCTTAAAGTCGCGCGGCCTGGAAGCAGTTCGTCTGATTGTCGGATGCGTGCCGCTGCTGGTGGTCGCGGGAATCATCGAGGGCTTCATCTCACCCGCGCCCATCAGTCCGGTGATCAAGTTCGGCATTGGCGCGCTCACCGGCCTGGCCATGTATTCGTATCTCTTTTTAGCAGGGCGAGAACCAGAACCAGTTTCGAGTTCCGACTCCAGAGTTTCGAGTTAGAGCACGCTTTTTGGTTAAACTCGAAACTCCAAACTCCAAACTCGAGACTCGAACTATTCTAAAGCATTCCGCGCTCTTTCACTCTTAAGTAAGTCTCCAACAACTTTGGCGCCAACACTGCGGCGGTAACGTCCAGCGCCAGGCCGCCCTGTGATTCAACCAGACGCAAGGCAGCCTCTCGCAAATGCATGATCTCCTCAGCTACCGATTGAGTGAACATCTCGCGTTCGCTTTCAGGGCTTTCACGCACGACCGCTTTGAGATCTCGGTCTGCAATTGTGACTACGAGGGGAAGATGGCGCGGCCGCAGGAGTTTCAAGGAAGTGAGCAGTTCGCGCGAGCCTTCTTCATCCACCAGGTCGGTAAGCACCACTACCAGCGAGCGTCGCCGGCTATTAGCGGAAATGTATTCAAAGGCCCGCGAGTAACTCGGTTCGATCATCTCGGGCTCGATGGCATGCAGAGCTTCCAGAGCCGCATCCAGGTGTTCGGCTCCGCGAGTCGGCGGCAGATAGGCTTTGATCCGGCGGCCGAAGACCAGCAGCCCGGCGTTATCACCAGCGCGTGCCGCCGCCGACATCAAGGCCAGGGCCGCATGCACGGCTGAATCCAGTTTCGTCTCGTTTTCGATGCGGGCGGTCATCAAACGCCCGGCGTCCAGAGCGATTAAGATCGTCTGATCGCGCTCCATCTGGTATTGGCGCGTCACCAGCTTTCCGCGCCGGGCCGTGGCCGTCCACGAGATGTGACGCATCTCGTCTCCGCGAACATAGTCGCGCAGCGATTCAAAATCACGCCCTTCGCCGCGCCACTGCGACTTGCGGCGCGCCGCTACGAACGAGCGGGCTCCCAACGCTTTTAATTCCGCTTCACGCGCACGCCGCATGTTCGGATAGACCTTGACGGCGCTCACTTCCCCAAAACGATCCTGCCGCCAGGCCAGACGCCAGCGCGAAAGATAGCGCACGGCGATCAGGCCAAATTCGAAACGGCCCCGTTTCGGAGGTGTCAGCCCGTACACCATCGCGGCGCTGGTTTGGGCTTCGATATTCAGACGCGCCTCGCGCGACCCGGACAGTTTCATCTGCGGCGGGAACTCGTCTTTCACTAGCAAGTTAAGGTCGCGCGCAGTATGGTTGGCGACTTCGATCCGCACCTCAGTTTCAGCTCCGACCGCGAAGCGGCCGCCGAAGTGCCGTTCGATCTGCACCTTCGCCGGCAATTTGCTGTTCCAGGAGTCAAAGACTGCCGCGGCTATCAGCGCCAGGTCGTAAGCAAGCGTGACCCAGCGCAGCATCGGCCGGTTCCATGAGAGCGAAAGCGGCACAAAGCCGACAGCCAGCAGAATGTAGAACAGTTTGGAGAAGACAAAGCGCAATTGACCATCCTGAAAAACTTTAAATTAGATCCAATAGGTCCTATCCGTCCTAAATAAAGACCACTATCGCGGAACTTCCGCGGTCTGCAGAATATCCGTGATAACCGAATCCGCCGTGGCGCCGTCGAGTTCGGCTTCGGCGCGGAGCGTCAAACGGTGCCGCAGCACCGGGCGGGCGATGTCACGCACATCATCAGGCGTCGAGAAATCGCGTCCGCGAATCGCTGAAAGCGCTTTCGCGCAGAGGAGCAGGGCCACGGCGGCGCGCGGGCTGGCGCCATAATGCAGGGCTGGGTGATCGCGCGTGCGCCGCACGATATCCACCACGTAACGCTGAACGCCGGGCTCCATGCGCATGGCGTTTACTTCTGCCCGGCAGCGGATGATGGTGTCGGCGTCAGCCAGCGGTTGAATGTCCACCTGGTTCAAACGGCGCGCATTAAATCCGGCGTCCCAGCGCGCCACCACCTGCAGTTCGTCTTCCGCGGAGGGATACGGCAATAGAATCTTGAGCAGGAAACGATCAAGCTGGGCTTCCGGCAAAGGATAGGTGCCTTCGTATTCGATGGGATTCTCGGTGGCCAGCACCGTGAACATAGGTGAAAGCTGATAGCCTTCGCCGTCGATGGTGACCTGACGCTCTTCCATCGCTTCGAGCAAGGCGGCCTGAGTTTTGGGTGGGGTGCGATTGATTTCGTCAGCCAGCAGAATGTCGGTAAAGATGGGACCGCGCCGCAGGCTGAAATTGGAAGACGCCATGTTAAAGACGTTCGTGCCGGTAATATCCGAGGGCATCAGGTCGGGCGTGAACTGAATGCGCCCAAAGCCGGCGTTGACGATGCGCGCCAGAGTCTTTACGGTCAGGGTCTTGGCCGTGCCGGGAACGCCTTCGATCAGGGCGTGACCCTCGGCCAGCAGAGCGACGAGAACCTGTTCGATGGGTTCGTCCTGCCCGACGATGATCTTGCGCAGTTCGTTTCGAATATGTGCGATGGTTGGAGAGACGAGTTCAGGCATTTGTTTTTGAGATTTCCAGGTTTAGGATTTTCAGGTTAGGTAGCTTCTACCAGGAACTTTGTACTTGGTGCTTTGTACTTTGGTTTTGTCCGTTGATGTTCACTCTGGTTTGCAAGATTCTGCAGTTTGGCAAGAAAGAATTGCAAAGCACTAAGCACAAAGCTCAAAGATCGTTCTGACCTAGAGTTCACTTCTTTCCGCATTTTGGCGATCGTCGCGCGCGCGCGTTCCCAGTCCCAATTGCGATTCGATTTCGCGCAGGCGTCTTGCCAGCCGCAGGGATTCCTTTGCGTTTGTGGGTGCCCCGTTGATGGTATCTTCACAATTTCGCATCAGCGTTTCAAGCTCTTGCCGGTTGAGGCCAGACCGGGTCGCGACCCGCGCGGCAATCTCGGCGCGCGGACTACTGTTGCTCAAACCCGCGTGGCGCACCAGCACGCGGCGAACGCGACCATAAATATTTTCCAGCGCCAGATCGTGCGCTCGGGCGCGCTGTTGCAGCTCGGCCATTGATGCCACGAACTCCAAACTTGATCGGCGGTCAACATGCGGCATTGGTAAAGGCCGGCCAAACCGCCGTCCGCGCGACCAGACTATGAGCACCCCAATCAACGCGAACTGACCGCAAAGCGCCAGGATGGGCGTGCCTTCAAAGTACTGAATCAAAGCATTCTGAGTAATCGCGTGTCCCTGATGGAATTCGTCAAACGCGATCAAACCGCCGCCACCGCGCACGACGTTGAGCGCAAGCACCAGATTATCGGCGCGACTGATCCCGTTATTGGCCACGATGAACGGATCCCCCAGCAACACAATCCGCCCCTGTCCGTGAGGGTAATCGACGAGCAGGGCGCCACGGTCGGTGGCGAAATTGGCGACGGGTGCGGGCGAGAGTGTCGGCGATTTTTCTTCCGGGGCTGAAATCTCATAGCCGCGATTTGGTTGCGGTGTGTCTTCGGTGTCTTCAGACTCGTCCGAAGTTTCTTCAGAGCTGGTGTTAGTGTTGTCCTGCGGCGAATGCCCCCCGCCTTGTTCACTCGTGTTTTTTCTTTCCTGCGGAACAATGGTAATCGCCGCGGCAAAGCGCGAGGGCAAAATTGTTTCGACACTGGCGGCCAGCAAAGTCGGCTGGGATGCGCTCACCTGCTTTACTCCGGCCGTCATTTGTTCGAGGTTGTTCGGGTCCAGGTCTCCGAATGGATAATGTAAAACCTGGGCGCTGAGTTTCCAGTCTCCGGACTGCGGCAATAACCTACGGTCAGGATTGCGGTCGACGATCACCAGCCGCCCACCGGTCTCTACCCAGCGCAGCAACTCTTTGGCTTCAGCTTTCGAAAAAGGAATTGCAGTGCGACCGACGATGACGATGGTCTCAGGCTTTGGTCCGCTCAAGCTAAGCAAAGAAGCTGTCGAATCGCGCCAGCGAGTTACTTGATGACCCGATTCGTGCAGAAAATCGTAGAGCGCCCGGGTGCCGGTGGCGCCGCCATTGAAAGTGGAGCGATCGGGACGCCCCTCGGAATCCGGAGTTTCCTCGACTTTGACGTACGAGGCGGCATTAAGCCCGACCAGGACGATGATCACGACGGCCAGCGTAATGATGATAAAAAGGCGTTGCCGCATAGACTCTTCTAAAACCGGAGATCGAAAGATCAACCCTGCGTCTTCAGGGCCTGTTGATACCTTTGACGAAAATCATTCCAATCGCTTTCTGCGGGTGAAACGAAACCGTACCAATGCACTTCGAAACTGTTAGTCAACCCGCGCATGGTCGAATACAGCGAGCCCTTCTCGCGGACTGAGTTCAAATAGTCGCGGTTGGTTTTGTGCTGGGCCAGGCTAATCACTTTGCGATCGCCGAGCTCGCAAAGGAACGCGATGTAAGCTTTGCGAATCGCCGCGCGCAGATCGCCGTTGCGGGCCAGAGCCTCCGCCTGGGCCAGCAGGTCAGCGGCTGTCTGATCGGGCTCAAGCCGTTCTCCCAGCACGACGCGCGCGCCCCGTGCCGGCTTTTTCTTTTGGCGGCGATTGCTGAGATACCGCGGGAGGAATCTCCAAATCAGAAAGGCAATTGCCGCCAGAGTCACCGCAATCACGATTATCTGGGCAATGCCTGAAAACGCACGTGAAGTTCCCGGCTGGATAGGTTTGGTTTCGGGGAACAAACTCGCCAGCCAGCGCAGAAATCTTTGCCACAAACGCGCGAGGGCGCTTTCTTCGACGGGCTTCTGGTTGTATTCGGTGCGTCGCAGAATCTCCGCCAGCCGGCCCTTGGCTTCGTCCTTGCCGGTTGGGTCCGTTGCCCGCGGTTCGTCGAGTCGCTGGCCGAGAGCCAGCAGACGCTCGCCTATGTGAACCAGCACCAGATTGCTACGCTGGGGGCTGCTCAGGTTTTCCTCGTATTCATCGAGCCCTTCGTGAAGCCAGGAATTGTCGACCGTGAGCGTTTGCCCACCAACCGAAACTCTTTCCTGCAGAGGCAAAAGCGAACGCAGACGTGCGAGGTTGGCAGTGCGAGACTGGGAATCTCCGTTGCGGGAAGCGAGCTGCAGTTGCTGGACGGTCACCACGGCTTGAGAAATGCGCTGGCGATATTCGGCAACGGTCGCCGCGCCTACCTCGGCTGACCCGAGGCAAAGCAAAAACAAGACTGCAAGCAGGCAAAGATGGCCGGGGATCTTTTGAGTCGCGCCTGCGGCGCTGCGGCTTCGCATCATCTCAGGCCTTTGGGGTGAGTAACGAAGTTTGCAAACTGTCGCTTTCTCAGCATCGTCTTTCTTATCGCAAACCCAAAACGGATCCGGTAGGCATGGGACCCGGTGGCGGCACAAACCTGGGCGCTCGACCAGTTACCAGCGCCGGAGCAAAAGGAGATACCACTCCGGGAAGTTGCGGCATTTCCGAGAGCTGTCGCGCGGCCATCAGTTCGATATCGTAACCTTCGTGGCGCACACGCTCATCCACATAAAGCAGCGAAAGACACAGCATCCAGATCGGAGCGAGCATGATGTGACTGCACTGCAGGATCACCTGGTATCCGATGGCATACCAGGTCGGCGACTGAGTGCCAAACGGTGAAAGATCCACGCCGTTGAGATAGCCAAACCAACCCAGCGGCACCATCAACAACATCAAGGCTGAATACGTCGCAAAGAATGTGAATAGAGTCATAGCCATCAGACGGCGCACATTGCCTCTGGCCAGAGAAAAGCTGCGTCCGACTGCTGAAAAGACCCCGCGACCTTCAACCAGCATTGCCTGCGGGACATAGGCCATGCGGCCCGCCATTAAAAAGAAAAGAATCAAGCCGATCACGATCGCGAGTACGGTACCGAAACCGCCGATTATTACCGCCAGCCATCCGGAGAGAGCCTGAGCAAAAGCGAATGCCCCGATCGCCATGATTATGATCACCAGGTAAAACGCCATGAATGCGAGCCAGAACGCAAACATGAGCCAGAGCCCGACGACTACACTGGCGCCCAGCAATCCCCAGAAACGTGATTTAACTGCCCGATAGGTCGCGCGAAAGCTGACCGGCTCGTTCCAAAGCAGGTGGGCCACAAGATTCCGAGTTGCCCCTCCCATTACGATCAGGCTGCACAACGAGCCACTGATCATGATGCCGCTCCCGGCCATTATCATGAGCACGTAAAGGAAGAAGCGCGTGTCGTCGGAAGTGTTGGTAAGCTCGCGAACTGCAATCGCAGATATCGCCGACCCCAGCGCAAACACCAGTACCGGAGGTGCGGCAATCCGGATCAGCGTCAGAAAGTGGCGGCGATACAAACGTACCGCGCGATCGATTAAATCGCCCGCTCCCAAAGGGGCCAGAGCCAATTCATTCTCAGCGGAATTCATGCCGCGGGCATGATCGTCGTTTTGTGAAGCTGAATCAAGTAAGTACTGGTCGGGGTAGTGGTACAGTTTGATCTTTGCCGGGATTCCACTCTTGAGCCGGGACCTGGGTAGTGCCTAATCTGAATTTGAATTAAGGAAGACGGGAGATAAAATTATTCGTCTTTTGTGATTGGAGCTAGTCCCAGTCCCGCTAATAGTGAAAGGACACTGGCGATAACACCTGTGATGATGCTTGCTCCCAATGTTTCTTTACCTATGACGGCAAGATAAATACCTATGAACAGACAGATAGTGTAAACGGCAACGACCACCAAACATATCGGTCGCAGAAGTTGCATCTTATTCGTGTATTTAAGCTTCTTGAGGTCGTAATCGCGTTGATTCTCGGTAGCGACATCTTTCTGGCGCTGCTTTGCAAACTCAAACTTATTGTCGTTATCCTTTGTCTGTGACTCAGCCAAAATCTTAACCACTTCCGGGTTAATATCAAACGGAGACATGGTCTTGCTATGAAACACCCCCATGAACTCGCGAACGATCTCACGAAAGACGTGCTGTTGAGGCTCTGGCACGGCCTCGATCATCTTTTCTAGTTTTTCGGGTACTGGTGCGGCAGACACTTCACCCGCAACGGCGTCATCGTTTTGGTTTGGGGAGTGAGGATTATCGTCCACGCTTATTTGATGGCTGCGAGTCGCGCGGCAAAATGACCCCACAGTTCTGCCAGCTTGCGAGCGAAAAAAAGCTGCTTTTCAATATCGGTTTTGTAAACTGTTAACGTCCAGTGACCACAGTCGTGATCGTCGACGGCGATCAGCGCGCCGGGGTCCTCCTCCCGCCGGAGCTGGTAGGCTTCGATCATCTCCTCATCGCTGAGATGCCGACGCCCTGTGCCATAGCCGTATCCCCAAGCCGATTCCTCTTCCGGCTTGACCGCCACCGGCACTTTCTTGCCATTAGTTTCGATTATCGCTGCCATAAGCGCCCTGCTGGATTTTAGATGCAAGTTTCGGGGTACACGAATATCCTCAGGGGGATAGTAAAGGGTTATTGGTTATCTCTTTTCAGGGGAAAAATAAAGGCCGCAAACTCAAAGGTTTACGGCTCAATCCGTGCGGGAGTAAACGCCTCTAACGTGAGCGCAAAGCAGCACTCTATTCGCGAATCTCATCGCGTTCCTCCTGCGGTATTTTAGTTCGCGCACAATCGCGCGAATGCCAGCGCCTCAAACCAGTGTCAACTACGTATTATCCAACTTTGTAACCACGTTCGAGCGGGTTGATACTCCAAATCCGCTTACGTGTCAATAGTTTTTTACACCCCCAGCCGCCAGAAATCAAGGGGGACTAGCCCAATGATCCATATATTTTTTCTGTCACACAAAAAACTGGATCAGGGTTCTTGTAACACAACAACACTGGACAAAGGATGGAATCTGTATTACATTATCTTCATATTAGGGGATAAACGGCAAGGGAAAACTTAATGCCAAAAGCTAAGAAAATAGGAAGGCCGAAGTTACCAAAGGGTCATGCTAAAGGAAAGATCGTCCCCGTACGCCTAAACGACGAGGAACTAAAACTATTCACTAGGGCGGCTGATAAGAGCGAACACCAAACGCTGTCCGCGTGGATTCGTCATACGTTGACTGAGGCTGCGAACAGGTAGCAATGAGTCTAATCAAAGATATTTTGATGCAGCAGGCTTACCTCGACTATTTGGAGCGAGAGATTAACGGGTTCAAAGCGTCCGACGAGCCGAGAGAGCGAACGTGGGCCGAGTGCATTCGCGTCAGCTTAGAAGCCGCAGATAAGCGCATTTTCGGAACAGAACGAATGGCCGGATAATCGAGCGCGGCTTGAAGCACTCAAGGCTGAATTTGAACAGGAGCTACAGAAAACCAAGTTAACGAAATATTTAAACGGGGGATGTCGAAAAAAGGGCGTGCCAAACTTTTCAAATGTGAAATCCAAACTGTACCACTACCCTGGTCGGCCTGAATTATTTCTTTGAGGCTGATTTTGCCGGAGTGCCCCGGCCCTTCGTCAATCCGAGGCGGCAAGCCGTAATAGCTGCTTCGATCTGTTGCGCTTCTTCGTTACGCCCAGTCGCCTTCGCAATCGCCAGGGCTCTCTCAAAGCTGACGATCGCTTCACTTAACCGGCCCGCGTGAGCATAGGCTTGTCCCAATTGGAAGTGCATTTCCAGATCGTCCGACAGGGTTGCTGCTTGTTCGTAATGAGCGATAGCTTCCGGTACGCGGCCCAAGCGAACCAGCAAATCGCCAAGGTTAACGTGGATGCTCGCATTCGCCGGCTGAATTTGCAGGGCCCGCCTGAGATGGTTGATAGCGTCGTTATGATTGCCCTGTGCGTCCAGCGCGAGCGCGAGATTGCTGTGCACGGCAGCATCGTCAGGCTGCAGACGGAGAGCCGCCTCGTAGTTCTTGATCGCTTCGTCAAGCCTGCCTTCCTGCTGTAGTGCGACTGCCAGACTGTTGTAAGTCGCCGCGTGGTTGGGATCCAGTCGCAGCGCTTCTTCATATTCTTTAATTGCTTCAGCAGGGGAACCAGTCTGCATTAGCGCATTACCAAGATTGTTTCGCGCGCCCACGAGGTTTGGTCTCAGCCGCACCGCTTCACGAAAATGTTGGACCGCTCCGATTGGCCTGCCCGTCTCCAGCATTGTGAGTCCCATCGCAGCATGAGCTTCAAAATAGTCGGGCTGCAATTTGATCGCCGCGGAGAATTCGTCAAGAGCCGGTTCCTTCTCGCCCTCCTGATTGAATGCCACCCCCAGATTGAAGTGCGCCGGCGCGTAAGCAGGCGCGGCGTCAACCGCCTTCTTCAAAAGCGGAACAGCCTCGGCCGTCTTCTCCATCCTGATTAGCTCCTGACCTACATTCAACCAGGTCTCGTCATGAGAATCTCGCCAAAGGAAGTTCGAGGGAATCGCGATCATCAGCGCCAACAAAACGCCCGGCGACCAGCGGCGCCAGTTTTGGCCGCGCAGTCCCGGGATGGCGGATAACGCAGCCGCCGCAAACAGGATTATGATCGGCACGATCGGGTAGCGATATCGGGCCACCACATAGAAAAGCGTAACCGCGAAAGCCATGGCCAATAAGATGGCGGACAACACCGCTAGTCGCCGCCAATGCCGCCGAGACAACCAGGTGCCGAAGACTGCCAGCGGCAGGAGGACGCCAAAATTCAGCCACAAAAAGATTCGCAGGATGAGCGAGTATTCTGAATAGACTTCTATCGATTCGGTGTCCGCAGCTTCAGTGGCACCGAAAACGAGGAAGACCTTCCGGCCCATCAACCGCAGCCAATCCCACGGCTGGCTGCGGACGTAACCCAGGGACCGGCGGACCCAATAATCCGAGATCTGACCGGGCGAAAGTGTGCGGCCCATCGCCTCCTCAGCCAGGCGCCTCGCGTCGTCGCGTTCATAGGCGGGGTTGCCATGTCCTGGCACCAACGGCTCATAAGCACCCTCGGCTCCAGGATGATTTCCAATGTAAAGATTTGGCCCCAGCTGAGCGGTTGAAATCATGAATTCTCCGCCCACGTAATAGTTGCGAATCCCTACCGGCAAAAGCACCAGGGCGACTGCGGCGGTGAAGATCGCGACCCAGACCGCGCGTCGCTTAAATGAAATGTGTCGAAAACAAATCAGTAGCCAGATGGCGATTACCGGATAGAGCACTCTCGCGTTTTCGCGGTTTAGCGTAAACGCGGCCAGGGCCACTCCGGCTACAGCCAGCCACTGCCAGCGCTGCCTACGATAAAATTGGGCGAGCACAGCCAGCAGTAAGGTGGTAAGAAAAAGGTCGACCGACGCTTTTTGAATCAGGCCGTCAAAGAAGATAGCCGGCGGATAGATCGCCAACAACAGGCCAGCGATGATGCCCACTCGCTGGTCAAAAAACCGACGACCGGCGAGACCCAAAAAGACGCAGGAGGTCGCGCCCAGCACCGCCTGCACAACTCGCACCGCAAAAAGACTATGCCCTGCTAACTTGAAGATCACGGCCAGCAGGTAGGGATAGAGCGGTGTCTGATAGAAAACTTCAGAACCGATCCAATGGCCACTTGCGATTTGCCCGGCCCATAAGTCGTACTGCCGCGCGTCGCCGATGACCACAGCCAGCAGCGGAGTTCCCCGCAGTTCGATGAGATAGATCAGCCGGATGAGTAGTGCAAAGAAGCCGATCAGTATCAAGGGACCAGGCCATTTGCGAATCCCTGAGAGACTCAGGTAAGGCATATGCTAATCAAACAAGGCGTGGACCATACCATGCGGAAAAGATTTGGGTTGGTAGTTTTTCGTCTAAACAGAATGGCGAAGTAAGACGCGACTCCATTCAGTACTCAAGCACTCCGTTGTAACTCATATCAGCGAGCTTGAATTTCATGTCGAGCTTAAGCTTCAAGGAACTTTCAGTCCGACCAGAACTATTGGAGCTGGTGGCGCCACTGCGGTTGGTTTGCCCCGCAGGATTATTGGCTGAATCAAGCGTGTTCTTATTCTCGTACTCGGCGTGAAATCGAAGGCTGCCTTCCTGTCCCCTGATGAAAGGTTCGCCCTCCAGCATTCGCGGAAAGATAAAGCGGGCCCCGAACACGTCTTTGCCCGGTGGCACATATTCGCCCAGAAAGACTCGTTTGCCGTCTTTGCGCTCGAGATAAGCGCTGTTTTTTAGGACCGCAGTAACCGCGCTGTTGAAGGCCTGGGTCACTCTACCCAGGTATCTTTTGTCAGGGCTGTCGTAGGCGACCGTGACGATGATCGAGTCGCTCGCGGCCAGGTTTGCCCAGGCGTGTCTTCGCTCAACCGCATTTTGATCGGGCTGAGCCTGGCTCAGATCAAGCAGTCGTACATATGCCTGACGGACGGGCCGCGAAGAGAAGAGACGGATGTAGAATTTGACGCTGGTGGCCTGGTTCGTGGCTCCCTGAGTCTCACGCGAACGCGTGTCACCCATGACCGTGGGCGTGTAGACCATTTCGCTGGTGTCGGTTTCTACTTGTGTCTGGCTCCAGGGAGAATCCGAAAGGATGTTTTCGGCGTCTTTCCTGGTCCATTCGTTCCAGGGTTTGAGTTGTTTTTGAGCGACGCCCGCAACCGCGATCAGGATGGCAACCAAAAAAGCGGCAGCTAATCGGTCGATTAACCACATGATTCGATTCGGCAGAGCGGTTATGGCGACTATTGAGAGCCCGGCGGCTGATATTAAAAGGGGAGGAACTGAATTCTGTTCCTCCCCGCATGACGCTGTCGCGTCAGGTTAGAAGTTGAGCCTGAGCACTATCTGGATCATTCGGCCACCGACATCATTCGTGGTGGAGAGATCCTGATAAGCGGCCGCGGTTTGACCAAAAGTCGCCCCGCTAAAGTTGGTTACGGCGGTATCCGCTGCGGTTTGACTGCCGATCTTGAAGTTGATGTTGTTGAAGGCATTCAAGAACTCAGCCCGCATCTCGAAGTTGACCGTTTCCGATATCCTGGTCTTCTTAACCAGGCTGATATCGAACCGCGTCAGAGGTGGCCCGTGAAGGATGAGCCGGCCGAATCCACACTGGCCCACAGTAGCCTGGATACAGCCGCCACTGTTCGCCGGAGCGATGTATCTGCCGGTGGGAGCGCCCAGGGTACTGAAGCCTGTGGCGGTGGTGTTATTTGCTCGCCGCGTGTTCAGGATTATGTCATCCGGCAAAAAGAACACTATGCCGGCGCCAGTCACAGGATCGGTAGTCTTACGGATCTTGATTGCTTTCTGTAGTTCCTTCGCGGTCATACCGACAAGCTGAACATTGCCGAAGCTGAAGGTCGAGCCGCTTTGGAGTCGAGCCTGGCCGTGAATCGCCCAACCTCCGGCCAGTCGATCAACCAACCCGCCGGCATTACCGAGGAATGACTGACCCCTACCAAAAGGCAGCTCCCAAATCCAGTTGGCCTTGACTGCGTGCGTAAGATCGAACGGCGATATGTTCTTGTCCAGCGACTCATCACGCAAGGTGAACGGTTGATAGTTGACGGCCGCGGCGGTCGCATACATGTTGCTCAGCGACTTCGAGAACACGTAGCTTCCCTGGACCAGCAAGCCGCGCGCGAGCCGCCGGCGCAACTCGATTTGCAGAGAGTCGTACCAGGTCCGGCCGCCATTATCGACGATGAAGGCGCCGCCGAACGTATCCGGGTTGAGCACAAACAGGTTCTTCGCTAAGCCGGCTGCAGCTGCGTTGTTGCGACGTCCGATATCATTGATAAGACCGGCGACCGTAGCGCTGCCGGTGGCAAAAGCCCGAGCGTTTGAGTTATTCGGGCCGAGGTTGCCTATGAACGCCGAACTGGCGAAGTTTGACGAAGCGTAAACCGTGGCACAAGTTGGGAATCCGGCAGTGCCGCAGTTGGTAGCCTGGGCGTTGGTAAAGCCGCCGAAATAGGCGGCGATAATCGGCAGGGGGAACGTTCCGGTGCCGGGCCCCAGGTAGCGGAAATTAGTGCCTCCGTTCTTGGCCAGATTGAGTTGAGCCAACTTGTACTCAGCAAGGAAGCCGTTCTCGATTATGTTGGTCTCGTTGAGGTCGATCTGCCTCCAGAGATCCGTGCCGCGGTTGGCCACATAGCGTGCTTCGATCACAGTGTTTTTGGTCAGCTCGCGCTGAATCCCAAACGACCAGGATTGCACATAGCCAATCTTTAAGTCTGGTGAGAATGCGTTCGATGCATCAGTCGACGCATACGCAGGAACTGAGGTCTGGGTGATCGGGAAAGTTGGCGCTGCGGCAATAGTCGGCGGAGCCAGAGCACCGGGCGTGCGGAAGAGCGTTCCCGCTGTCAGGTTGCCGAGCGCAATGCTGCGCGTTGCTGTGAGCGTCCCGCCAGGATTGCCTCCAATGACGGAGTTCATTACATCCGAACCCTCACGAACAAAAGCAATTGAGTAGCCTCCGCGTAGCACCGTCTGACCCCCTTCACCCATTAGGCGTTTGAGGAATCCGTGCTTCACGTTTGGGCTCCAGGCAAAACCAATGCTCGGACCAAAATTGTTCCAGTCCGTGTTGTAGGCGTGGGTATTCTGCGGAAACCGTTCAAACGCGGTTGTGGTCCCAGTAAGCGTGCCGGGCTTGAACAGATTGTTGACGCCGGATATGCCCCATACACCGGCATAGCCTCCGACGGGCTGCGTATAGTTGTTGTTCAGCACCACGAATGGGAGCTGAAGCTCATAACGAAGACCGGCGTTAATGGTTAGATTAGGTCGGAAACGCCAGGCATCCTGAGCGTAAAATCCGAGGGTGCGCTGACGGACACGTTGAATTCCCGCCCCGAGATAGGCGTATTTTCCGCTCTCCTCATCGGTCTGGGCAGTAGCAGTGACCGCACTAACGCGGCCGGTCAAAAGCGCGTACAGATTACCGGCGTTGGTCAAGTCAGTCGACGAAGAGCCCGGGAAATTAGCGGCAACGAACAGTCCATTTGCCGGATCGTTTGAGTTATTAGCAAAAGTAACGGCCGGCACCACTCGAGTTATGCTGAACGAATAAGAGTTGTACTGGGCATAGTCCACGCCGAAATTGAACGAGTGGTTTCCCTTCACGTAAGCGAGATTATCAAGCAGGACCTTGGCCGGCGCGTGGTTTCGGGAAGAACTGGCTCCCGAGGCCGGGCTGGTAAGGGTGCTCCCGCCGGGCGCGAATACGGTGAACGACGTATTAAAACCGCCCAGTTGCGCGAAAGCGCTGGCATCCGTCTCGGGAAAGAAGAGTACGGTGCCTCCCGCGGCGATTCCAAGTCTCAGCTCGTTTACCAGATTCGGTTTCAGCGTCGAGCGGAGCGCCGTTGAGTTTGAAAACCGATCGGAATATTGGCCGCCAATGCCAATGGGCAAGCCGGGGAAAACAGCATCCCTGCTGTTGAGCTGGTCCGGAAAACCCTGGAACACGTTGTAGTTCCAAACGTTCTCCAGGTGATGCTTGGGCGTAAGATTAAAGTCGAATCGAACCGAAGTGAACTTGCGTAGGGTGCCGGCTGGACTGTTCCAGGTGAAACGCTGGACGTTGGGATCGCTCAAATTGGTGATGCTGCCGCCGGTTAACGAGGAGCGGATCTTACCAATCATGGATCCGATGGTGGGATCGATCGTCGAGGTTTGTCCCTTTGAAGCGGCCAGCGTCAGGAGGTTCACCGATCCGCCGGTTCCGTATTTGAAGATTCCATTCGCTGCGTCCGTGGTCAGCACGTTTCGCTGGCGAGCAGTCGAACCTGGAAGACGGAATTCTTCATAGTTAACAAAGAAGAACGCCTTATCGCGGCTCTTGATCAACTTAGGCACGAGTATCGGCCCGCCGATTCTAAGGCCGTACTGGTTAAGGACCATCACCTGCCGCGGTTGGCCGGCAATGTTGTTAAAGTAGTAGTTGGCATTGAGCGCCGTGTTGCGATGATACCAGTAACCACTGCCATGGAATTCACTGCTGCCGCCGCGTGTACTGAACTTGATTTGGACTGCTCCGTCACCGGAACTCTCAGCGCCCGGAACCGCTGAGGACAACGACACTTCTTCAATGGCGTCAATCCGGGGCCGCACGAAAGTAAAGAAGCCGTCGTTGGACTTTGAATCCTCGGCCTGATCCGGCAAGCCATCCATAGTGATTGTGATCGAGCCTCGGGGCAAACCATTAACCGTGGAAGATCGAGGCCGGGCCGGCGTCTGCGTTCCCGGCAACGCCAGCACCAAGTCCAGAGCATCACGCGAGGTGAAGGGTAGCTCTGTGATCTGACGTCCCGTAATCGTGTTGCTAATGTTGGATGCTTGCGTTTGCAGCACTTCAGCGCCGCCCACAATGGTAACGGTTTCCTGAGACGTGCCCAGTTCAAGAGAAACCTTGACCGCGGCCGGCGTCCCGACGTCCACCTTGACGTTGGTCACCTGGGCTTTCTTAAAGCCAGAGCCGGTCTGAATTGTCACCGTGTACACGCCCGTGGGAAGCTGCGGAACACTAAATATCCCGTCATCTGACGTCGTTGTGGTTCTTTGCAGACCGGTAGCATTGTTCTTCACTGTGACGCTGGCGTTCGGCACAACAGATCCATGAGGATCCGTTACGGTACCGGTGATTGAACCAACGTTGGAAAATTGCCCGACCGCCGGCAAACTGAACAGGGCCAGGACCAACAAGGAAAGGAAATATTTCGGAAGGTTTTTCATCGCAGGGGTTCCTCCAGGAAGATTTCGTCGAGTGCTCAGTGGACCCACTGAGCACCGCGTGTTTTGAGACCTTGGTTGCTACTTACAGGAAAGACTCAAGCTAAATGGAAACGATGATAACCAACTCGTTATGTATGACGGGCACTAACGAAACGCAAGCAATGCGCCACTTAAAGGTCACTGGCAAACCGCTCTGTTTTGGGAAAATTTTGCGTCGTTCCTAATCTGAACGCGCCGAATGATATAGGGTTTTGAATTTATATGCAAATTCTTGGATGAAAATAAAAACGGACATGAAGGGTTCATGACACGAAAGGTTCACGAACGAACGGCAGTCTTACTGCTTCTGTTCGCGCGGAGTGTTTTGCAGCCTTTGCAGGAGGGTGCGAGCTTGACCGGCGTATTCACCTTTCGGCGCCAGGTGCAGGTATTCTTCGTACTCGACCTGCGCGCGTTGAAGCTGGTTCAGGCGCAACAGAATGTTTCCGGCAAGCAGATGGGCCTCGGCAAAATCCGGCTTCAATTGCAGTGTACGTCCAATCGCGGGAGCGGCCTTCATCATCTCGCCCTTGTCCCAGTACAAACGGGCCAGGGTGAAATGCCCGTGCCAATTTCTTTCTTCCAGCTTGAGTCCTTCGACCAGGTTTTTCTCGGCTTCCTCATAGCGCTTTTCGCGCCAATAGACTTCTCCCAGAGCGATCATCGCGGTGCCGTTGTCCGGTCTGATTGCCAGGGCGCTCAGAAACTCGGCTTCTGCGTTTTGCCATTCTCGCAGATCGATAAAGGCCGTTCCCATCAGGAAATGCGCCTCGAAAAATTCCGGGTAGAAGGAAATTGCCTTGCGAAAATGTGTGATTGCTTCCTGATTGCTCTTTTTAGCCAGAGCCTCGCGTCCGCGAGTGAGCTCTTCCCGCGCGGTGGGCGGAACGCGCGCATCAATCACGTTCATTGTCGACCGCAAAGCGCTTGAAGAATCGTTACTTGTGAGCGTGAAAACCAGGAAAGCCTTGAAAAGCACGTTCAGGTCGGCGTCCTGTTGGGTGGGAGCATAACCGGGAGCAGTTATGATCACTCGATAATAGCCGCGCTGCAGATTTCCAAAGCGAAAGCGGCCGCGGGTATCGGTGTTGATCTGATCGATGATGCCGCCACTGAAACGCTCGAGCCGAACCGGCACGTTGGCGGCAGGTTTGTTGGTGCCAGCGACAGTCGCCTGACCCGTCACTTCAAAGGTTTGATTATTCGCACTGTAAGTGTCGCGATCACGTTGGGCAAAGACTGATGCGCTGGCGGATGTCAGCACCAGAAGAATCAGCAGTCTATACGCTACGGACACCATTGGGACTTATCTAAGCATTAACTATGAGGCGGATCTTGCGCCCTATCGATTCGAAAAACAAGCCGGCGAGAAGGCCAGAAAAAAACGGCCGGACAGCGTGAGCTGCCCGGCCGAAGTTCTTGTCAAAACGCCGAAGCCCTCCGGGCTTTAGTGTCTGTAGGTCAATCCGAACTGGATCAACCGAGACGGTACGGCCGTTTCAGTGATTTGCCCGAAGGTTCCCGGCGTCGCAGTTTGCACCGTGGATGGGAACCTGAAGATCGGATGATTCCACAGGTTAAAGACATCCATGCGGGCACTGAATTGATGACTCTCTTTGATGCGGATGGTCTTAATCAGCGAGAAGTCCCAATTCTCCTGCCGCGGTCCGCGGAACGCGTTCCTCGGAACGTTGCCGAAGCCGGTGGCCCCGGTGGCTCCGTTGGGCACTAGCTGGGCCGTGCTTACAAAGTTTGGATTCAAGTAATGATCGAGGTTGTTACCGATTGGACCCGAGACGGCCAGCGATCCTACCCCGCTGATTGCTCCCGGCACACAGCCCGGCATCGTCGCGATCTGTTCGTTCAATGGACGACAGACCAGCACTCCCGTTCCCACTACAGCTCCGTAGGCTCCGCCTGAGGTGCTGTCCGAGAGCGAGAAGGGCAGACCGCTTTGATAGGTGACGATCCCGCCAATCGACCAGCCTTTGAAGAACTGATTCTGGAAGAAACTGTTCCTCGGAACCGGCAGATCATAGGAATAGCTCACCACCAGCCGGTGCGGCCGGTCAAAGTCGCCGCGGGCTTTGTTCGCCAGGGACAGACCCTGGTTGTTGAGGATATTGCCTCCGCCCTGACCGTTGCGGGTAGCATTCAACTCATCGGTGCTGTAGGAGCCACTGACATTGTCCACAGTGCTCGAGCGAGTGTAAGCCGCCTGGAAGTACAAGCCGCGGCTCAGTCGTTTGGAAAGCGTCATTTGCAACGATTTGTAAATCGAGAAGCCGATGTTCCCTGAATAACGAGAACCACGCTTTCGCGATAATCCCAGAATCTGGTGCCGCAATTCCTCGTTATTGACGGTGTTGGTGCTGATTGAATAGGCGACCCCGTTGATGTCTCTCACGGTTATCGGCGCGCCCGGACTGCCGAGATTCGCAATGTACGGATCCCAGATTCCGAGACCACCGATAAAGTGCGAGCCGACGAAGCCGACTTCCAACGCCCAGCCCTTCCAAAGCTCACGCTGCAGCGTCACATTCCACTGCTGCGTATAGGGCGTGTAAGCATCTCCCGGTACGCTGGTGTAGGACGCCAGATTGATTGAACAGTTCAGGGCGCCGACACTCGTATCCACGGCAGCATAGTTCAAGCATCGTTGGCCGGCCTCATTGATAAAGATCGGCTTGAAGGCCGCATTGTTAATGTCCGCCGGATTGGCAGAGACTGCCCCCGCGGCAACGCCGTTAACGGTGTTGGCAGTGGCATTAAAGATTCCGGCAAAGCGCGAGCCTTGGGGAATGAAAGCCGCGGCAATGGCCGATGGCGGCGGGATGGTGCCGAACGGATTGGCCAATTGGAACGAAGTGGGCGTAGTCGTGCTCGACAGAGGTTGCACGGTGAACGGCGCCGCCAGCGAGTTCTGCAGAATGTTTTGATTTGAGAGCCGCTGGTAATAGATACCGTAGCCGCCGCGCAGCACGGTTTTTTGGTTGCCCTTGATGTCCCAGGCAAAACCAAACCGCGGTGCGAAGTTGTTTTTGTCAAAGCAGCTATTCAACGCGCAGTCTTTTACCCCCGGCGTACCTACAAAACCTGCCAGGTTAACTTTCTCCGGGAACAGGAAGGGGTTCCGACCCTGGGCCGCGAGGGCGGGATCGTAAATGGCGGCGCGAAAGAGCTTGTCGTGACCAAAGCTCATTCCTTCCCAGCGCAGACCAATGTTAAAGGTCACGCGCTGAGACCAGCGAAAGTCGTCCTGAATAAACCCCGAGTAGTCAGTGGCGATAAAGTTTCGCGCCGGATCGCCGAAGGCCGATTGAATCTGGGTCACGCGCCCCTGCAGGAAGTTCTGGAACGCCGTGAAAGCATTGCCGGCTCCGCTGGTAGCGCCGGCGGTAAGAGAACCTCTAACCGCAAAATTGTTAAAGCGATTCAGCTGATACTGAACTCCTTCGCCGCCGAACCGTAATGTGTGTTTGCCGCGAGTCCATGAGAAAGTGTCGACGAAATTAAACGTGTTCGACACCGTGCCGCGTTCATCGTTAACGCCCGTGCCCAACGAGAACAATCCGCTGATCGCGAATTGGTAAATTCCCGGGAACTGCGCACTATTGCCGCGATTAGCGCCCACGTCAGCGAGATTGATCAGATCGGTGGGGATGTTGGCAAACAGGAAGCGGCTGAAGCCGAAGCGGAATTCGTTGACTTTAGTCGCGCTGAAGTTATGCGTTTCGGTGAGCGCAAAGAAACGGTTCCATTGCGTGTCCTTGCGCGGGAAGGCCAGGTTGCTGGCCGTGCCGAGAGGTTTGGTGGCGTCACCTTCGTCCCAGAACCAACGGCCGGCGATGTGGTCTTTGCCGCCGCGCATATCGCGGTCATAGCTAATCGTGTACTGGTTGTCCTTGATCGGCGCGATTCCGTTGAAAGTGCAGGTAAACGTAGCTTGCGTCGCGCCGATGGTCGGGTTACTGCAGCCGCCCTGGCCGGGACGAGGAATCAAAAACTTCCCGCCATAGATGGCGCTCTGCAGGTTTAGAATATTCACCGCGACCGGATCAATCTGAGCGGGGGTCAAACCCACCGTCTGTCCTGGATAAGTTCCTCCCGCGAGTAGTGCGGCGGTAGTCGTCCCGTCTGCATTGCGCGGAAAAGTCGGGATGGTCGGCGTGACCACAGAGCCCGTGGGATCGATGCCGTTCCGGGCCCGTACTCCCTGATAATTGAAAAACCAGAAGCCACCCAGCTTCGGAACCGGGCCGCTGCCGTCGCCGCCAAAAACGTTCTGCAGCAGCCGGCCGCGCTTCTTGCCCTGCCGGTTGAAGAAGAATTCATTGGCATTCAAGGCGTCATTGCGATGCGACCAGTATCCTTCCCAGTGAAAGTCTTTTTCACCGGACTTGATCACCAGGCCCAGCGCGCCGCCGCCTTTGCTTCCCTGCGATGCGTCGTAAAGGGAAGTAGCCACCTTCATTTCCTGAAGCGTGTTCGGATTCGGCAGCGGGACGGTATCAAAGTGAGCGAGGTTAAAGTCGTTCACGTTGATCCCCTGGAGGGAAACGCTATTGTTGCTGGTACGCTGCCCGTTCACCGTCACGTCGGCGGTACCGCGGCCCGCAGAGCGCACGTCGGTAGGCTCGCCAGACACACCGCTTGAGAGATTCAGCAAGAAGAGGAAGTTTGGCGATGCCAGCGGCAACGAACGAAGCGTCTGTCCATCTAGTGCCTGACCGGTGGTCGCACTCGAGGGATTAATAAGTGATGGCGTCGCTTCGACGTTTACAGTTTCCGAGATGTTGCCCGGTTCAAGCGCGACGTCTTGCCGCGTGGTTTCGGTAATTCGGACCTGAACGTCATTAATCGCAGCTTTTTTGAAGTTAGCAGCGGAAACCTCGAGTTTGTATCTGCCCGGCGCCAGAAAGGTGAAGGTATAACCACCATCTTCGGCAGTGGTAACCGTCCTTTCCGTCTTTCCGGTGGCGTCACTAATGACGTTTACCGTCGCGCCGGTCACCAGGGCGCCATTCTTATCGGTGACTACCCCGGTAATACCGCCCGTCTGAATGGCCTGTCCGGACACGATTACCGCACACAACCCCACAAGCAACCCGCTTGTTAGAAAGCGAAGAACGCTACGCATCGCTGCTTCCTCCTTTGTTGAGAAACCTAAACCGTTTTCCGTGTGGCGCCCCCGAAGTCTGGGGCTTGAGACGCTAAGACTTTGGTTTTGCGGCAGGCAAGCAATGTTCCGCGCTTAACAATTTCGTGTTAACTCGTTCACCCCAATTAACACTGGCATTTCTGGGCCCGAACGCTGGCCGAAAGGCTGGTAATTCGGAAAATTTGGTTTTCTTCCAATTTCTCGGATTGGAAGGTTCTCCGAAACCGTGTGGGAGCGGGGGCCTTCGCCGCAGATTTAGCCCTTTTTGTTAGCGCTGATATATTCCTCAAGCTTCTTCCGATCGGAATAGTCCGGCTTCTTTTTTAGGAATTCTTCGTACTCAGCGGCCGCTTTGTCTTTCATACCCGCGGCGTTGTAGAGCCAACCCAGACGGAGATGTGCTTCCGGCTTGCCGTTCTTCGCCGCTTCGTTCAGATACGGAACTGCGGTCGAGCCCTTTTTAAGTTGAATGTAAGCCTCGCCCAACAACAAGTTTGCCTCGCCAGACTTTGGCTGAACCGCGAGGGCCTTGGTGAGCGGATCGATGGCCTCGGCGAACTTCTTTTGGTTTGAATGCAATCTGCCGAGAGCGATTAATGCCATCGCAAATGTGGGCTTTGCCGTTAGAGCACCAAGGTACGCACTTTCAGCGTCCGACGGTCTTTGCTGAACGGTATAGACTGCTCCCAGCAGAGTCCAGGCTTGGAAATCGAGCGTGTCGTTGTCGACAATCTGTCTGAGAAACCTCACGGCCTGATCATACTTCTTCTTGTCTGTAGCTTCTTCGGCCTTTTCGAAAAGCGTCTGGTTGGTCGCAGTACGACTGTATGCATCAGCGGCCGAGATTGTTCCCGGCTTTGATTTTGCCTGAGAGCGCTTGGCCTTCCACTCAAATTGAAGATCTTGCCGATAGTCAGAGCCGACCAAACCGCTGAGATTAAAATAGATGCGACCTACTTCACTGTTATCTACTTCAATAGCTAATTCATATTCCCCAGCGGCTAGATTATTGAAACGATAGCGGCCATGGGGGGTTACCGATTGCCTGCCAACAAGCCTGCCGACTCGGTTGTAAAGCGTTAGATTTACGCGCGCGGGACCAGGCAGATCTTCGGCTCTACTGACGTGTATGTTGACGTCTCCCCAGATCATATAACCCCTTGCCTGGGCTGCTATCGATTGCGCAGGTATCGTCGCCAGGCAGGCAGCCAACAAAAGCAGAACCGATGATCGAATCGCGGTCGTACGCATATGAAGAGCTGCCGTGCCGGTCTTTGCCACGATAGATATCCTGGTCATCGTCTCTAAAATCCCACGCAAATGATCCTTACGAAACCTTGAATACAGAGGCCTCCAACGGTTGGTCGTAATAAACCTCCAAAACCGCAAAAGTCCATTCCAGGGAATTCGTGCCTGGGGTGGAAGAGATTTGCAGTTCGTTCAATAAGTTTATGGTGTAAGTGGCTGGGAGAGTCAGCTTGCCCGCCATCTTGAAATCCGAAAAATCTTCCCGCAAAGAATATCGTTCAACTCTGGAGGACGACCTCACATCGGTCGAACTTCTTCCAATGCTGGGTTCGAGCGTGTATTCATACGTGGTCCGTACATGTCTATAAGTCTCGGCATCGAAGTAAAGCGTCGTCTTAAGATTTCCGCTACGCCCCGATGAGTATTTGAGCTTGTAACACTGACGGTCATCAATCTTGGCCGTCCCGGCGTATTCGAGTTTCGCGGACTTTCTGGATTTGAGGTCGAGCAACGGCCAGGCCGTAGACAGTGCTCCGGTAAATAATCCGTCTTTCAATATTGACTCTTGAGATTTAAGAAACTCGTGCAGTAGAGTTCGTTTTCCATTGGGCAGGCCCAGCGACTGCTCCTTTCCATCGAAGGCCGCTTTTTCGTAGGGATACACCGGAGAGTTAAAAACCATCGCATACAACACCTGGTCTCTTTGTGAAGCCAGCTGCCCTTTACCATATATAATGGATGCTGAACCCAATTTCGCTTCAAGCTTGGCATTACCAACCAATACGCGCGATTTGATCCCCGCAATGACCTCCGCCGGACCTATCGAAGCGATGTGCTTTGCGATAAGTTCGTCTACGGTAATCTTTGCCGGTTTCTTATCTTGCTGCGCGCTGATAACAACACTCGAAACCAATATGACAGCCAGAAATAAGAATAACTTTTTCACGTCTTAAATGTCCTCCACGCAACTTCTCATACCGTTATTCAGAAGAGCGTTCCTTCTTTGATCCTAGGTTCTACAATCCGTTCGAGCGGCAAAATCAAACTTGAATGAATCCTTAGCTCCAAAGTCCCAAATTCGCAATCCAAAACGAAGTGATAAAGGCGGTGGGAACATGCTCTGATGTTGTCGTCCCTGACATCGCACATTCATACAAAAAGGCCCCCCGGATTTCCGAGGGGCCTGAAGTCTAAAGAACATAGACCAAGTTGTTACCGCTCAAGGCCAACCTAAAAATCATAACGAACCGCGAATTGAATCTCTCTGGGATTGTTCGCGGACGCAGTAATAAATCCAAACGACGACGAGTCCTTATTGAGATTCGGAGTGGAAAATGCATTAGTGTTGGTCACATTAAATGCATCCATACGCAACGTAAACCGGTGATTTTCGTTCCACGGCGCAGTGAACCTCTTGGCCAGGCCCATATCGGCGCCCCAGAACATTGGTCCACGGAAGATATTTCGCGAGCCTAGTTCACCATGATGCGGGAAACGAAACGCAGCATTCGCGGCAACCGGGTCCGCAAAATACTGAATGTTAGTGCCGGTATTGTGAACATCGACCGCCAGGGCCGATTGGTTTCCGACAAGAATCGGCGGACTGTTCAGGTTAAATGCCAGCGGAAACGCGCCTGAGGTGCCGTTGAACGGCAAACCGGATCTCGCACTGACGATCCCCGATACCGTCCATCCGCCCAGGAGTGCATCTACCCACTTGTTAACGCCACCGCCAAAGGTCTTGCCGCGGCCAAATGGAAGGTCATAGATGAAGTTGGCATTGAACAAATGTCTAATGTCAAAGTCGGATGGCCCGCGGCAAATATCCGGGTTACGGATATCACAGACTATGCCTCCGCTGACGGTATTGGCTACGGTTGATTGGTTGTCCAGCGACTTGGAAAATGTGTAGTTGACCTCAAATTCCAACCCACGGGAGAACCGTTTTTGCAGACTTATCAGGGCTCCGTGATAATCGGAACTTCCCTGATTTGAAATAAACAGGTTGGCCCCAAACTGGCTGCTCATTCCGACATTGGGCCTAAGCACGTTGTTGGCATAGAGAGCCTGCACCAGATCAGAGGTGTCTCCAATTCGCACGAAATTACCTTGGAAGGCCGCAAGAAATTGGGTGCAATTGGTGATCGGAACCGGCTGTGCCGCCAGGAGATTGGTACAGTTTCTATTGGCCGGAAAGTTAGCTGCGATCGCAGCGCTTATCTGATTCTCTATCCAAGGCTGAGGGGTTACACCCGCGTGTAAAGCCACACCGGCGGCAAAATTCGCGGCAACTTGCGGCTGCAGCGCATTAAGAGCCGCGAGCAAGAATTGACCTGAAGCAGCGTCCTTAAAGTCTAATATCTGAGCGACATCAGACTGAACAAACAACGACCTGCCCATGCGGCCGACATATGACATGTCGAGCAGCATGTTTCCGGGAAGCTCTCGCTGGAAACCAAAATTCCACGTGTGCGCATAGGGAATCTTGAAGTTGTGGTCGATGGTGTAGTTAAACGTCCCAGTCTTAAGACCGACACCAACCCCGGCCGTTACAAACGGCGTTATGGGACGAGCGGCCGACGGCGGAGTGTTACTAACTGAAGGTGGAGCAGTCGATATACTGGTAAAGCGGGGATCGTTCAGCAAGGCAGTCCTTACGTCGACGTCACCGAAATTCTTTGGCACGTTTTGAGCAAACAGGTAGTCAACTTGGTTCTCAATAAACGTGATAGCTCCGGCAATGCGGTCATAGACCATTGAGTAGTTTCCGTGAATGACGGTCCTTTTATCACCAAAGAGGGTTCCAAATACTCCGCTCTTGAACGAAGGATTGTAAGCAAACCCGATCCTCGGAGCCCAATTGTTCTTATCGGTTGCGTAGAAAGGCGGACCATTGTTCTTTTTTCCGGTTAGATTGTAAACCAGAAAAGGCTCGGCCGAAGCACCTTGGGTACCGGAGGCCGCATTAGCAAGTCTGGTCGCCAGCAACGCTTTCCAGTCGGAAGTATTATCCGCCTGTAAACCGTTTCGTTCGTAGGGCGCAGGATACAGGTAGTATCGAAGACCAAGATTCAACGTGAGGTTACTTTTGATTTTCCAGTTGTCCTGGAGGTAACCCTCATATTCGTTGTACGCGTAATCACGGATCTTACCGGAACCGGGCGGCAGGGCGGTGCCGGCCGCGGTTAGGTTGAAATTCGTGGAAACGGTGGCAAATCTGCCAAGCAAATAAGTAAAAGCAGAGTCATACGCCGTTATGGCGGCTGCGGCCGTGTTCAAATTCGCGGGGCGAAGTGGTGGAGTCGCCGCAGCCAACGTCGAGTTCTGCCCCCCAATACCAATCGCGGCAAAAATAAAGTCATTGGTGATATTGGCTTTTTGTACGATCGGTTTCCACGACACGCCAAATTGAATCGAATGATTTCCCGTCGTCCACGTCATATCATCACGAATGGTGGGAACATAAACATTGCGATCCTGATAGCTCAAGCTGGGAAATGGCGCTCCGACGGGTCCGCCACTGAAGCTATACGGGAAAGAGTCGGCGTTAGCCGGTGCAAAGACATTTGCCTGTTTCGTCATTCCGCCGGTAAAAGAATTAATAAGCGCCGGCGAGATCGACCAGTTCCAACCAACGGCGAACCCATAACTTCTATCCTGAAAACTTACCGCATCCGGATCGCCAGGCAAAAACGCCAGGGCGTTTGTCGAATCACGCTTGGCTTTGGTATAGCGGAAAAAGATCCGCTGACGGTCAGTGGGGTTGCCATCGATGCGCACGGTATGGGTAATTTCATCTCTGGTATTTGGCGCATTAAATCTAAGGAGACCCGTGTTTCGGCCATCACCGCCTGTGGGGTCGTTCGCCGGTGTCGGGTAGCGTGTGTTCAGAAAACTAAACAGCGCCGCATTTCGCCCAATACCCTGAGGATCGAGCGCTGCCGCCTGTGCCAACGAGAGAAAACTGATACACGCCGGTTGTGTATTTATCCGGCTGGTTCCAGTGCAGCCCGGGCCGTTGTTGATATAGCCGATGGTTCCCGCCAGAAAATGCGGCAGAGGAACCGTTCGCGAAGTGGCATTTTGTGACCTGTCTTTGCGATTCTCCTGGTCGTAGAAGAAGAACAGGTGATCCTTGCCGGACTTAATCCAGGGTCCGCCCTCTCCGAATTGTAGAATCGGCAGCGGGCCGCCGATGCTGCCGCCATATTGATGTCGCCGCAGTTTCGGCCGGTCAACACGAGAGGCGTTATTGAAAAACGTATTTGCGGCCACTTCCTCGTTACGGTAGTACTCTCGCACATTGCCGTGAAACTGATTCGTGCCGCTATTTGTAGTCAGTTCAGTCTCGCCGCCGCTGCTGCGTCCTGAGGAGGCGGCCGCGCCAGACGTCACCGCTCGAAACTCCTGGACAGAATCAATAGGGGCGTTAGCAACCGTCGCAAACGCAAAGTTTCCTGCCTGGTCGTTAACGTCGATACCATCCAACGTAACGTTGCCCTGGTCCGCACGAGAACCCGCGACCGAACCCACTCGGTTAGTGCCGACGCCGCCGATTACGCCGGCAAACACATTGGTGCCGACCGCGCCGGGCTGCAGGCCGATAAGGGCCGCCGGTGATCCGCGCAGCTGAATGGGAAGCTCCTTCAACTGACGGGCGCCGATAATATTTCCGATACTCGAATCTGTAGTGTTCAGCGTGGCGTCACCAGTCGTCGAAACGACCGTTACAGTCTCGGAGACTTGCCCGGGGGTCAACTGAATGTTGTGGGTTTGCTCTGAGGCGATTGCTACTTGTACCGCATCGAGCACAAAAGTCTGGAAGCCCTGGGCCGCAACGGTGAGTCTGTAGCCGGGCCCCGGCTGAAGATTGGTAAATTTGTAAGTCCCATTGTCATTTGAGGTCGTTGTTTGTTCTCTGGAGTTCTTTGTGTCGAGCAGGGTTACTTTCGCCCCCGGCACGACCGCTCCGCTTGTATCAGTAACAATTCCGGTGACCCCTGAGGTGGTCTGGCCGAAAGCTACAGTCATCGAAAAGAGCAGGGAAATAGCTACTAACAGGAACTTTCTCATGTTTCTCCTCCAAGATTTCGGGTAATACTCGAGACTTTTCACTTCAGATAGGCTCAAACTAAAGAGTGCAGCTGGTTTCAAGGCGTTATTTTTAGCAAGAAATATGCCGCCGCCAGGCATCCACTGGTTCAGCTAAAATCATTGGGGTATTGGGGTGGGAATCCCTAACTAAGGGCGGGTCAATGTTGCCATATTTGGAAGTTTATACAAATAATTGAATCATTCGAGGCCGACAGAGAATCCCAGCACCCGGCAGGTAGTGGGGGCGGCTCACCTCGGGAAAGGCCTTTTTTAACAGCGAAATGCGGGATGGCTATCTGGTGGTCGCGTCAAACTGCTTCTTGTCCAGGGTTTTATTGAACGCAAATTGAGAGAGCTTGAATTCCCAATCCTGCAGGACTCGCCGCCTCAGACTTTCGATCGATAGTTGCAGCTTATACGTGTGCGGAAGTGTCAATCCCGATTCGGTTTTAAAGTCGGAAAAATCTTCAATTACCTTGGTAAGTGAATCTCCCTGCTGTTGAGTCACGCCTGGTTGGGTGACCATTTCCTGGACTTGTCTTTTTTCGTACTCAGTGCGGACATGATGGAACGTTTCGGCGTCGAAATAGAGCTTGGTTTTCAAGCCCGAG
>JBBPID010000160.1:0-2952 GCA_038040505.1 Acidobacteriota bacterium | reverse complement strand
ACCAATGATCTTGCCAACGCAATAGCTGCCATTGCAGAAGAACTCACGAAGGACAGCTCTGCGAGCGACTCTCCGGTCATTGATCTCGAAGTGGAAGGTGCGCCGCGCGGTTTAAATCCCGTCGTGCGGGACGAGGCATATCGGATCGCGGCCGAAGCGTTGCGGAACGCCTTCCGTCACGCACAGGCGCGGCGGATCACCGTGGAGATTCGATACGACAAACGGCACTTTTGCTTGCGTGTCCGCGATGACGGGAAGGGCATTGACGAGGACACCATGCGGCGTCAGCCCTCAGGACACTTTGGGCTGCCAGGAATGCGTGAGCGGGCGGAAATCGTGGGTGGACGTCTAGAGGCGTGGAGCAAGCTCAATTCCGGCACGCAGGTCGAGCTGAGTATTCCGGGCAATATCGCTTACGATGGGGCTTCCCACCAGTCCGTAACCTCAGGGGAACGACCTACGTAAACCACAGCAGGAGCGCGTCATGAATGAAGATTCTAAAAGGATTCGGATTCTTGCAGTCGATGATCATCCGATTCTGCGTCAGGGTATTGCGGGCCTGATCGCCGATGAATCAGATATGACCCTGGTCGCCGAAGCCGCGAACGGCCGCGAAGCAATTCAGCAGTACCGCACTCACCGCCCGGACGTGACGCTGATGGACTTGCAGATGCCTGAGATGAATGGCCTGGATGCGATGATTGCGATCCGCGGAGAATTTCCCGACGCGCGAATCATAGTGCTCACCACCTACACCGGCGACGTGCAGGCCATGCGTGCTCTCCAAGCGGGCGCCCGCGCTTACCTTTTGAAAAATAGCCTGCACAAAGAGCTGCTGGACACAATCCGGGCGGTACATGCCGGAAGAAAGAGCCTTTCGCCGGAGGTCTCTTTTCAACTCGCCGAGCACGTCGCCGAGGAAGCGTTGTCCCCGGCGGAAGTGCGCGTTCTCAGTCTGATCGCCGAGGGCAATACCAATAAGGAGATCGCCGCGTCGCTCTCGGTCACCGAGGATGCCGTAAAGGGACAAGTCAGGAATATCCTTTCCAAATTGGGTGCTAATGATCGCACGCAGGCCGTCACGATTGCGGTTAAACGCGGGATCATTGATCTCTAGCACACCCTCGGTTGGAGGCTCCAAGAACGCGGTGGAGGTCAGGTGCTCAGACTCTGAGGACGGAGAATTCTCTGGGTCGATTGCCGGAATCTTGGATAGTTAAAAATACCTTGTCGTGACTTCAAATCTGTGCGAGCATTCGGCCGCCGCCAGACACAATTCCAACGGTCGCATCGCCACCGAAAGAGATGGTGAACCATGCTTTGTATTTCCGTTTCCAGGCGAGGGATGCGGTCGGAAAAACCAACGAGGACTACCCGCGGTCCGCGACTGCGTGGGCAGCGTTTTCCGAAATCGCGCACAACCTTCCGAGATGGTGGGAGAAACATGCGAAGGCACCTGATCTCGTGGATTTTTTCGTATCTTGCCATGACGTCGTTTGTGCTCGCGCAGACCGCCACCGGTGTGATTCGTGGGACTGTTCAAGACTCCACGGGCGGCGTCCTCATCCACGTTCACGTGAGATTGATCGATGAGGCAAGAAACCAGGAGCGAGAACAAACCACGAATGAGGAAGGCTTTTTCGAGTTCCGGGCACTGCCTTTGGGCAATTACAGGGTCGAAGTTGAACATCCCCAGTTCAAGAAAGGGGTGATTGATGGTGTCGCGCTGCAAGTGGCGGAGACGAAAAACTTAAGAGTAACGCTGCAGGTTGGATCGATAAATGAGTCAGTTGTGGTTCAAGCCGACAGTGGTTTGCTCGACGCTTCGGACGCGAGCTTGTCTCAAGTCATCGATGACAAGCGGCTCCTGGGGTTGCCGATTAACGGGCGTAATGTAATGCAACTGGTCTCTCTATCCGCCGGCGTGAGCAACGCGGGCCGTGCCAGTGCCACTCAACGCCAGGCCAATTACGGCCCCGCATTCTCGGTCGGGGGGCAGAGAGACAACACCTCCGTGGTTCTGATCGACGGCATGGAAATCAGCGGCCAGGAACTGAACAATTATCCGCTAGCGATACCGCCACTGGACTCATTGGCCGAATTCCGTGTTCAGACCTCCAACTACTCGGCGGAGTTTGGCGGCAATTCCGGAGCGATCATCAATGTGGCTTCGAAGCGGGGCTCAAATGAATTTCACGCCACGCTATTTGAGTTTCTTCGCAACGACGCTCTGGACGCGCGTAACCCTTTCAGCCCCACGGTGGATCCGCTGAAACGGAATCAGTTCGGTTTCGTCGCCAGCGGGCCGCTGTTCTTACCCAAACTCTACAACGGCAAGAACAAACTATTTTGGATGTTTGCCTATGAAGGGACTCGGCGGCGACAGGCGGTCACCAGCACAACCCTGGTGCCGACTCTGAAGGAGCGCGCCGGGGACTTCAGTGGCTTGCCGGTGACAATCGTTGATCCTATAACTAAAATTCCCTTTCCGGGAAACGTGATTCCGGCGAATAGGATTAACCCGGTCGGCGCCGCGCTGGCGAACTTGTACCCCGTCCCCAATAACGCAGACCCATCGCGCAACTTCATCGGCCATCCAAAAGGTGTTTCCGATAACGACGCCCTGGCTGCGCGAATCGACTACCAGTTTGGAGCGCGAGACGCGATCTGGGGCCGATTCACCAAGAATGCTCCATACGATCGCGGCGTGGGACAGGCTCTTTCTCCTGCATTCCCCGGATTCGAGCAGGAACAGTCGGACAGGAACCTACAGTTTGCCATCGGAGACGTTCACACCTTCAATCCGACGACCGTCAATGAATTCAACCTCGGCTTCGTGCGCTTTCAACGCGAGCGTCATTCGGTTGACGCTTTCAAACGGAATTGGATCGAGGAGTTGGGCATTAAAGGGCTCTCGCCGATCCCGTTTACCTGGGCGGCGCCCTCCATGAC
>JBBPID010000020.1:0-55726 GCA_038040505.1 Acidobacteriota bacterium | reverse complement strand
CAAATCACCCGCGGATCGAAAATAATCTTGTTGTGCCCAGCGTGCTTTTTCAGCAGCACGTCGGCGAGCATCGCGGTCACGTACGCGCCCGAGATGAACTCACCCTTTTCATCGACGAACATGCAACGGTCAGCGTCGGCGTCCCAGATGGCGGCAAAATCGACTTTCGATTCCCTGACCAGTTGTTCTGTCTCGGCGCGGTTTCCCGGCAGCATTGGGTCCGGTGGGCCCTTGGGAAAAGTCCCGTCCGGTTCAAAATTCAGAGTGATCAGGTTTAGGTTTAGCTTTTCCGCGAGTGGCGCAACGACCCGGTTCGCGTAGCCAAAGTTAGCGTTTGCGATCAGGGTGAGTGGCCGGATTACGTCTCGATCGATGAAGCTGAGCACGTGTTCAAGATAGCCGGCGAGCACGTCCTTTTTCTCGACCGTGCCTTTTGCGTCTGAGGTTACCTGCTTGTCCTTATCAGCCTTGAGCGCATCGCGGATATCAAACAGGCCCGTATCAGAAGAGATGGCGGCCGCCTTTTCGCGGACCATCTTCATGCCGTTGTACTGCTTTGGATTGTGCGAGGCCGAAACGACAATGCCGCCTGAGTATTTGTCTGAAGAGCCGACGGCGTAATAAAGCATGTCGGTAATAATTCCGCCGATATCGACTACGTTGACGCCGGCGTCGACGAAGCCTGCCGTCAAGGCTTCCTTCAACTGCGGTGAAGACGCGCGCGCGTCCATGCCGACCACCATCGTCGTAGGATGAAAAAGGAAAGTGTAAGCTTTGGCAATTCGGTAATACGCTTCCTCATCCAGATCCGTCGGATAGACACCGCGAATATCGTAGGCGCGAAAACTGTCCCAGTTCACAATCTTATCCTTTCATTTCAGGGCAGCATGTCTTGTGCTTGTGGAAACCATAAACGATCCACGAAACCACCCGAATGAAGTACTTGTTTGGTGAAGCTTCGTGTGAATTCGTGGATCGTTTTCATCAATCCTCATACAAGCTAATGCGCTAAGCGCAAGTTCGCGTGTAGTCCGTCAGCGACGTCTTGTCTCCCAGCACCGCTCCCGGTCCGACCAGGGTTGACCTGCCGATATGGCAGCCGCGGCCGACGATCGCATCCCTGACCTGGGCGGCAGTGCCGACGCGCGTATGACCCCAGATCACTGAGTTCTCAATTCGCGCCCGCTCTTCGATATAGCAACCTCGGCCTAAAACTGAGTTGATGATCTCAGCGCCGGGTTTGATGGTGCAGTCATCGGCGATCATCGACAGCTCATCTATCGTGGCATGAGTTGCCGAGTCGAATTTCCCGCGACGATCCTTGATGTGAATCCGCGAAACTCGATTGGCCAGCAGGTCCAGGTGGGCTTGCAGATAGCGCGAGGGCGTGCCGATATCCATCCAGTAAGTGCGCGGCGGGATGTGCGCAAAGAAAGGTTCGCCTTGTTCCAGGAGCTTCGGAAACAGACCGTACTCGAATGAATGGTTCTCGCCTTTCGGAATCAGATCGAGCACGCTCGGTTCCAGCACGTAAGCGCCCGCATTGATGTCCCGGCAAGCCGTATCTTCCGGCTTTGGTTTCTCGAGAAACCGCAACACGCGACCATCATCCGCCGTTTCCACGACTCCGTACATGCTCGGGTCCTCGACCGGCATCAAGAAAATCGTCGCGGTTGCTTGTCGCTCTTTATGTTGCCGAATCATAGTCTTCAGATCGAGATCCGTCAGCACATCGCCGTTGAAAACCACGGTCGGTTCGCGAATCAGATCTTCGGCGAACTTATAGGCGCCGGCTGTGCCCATCGGCTGCGGCTCGACGGTGTACTTCAGCTTTACGCCAAAGTTCGATCCGTCGCCGAGCTGTTGTTCGATCTTCTCCGGCTGATAAGAAAGCGAAAGCGTGATATCCGTAACGCCGGCGCGACGCAGGGTGTCGATTTGGTAGAGCAGAAAAGGGCGATTGCAAATAGGCACGATCGGCTTGGGTGTGTACACCGTCAATGGGCGCAGCCGTGTGCCTTTTCCTCCAGCGAGTATCAGTGCCTGCATGATGATTTGATTCGGTAAGTCAGAAGATTAAGGGGTTTCGATTTCAAGCGGTGAGTCTAACACCCGCGCGTCATGGTTTTCAATTTGAGGCCGGGCATATGCGGTCGATTACAGAAACAGTTTACGGTTCGTGATTTTTCGTCTGAATTAATGGATAAAATGCGTGAGGGAGAAAAGCGATCCACGAATCACACGAAGGCGCTGATGTGTGCGAGTCCGGGCGAAGTTAGCCGTCGTGTCTCATTAGCACCGTCGCTTTAGCGCGGTGACCGCGGTGCACGACACAAATCGGAAACCGTTTTAAACGGTTTCCCTTCCGATCCCAATCGCTTATCACCGGGCTAAAGCCACGGTGCTAATAAGAAACGGCGGCCGGTTCAAACTGCATCAGTACTGTGTGTACGTATGCCTTGACTGAAGCGACTCTGACAAACAGACTAAGTCACGAAATCTAACACACTGGGCCGTCGATTGATTTCATTTGATTCCCTTAAAGCAACATCGCGCCTTCTTCTTACTCATCGCATTCGCGGCGATCCTGTTCCTTAGCGACATCTGGCTTTACAAGGAATTTGTGCGGGCCGAAAGTTACTTTGCTTTGGGCGCCCGTTCAATGGTCGAGCGCCAGGAGTGGTTGGCGCCGCATGCCCCGGACGAGTTGCAGCTCAACAAGCCGCCGCTCGCCTACTGGTTCATTGGATTGTCGTACAATTTGTTCGGGATGAGTTATGGCAGCGCCAGACTGCCTTCGGTGATAGCCGCACTTCTGGTGTTGATTGTTGTCTACGGGTTGGGAACAAAGCTCTCGGGAGTTCGATCCGGTCTGGTTTCAGCGGCGATTCTCGCTGGCAGCTATCTGTTTCTGAGTTTCGCGCGACTGGCGATGAGCGACATGCTGCTCACCCTTTGGGTGACGGTCGCGTTCGCCTGTTTCCTCGTGACGCTGTCCGAGCAAACGCAACGATCTCAAAACCTGGTTCTTATCGGTTACGTGGCACTGGCGCTCGGCGTGCTCACCAAGGGTCCGGTGGCATTGGCCCTGGTTGCGGTTCCGATTGGGCTCGAACTCCTGGCTCGCCGCAGCCGCGCCGGCTTTCAAAGACTTCGCTGGTTGGAAGGCCTGGCGCTGTTCTTATTGATTACGCTCCCGTATTTCCTCGTCGTCTATTTGCGCGCGGGCTCTTCGCCGCTCAGGTTTTTCTTTCTCAGCGAAAACTTTCAGAGGTTCACCGGCCAAGTCTACGCTGGCGGCGGCCGGCCTTTCTGGTACGAGCTGGCGGCCTTCTTCATCGATTTCGCGCCATGGTCGGTGCTTTTGATTCTCGCAGTGTGGATCGACTGGCGCAGACGGAAAGAGAAAGCGGCAATTGACGGCAAACGCGTCCTTTATCTTTGGCTACTTTGGACGGTGATGTTGTTTTCGGTCGCGAGTTTCAAGCGCGATTACTACCTTCTTCCCGCCATGCCTGCCGCGGCGCTGATTATCGGACCGCTCTTCACAAACACCGAAAAGCTGCCGGCTGTTGTGCGCCGTGTTCTCGCAGTTTTTCTGGTTGCGGTGAGCGCGATCGTGATCGCAGGCGCGCTGCTTTCGTTACGAGCAGCCGCGGCCCTATCGGTGCAGACCATTCTGAGGTTCCTTCCAGTAACTGTTGCTGTCGTGGGAAGCGCCGCGCTGGTGGTTTTAGTCTTTCGCCGAAAGAACCGGCAGGCTGCCCTCATCCTTTCGGCGACGATTTGCGCGACAGTTTTAAGTCTTCAGTTAAGTCTGTTACCGGCTTTTGTGCGCTATTTGCCGACCGCGCAGCTCGCTGCCCGAGTTCCATCGGGCCGTGCAATCTACTCGTCCGCGTCGGCGAGCGATTGGGCCAGCGGCCTCTCGTTCAGCATCACTTCGCCGAATACAGTCGAACGCCTGGTCGGCGATCTCAAAAATCAAAAGCTGGCGGCGGTTCTTGCCGGAGACCCGCGCGCAGTGGCCTTGATTTGGGAACACGAGTATCAGGATTTGCGGAAAAGAGATCCTGCCTTGAGAATCCTGGCTGAGACGGAAACCTTTCCTCATGGCGGTTTGAGCGTAAACCTGATTCGCAATCCTCAGCGCCAACGGCTTTTGCTGGTCGGACATTGAGTGAGTAAGAGGCGCTTGCCCGACCGGCAAGGTCTGCTCCGGCCCGTACCCATGCTTGTTCCTCTTGTTGAGAGACAAGAAAGATCCACCAAATCACACCAAACAACACTAAAGTTTTTCTTGGTGGGATTTCGTGTTATTTCGTGGATCGTCTTTCAACGAGTCGAAGAGTCGAAAACCGATAGGAATCGACGACCCATTATCGACTCCTTCGTTCGCTTGACACTGTTTGGAATTAGCGTCCATGCTAAATTAACTACGAGCAATAATAACCATGTCGACAATCAAAGAAGCAGTAATCATTAGTGCAGTGCGCACGCCCGTGGGAAAGTTTCTCGGCGCGCTCAAGAGTTTCAAAGCAACGGATCTGGGAGCAATCGTCGTTCGCGAAGCCGTAAAACGCGCCGGCGTCGCGCCGGAAGACGTTGACGAAGTAATCATGGGTTGCGTGATCCAGGCCGGGCTCGGCCAGAATCCCGCGCGCCAGGCGGCGCTCAGAGGCGGACTGCCCGACAAAGTGTCCGCGGTGACCGTCAACAAGGTCTGCGGCTCCGGCTTAAAAGCCGTAATGATGGCGGCGCAGGGTGTCCAGCTTGGCGACACTGAGATCGTCGTCGCCGGTGGTATGGAGTCAATGTCCAACGCGCCTTATCTGCTTTCCAGGGCCCGCGAAGGTTATCGCCTCGGCCACGGCACGATTATCGACACGGTGATCCAGGACGGCCTCTGGTGCGCTTTTGACGACCAGCATATGGGCTGCACTGGCGAAGTGGTGTCCGAACGCTTCAATGTGTCGCGCCAGGAACAGGATGAGTACTCGCTTAACTCACATCGGAAGGCCGCCGCGGCAATCAAGGCCGGCAGATTCAAAGACGAGATCGTTCCGGTCGAGGTCCAACAGAAAAAGGGCGCAATCGTTTTCGACACCGACGAACCAGTGCGTGAAGACACGTCGCTCGAAGCCCTTGGCAAATTGAAGCCGGCGTTCAAGGAAGGCGGCACAGTGACGGCGGGCAATGCGCCGGGAGTGAACGACGGCGCTTCCGCGCTGGTGGTGACCTCGGCGGATCGGGCCCGGTTACTTGGCGTCGAACCTCTGGCTCGGATTGTCGCGCAAGCAACTTCCGGCGGCGAGCCGAAGCTGGTAATGATGGCTCCGGTGGAAGCGATTCGAAAGCTTCTGCAAAAAACCGGCTGGGACATGAAAGATGTCGATCTGATCGAATTGAATGAGGCGTTCGCGGTCCAGGCTGTCGCGATTACCAGTGAGCTCGGTTTAGATCCGGAAAAACTCAACGTCAACGGCGGCGCGGTCGCGCTCGGCCATGCCATCGGGCAATCCGGCTCACGCGTGTTGACGACGATGCTTCATGAAATGAAACGCCGTGACGTGAATCGCGGGATTGCGGCACTTTGTCTCGGGGGCGGCAACGCGGTGGCTTTGGCAGTCGAGCGGTGAGGACGAAATGACAGCCGAGGAACACAACAAGTATCTGGGCTATGCGCACATTGCGTACGCGGTCTTCCATTCTTTGATGGGAGTGTTCATGAGCTTCGTGATGCTCGCCATGGTGGGTACATTGCCTGACTCGGGTCGCGGAAACCCACCACCGCCCGGGTTTTTTATCTTCATAGGCCTCTTTGTTTTGCTTTTCACAGTGGCCTGGAGTATTCCGTCAATGATAGCCGCGTACGCGTTGTTGAAGAAAAAACGTTGGGCAAAGGTCGCGGGCGTTGTCGCCGGTGTGTTTGCCGCTACGCAAATGCCGGTTGGCACCGCTGTCTGTGTTTACACTTTCTGGTTTTTGTTTGGAGAGAAGGGAAGGCAGCTTTACGATCGGCCGGCGCACGAGCTGCCGCCGGCGCCGCCGACGGATTGGGCCAGCGTTAATCGGCAACCTGAACAAGTGACTCGACCAGCACTGGCGCCGCCTGACTGGCGCTAACGTCGCATGACTGCGGAGGAACATAACAAGACGCTCGCGACCCTGTGGTTTATTTATGGAGCGATGCATGGATTGACGCTGCTGGGCCTGTTGCTGCTGGTATTCGTGGCCAAGTTCGCTGCCCCTGGAACTCAACTGGTATCGACGTCATGGCTGGTGGCTGGCATCGTCATATTCATCTTCCTCATCTTGATGGTTGGCCTGCTGCCGTTACTGGTTGGTTATGCGCTACGGAAGCGAAAACGTTGGGCAAAACCTTTGGGCATTTCTTTATCGGTAGTGTCTTTAATTAACATTCCGGTTGGAACCGCACTCGGCATTTATGCGATCAAGTTTTTACGAAGTGAAGGCGGCGCCAAAATCTACGGCGGCAAAGCTGCAACCGCAAATGAAGGCGAGTTGCAAGAAGCTTTACGCGGCGCGCAGCCGCTGATGAATTTGGCGGATCGTTTGAAGTAGCACAGACTTCAATCTGTGAATTGTTCTTGAGCGCACAATTACAGACTGAAGTCTGTGCCACGATCATGGATAAAATCTTTGGCGTAGTTGGATCGGGAACTATGGGCGCGGGCATTGCTCAGGTCGCGGCGCGCGCCGGCTTTGACGTCGTCATGCGCGACGTGGCCGAGGACTTTCTGGCTCGTGGCCTATCTGCCATTGATAAGAGCCTGCAGCGGGACGTCGACAAGGAACGCCTGGAGGCGAACCAGAAGAAAGAAATTGTCGGCCGCATTAAGACTACTACTGATCTCGAGGGGCTGGGCGACGCGTTTATCGTCGTCGAAGCAGTGACCGAAGACCTGGGAGTTAAGACCGAGGTATTCAAAGCGCTGGACCGGGTCACGAAGGCCGACGCAATCCTGGCTTCGAACACTTCTTCGATCTCGATCACCAAACTCGGCGCAGTCACGGGCCGGCCCGACAGGATTATTGGAATGCACTTTATGAATCCGGTGCCGGTAATGAAGCTGGTCGAGATAATTCGCAGCGCCGCAACTTCCGACGCCACGTACGAAAAGACTCGACAGTTAACCGAGCAGCTGGGCAAAGTGCCGTTGGAATGTCAGGACTCGCCGGGCTTTATTTCTAACCGCGTGCTGATGCCGATGATTAATGAAGCCATCTTTGCGCTTTATGAAGGCGTGGCGATGCGCGAGAGCATCGATGGCATCATGAAGCTGGGAATGAACCACCCGATGGGGCCGTTGACGCTGGCCGACTTTATCGGCCTGGATGTTTGCCTTGCGATCATGAACGTGCTACATGATGGCTTCGGCGATTCAAAGTATCGCCCCTGTCCTTTGTTAAAGCGTTATGTCGACGCCGGCTGGTTGGGTAAGAAAACGGGGCGGGGGTTCTATGAATACTAGGTACTTTGTGCTTTGAACTTCGTACTTTGCTTTTGTCGTTTTAGTGGCCCAGATACTTTATTCAGAGGCCTAAGTTCAAAGTACTAAGATCAAAGACCGTTTTTCTTGAGGATGCAGAACCGAACCATTCAACACTTTTGTCAGAAATGCCGCGCGGCGAATCCGTTGGGGCAGGAGTTCTGTCTGCGTTGCGGCACTAAATTAATGATTGTCGTCCAGCCGCCATCGGTGCGGGTTGACTCGGCCGAAACCACCCCTCATGAAGAGCACCTCCTGGAGCGCCTGACGATGCTGGAAAACACTCTGGCCCGTCTGGCAGAACGGCTTGAACAGGGATTGAAGCTCTTGCTGCGCCAATCCGAGACGGCTTACTCCAACCATGCTTTGGTGAAAAGCCTGATCGAGATTTTGAGCGAGTGCGGCGTTGTCGACAATGGCCGCCTGGAAACGATGTGGCGAGCCGAGTGTAGCAAGCTTAGTGAAAAAACTTCGGAACCCCCCAGTCCTTCGCAACCCGAAAAGAAAGCCCGCAAAGCAACGGGAAAGGCGAGTCGCAGCGGTTGATCCCCCGACGGCCGCTTTGACAGAGCCCATTCGGCGGCTATAATTAGCGACTTTGCGCGCAGCCCTCTGACGCTTTCTATGTAATCCGGAGTGGCTTCTGGTATGCGGATCGAGCTTGAAAGACTGGAAAAGGACAGTGGCCGGTTCTCGCGGACGTATGAAACCGGCGAGTTGTCGGTGGACGATGCTGAGCTCAAGCTGATTGAGCCGGTCGAGATTCGGGGTCAGGTCAGGCGCAAAGGAAGCGAAGTTGAACTGAGGGGCGAGCTCAAGGGCAAAGTCGCCGCCGCCTGTGACCGTTGTTTGCAGCCCGTTGAGTTGCCGATTGATTCCGAGTTCAAAGAGCGATTCGTGCCGGCAGTGAGTTGGAAGGCTGAACCGCAGCACGAACTGCAGGAAGACGATTTGAATCTGGCGGTCTTTGACGGGGAAGCAATCGAATTGGACGACCTGGTGCGCGAGGAGATCATGCTGGCGGTACCCGGTCATGTTTTGTGTAGGGAAGAGTGCAAAGGCCTGTGCCCGGTTTGCGGGATCGATCGAAACCGAAGCACCTGCCAGTGTGAAACGATAGAAGTTGATTCGCGTTGGGAAAGCCTTAAGGATTTGCGATCTTAGATTTTTGATTTCCGATTGTTCTTCACGACTTAGAGTGATAGGAAATCCAAAATCTAAACTCTGAAATCCAAAATCTTTTCCGGAGTATTTATGCCAAATCCAAAACGTCGTCACTCAAAATCGCGCCGCGGTAAGCGCAGGTCGCACGATGCGCTGCGGACGCCCCAGACAGTTCTTTGTCCAAACTGTCAGGAGCCGCGCATGCAACATCGCGTCTGTCCCAAGTGCGGTCACTACAAAGACCGCGAAATCGTCCAGGTGGAGCAGAACGCCTGATAAGTTTCAAACAGACTGTGGTCCGGAAGTGGTAACGCGACGAGCGGCAACTTTCGGACGGCATTTCTTAAGGGCACAACTTTCTCAATGTCTAGAGTCAACGCCGGCATTCTTGGCACCGGTCATTCATATCCCGAAGGCATTCTAACCAATGCCGATCTGGAGAGGATCGTCGACACCACCGACGAGTGGATTACCACCCGCACGGGTATCAAGCAGAGGCGCAAAGCGGGACCCGGCGAATACACTTCGTTATTTGCCGTGCGCGCGGCTCAGGAAGCGCTTGAGCGTTCCGGAATTGATGCCGGCGAAATCGATCTGATCCTTTGCGCGACTGTCACTCCCGATCAAATTCTGCCGTCGACGGGTTGCTTGATTCAGGCGGCGCTGGGTGCTAACAACGCCGCGGCGATGGACATTGTCGCTGCTTGTTCGGGCTTCCTTTATGGCTTGTCGCTAGCCGATGCAATGATTCGCGGCGGCCAGGCCAAATATGTTCTGGTGATCGGGGCTGAGATTCTGACTCGCTATGTCGATTACACCGACAGATCGACTTGTGTGTTGTTTGGTGATGGGGCCGGCGCGGCGATACTCGGGCCCGTCGAAGGCGATCGTGGAATCCTGGCGGCAAAGATCCGGTCTGATGGACGCTACGAATCGCAACTATACGCGCCGGGTGGCGGCACCAAAGGTGGATTCACCGCGGAAACCATTGCTCGCGGCGATCACTTTTTTAAGATGAAGGGCAACGAGGTTTTCAAAGTTGCCGTGAGGTCGATGGTTGAGATTTCAAAGTGCGTGCTCGAGCAAGCCGGATTGAAGACGGAAGACGTGAAACTCTTTGTTCCGCACCAGGCGAACCAGCGAATCACCGACGCGGTATCCGGATTGTTGGGCGTTGACAGCTCGATGGTTTATTCCAATATCGCCATGCACGGCAACACTTCGTCAGCGTCTATCCCTATCGGACTGGACGAATGCGTGGAAGCCGGACGGGTGCAACCCGGCGATGTGGTGCTGATGGCCTCGTTCGGTGGTGGCGTGACCTGGGGCAGCGTGGTGATGCGCTGGTGAATCCATTGCGAATTGCCGATTGTCGATTTCCAATTGGGGTTTTAGAGTTAGTTGGGTAATTATTTTTAAATAGCGAACTCCAGGAAGATCTGCAAATTGGCAATCGGCAATCGGCAATCGGCAATCGCCTATATCTTTCCCGGCCAGGGATCGCAGTATCCGGGCATGGGGAGGGACCTGGCCGAAAAGTTTCCGGCGGCCAGACTGATCTTTGAAGAAGCTGACGAGGCGCTGGGATTTGGGTTGAGCGAGCTTTGTTTTAACGGCCCAGCCGAACAGCTACAGCTCACTGAGAATACCCAACCGGCCATCCTGACTGTTTCAATCGCCGCGCTGCGAGCTATGGAGTCGGAGGGTTTTCCCAAGCCTGATTTCGCGGCCGGCCATAGCCTGGGTGAGTATTCAGCTCTCGTGGCGGCGGGATCGCTTTCATTGGCGGACGCGGTGCGAGTGGTGCGGGCGCGCGGCCGATACATGCAGGAAGCAGTACCCGTGGGCAGAGGCGCAATGGCGGCGATTCTGGGTGCTGATCTTGACGTGGTCACGACCGCTTGCGCTGAAGCTGCCGCTGGGCAGGTATGCAGCCCAGCTAACATTAACTCACCGGGCCAGCTGGTTATCGCCGGTGACTCGGCGGCAGTCGATCGAGCTGTAGAACTGTTGAAAGCGCGCGGGGCCAAGCGTGCAGTTAAGCTCAATGTGAGCGCGCCTTTTCACTGCGCCCTGATGATGCCGGCGCAGGAGCGGCTGAGCCAGGACCTGGAGAAAATTTCCTTTGCGGACTTACAGCCCCCGGTCGTCACCAATGTGGACGCGGCCGCGATTACCAAAGGGACAGAAGCCCGCGAGGCCTTGATTCACCAGGTATCACAGCCGGTAAGATGGCTGGGTTCAGTTGAATTCTTGATCAGTCAGGGTGTACAAAGCTTTATTGAGATCGGACCCGGAAAAGTTTTGAGTGGCCTGATGCGTCAGATTAATCGCAGCGTGGGCTGCGTGAACATCGAAGACGAGGCCGGTCTGCGTGCTGCCGGCGAATCGCTGAGAGCATGAAGAGACTTTTCGACAGACTTTAGTTTGTCGCGATCTAAACGCGGATTTCGCAAAGATAAACAGTTCGACAGGCAGAAGCTTGTCGGACAATTTCACAGAGGAGCAAACGAATGCCCGATCCAGAGATTGAGCAAAAAGTAAAACAGATAATCGTGGACGAGTTGGGGGTAGACGAAAACGAAGTCACACCCAACGCCCGGTTCATTGACGACCTCGGAGCCGACTCGCTCGATACGGTCGAGTTGGTAATGCGTTTTGAAGAAGAGTTCGGGATCGAAATTCCCGATGAAGACGCGGAAAAGATTCAAAGCGTGCGCGACGCGTACAACTACATAGACCAGCACAAGGGAAAGTGACGGCCGCGAATCTGCGATGATCCGTTTCAGCTGATCGCAGAAACGCCGTCATGGAGGATTTGACTTTGAATCGTCGCGTCGTTGTCACCGGTCTCGGCCTGGTTACGCCTGTAGGCAACTCGGTCGAGACGACCTGGGCCGCTTTGATGGAAGGCCGCAGCGGCGCGGACTATATCCAAAAGTTCGACGCCGCCAGGTTTGCGGCCCGGTTCGCCTGCGAAGTAAAGAATTTCGATCCGCTCAATTACGTCGAAAAAAAAGAAGCGCGCAAAATGGGCGCGTTCATTCAGTATGCCATCGCTGCCTCGCAGGAAGCGGTGGACGACAGCGGGTTGCAGATTAACGACGATATTGCCGAAGGCGTCGGAACTTACATCAGTAGTGGCATCGGCGATTTCTGGGCGATCGAGCGCGAACACGAGAAGCTTCTCAAGGACGGTCCCGGCCGCGTCTCACCTTTTTTTATCCCTTCGGCCATAGTAAACCTCGCTTCCGGCCAGGTTTCGATCCGTCACAACGCTAAAGGACCCAACTCGGCTACGGCCACCGCCTGTTCTGCCGGAGCGCACGCCATCGGCGACAGCTTCAAGATTATTCAGCGCGGCGACGCCGAAGCGATGATTTGCGGAGGGGCGGAATCGGCCATCACGCCGATGAGCGTGGCGGGCTTTGCGGCCCTGCGCGCGCTTTCTACTTGCAACGAAGACCCGGTGCACGCCTCGCGTCCTTTCGACATGAATCGTGATGGGTTCGTAATCGGCGAAGGCGCGGGCATCATGATCCTGGAAGAGCTTGAGTTTGCGCGGCGCCGCGGTGCGCGGATTTACGCTGAGATCGCGGGCTATGGCATGAGTGGCGACGCTTTTCACATCACCATGCCCGACGCGACCGGCTCAGGCGCCGTGCGCGTTATGCAGAAAGCGCTCAAGGATGCGAAGGTGCAACCGGAGCAGGTTGGTTATATCAACGCGCACGGGACCTCGACGCCTTACAACGACAAGTTCGAGACGATGGCGATCAAGAAAACTTTCGAAGAACACGCCTTGAAGGTGGCCATCAGCTCAACCAAATCGATGACCGGGCATTTGTTGGGCGCCGCAGGAGGTGTCGAAGCGATCTTCTCGGTGTTGGCTATTACTCGCGGCATGATACCCCCGACGATCAACTATGTAACCCCGGATCCCGACTGTGATCTCGATTATGTGCCCAACCAGGCGAGACCGGCCGTGATAGATCACGCATTGTCCAACAGCTTCGGTTTTGGCGGGACGAACGCCGCACTGCTGTTCAAAAGATACGAGGAATGAAATACGATCTTTGGTCTTTGATCTTAGCGCGCTTTTCGAAGATCAAAGATCAAAGCTCAAAGATCAGAAAACGATTACCTGGCAATGAAGATACTGGTCTTAATGAAGCAGGTCGCTAACAAAGATGCGATCCTGCGCATCAACAAAGATTCGACCTGGATTGAAGAAGCCGACCTCTCGTTCGAAGTGAACGAGTCGGACGGTTATGCCCTGGAAGAGGCTTTGCGGATTAAGGAGAAAGTCGGCGGCGGTGAGGTCGTGGTTTGCTCGATGGGACCACAACGCGCAAAGAGCGTGATCAAGGACGCCCTGGCGCGGGGCGCCGATCGGGCAATTCACGTCGTCGGCGATAACCTCGCCCATCTTTCGCCTTTTACGGCTGCGAGCGTCCTGGCTGATGCGGTCCGCGACGAGCAAGCGGACTTGATCATGACCGGCCTTCAATCTGACGATTATGGCTATGCGCAGACGGGAGTAATTCTCGCCGAAGTCCTGGGCTTACCGCATGCCACGATTGTGATCGAGGTTGACGCGACGGGCGAACATTTGCGCGTAAAGCGCGAGTTGGAAAGCGGCTGGTATCAATGGTACACGATGCCAAAGCCGGCGCTGCTGACGATTCAGTCAGGCATCAGCCAGATTCGCTATGCCACCTTAAAAGGCATCATGGCCGCCAAGAAGAAGGAAATAAAGGAAGTCACGCCCGCCGCGGAAGTTGTTAACAAGCCATCGCACCAGCGTATCGAAAAGATTTACCTGCCGCAGAAATCGAAGCAGACGCAATTCCTTGGTGGCGGAGACGCGAAGAAAGGTGCGGTGGAGTTAGCGGAGAAACTGCGGACGGAAGCAAGAGTGTTTTAGACGACTTACGCCCTCTACCAGTGGGAGAGGGAAAAAGAAAAACCTCTATTCATGAGCAACGGAATTCTAGTTTTCATCGAGCACAAAGCGGGCGCGCTGAATAAGACATCTCTCGAGGCGATCGTCGCCGCGCAGCAACTGGCCTCGAACGGCGAAAAGCCCACGGCGGTGGTGCTGGGTTCCGGGACCGCCTCACTCGCGCAGGAGATTGCCGCCTACGATCTCGCCAAGGTCATTCACGTAGACGATCCCAAGCTCGCTGACTACACGCCCGATGCTTATGCCAACGCGATGGAGCAGGTTGTGCGCGCCGCGGCGCCGCAGTACGTGATCATGTCTCACACTTATCTGGTGCGTGACTTTGCGCCCAAGCTGGCCGCGCGTTTCGGTAAAGGAATGATTAGCGACTGTATTCGCATGCGGAGCGATGGCGGCAAGCTGACACTCACCCGGCGCATCTTTCTGGGAAAGATGGATGCGGACATTGTCTCAGACGCGGAAGCCCCGCTCTTCGTCACCTTTCAATCTGGTGCTTTTCGCGGCGATCAGGCGGTGAAGGGAAGTGGCGCACAAATTGAGAACATACCCGTTGACGTGGGGGACGTGCGCATGCAGCCGGAAGCGCCTTTCCAGGAGGTTAAGCAAGCGGTCGACTTGAGCAAGGCGGACGTGATTGTGGCCGTCGGTCGCGGCATCAAGAGCAAAGACAACATCGCCCTCGCGGAAAAACTGGCCGAAGTGCTCGGGGGCGACCTGGCTGCTTCGCGACCGATCTGCGACGCTGAGTGGCTGCCAATAGATCGCCAAATCGGCTCATCCGGCCAAACCGTGGCGCCCAAACTCTATGTCGCGGTCGGCATCTCCGGCGCAATCCAACATCTGGTGGGGATGAAAAACTCGCAGACGATTGTGGCCATCAACAAAGATCCTGAAGCTCCCATTTTCGACATCGCCGACTATGGCATCGTAGGCGACCTGTTCGAAGTCCTTCCTGTCTTAACCGAAGAGATCAAAAAGCTGAAAAGTTAGGATTCTCTGGCCAGCGAGAACCACTTTTTGGAGTGCGGTGGCAATCCCGATTCATCGGGAGACACCGCTTTGGATTTGCTGATCTCTGTAGCTCAAGAATCAGCCAAAGCGCCGTCGCGCTTCGCTTTGCCGGCGCACTCCAAATCAGTGCTCGTCGTTGCACCTGTGTATTGCCAAAGCCGAAAAGCTCGCATCTCGCATGCAAAAATCATTACATTGCAAATTTTCGTCGTGGTGGTAGGATGACCAAGAAGGGCGCTTATGAGTGAAGATCTCACCAGGCGATTCGAGGGAGGAACTCCCTTCGAGAGGCGAGTAATCGCTGAATTTGCCGCAATGCGCGGCGAAGTGGCGAAGCTCCGGATCGATGTCGATGTGCTTCGCACTGAAGTTAGTGAAATTCGAGTCCAGCAAGCAGCAATGGCCCGAAATATTGCTTCTTTGGATCAGCGGATGACGTCGTTGGAGGCACGCGTAACTTCGATCGACCAGCGCGTGACTTCGATGGATCAGCGGCTAAACTCACTCGAAGAGAGAGTTGACAACCGGCTTAAAGAGACGCAACCGATCTGGGAGGCGGTCAAAGCCAAAATTGACAAGCTGGACGAGAAGTTCAAGCTTTTCATTCGCGACCTCTATGAGATTCGCGGCGATATCGTCGGACATAGCAAGCGCCTTGATACTCTCGAGGGCAAGGTCTTGTCTTGAATTTCAGTTACTTCGCTGTCACCGAAGACTTCAGATCAGCGAGGACCTCTTCCGGCTTCCACTCATTCCCGCGATAAAGCTTCAGCAGCTTTCCTTCCGGACTAATCACTGCCGTGCGCAGCGAATGCATGATTTGGTCTTCGCCAGATTCGGTGTCGTGATAATAACGAAACCCGAAGTACTGCGCGATTCCTTTTACCTCGTCCTCGCTGCCGGTGGCGAACTCCCAATGCTTAAAGCTTTCATCGGAATATCGTTCCGTATGAGAGGCGCCATAACTGCGCAGGACTTTCGGCGTGTCGTACTCCGGATCAAAACTAATGCTGAGCAGGTGGGTCTTTTGATAAAGCTCTGGCTGTTTCTGCAGTTCCCGGTCAATCCAGGCGAAATTAGTACTCATCAACGTACATTGTTCCGGCTGAGGGCAGCGCGTGTAGATGAAAGTTACGGCCAGAGCCTGCCCGCGATACTGGGCCAGATGAATTCGCTTGCCATCCTGGTTGGTAAGAGCAAAGTCAGGGACCTGATCGCCGGGTTTTGGTTCGCCGGGGACCTCGGCGGTGGGGGCCAGCGGCGAGCCTCCGCCTTCCGAAATCGTAGTAATCTCCACCCACGATGAAAGGTCGTCAACCACCAGCGTGCCGGTGACCTCGTCACCCGGGGCCAACATCTGCAGATCGGCATCGTTCTTGATCTTAAAAGGCATTGTCATCGCCGGCATGTAACCGGCAATGTCCTCGTGCGAAATCGTCGCCGTGCGATCGGTTTTGTCTACCGCCACCACCTTGCCCTTCAGGTCGTAACGTTTTTCGTTTGCCGAACGGCGAGGTTTGCAGCTGGTGGGGATTAGTGCGGCGCAGAGCAAGAGAAGAAAAACAAGGATTAAGCCTGGTCGAATGCGGGTCATGGATGGTAATCATCAGGGTAATAGTTTAACCGGGGCATCTCAAGTTCAGCGGGCCTTTGTTTCGCGTGCTTCGTGTGATTTCGTGGATCGAATTCTTTCCAAGCGACACTAACTACTAAGTCACACGAAGCAGCCCGAACGAAACCGCCATCAACTCTGTGTACTACGTGGATCGATTTACTTCCACCGAAGCATCGCGATCGGAAACTCTGGAGATCCAGGCAATCGAACTAACTTTCTATGTTACGATTAGCGCCGATGGTTTCAGTCGAAAGAACCCGCGCAGCTCTGCTGGACGGCCGGACGGTCGCTGAGCAAATCAAACAAGAAGTGGCGCAGGAAGTGCGAAGGCTTTCGGGAGCAAAGCCCTGCCTGGCCGCGGTGCTGGTTGGTGACGACCCGGCTTCGGCAGTTTATGTTCGCAACAAGGTGCGTGCTTGCGCCGAAGTAGGAATTGAGTCTGATCAGCGCGTGCTGCCCGCAACCACGACCACCGGCGAGTTGCTCGCGATAATTTCCGAACTGAATCAGCGTGAAGATGTCGATGGCATTCTGGTGCAGCTGCCCTTACCGGCCCAGATTGATGAAGCCTCGATAATTGAAGCGGTTGACCCGCAAAAGGACGTCGACGGTTTTCATCCGGTGAACGTCGGCTTGCTCGCCATCGGCCGCCCGCGCTTTGTGCCTTGCACGCCTGCGGGAATTATTGAATTGCTCGACCGAAACAAGATTGAGATCGCCGGCGCAAATGCCTGCGTGGTAGGACGCAGCCAGATCGTAGGACGGCCGGTGGCCAACCTCCTACTGCAAAGGCACGCGACCGTCACTGTTTGCCACTCGCGAACCCGGGACTTGCCGTCAGTAACGCGGCAAGCCGATATCCTGGTAGCTGCCATAGGCCGGCCGGCATTCATTCGCGGTGATTACATTAAGCCCGGCGCCACCGTGATCGATGTCGGCGTCAACAAGGTTACCGATGCCGACGAAGCTAGTTCGATCTTCGGAGGTGAAGCCGAGAAACGTTTGGAAGCGATCAGGCAGCGAGGATACACGCTCGTCGGCGACGTTCATCCGGCGGAAGCCGATCAGGTAGCTGGAAGACGTACCCCGGTGCCGGGCGGAGTCGGGCTGCTGACCGTGGCTATGCTCATGCGAAACACTCTGCAAGCCGCAAAGAGCCGCCGAGCGGTTTAGCGTTCATTCTTCCATTTGCCAGTTCGTCTAAAGCTTGAATTCTGAACGATGCTCAAAGTTGGTCTCACCGGATCAATTGCGGTTGGCAAGTCATTCGTCCTCAGCGTTCTGGGTGAGTTGGGTTGCCGTGTACTGGATGCCGACGCCACCGCGCGCGAAGTCGTCGAGCCGGGGTCCGCAGGTCTAACCGCAGTCGTTGAGGCGTTTGGTTCCGGCGTGTTGACGCCCTCCGGCAGTCTTGATCGCACAAAGCTCGGCGCTCTGGTTTTCACCGATGAGCAGAAACGTTTGAGACTGAATTCGATTCTGCATCCTTTTATCATCTCGGCCCAGGACCGGCAGCTGCTCGAGTGGGAAACCGAAGATCCCGACGGCATCGCGGTTGTTGATGCCGCTCTGATGATCGAATCGGGTGGATACCGGCGGTTTGATAAGCTCATCGTCGTTCATTGCGGTCCCGAGGTGCAGTTGCAGCGTTTGATGGCGCGCGATGGCTTCGGTGGCGAAGAGGCTGAGAAAAGAATCGCCGCTCAGATGTCGCAGGCAGAAAAGCGGAAGTACGCCGACTTTTTGATCGATACGTCAGACGGGTTCGAAGAAGCTAGGCTCCAGACTGAGCGGATCTATGCGGAATTGAAACGGATAATGCTGACTTAGTATGCGTCATCACTTCCAAACCATGAAGATCGAGAAGCTATTGCTCGTGATCCGATCGAGTGCTACTTTGTATTCGAGATTCGCTCTTTAAGAACTTTGAATACGAGTCCCGGCAAGAAGATGCTCAGGCTGTCATCACATTTCTCTGCCACCCTTACCTTGGCTTTGCTCCTGGCGATGAGTCTGTTTTGCGCGGGTTGTGCTGCCTCCGCGAGTAACTCAGGCTTTTTTGGGAAGACTGATCCACCCCGCGAAAATGTGCTTCGCTATGTTTCTGGTTCCGAACCTGAGTCGCTCGATCCGCAGGTTTCGGCCGGACAAAACGAAGCGCGTCTCTACATGGCGCTCTATGAAGGCCTGATTGAATACGATCCGAAAACGAGCGCGCCGGTGCCCGCGATTGCCGAGCGCTGGGAAGTTAACAAAGACTATTCCGAGATGACATTTCATCTGCGGCAGAACGCTCGGTTCTCAAACGGTGACCCAATCACGGCGGCGGATTTCGTCTATACGATTCGTCGCGGTCTGGCACCCGAATTCGCTTCAACGAACGCCGCGCTGGCTTTTTACATCAAGTACGCCCAGGCATTTAACGAAGGCGGAGTTTTTGTCTTTGATCCAGCCAGCAAAACTTTTCTGCTGGAAAAAGACTTTCTACCGGGCGAGGAGCAGCCTGCCACACAGCCCGCGCTGCCACTGAGCTCTCAGCCAATCGAATCGATCGCGGCCGAATACCCGCCAATTCCGGAAGAGAAGAGTCCTGACGCCGATACGGATTTTCATCGCTTCATGCACTCGCCGCCAAGGGTCGTGCTTCCCGGCGACGAGAAGAAGCGAAACAAAGCTCTCGACGCTGATCCCAAACTAAAAGCGGCGATTGCCGGGAAGCAGTTGGTGGCGGTCAAAGCCGAAGACGTAGGGGTCGAAGCTGTCGACAACTACACCTTGCGCGTTTCGCTGGCACAGCAGGCGCCATTTTTCATCAGCCTGATGCCGCATCAATTCTTCCGCGTCATTCATCGCGGCACGGTTGAGCAGTTTCACTCGAGCTGGACTGATCCTAAACACATTGTCACCAGCGGCCCGTTCAAGTTGGAAGCGTGGAAACCTTATGACCGCATCGTGGTCGTGCGCGATCCAATGAACTGGGACGCGAGCAAGGTAAAACTGGATCGCATCGTCTTTTACATGCTGGTCGACAACACTACGATGCTCAATCTCTACAAAGCGGGCGAGCTCGACGCTATGTACAATCACACAGTGCCGGCGGCGTGGCTCGAGGTGATGGGATCAATGAAAGATTTCATGGACGCGCCCGAAGCGGCCATAGACTATTATCGGTTCAATACGACCAAGGGGCCGACCAAAGACATCCGCGTCCGCAAGGCCCTGAATATGTCGTTGGACAAGACGGCCCTGGCTAACTGGCGACACGTGAAACCATTGACCGCTTTTACGCCCAGTGGAATCTTTCCCGGTTACCCGCAGCCGGCTGGCGACCCTTTCGATCCCGAGATGGCTAAACGCCTGTTAGCCGAGGCTGGCTATGCTGACGCGTCGGGAAAATATGATCCGGAAAAATTCTCGGCCAGTGAAGTCGAGATGATTACCAATCCTGATGGAAACAATCTGACGTATGCAGACTTTATTCAGGCTCAGTGGAAACAAAATCTGGGCGCGACGATTCAGATCCGGGTGATGGAGTCCAAAACGTTCTATGCGGCACAAGCCAAATTGGATTACAAAGGGATCTCGCGGTTTGGCTGGTCGGCCGATTACATGGACCCGTTTACATTTCTGGGACTGTTCTACACGCCCACGGGAAATAATGGGACCGGCTGGTGGGATCCGAAATTCGTCGAGCTGCTGGACGAAGCTAATCGCACGGTCGACCATCAGAAGCGCTATGAGATATTGGCCCAGGCTGAAAAGCTCATGCTGGAGGCGCAACCGATAATGCCGATCACGGTGGGAACGACCCGTTGGATGAAAAAACCTTACGTCAAAGGCATGTACCCGAATGCGACGACGCTGATTCCGTGGAAGTGGGTTTACATTGAGCGCGATCAGTCCCGTTGGGATTACGGCGTGCCCGATATGACCGAATGAAGGTAAAAGTAAAAAGTAAAAAGTAAGAAAGACGTTCGCGGGAAAACTTTCTGTTTTCTTTTGCCTTTTAACTTTTTCCTTTTTCCTTTCAAATATGCTCCGCTTCATCATCCGTCGCGTAGTTATCATCATCCCGATGCTCTTGATCATCGTGACCCTTACCTGGGGATTGATCCGTCTGGCTCCCGGGAACTTCTACACCGGCGAAAGGAAACTCACCCCGGCGATCGAGCAAAACCTGCGCGAAAAGTACGGACTAAACAAACCCTGGTATGTGCAGTACGGCAGGTTCCTTCGAAATATTGCCCGCTTTGATTTCGGCACTTCGTTGAAATACGAGGGCCAGTCGGTAAACCAAATTCTCTGGCGGGCGCTGCCGGTGTCGGCGGCCCTCGGTCTGACGGCCTATCTGCTGGCGCTTGTCGTCGGCATCACGATCGGCACGCTGGCGGCCTTGAAACAAAATTCGTGGATTGACTATGCCACCATGTCCCTGGCCATGCTGGGTATCTCGATTCCCAATTTTGTGCTGGGGCCTTTGCTGGTCCTGGTCTTTGCCCTCACGCTTTTCTGGCTGCCACCGGCTCTATGGAATGGATTTCCCAGTAAGAGCGTAATCCTGCCGGCATTGACTCTGTCGGCAATTTACATCGCCTATATCGCCCGGCTGACTCGTTCAGGAATGCTGGAGGTTATGCGTTCAGATTACATTCGCACCGCCCGCGCGAAAGGACTGAGTGAGCGGCAGGTTGTCTTTCGACACGCCTTGCGCGGAGGACTCTTGCCGGTAATTTCGTTCTCGGGACCGGCGCTCGCTTTTCTAATTACGGGCACTGTCGTGGTTGAGAGAGTGTTTTCGCTGCCGGGTCTTGGCAATTATTTCATTAACGCCTGTTTCAATCGTGACGAGCCGCTCATCATCGGTATTGTCGCTTTCATCGCCGTCGCGGTTTTGGTTTTCAATCTTCTGGTAGACATCTCGTATGGCTTTATCGATCCGCGCATCCGGTACTAAGCAGTAATCGCAAAACGTCACCCTGCTGAGTTCGCAAGATGGAAACCCAGACACTGAATTGTTCAAACTGCGGTGCTCCAATTAGGTCGGGCGCGGCCCAATGCCTTAATTGCGAAGCGAGTGTAATCAAAGCGCCGGCGGAAGCCGCCGTCGCCGGAGATACGCACGAAATCGTAACCGGTGAGATTGTCGCTGGCTCGTCGCTATGGCGAGACGCCCGGCGCCGGCTGCTGAAAAACAAGATCGCCGTGTTCGGCATGACCGTGGTGATCCTGATGGCGCTTGCCTCTTTGATAGGTCCCAGCATCATTCAACGAGCCACTGGCAAGAGTTATGATTTCATTCCGCGAAGTTCGTCAGAGACTAAATCGTTTCCGCCGTTTCGTGGTCCCGACGGGCGATTCTCATGGGCCCACCCCATGGGGACCGATGTTGCCGGGCGCGATATTCTGGCCCGCGTCCTTTCGGGCGGTCAGATCTCTTTAATGGTGGCGTTGATTTCGACTTTGGTTTCGCTCTTGATTGGCGTTTCCTATGGCGCAATCGCGGGCTATCTCGGCGGCAGCATCGACGATGTCATGATGAGAATCGTCGACGTACTGTACTCGCTGCCTTACGTGATCATCGTGATTGTGCTGCTGGCCTTGCTGCCCGCAAAGACGCCTACCGGCCAGCTCATACAACTGTTTGTAGCGCTGGGCGCCGTCTCATGGCTGACGATGGCCCGCATCGTGCGCGGCCAGGTGATGTCTTTGAAGAACCAGGAGTTTGTCCTGGCAGCGCGTGCGACCGGCGTTCCGGCGCACAAGATCATCTTTCGGCATTTGGTGCCCAATGCGTTGGGACCGGTGATCGTATATGCCACGTTGACGATTCCGACGGTGATGTTGAGCGAAGCATTTCTTTCGTTCCTGGGCCTCGGAGTGCGACCACCGCGAGTTTCGTGGGGCAGTTTGGCCGCGGAAGGCGCGCAATCACTGGCGGTTTATCCATGGCTGCTAATCTTTCCAGGCCTGACGATGGCGTTGATGCTTTTTTCGTTGAACTTTCTGGGAGACGGTTTGCGTGACGCGCTGGATCCCCAGATGCGAAGAGATTGAGAGACAGCAAGGGCCGCAAAGATTGGCGCACAGGCTTTTGATTGAACCGGACGGTCGCCCTCTCTTATGGTCGGGCTTCTGACACAAATGAGCTTATGAGCACTAACGGGAATCTGCTGACGGTCAAGGACCTGCGCACATACTTTGAGACGGATGACGGCACCGTTAAGGCCGTTGATGGCGTGAGCTTTGAGCTGAAGCCAGGCCAAACACTGGGCATCGTCGGCGAATCAGGCTCTGGTAAGTCGGTGGCCAACCTCTCTTTGATGAGACTGATTCCCGAGCCCCCCGGAAAGATCGTGTCGGGCTCGATTAACTTCGATGGGCAGGAGATTTTGAAACTCACGCCGGCCGCAGTGCGTCGTTTGCGCGGTAAACGGATCGCGATGATCTTCCAGGACCCCATGACTTCGCTCAATCCTTTCATGCGCGTTTCGAAGCAAATGATGGAAGTTACGCGGCTGCACCTCGGACACAGCCGGGCTCAGGCACGCGAACACGCGATCGAGATGCTTGAGCGTGTGGGTATTCCGGATGCGCGCGAGCGGGTCGATAGTTACCCACATGAATTCTCGGGCGGCATGCGACAGCGAGTGATGATCGCCATGGCCCTTTCCTGCCAGCCAGAATTGTTGATCGCTGACGAGCCGACCACCGCGTTAGACGTTACTATCCAGGCGCAGATCCTCGAGTTGATAAAAACCTTGAAGTCCGAAACCGGCGCCAGTGTGATCTTAATAACCCACGATCTTGGCGTGGTAGCCGGCATGACCGATCACATCATCGTGATGTACGCCGGGAAGGTGTTCGAACAGGCTACCACCAGCGAATTGTTTGAAAGACCCGGCAACCCTTACACGCAAGGCCTGCTACGTTCGGTGCCCGATCCCACCGCCGAACAGGGAATGCTCTATCAAATTCCCGGCCTGCCGCCGGACCTCGCGCACCTGCCAGCGGGTTGTCCTTTCGCGCCGCGATGCGAACGCGCTCAGACAATTTGCCGCGAGCAATTTCCGCCTTTCGTCCAACTGACGAGTGACCATCACTCGCTCTGTCATTTCGCGAACGAGGTTTATGCAGATACTCGGGCAGGGGAGGGAAGTAATTGAGCGCACAATTCCGGGATCAGGCCTCAGACCGTCTGCCGGCGCCGCTGGTTAGCGTAAAGGACCTGCGCGTCTATTTCGATCTGGGCGTTAAGCGCGAGCTCGGCAGAAATAGGCGCACGCTCTTGATCGTCGTCAGCATGGTCGCAGCTATTATCGGAGGTCTTGTGATAGACGCGCTACTCGATGTCTCTCCCGGCACAGTCTGGGGAAGGATACTCTTTAGCGTTGTTGTCATCGTGATCCTCTTTCTGATTATTAGCGGGGTGCTTTTTCTTCTGCTTGCCAAACGCACACGTCGAATTGTGAAGGCAGTTGACGGGGTGAGCCTGGACATCTTCAAGGGCGAGACGCTCGGACTCGTCGGCGAGTCAGGTTGCGGCAAGACAACTCTGGGGCGCGCCATCCTTCGTCTGACTGAACCGACTTCTGGCCAAATCCTATTCCGGGGAGAGGATCTGGCGAGCCTCTCTCGTCGCGTTATGCGCGAACGTCGACGTCAACTGCAAGTAATCTTTCAGGATCCCTATGCCTCCCTGAATCCGCGCATGACGGTCAGTCAGATCATCGGCGAACCACTCGAGACTTTCAGGTTGGCACACGGCGAGGCGAAGCAGCAGCGCGTTCAGGATCTCATGGAGATGGTCGGCCTGAGCTCGCGCTTCCTCAAACGATACCCGCACGAATTCTCCGGGGGCCAGCGCCAGCGCATCGGTATCGCTCGCGCTCTGGCTGTCGATCCTGATTTCGTTGTCGCTGATGAGCCTATTTCGGCTCTGGATGTTTCCATCCAGTCACAGATTATGAACCTCCTGGATCGGCTGCGGCGCGAAAAGAACCTCACGTATCTTTTCATCGCCCACGACCTGCGCGCCATCCAGCACGTATCCGACCGTGTGGCCGTGATGTATCTGGGCAAAATCGTCGAGTTGGCGCCCGCCAAAACGGTCTATACGAACCCATTGATGCCGTACACGAAAGCTCTGATTTCGGCGGTACCAGTCCCGGATCCAAAAATCGAAGCCTCACGTCGTCGCATAGTGCTCGAGGGCGACGTCCCGTCGCCAATCAACCCGCCCGCTGGATGTCGATTTCACACTCGCTGCCCCTACGCCATTGAGGCCTGTCAGGACGTCGAGCCCCAATTACTGGAAATCAAACCCAATCATTTTGCCGCGTGCATTCGCATCAGTCCCGAAGAGCCTGATATCGAACGAGTGCCGCCCGGCGCTGCCCCCGGGTTAACTGACCATTCAGGATCGGTTTTGGCGTGAAAACCTCTGGCTATTAGTCATTTACGCTAACGTGAGATGAAATTCGCGGAGCTGGTTTTGAAGCTCAATCAAGTCGATTTGCGCAATCAGCCTGCCGCTTGTGACGAGGTAACCGGCCACCTATACTGAGGGCCCAGAAGATTTCTCCTTTCGTTGTCCGGTTCAGCCTTTTCTTTGGATCAGTCGATGAAACGATCAAGCGCAAAAACGCGGACACCGAAGGTTGCGACTGAAGCAATTGTCCAGGAACAGTCTGAGCGCGCGCCTCAGGGCTGGTCCGAGATCCAAACCTCCATTGCCGAGGCCTCGGGAATCTCTCTGCTTCTGGTCGAAGGCCATCAACCTACGGCGCTGTCGATCAGCAATAACATTTCTTTTTGTGAAGCGCTGCAATCATCTCCCGTGCACGTTAAGCTTTGCGATCCTTTCTGCGGTATGGCTCACACCCGGGCAATTAGCGCCAACGCCATTACTCATTACCGCTGTCATGCGGGTTTGCAGTGCTTTGCCATGCCGGTTGAAGTTGAAGAGCAACGCCCCCTGGTGATGATTGGAGGCCGCGCATTCATATCCAGTTCCGATTATCGTGAGCTTGCTGAGCGTTTTCGCTTTGGCGATTTACAGGATCTGTTTTCCGAGGATTTGTTTCGCAACGTGATTTTCGCCGACGAGGCGGGTCTGGATCATGCGGCCCTGCGCGTGGCCAAAGCCGCTCGAGAGTTCGAAAGCGTGGTGCCGGTCGGTGCGGGCAAAATTGACGTTGAACTGCCGACTGATACCGAAGCGGCAACGGCAACTGGCCCGCCAACAGAGGAAATCGACGTGGTCAAGACAGCCGCTGAGCGTCACGGATTTATCGATTCAATCCGGCGGTTTGCCGAGCGCATTGACGCCAGCGAACCTGGCCAGACTTACCAGTCAATTGTCGCGGAATCGGCTGACCTGCTTAATGCCGAGCGTGGTTCGCTCTTGTTGTTTGACGAAGCAGCGAACTTGTTGACGCTGACTGCGGCTCGAGGAATGCGCGCCTCTTTGAAGGACGTCGCGCCCGTACCCCTGGGAGAGGGCATCGCGGGCTCGGTACTCCGTGACGGAATTGCGTTAGCGGGAACCATGGACGAACTGGGCCGGGAAAGCTCGTCTGAGCGCGGTTACAAAACCAACTCGTTTATCAGTTACCCGATTTCAATCGGCAATCGAAGATTTGGTGTGCTCAATTTGGCCGACAGAATCGATGGCGGAACTTATGACGCCGCTGACGTGAGCATCATCGAGCTGGTTGCTCCGCAGATCGCTCTGGCGTTGGAGCGCGCGTCCTGGCAGCAGCGCGCGAACCAATTTCAACTGATGTCGATTACCGATCCATTGACGGGTCTGCATAATCGCCGGTATCTCGAGGCTCGCTTGTCCGAAGAATTAAGCCGGTCAAAGCGTTACAACTATCCGCTCAGCTTCATGATGATCGACATCGATGATTTTAAGCTCTACAACGATCGCAACGGCCATCAGGCAGGCGACCGGGCTTTGGAAATGACAGCGCAATGCCTCCGAGCCGCCCTGCGCAAAATCGACGTCGCTTCGCGCTATGGAGGCGAAGAATTTTCGATATTGCTTCCGCAAACGACTCTCCAGGAAGCCGGCGTGCTGGCCGACCGTGTCAGGCGAAAGATCTTAAGCACGCAATTCCCGCATGGGAAATCCCAGCCGCTGGGCGCCGTGACGGTCAGCATCGGCTTGTCTACTTTTTCGGCTTCGCTCGATTCAGCCGAGGCGATCGTGCGCGCCGCGGACCGCGCGCTTTATCACGCCAAGCATCACGGAAAGAATCGCGCCTACGCGTATCAGGGTGTACAGTCGGGGCCAGGCGGGGCCGTGGCTGATCCAGAACAATAATAGATGACTCAGCAGCGCATACTCTCCAGCATTAACCGAGACGAATTTGTGGGCCGCGATGCGGAGCTGCAGGAGATCGTGCGTCATGCCTCAGGGCTAACGGATCGTCGTGGGCTGGTTTTGCTGGCCGCGCCCGGCGTCGGTGCCGCTGAATTGCTGCGGCAGGCCTATGATCAGTTGTTTCTTCGCCGCGGCGAGCCGGTCCCTATTCACTTTGCATTCCACCCGAACGACACCACCACGGCCGGAGTAGCGCGCCGTTTCTTTCAAAACTTCCTGCAACAGTACATCGCGTATCGCCGCGTCGATCCTTCGTTATGCGAAGCACCGCTCGGGTTTCGCGATCTGATCGAGCTGGCGCTGCCGGGCGATTACGAGTTGGTAACCGGGCTGGTCGAAAGCTTCGAGCGCGAACGTGCCGCCGGCGACGAAAGCGACTTTGTCCGCTTCTGCCTGAGCGCTCCTCATCGCGTAACCGCGTCCGGCCGCAAGGTCTTCCATTTGATCGACTACCTTGGAGTGGCCGGTCGGGACGAATCGTTGCTGGGCCGGGAACTGGCCGCGTCAGTGGCTCGGTCCGGGGGATCGTTCGCCGCTGCAGGTCTGCGGCGTCAGGTAATCAGTTTACTCCGGGGCCCGGAGGATGGGCGCGAACACGAAGATTCGATCCACCTGGAAACGCTCAGCGATGAGCATGCTCGACGGATGATTGAATCTGCGGCGCGCCGTTACGGGATTGAGACCAATGAACCGACTCGTGATTTGATCGTCCAACAGCTCAACGCAAGTCCTTATCTAATCAATCAGCTGTTTCAAGCCGCTCGGGAAACCAAAACGTCCCTCACCAGCTTTTTGAATTGCCAGCGTTTGTATGTCGATGAGTTGATGGGTGGGCGCATCAACCGGCAATTCACGAGAATTCTCGAGAAAGTCATGCCGCAGGCCCAGACCCGAAAGACCCTGATCCGCGTTCTCTATGAATCCGCCGCGGGCGAGACCCACAAAGCATCTTTGTGGTCCTGGAAAAAACGGCTTGGTGTAGATGCCGCAGAGTTCGAGAGAATTGTCGAGGCATTGCATGTTCATGAGCTCGCGAATTCCAGCGCGGCTTTCATCGAAGTAAACGTCGATTCGTATGTCTGGATGGACTACCTACGCTGTCAATATCGGCTCGAAGTGACTGGCGAAGCGCGCGCGCTGGTAGTCGCCACCACGCTGCTGGAAACATTGAAGCGCGCTCCGCAGACGATGGCGCGAAAGTACCGGCGCGAGAGCGCGCTCGGCCTTCGCGACCTGGTCGGCTATTTCAACTGTCAGAACGTGCCCGCCAGCCTGTTTCACTACGATCGGTTCGCAGCCGAGCATAAGGGCGCCGACACAGAATCAATCAACGAGGCGCTGGATGCCGAGCCGGATCTAATCCGGCTCCCGCAGATCGTCCATGGCGCCGCCGCCTCAGCTTACTCAGCCAACATTCCCTCAGATCCAGAGCGGTGCGTAGTCGGGCATGGTTTTGAAGCTGGGGATTACACCGACGATAACGAAATCGTCTGGCTGGTGGTCGAGATTGAATCGAAACTTGAAGCGAGCAGGGAAGTGACCGAAGAGTGGTGCCAGCGCCTCACTGGCCTCGCGCGTGACAGTGGCTTCAGCCGGGTGCGTCTCTGGCTGATTGCTCCCGAAGGCTTTTCGCCGGATGCCTGCAAGTTGCTGAACGAACAGGATGCATACGGATCAAGCCGGCGCCAGGTTGAGTTGCTCAATGATCGCATCAGGTCCACCATCCGCGAAGCGCAAGCCGGTCGAGCGGACGAATATGAGATGGTCATCCCGATGGGGTCCGACACGGAACTGATCGCGGCGCAGGCGGTTGAGCAGATCGCCCGGCGCGTAAATTTCCGGCCCGAAGCAATCAATCAAATCAAGACCGCTTTGATCGAGGCGTGCATTAATGCTGCCGAGCACAGCCTGAGTCCGGATCGGAAGATTTACCAGCGCTTTCGTCTGGAAGACGACAAGTTAGTCGTGACGGTTGCGAGTCGCGGCGTGGTGCCGGCAAAACTGCCCGGAGATAACGGTCACGAGGGCCGTCCCGGCAGTGAGACTGAAGACACAAAAAGCCGTCGCGGTTGGGGATTGAAGTTAATTCAAACGCTCATGGACGAAGTCGAGTTCGAACGCGTTGACGACGGCACGCAACTGCGAATGACGAAGTATCTCAGACCTTAGTCGCTCCTCGCCTGGCAACGATAGAATCATAGCTACCTCAGTTCGCATTTTAGTTTCTCGCAATCACTCACGCGCGACTGTGCTCGTGGAAATGACGACTAGATTTGACGACAAAATCCGCGAAGTTCGATCTGGAGTGTGTGTTACACTGTGGCCGCAGGGAAAGGGAGCAGCGTGGGGCATGGCGGAATCGGAAACTCCGGTGCGAACTCGACGTGTTGGAGATACGGCAATCATTTATGCCAGCGATTACCTTAACAAGTTGAGCGGCGAGCGCATCGAGCGCGAATGCCGCCGCCAACTCGAATCAGGTTCGCGCGCGCTGGTCATTAATTTCCAGGACACTGAACTGGTCAACAGCATTGGCGTCTCGATCCTGATGGGCGTGATCGACGCTTCCGAGCAAAGCAGCGCGCAACTGATTTTTTCTGACGTGAATAGTCATACAGCAAAACTGTTTGAGATGCTGGGACTGACCCGGCACGTAAATCTGGCCAAGGACGAAGCTGAAGCTCTGGCGCTGCTGGCGCCGCAGACGAACGCCGCCGGTTCGCCGGCGAGTTAGCGGATCAGAAGCCCGACCGTTAGGGAGGGTTAATATGGAGTGCGGCGACTAGTGGCCGCTTTGAAAGCGCTGACAAGTCAGCGCGCTCCAAAATCCCGATGGAAACAAACACCCAAAGACTGCTTCATACCTTTGCGACTTTGGCCGATCTGGGCCAGGAAATCGCCAACACCGCCGATTTTGAAGAGATGCTGCGCAACTCGTTTCATCTGTTGCTGGGATCTTTTGCCATTCGGCGCGGCGCTGTCGGTGAGTATGACCGCGAACGCGGCGAACTTCGCTTAATCGCTGCACGCGGCCTGGCGCAGACACAGGACAGTTCTTTACCGATAGCCGGCGCGCACGCGCGCGAGCTGGCTAGTCTGGGTTCGGCGCTTTCGCTCGGCGACGCAACCAAAGAAGCCGAGCGCTTTCTGGAAGATCACAAGCAGTTTTTTGCGGCGGTCGAAGTCGAGCTGCTGATTCCTTTGGTGGTGCGCGACCGCTTAATAGGTGTCGTCTTACTGGGCGAGAAGGCCACGGGCGAAAAATTCTCGGACGAAGATTTGGAAGTCCTGCGCGCGCTCGCGCGACACATCGGTGTCGGCATCCATAGCCATCGCCTGCTCGAGGAAGTTGAATGCAAAGCTGCCGAGAATCGACAGTTGTATGACGGCTTGCGGGCGATTTACAAAGAGACGGTGCACGCTTTTGCCGCGGCCATCGATATCAAGGACCGCTATACCCAGGGACATTCGGTGCGCGTCGGCAAGTACAGCGAAATCATCGCCCGCGAAATGGGCTGGAGTGATGATGCCGTCGAAGGCATTGCCATCGCCGGGTACCTGCACGACATCGGCAAGTTGATTGTCGATCTTAACGTGATCAATTCGCCGGAGCGCTTCAACGCGAAGGAATCGAAAGAGATGAGCCGGCACCCAGCCGCAGGCTACGAAATTCTTTCGCCCATCAGCCATCCTTACGCGGATATTCCACTGATGGCTCGACATCACCACGAGCGCATCGATGGAAATGGATACCCCGACGGTTTGAAAGGCGATCAAATTCCGGCCGGCGCCAGGATTGTCACCCTCGCCGATTCTTTCGACGCCATGACCACCGACCGGCCTTACCGCAAAAAACTTCCACTCGCAGACGTGCTCGAAGACTTCCGGCTCAACACCGGGACGCAATTTGCTCCTGAAGTTGTGTGTGCCTTCTGCCGCGCCTTTCTCAAGGAAATCGAAGGCACGGCAAAAGAACAGCGACTAATCAAGTTGTTAGGGAAGAACTACGAAAACGTGGAAAGAGTCAGCCCGTTGCTGACCCAAATGATCTCAGACCTGGATGGGAACGGTGATTCTCGAGCGGCGAGTGCTGCGGGACATTGAAGCTCACATGATTCCAGAGACTGACCGCGCGCTGAACGCTGTGATAAAGTAGGCCCAGCAAATGAACTATCAAGACATTATCACGATTGAGCCCGGCCGGCGCGGCGGACGGCCCACGATTCGAGGGATGAGAATTGCTGTCGGGGATGTTCTTGGCTGGTTAGCAGCAGGAATGAGCTATCAGGAAATCCTGAGTGATTATCCTGAGCTTACCGAAGCAGACATCCGCGCTTGCCTTGCCTACGCCGCTGACCGTGAACGCCGTCTTGTGACCTCAATGACATGAAGCTGCTGTTCGATCAGAACCTAAGCTTCAAACTTTGTCGCCTGCTCGTCGACACCTACCCAGAGTCAAATCAAATTCGTTTGCTCGGCATGGAAGAAGCCGAGGATCGCGCCATTTGGGAATACGCGAAAGCCAATGGCTTTATTATCGTTTCACATGACGCAGACTTCGCCGATATGGCGACTCTTTTCGGCCCACCTCCGAAAGTCATTTGGCTTCGATGCGGGAATCAGCCTACCAAGGCGATTGCGCAGAGATTGCGCGACCATGCGGACTCATTAATCGCATTCGCCGAAGACGAAGCTGCGGCGTGTTCGGAAATCTACTAGCTGGCTCTACTTCGGTTGAATCCTTAGGGTATAGCTGCAAATCGAGATCTTTTCGTCCGGCTGCACGATGGTGCGTTGTTCGCGCGGAGCCTCGCGGCCAGAGATTAGGGTTGGATTGCGACCTTTAGGCGTGACCCAGTGACGGCCCTGATCGTCAAAAAAGAGCGTCGCGTGGACCCGGCTGATTTCCGGATCGCCTTTCAACGGCAGGTCGACTGAAATCGAACGCGAGCCGCGACCGATTGAGATTTCCGGTTTAGTAATCGGCACGACGGACTGCCGCACGCCTTCCCGCCACAACTCGACTGAATAGAGCTCGACCACGCGCGGCCGCACCACAGTAATTTCGCCTTCGGTGGTCCCAACGCCGGTATCGTCCGTTTCCAGTCCAGTGTCCGTTCCCTCGGCTGTTTCCGGCGCGGCAGCACTGGCAGTGGCCGGACGAACCGTGACCATCGTGTGCCCTGCTTCGCTTTCGTCCCAAACGGGCTGCACGCGAAACTCGCCCTTGTTCAGCGTGCCGTCAACGCGCAGCTCGATGGCAAAAGATTTGGTTTGCAACTGGACTGAGCCGGCCAAATCACGCGCTCGTTCGGAGAGGACGTGAAACAAGCCCTGCTCCAAACCGCGTCGTTTGTCTCCCTGCCAGTCCTTATCGTCGTCGTTGCTGAGATAGACGATGTATTCGCGGGGAATGTAGGTCGGGCCGCCCGGCGGCGTGAACATTTCGCGCTGCATGCAGGATTCGACCTCGCGCGCGATCTTGACGAGGAACTCTTCCCACATACGCCGGGGTTTAGCGTGCTCGTCAGCTTCTTCCAGAAAATCGTCGGTGGTTTCGCCGTCGATCCAGCGTCTAATGGATTCTATTAAGCCCATAAACTGTTATTAGTCAGTTGTTATTTCGTTAGTTGTCAGTTCTGACGAGTTCAATCGAACTTTAAAAACCTCTTGTTTACCCAACCCTGATCTTTCGAGTTCGGATCCTCTTTCGCGCGCGCGTGCTGAACGACCAGCACCTCGCACCAGTTGTTACTGCTGTTCACATTCAGAATGCGCACGCGCGACCCCGCTTCAGCCAACCCGATTTGATCGCTGGTCGGATTCGGACCATCACGCAAGTTCAAATCGGTGGTCGTCGAGGCCTCTCGGCCGACGATGGTCGGCGTCGTGGGCTGTGACGGCTGCTGCGCGATGCGCTTTCTAATCAACGACCGAACATACGTGCCTGTAGCCAGCAACAAACCAGCGAAACATAACACAAGGATGGCCCCGACGACGAAGCCCGGCAGGCGCTTTCGCGGTTTCGGGTCAACCATCGAAGACTCCGCGACCGGCCCGGGCAAGCCGTTGCGCATCACCGGCACGTTGACTCGGCCGGGTTGAAGGGCCGCCTGTTCGTAGGCCGGGGGTATGGTTGAGTGCCCGGCGATAGGCACCACAATTCGCGGCCGGGCGAGACCATTTCCCGAGATTTCCTGATGCTGAAGTTCTTTGGAAGTTTCAAACCTCGGTCTGGGCGGAGCTACCGCGGTGATCGGCTCGGCCTCTAGCTTGAGATCCGAGCTGATCCGTCTTTGCACGTGGACCGTGGTGAGAGGTTGGGTGGCGGGCATTGCGGCGTCGCTAAGATCCTCCCAAAAGTCCTGCACCGTTTGATAGCGTGCGCTGGGCCGCGTCTGAGTCGCTCGTTCCATCACCCGCAGCAGTGACGTGGCCCAGGGTTGAAACGCAATCGGCTCAGGCAGCTCGGTAATAGCGTGGTGAGCAAAGACCCGCGGTGGAATTCCGCAGATCAAGGTGTACGCGGTCTTGGCCAGCGAATAGATATCCGCCGCCGGCGTCAGGAAAGCGCTTGAGAGCGAGGCAGTGTCGAGTTGCGCAGTCTGCACGAGGGGATTGTGCTCAGGCGCGGCATAGATGTTAGTGCCTACGCGGGTGATGGCGCCTTCGGCAGCTTCCAACCTGGCCACACCGAAATCGGCAATCTTCACAATTTCATGATCGGCGGTGAGCAGGAGATTCTGCGGTTTGATGTCCCGGTGAATCACGCCGCCCTGGTGTGCGTGCGCCAGTCCGGCGCAAATCTGCTGCAGGAAAAAGAGGGCCCGATCCAACTTTATGGCTTCCTGGCGGCAGAGTTTAGCCATGTCTCCGCCGCCGAGATATTCGAGCACAATGTAATGAAACGGCGTGCCGGTAAGATCTATGGCGGTACCATGTCCCAGACGGCTGATGACGTTGGGATGGCGGACGCGATCGAGCGCAATCGCTTCGTTTTGAAAATTCTGAATCAGCGTCCGTTCAAGATCGGCATCCTGATATCCCTGAAGCAGAACATTCAGGGCCTTGATCACGACCTTGCGAAATTTTTCATCGGTGGCTCCGCGATCGCGGGCCATGTAGATCTCGGCGTAACTGCCGCGGCCTAAACAATCCTCAATGTCGTAGCGTCCATCGAGTCTGCACTGTAAAAGTTTTAACTCAGTCATCAGTCTCGACAAACTCAGGTTTGTCGTTGCTTGCTGGCGATGACCTGTCCGCGTCGGGTTCTGAGGCAATGGAGAGCGACAAACTCAGTTTGCCGGACAACAGCGCGGGTCATCGCGGAGCGGTTTCGCTCTTCAGGCCGAGCAGTTCATCAAGAACGCGCGCCGCGCTTTGTTCTGCCGCCGATGTCCCCGGTGGGCGCCCGGCCCCGGGCTGCATTTTCAAAGCCGCTGCCGCCTTCGCCAGCTTAACTTCAATCTCCAAAGGCAGGCTGGTCTTTGATGCAGTACGAAGATTGTTGAGGGCTAGTTCAAACGCTTGGGCCGCTTCACCATGATTTCCGGTAAGCATATGCGCCCGGCCGTAGAGATAGAGGAATTCCGCATCTTTAGATTCTAATGGCTTCGAGTCGGGTTTTACGTTATCGGCCAGCCATTTCTTTGGATCGGTATCAACGGCCGCGCGCTTTTGTTCGAAGGCGGAGCTGTCCGTCGATACCGGGGTCGGAGTGGCCGCGGGGGTTTGGGCAGCGCTCAGTCGATCCCGCTGAAATCGCATGCCGCCATAAAAAGCTCCGGCGGCCACGGCCAGGAAAAGGAGAAAAACAAAGAAACGCATGACACCACTTCCTCTTCTTGATTGAGCCTCGGCCGCAACCGCTGCGGAAGACTGAACCGGCAATGAGGGGTCAGGACCCGGGAAGGCAATACGAGACGGAGGCGTCAAGCGATGTTCCGGCGTGGTCGGAATGACTACCGGCACACTCGGCGCAGTTGTGGCGAACCGATCGGTTGAGACCGTGCGCTCCTCATCGTCAAGCGTCGGGGCAGAGAACTTAGGCGTGCCAATCTGGATGATGACGGCCGTCAGGTTGTCTTCCGCTCCACGCTCATAACACCGTTCTTTCATTCCCGCACAGATCTCTTCGGGAGCTTGCCCGCTCCGCAGGTAATCTCGGATCTCGTTGTCGCCGAGATGGCGCGTGATTCCGTCTGTGCAAAGGAGAAAGGCGGTACCGTCTTCGACCTCGATAGTATTCATGTCGACTTCGACCGAATCCTCGGCGCCGAGCGCGCGACTAATCACATTCTTGCTGGGATGATTCAGAGCCTGTTCAGGCGTCATCCGTCCGGCGCGAACTTCTTCTTCGACGACTGAATGGTCGGCAGTCTCTCGAACCAGTTGTCCGTCGGCGGCGAGGCGATAGAGTCTGGAATCGCCCACATGGCCGAAAGTAGCTCTATTCCCGGCCAGGTGGAGAGCGACTATGGTCGTAGCCATCATCGAAAAACGCGGATGCTCGACGGCCATTTGATGGATTGAGCTGTTGGCGCGTTGAATCGCCAACTCCATCAGGTCTTCCACGTCTTCGCCATCGTTGAGTTTGTGACGGAAGGCTTCAAGCAGGACATCGACGGCAGTTTGCGAAGCGATTTCACCCGCATCGGCGCCCCCGACGCCATCGGCCACGGCAAAGATTCCGCGCTCCGGCTCGACCAGAAACGAATCTTCGTTCAAAGGACGCTTTTCGCTGAGGCCGCGATCGGAAACCGAGGCAACGGTGAACTTGTTAGCAGGCTTCGGATCGCTCATTGGACTGCCTCCAGCTCAAGATCACTTTCGGGTTCCTGTTTGGAGCGGGCCATTGCCCTGGCGTCTACTGAGTTGCGATGCGAAAAAGCCATCAGCATGCCCAGCATCGCAAAGCTGGTGATCAAGCTGAATCCTCCGTGGCTCACAAACGGCAAGGTGATTCCGGTCATTGGCAAGGCGCGCACAATTCCGCCGATGTTGACGAGGGCCTGAACGCCGACGAACGCAGTCAATCCCGCAGCGCAAAGCTTGGTAAACATATCACGCGCTTCAATTGAAGTGCGAATGCCTGCAATTACGAAAATAATGATCGCGAGAATGACCAGCAGACCTCCGGCGAGACCCATTTCTTCGGCGATTGCCGCATAAACATAATCCGAGTCAGCGATGGGAATTACTTCGGGAAACCCGAGACCGAGACCGCGGCCGGTGGTCTTTCCGGACGCGATGCCAAAGATCGCCTGAGCGGGCTGAAAAGCAAGTTTGTCAAACCAGACATCGGTGTTCACGCTTCGCTTCATCGACTCGCTCTCGGCGGCCAGTTCTTTCAAGCGCGGGTCTTCGGCCAGGGCTTCGTCATATTCTTTCTTCCACCAGGACTCTTCAGGAGAAGGTGGGTCGAAGCCGTCCAACCACAAATGAAAGCGTTGCTGGATGCGGGCCGGCAGCAGGCGTTGAATGGGGCGAGCGACCGTCGGCAGCAGAGGCACTTTCGCCTGTACGTCGCGCGGCAGCGCGCCAACTACCAGAATGGCGATCACCAGCATTACCGAACCCACAAACAACAGAAGTTGCGGCCAACGCCTGACGGCAACCAGGTACAAGGTCGCGTACGCGCCGCTGAAGATCAGCATCTGCCCAAAGTCCTTGAGCGCGAAGAATGGTATGAAGGGAATGGCCGCCATCACGATCAGGGGAATGATGTCTTTCGCTCGAGGAATCCCCCAGTACGTGCGTGCCAGGTCTTTGTAGCGAGCTGTCAGCAATCCCGCGAAACCGAGGAGGAAGGGAACCTTGGCGGGCTCCCAGGGCGTCGTGTTGCCGGCGGCTTTACCAAAACTGGAACTCGCAATCGCAACTGAAAGTGGGATTAGCGTGAGCAAAACAATGATGAAGCTGTTGCGTTGTATCCACGAGAGGGCACGGTCATTAATGCAGAAAGAAAACGCGAGCCCGAAAACCACCAGCGAAAGGATCGGAATCCAGGTGTAACTCGACGTCAGGGCGTCCCCCAGCGTGTAGCCGGACTCCTTAACCTGTACCTCGGTCTCTTTAGGCGGCGGCGTGGCCGGCAGTCCCATCATCTGTCGCTTGGCTGTGTCGTAATTCTCGTTGATGTAGCGCATGCGCAGAGTTTGGGTTTTCTCCAGGCGCGCTGCGGACTTGTTCCTGGCGTTGTACTCGGGATCGCTGTAAAGCCGATACTGGGCGATCATCCCGATTGAGAAGAGCACAATTGCCGTCGTGTAGAGTGTCCAGTTGCCCTTGAATTTTCGACTGATCGAAAGCCATAAGGCGACGACGATGAACGGGAGGTAAATCATCAAGTCGCGAATCGCACCTACCAGAGAGGTTTCATATCCGCGAATCACCGCACTGCGCCGGATAGCGATGTAGCCGACGATCTCGATCCCGACGATGCCGAGCAATACGAACAAGTGTGAAGATAAGCGGTTTCTCATTAGTCCCTACCGGCGTTTGCCTTTGCGTTCAGCGGGTGGCTGAGTCGTTTGAGTCTGCGGACCACCGAAATAACCGAGGGCTTTGGCTTTCAAAATCAGTTGCGCGGCGATGGGTCCGGCGTTTTTGCCGCCGTAGAAACTGATGCCGGGTCCCGGACCTTCCAACAGCACCGCCATGGCGATCACCGGTTTATCCAGTGGAGCAAAACTCAGATACCACGCATCGCTGCGAAGCTTTTCGTGCATCACGATCTCTTCGTACTGCCGGATAATCTTGCCTTTGAAATCGCGCTCGTAAACGACACGCCTTTGCGGCTCGCCGGTCTTGGGATCGATGACGGGCACAGCCTTCTGGGCAGTTCCGGTTTTGCCGCCACTGCGAACGCCCACGGCTTTCACTGGCGCCATCGCGCTGTTGGCGGTTCCGCCCTCAGTGACCAGATTCATGATGCGGCGGATTTCAGTGGCGTGCTCGCGGGTCAGCACCTGGGCGAACATTTCGGGTGGCCGATCGAATTCAATTCTCGGCCGCATCAGCTTGCCTTCCAGATTCGCTGCCGCCGCAATAACCATGGCCATTTGAAAGGGGGTCATCTGCGAAGCGTATCCCTGGCCGTACCCTTCATACATCAGCTCGCAACGGGTCGATTTCTTGCCGGCTTTGAGCCAGGATTCTGTAGGCGCGATCGCATTCCTGATAGCGTTGCTGCTGGCGTTCCAAATCTCCGGTTCGCGCCGTCCCTGCCCCTCACCGCTAAGACTGTCATAAGCACCCATGCCCAGGAGTTTCGCCGTATCGCGAATCTTCTCGCCGCCTAATTGCGTCCCGAGATATGAAAAATAGATATTGCTCGACTGCTGAAAGGCTACATCTATTCCGATGTTGCCGCAGGCATGGCACCCACCGCCGTCGTCGGTAATCGTCCGGCCACAGCCCGCCGGGGAAAACATACCGCTGGTATTGAAGCGAGTGTCCTGCATGCCGTTCCGAAAAGCGGCGTACATCATCACAGTTTTGAACGTCGATCCGGGCACGTAGTACTCCCGCATCGCCCGATTCAAGAGCGGCTGTTCTTTCCGGTCGTGATCCAGGCGCAGCCACTTAGTCTCGTCCTGCACGTCCTTCAAGCTGTACGAGGGATTGCTGTACATACCCAGGACATCGCCGGTTTGCGGATTGAATATCACGACCGCGCCGTGATTACCCTTGAGCTGATCGACGATGGCTTGTTGGATATCGAGATCGATGGTCAGCTTGTAGTCTTTATTCAGCTTCTGCTCGACCGTTTGGCCTTTGATGATTTGCCAGACTTCCGGAACCGCGCCGCTTTCGGTGCCAAACATCGCGCGCTCCAGGCCGGCTTCGCCCCGGTCGGATCCGAAGAGATGGGCCAGCGCCGCATCCATCGGATATTCGCGCTGAATGTCGCCTTCAGCTTCTTTCTTGTAGTAAGCGAGGGGCCGGCCTTTGCGATCGTAAAGCCAGCCGCGGAGAGTTGATTCCGAAAGACGGCGGTTGCGCAGGTCTTTGTAACTCAGTTCCTGGAACTTGGCGTTGCGTTCGTAAGCATAGCGCGCCCAGTAAACGTGAAAACCGAACATGCTCAACGCCACGACGGCGAATAGCCAGCGCCAGGCGCGCAGGCCGCGATTTGTGGTGGTAGAGCCCAGACGTTTGCGGATTTCTCCCGGCAAACTTGCCGGCGCGGTGGCAGCGCTGGGAGATCTTTTCAGCCACAGGCGGACCAGGGAAATCAGGAGCAGCAGAATGACGAGCGCGATCCCAGAGAGATAAATCAGCGTCAGCCACGCGGGAAGTTTCTCCGGCGTAGTAGTCGGAGTCGGCGTAGGTGTAGCGGTTTGCAGGAAAAGCAGTACGCGCGTCATGTCACGAATCGACTCTGCGGAAGCGAACTTCGACTTCGCCGAACGCTACGACGTCGCCGTCTGCAATTGGCCGCGCTTCGCCATAGGCCATGCGCACGCCGTTAATATGAGTGCCGTTGGTCGAGCCGGTGTCGGCAACCAGTAGAGTGCCAAGATTATCCATCTTCAGGGCCGCGTGAATCTTGGAGACACTCGAATGATTCAAGTGGAGATCGTTATCGGTGCCCCGGCCCACGTTCAGGCGACGGCCGCCGGGCACGAATTGTAACTCGACGTCACGCCCACCTTCGGGCAGTGTAACTCGCGCCGCTATTGTCAAAGTGCTGTCCTGGGTCGGCGCCTTGATTTTCTTTCCCAGCTTCTTTTCCAGATCTTTCTGACGCAGCTCTTCTTCGAACTCGCCAAAAGTCGGATCGACGGACATGCCGCTGGTAAAAATGTCGACCTCAGTTTCGATTTGCACTCGAGCCAGCGTGCGATAGCGATTGTCGTTAATGTGATCGATTGCCGCCGCCAGGATTTCAGTTTCCAGTCGCTGGGTCACTTCCTCAGGAGTTTCGGAATGGGTCCCCCATTCGACTTTCAGTTTCAGGAAATGGGGAGCGATCCGACCCTTGCCTTTTTCCTCGCGGACCCGCTCGTCAATCAACTTGTTCATGCGCGTAATGAGCTGGTCGCTGGAGAGCCCGGATCGGGGATCGACAGTGCGGCCGAGCTTGCGGTCGACCACGTCGCCGACACCTTCCAGCATGCGGCGCATAATTCGCTCCGGCAGGACGGTGTCGCGGCGGCGTTTTGATGGATTCTGTTTGTCAGCCATAAATCAGAATACGAAAATTCCGAGACGGTGTTCTATTCCGGCTTTCTATTGGTAAGTCCAGAACAAAATACACTACTTTGTATCTTTCTGTCTTCCCGCTTCGCTGATGCAAACTTTGGGCAGCTAGCCTTATCCTGAGTCCCTGCAGCGAATCAAGCCGAACAATGTTTGTGCTTGAAAGAACAAGGATAAGGTCTCATAATTTGGCCAATGAATGAAGAGCGGACGCGAGATCTTCCTGGTGGCAGCTCGTTCGAAGCGCGCGTCTTTGCGCGGTTTGATTCGATTGATGCGCGCTTCAACATGATGGAAACGCGGTTTTCGGCGCGGTTCGATGGTGTAGACGCGCGATTGGATCGCGTTGACACGCGATTAGATGGTTTGGACACTCGCGTGCAGGCGTTGGAAGCCAGAGCGCTGGACACCAAACCCATCTGGGAGCGGGCATTGACGGAAATCCTCGAGGTCAAGAGAGGGGTTGAAGATCTCAATCGAAAGCTCGACGTTCTCAACCAGGATGTCCTCCAGGTTCGCGCCGACCAGCGCCTCGTTCACAAGCGCATGGATGCTCTTGAGTCCGGACTTCAATAGTAGCCGGGGGGCATCGGCTCTAATCTAGTCGTCAGGTGGTACAGCTCTTCTTTCGCGCCTACCGGGCAATAGGCTTCAAACTGTTTGGGGCCGCTTCACTCATTCAGTCGAATCGGGTAGCTGAATCCATTTTCTCTGGCGGGCCGCCTCGTAAAGTATGACGCCCGCGGCAACCGCGACGTTCAGGCTCTCGACCTCCCCCTGCATCGGAACCTTAATTGTCTGATCCGCATCTTGAATCTGCGCAGGCGTCAGTCCGGTGGATTCGGGGCCCAGGATCAACGCACAAGGGTCTTTCCAGCTGACATCAACATGCGTCGTTGAGGCGTTGACGTCTGCTGCCAGCAGCTTGATTCCTGAGCTTTGACACCAATCGACTACCTTAGGATAATCCGCATCTTCCCAGATCGGCAGGCGAAACGCTGAGCCCATCGCGCCGCGCAAACCTTTTGGCGAAAACGGATCGGCAGTGTTTTGCGTCGCGATCACGCCGGTGGCGCCCGCGGCTTCGGCGACTCGGAGAATAGCTCCGACATTGACCGGATTATTGATTCCCAACATGACAACTATCAGAGGAGTCGCGGCCTGTCTTTTCTTAAAGCTGATCTCATCGTGGGCCGGGCGCGAAGCGAGCACTAAAATTCCTTGCGGAGTTTTTGTGTAGGAGATCGAAGCGAGCAGTTTTTCGCTCACCGAAGCGACGTTGTTTGTGGCGCCGGTTAGTCCTTGAATCAATTTCGCGGCGCGCTCCTTACGTCCGAGCTCCTCGGAATAGATCACCGCTTCTATGGTCAGGCTCGAAGCCAGAGCTTCTTCACACAGACGCAAGCCTTCGATATAGATCGAATCAATTTCCTTGCCGTCGCGCACTGAGCGCGCCCGGCGGAGCAGGGAATTATCGCGACTGGTGATTTTCATAAGACGTACTTTGTTCTTTGTGCTTTGAACTTGGCATTCCTGTCAATCGCTGAATCTGAAGTCCTCCGTTGTGTGGCTGCCGTAGTTGTGGCGCGAGGGCAAAGTACAAAGCACAAAGTACTAAGCACGGTTTTGTAGTTCTAGTTCGGCCCAAATAGGCCAGTGATCGGATACACTTAAAGGCCTGACTACTCCCCATCGATTTACTCGCACGCCCCTAACAAAGATCCAGTCAGCGTGAAAATGCAGCCCCGCCCCACGCCAGGTTGCCGTGCCGGTAGGAAACGGAGTCTCGTAGTCGTGAGACTCCATCAGTTTGCGGATCTCCAAAGCTTTTTGCTTTGAAAGCGTATTGAAGTCGCCGGCAATTATCGTCGGCCCATCATGACGAGCGGCGTGTTCCAGCACGACTTCGAGTTGCTGGTGCTGGTTGTCGAGCGGTCCATGCGGATCGACGTGAACATTAAATAGCCGGACCGGCCTTGTTGCCAATTCAATGCTCACGCCCATCGCCAGCCTTGGCCGCCAGGCGCACGTGTGCCAGGGCAAATCGATCCTGGCGACATCGTGCACCGGCAACCGGCTGAGCAAAGCAACCCCGGTGTCTCCCGGATCTTGAAGTCCAATCTGCTCTTCAAAATTGAGCCACCATTCACGCTCTTCAGGTTTTACGCCGCGCGGAATCCCGGCGCCGACATGGACGTAAGGCAGATTCAATTCCGCCGCCAGACTGGCCGCCACATGTTGACCACCGGCGCGGGCTGTCTCTTTGTCCGCCTCTTGCAATGCTATGATGTCGGGCCGCGGCAGCAGTTCGTTTTCGGAAAATATCCTTGCCGCAGTTTGAATATTTCGGGAGACGGCATGCGGCCGGGGACGAGGAAAGTTGTAACCGACCTTCCGTAACAAGCCCGAGGGAATCAGGTGGCTGCCAACGGCATAGCGAATGTTGTACGAGGCGAGAACCAACCGCGTTCGAGGTTCATTGGCCTCAGCCAGGGCGGTCTGATTCCCAAACTCAATGCCCTGGTTCGGGCGCGCGGCAAAATCGAATGCTGATGCTGCCTGGTTCACGGAGGGATGATGTTTCAGAAGCGCGCGCCTTAGCAAGTGCGGGTTGTCTGAATCGAGGCTCCCTGAAGGTCGGCCGCGGCTGGTCTAAAACCTGGGAATGTTTTATTTCGCGATTGTTCGTGTGATTTAGTGGGATCGTAAACTCGCGGCCACGGACGATCCATGAATTTAAACGAAATGAACACGAATCGAACTCACAAAGCGAGATGACCAGAAGCGTAATCGCAGTGGTTGATGATCTCTTCTTCGCCTCGAAAATACGGGGCACGGCTGAGCAGGTCGGGGTCACGCCGCGCTTCGCGCGTACCATTGACGCGTTGCTCGAGGGCGCTCGCCGCGATCCACCCGCGCTAATTATCTGCGATCTTCATTCTCAAAAGGTCGACCCAAACGAACTCGCCAAACAGTTGAAAGCCGATCAGGAACTCAGCTTGATTCCGCTGCTGGGATTTTTTTCGCACGTGCAAACTGAGCTTCAAAGGCAAGCGGTACAGGCAGGATTCGACAAAGTAATTCCGCGCTCGGCTTTCAACGCAAACTTGATACAGATCTTAAGGGGAGCTGGCCCGGAGTAGTTTAGGAAACCGGCTGAGGCGCGACGACTTCGTGGATCGGCCGCACTTCCTGAATCAGCTGATCGTACTGATCGAGAGTGAGGGCCTGGGCGCCATCAGATAAAGCGCGCTCCGGCTGATCGTGAACCTCGACGATCAAGCCATCAGCCCCGACCGCCACACCCGCGCAGGCCAAAGGGATAACCATATAGTTCTTTCCGGTCCCGTGCGACGGATCGACCACGACTGGAAGGTGCGAAAGGCGGCGCACCGCCGGAATCGAAGCCAGGTCAAGAGTGTTCCGCGTGTGCTGGGCAAACGTGCGCACTCCGCGCTCGCACAGAACCACGTTGTAGTTTCCTTCTGACATCACGTACTCGGCCGCCAGGAGCCATTCATCCAGCGTGGCCGAGAGTCCGCGCTTCAGTAGCACCGGAAGCTTTGATTTACCGACGCGACGCAGCAGCGAAAAGTTCTGCATGTTGCGGGCGCCCACCTGAATCATGTCGCCGTAGCGCTCGACCAAATCGACGCCGTTTTCGTCCAGCGCTTCGGTCACAATCTTCAAACCGTAGGTGTCGCGCACTTCCGCCAGAATCTTCAGACCTTCTTCACCTAGTCCCTGAAAAGCGTAGGGCGACGTCCGCGGCTTAAAAGCGCCACCGCGAAAGAACCGCGCGCCGCTGCGTCGCACAGCTTCGGCCACCGCAAAGGCCTGCGCGTGGCTTTCGATGGCGCAAGGGCCGGCAATAATCGCCAGTTCATCGCCACCGATGGTGGCGTCACCAACTCGGACAATGGTTTTTTCCGGTCGCAGGTCGAGACTGATTAGCTTGTATGGCTTGCTAACGCGAATCGCATCAGCGACGCCGGGGAGGTTTTCGAAACGAGTCGGATCGACGGCTCCCTGGTTACCGGTAATCCCGATGGCCGTCCGAGTCGCGCCGGGCATCGGGTGGGGCTTGAACCCCAATTCAGCGATGACGTCACACACGTGCGCAATCTGCGCTTCGGTGGCGTCGGCTTTCATGACGATTAGCATAATTAAAGTTTTATTCGTTCCTTCAGTTCTTCGAAAGAGATCGGGTCTTCGTCCCGCCGATCTCGAACTACCGCGAGATCATGAACGTCTTCCAATAGGCTCTCGTACTGCTCTAACGAAAGAATTACGCCCGTCCTTTCGCCGTCGCCGTCTGTTACGAACTGCATTCCTGTCGTCATCTGACTGATATTCTATCAGCGAGCCGTTGTGCTTGAAAGCAAGGCCCATCAAATCGGAAGAAGGGCCGCAAGTTTGACTGTTCACATTCTTTCCGGCACCGCTATCCCAAGTCTCTCCAGCGCCTCCGTCAATTGTCGCCGAGTGTAATCCGCAACCGTGATCAGGACCGCGCGCTTAACCGGGTCTTCTTCCGCGATAATCCGGTGGCGGTGATAGAAGAGGTTGAAAGCCTTGGCCAGATTAAAGGCGTATTTGGCGAGAAAAGCCGGCTCGGCACTGGCGATCGCCTGGCTATTTGCTTCCTCCAATCGAGCCGCGAGAACCAGCAGCGACCAAATCTCATCACCCACTTCACCGGAGAGGACGTTTGCGACGGCGTCCTTTTCGGTTAACGAAACCGCGTCGCTTTGGGTGCTGACCTCATTCAGCTTCCTGAAGATCGAATTGGCTCGGACCGCGGCGTACTGACAGTAGGGCCCGGTCTCACCTTCGAACGAAAGGGCCTCTTTAAAGTCAAACGCGATAACTGAGTTCCGCGTGAACTTGAGCAAGAAGTAACGCAGCGCGCCGACGGCGATTGCGTGCGCGGTGGCTCGGCTCTCTGAATCCGATAGGTCGGGATGCCGCGTTTTCACCTCGGCCAGGGCGTCCGCTTCGAGGCGATTAATTAAATCATCCGCTTTGACCCCAAGACCTTTGCGGCCGCTCATCTCGATGTACGGCCGCTTTCGATCTTCGGCCGACAGTTCGATGCCGAGCTCCTCGCAAGCCCCCGGCGACAGGGCCACCATTTCGTACGAAAGATGGACACTTGCTTCTTCGCCGAGTTCAGGCACTACGGCAGCGACGCCTTTGCGGACGATATCCTGCGGATAAGACTGACGCGAATCGATGACGTTGTAGACAATCGCCCCGCCGCCAAAGTTCGGTCGCGGCACTTCGGGTTGGACTTCGGCATTCGGCTCAGTCGTGGTCACCCAGGTCGCATGACCATCGGTGAAAGCGCGAAAAGGTTTGTAATTGAAATCAAGGCCAAGCTCGCCCAGTTTCCAAAGCTGATATGCGATGTCTTTGCCGGTGTAGGTCACCGTCCCATTTGAGCGCACAATGATCTTGTCCGAATCGTGTTCCTCGGTGCCGGTATGCGACTCGAACGGCATCACCCAGCAGCCGCGGTTGCGTCCTTCCTCGGCGAGATGCAGCGCGCCGCGCTCTTTCATCAACTGAAAGGCGCGCTCCCAGAAGTGCAGATGCAGAATCTCGGACTCGCGGGCCAGCAAGTCGTAACGAATTCCCAGACGCTCCATCGTGTCGAGAATCTGCTCAACATTCCGGGTGACGACATAGTCGGCCAACTCTGACGTCGAGCTGTCGCCGGCTTCGATGGCATGCAAAACATCATTACGAAGTTTGACGCGCTCAGGGTTTGGTTTGTCGTCGACGCCGCCTTCGCGATAGAACGCGCCCACTCGCGTGTAAAGATCCCAGCAGTAAAAATCAAAGGGCCGGTCTGCAGGAAGTGAATTGTCGAGCGCCTTGATATCTGCCAGCGTCATGTTTTCGATGTGCATAAATCCGACGACGACATCTGCGACTTGCACGCCCGTGTTGTCGATATAGTTTTGCACCTCGACATGGTCTCCGCCGCCGCGCAGGATATTCACAAAAGTGTCGCCCAAAACCGAGTTGCGCACGTGGCCGATGTGCGCGGCCTTATTCGGATTAATGCTGGTGTGCTCGACCATCAGCTTGCGCTGGTTAGCTATCGGTTCGGCCACCGCAGCCTCACCAGCGAGTTCGGCGATAAGTCTGGGACGGTCAAAGAAAATATTGAGATAGCCGGCGCCGGCAACTTCGACCCGCGCTACTTCTTCGATTCTTTCCAGCGCGGACTTTAACGATTCGGCGATCGCGCGAGGCGCCTGTTTCTCACCCGTCTTTTTCTTGATTTGCTTCGCCAGTTCAAAGGCGATGGGAAAAGCCAGGTCGCCAAGTTCCGTTCGCGGAGGCACTTCACCGGCGACTTCTTCCAGCTCGACCGCGTAAGACTCGGCCGCGGCGGCGCGAATTGCAGCCTTAAGTTTGTTTTGAAGTTCGATCAGGTTCACAGGTTTCGACAAATCCGAAAAGGAGCGTTACGAGCAAAACGGCTATTGTATTGAATTGAACGCGAATCGCGAAATTGCGGCTCGCCAGACGCTTTGTTACCATCCGAACCCGAAGATGCAGGCGCAAACAAAAGAACTCGTCTCCGAAGAACTAAGCGCGCGCTTTCGCACCGCGCAAAATGTTTTGGTACTTACCGGCGCCGGAGTGTCGGCTGAGTCGGGCGTTCGGACATTTCGCGGTGGCGGCAATACAGCGGTTTGGAAAGGAATGCCTTTTGACCTGATCGCGTCGGCTGGAATGCTTCAGCGTGATTTGCCTGCGGTTTGGGAATGGTTCAATTACCGTCGCGGCCTACTCGAGAAGTTAAGGCCAAACCCCGCTCATGTGACGATTGCGGGCTGGCAGGAGAGGTTTCGAAATTGCACCATGGTCACGCAAAACATTGACGGGCTCCATCAAGCGGCCGGCTCGCGTGAGGTGATTGAATTACACGGCAACATCTGGCGAGCCCGATGCCTTGATTGCAGCGCCCGGCACGATGTACGCGAGTTGAATTTCGACGATGGCGTTCCTGCCTGTAAGGACTGCGGCGGTCATCTGCGACCGGACGTAGTTCTATTTGGCGAAATGTTGCCGCCCGGTGCGTACGAGAACGCTGCCCTGCGCGCCGCGGAATGCGACCTCTGTTTTGTGGTGGGCACGTCGGCGGTTGTTTACCCGGCGGCGCTGATTCCGGAAGTAGCGCATGCAGCCGGCGCGTATGTCGTTGAAGTCAATCCCGAGCGCACGCCGCTTTCAAATTCCTGCGATGAAGTGCTGACCGGGAAAGCAGGAGAGATCCTGCCGCTGATGTTTCAGGAGCCCGACCGTTAGAGAGGGCACGGCCATTGGTCGGTAGTGACCTACTTTGATAAGCGGTGTTCAGAGTCCGACTTTAGTCGGGCTTTTGCTAAGCAAGAAAGAACGCAACTAAAGTTGGTATTCTAAACGCCGCTAAATTGGGATCCGACTCCATTGGCCTCGACTCGATTGAAGGAATTGGTTCGTGCCGACGCCTGGGCTTCTGACACAAACATTAGATGAAGACTCTCTATTTTGACTGTTTCGCCGGGGCCAGCGGCGACATGATTCTCGGCGCGCTAATCGGTGCCGGCGTGGATCAGAGCGCCCTGGTTGAGCAGCTTAAACTGCTCGGCGTCGGCGGCTGGCAGATAGATTTTGAAAGTGTCGATCGTTCCGGAATCAGCGCAGCCTATGCCCGCGTCAAGACTGCGCCCGAGCACGCGCACCGCCATCTTGCTGACATACTCAAGATTATTTATGACTCTAACTTGAGCGATCCCGTCAAGGATCGCGCCGCGCGGATCTTTTCGCGTCTGGCTGAAGCCGAAAGCCGCGTACACAACCAGCCGGTTGAGAAGATTCACTTTCATGAAGTGGGAGCGCTCGATGCGATAATCGACATCTGCGGCGCAGCTATCGGTTTCGACTTATTGGGAGTCGAAAAGTTCGTTTGTTCGCCTCTGCGGGTTGGCACCGGCATGGCCCAGATGGCGCACGGCCGGTTTCCGATTCCGCCACCGGCGGTAGCTGAATTGCTTAAAGGAAAACCAATCTATGCCGGTGACATCGAAGGCGAGTTTGTGACGCCCACCGGCGCAGCGATCATCACTACAGTTTGCACAGAGTTTGGACCTATGCCCGCGATGAGAGTTGCAGCGAATGGTTATGGCGCCGGCACGCGGGATCACAAACAGTTTCCGAATGTGCTGCGCCTGTTCTTAGGCGAAACCGAAGCTGGAGAGGTGCGGGACGATGAGTCGCTTTTGATAATCGAAACCAATGTCGACGATATGTCACCTCAGCTCGTCGGACACGTGATGGAGCGCGCCCTCGAACTTGGGGCCCTGGATTGCTTTCTGACCCCGGTGCAGATGAAGAAGAACCGCCCCGGCATGCTGATCTCAATCCTGTGCCGGCCCGGCGAGCGCGAAAAATTCCTGCAAGTGCTCTTTGCCGAAACCACGACGATCGGCGCGCGCAGTTACGAGGTTTTGCGCCGGGCGCTGGCCCGCGAGACTGTCCGCGTTGAGACGCAATTTGGGCCGATTGATGTTAAAATTGCACGTATCAGCAATCAGACAAATGGCGCCGTAAACGCGATGCCCGAATTTGAGCAATGCCGGGAGGCCGCGCGAAAGGCCGGGGTGGCAGTGCGCGAGGTTCAGGAATCCGCGCGGGTTGCGTACCTAAGTCAAAATGCCGACCAGTCGGGATAGCGACCGGATGAGAACGAGCCACCGCACTTCAAAATGAGCGCAAAAGTCACAGACATCAAGCGGAAAGGGCCGAAGGCGAAGCGAGGAAGTTCGGTCGACCTCGAGCGGATCGCCAAAGGCGTGCGCTTAATTCTCGAGGGCATCGGCGAAGACCCCGACCGCGAAGGCCTGCGTGATACGCCCGAACGCGTTGCCGAGATGTACGCCGAACTAACGGCGGGGATGCGTGAGGATCCGAGCCAGCACATCGTGCCCTTGTCCGGAAACAAACACGACGAAATGGTGATCGTTAAAGACATCAGCATTGCGTCTTTGTGCGAGCATCACCTGGCGCCGTTCGTGGGCAAGTGTCACATCGCCTACATTCCCAAGCACGGCAACATTCTCGGCGTCTCAAAACTTGCCCGCCTGGCGGAAACCTTTGCGCGCCGTTTGCAATTGCAGGAACGATTGACCTCAGAGATCGCGAACACGCTTTTTGAGCTTCTCGATCCGTTGGGAGTGATGGTGGTAATCGAAGCTGAGCACACCTGCATGACTCTGCGCGGAGTTAAGAAGCCGGGCGCCACCACCGTGACCTCAGCCGTGCTCGGCGGGTTTCGCAAAGATTCGCGGACCCGCGCAGAAGCGATGTCGCTGATCACCGGAGGTACGAAATAAGTTTTGACAGGATTTACACGATTTACAGGGAAAGATACTTGCCAATTAATCCTGTGAATCCTGTCGAATTCCGCTAGGGAAAGTAAATATGAGGCTAAGAATATTTCTGGGGCTTGCAGTCTTTTGCTCAATCATCACCGCTACCGCGACTGCACAGCGAGTCTCGCGGCGCACCGCCAGTCTCCCCAGCCCGTTTAGTGAAAATGCCTTGCGCGCACACATCAAGTTTCTTTCCGACGATCGCCTGGAAGGCCGGGGCACTGGCGCGAAAGGCGGAGAAACCGCCGCGCTGTACATCGCCGAACAATTCGAAGCGCTGGGTTTGAAAGGCGCCGGCGCAAAAGGCAGCTTCTGGCAACCGGTGTCGCTGGTGGGCGTTAAGGCCGATCCAAAGACCGAGCTTCGCATCAACGGGCCGGAGAAAGCTGAAGCGTTTAAGTTCTCCGACGATTTCGTCGCTTTCACCGGCGCGCAGACGGAACATGTTGCGGTGAACACCGAGTTGGTTTTTGTCGGCTATGGCATCGACGCGCCGGAACAGAAATGGAACGATTACAAAGGCCCGGCGGAAGACTATCGCGGCAAGGTGCTGGTGATGCTGGTCAACGATCCGCCGGCAACCAAAGACGAGCCGGATCTGTTTGGCGCGCGCCGGCTGACGTACTATGGCCGCTGGACCTACAAATTCGAGGAAGCTGCGCGACGCGGAGCGGCGGGCGCTTTGCTGCTGCACACCAACGAGTCCGCCGGATATCCGTGGGGCGTAGTGCGCACCTCAAACGGATCGTGGCGATTCGACATCGCGCGGACGGCAGCCGACAAGACACCATTTCTAAAAGTGCGTTCGTGGATGACCGACGACGCGGCCCGACGGATGATGGCGCTGGCGGGTCAGAATCTGGATGAGTTAAGAAAGCAGGCTGCCTCGCGTGACTTTAAACCAGTCAAGCTGAACCTTACCGCCTCGCTCGATCTGAACAGTGAAGTAAAGCGAGTCGAAGCGCCAAATGTCGCGGCGATTTTGACCGGCCGGGACGCGAAGCTCCGCGACGAGTACGTGGTCTTCTCAGCTCACTGGGACCACTTGGGTATCGGCTCGCCTAACAAGAACGGCGACACGATCTACAACGGCGCGCTGGACAATGCGACCGGCGTGGCTTCGGTGATCGAAATCGCGCGGGTCCTGTCCAGCTTGCCGGTGGCTGAGCGCCCGCGGCGATCTATTCTGTTCCTGATTCCCACGGCTGAAGAGCAGGGGCTGATCGGCGCTGAATGGTATTCAAGGCATCCGCTGGTACCGCTGGCAAAGACGGCCGCGAACGTCAACCTCGATTCAATGAACATCCTGGGTCCGACGAACGACTTTGTGCCCCTCGGCGCCGAGCGCTCATCCTTAAAGGCCATCGTTGACGCCATCGCTAAAGAGCGCGGGCTGCGCATCTCGCCCGATCCACGCCCCGAGCAGGGCTCGTTCTACCGTTCCGATCATTTTCCGTTTGCTAAGGTAGGCGTCCCGTCGATCAGCCTGAAAGAGGGAAGTGATTATGTCGGCCGACCGCCCGGCTGGGGCGAAAAGAAGTTTCGCGAGTACAACGAGGCCCATTATCACCAGCCTTCAGATGAATATCGCGACGACTGGGATTTTCGCGGACTGATTCAGGAGGCCGACTTTGCCTTGGCGATCGGCCGGCGAGTGGCGGACATGAACGCCATGCCCCGATTCAATCCGGACGATGAGTTTGCAAAGGCGCAGCGAAGATAGAGGTGTGGCTCACGAACGCGCCGGGCCGATCGTCTTCCGAATCAGAATCTCGTCGCGTCCAGCAACCAAAAGGTTTTCCAGCCGTCCTATTTCCGTATAGCCCTGGCGCGCATAAAACCGGCGCGCGTCGGTGCTGAAATCTGAGACACAGGCAAAGAAATTCTTCGCGCGGGCGAAGACTTTCGCTTCTATATGAGTGAGGAGTTCCCGTCCCAGGCCACGAGCGCGCAGCGACGGCGAGATTGCCAGCAGCTCGAGATAATCGCCAAAAAGAAATTGCCGCCGTACGACTGCAAACCCGCCCGGCTCACCGTCGCATTCGATGACGTACGACTCACGCGGCGGACCAGCTTCAATAATCGCGAATAGCTTTTCCCAGTCCGGTGCGCCATATCCCAGAGTGTGCCACGGCTCTGAAATGCGCAGGATCGAGATTAGCGTTTCGCGATCAGTCGTTTTGTAGGCTCTGATATTTGGCAAGAGATGCATCGCGCTGACTGAGCAATTCGGAAACGGTAACCGGCACCAGGCAGCGGTTTTCAGTCAACTCAGAGTAAATGTCCTCGATCACGCCCTTGGTATGGTTGCCCTTTCCGTTAGCATGAAAGATGACGATGCTGCCCGGACGCACTTGCTTGGTTACGTTCTCGACAATTTCATGCCGGCCGAGCGTTGAATCGGGGTCGCGTGAGACGACGTTCCAGAGCACAAAGCGAAGGCCGAGCTCGTCCAGCAGTTTCAGAGTCAGGTCATTATACTCGCCAAACGGCGGACGGAAGAGAGTGGTGGAGCGGTCGAAATGTTCGCGCAACAGGACTACCGCGGTTTCGATCTCTTCACGCTGTCCGTGCCGGTCCAACTGGGGCAGATGAGCATGGGCATACCCGTGAGTTCCGAACTCGAAGAAGGGGACTGCCAGCAGATTTCTTAATTGAGGTTCATGCCGCGCCGCCCACCGTCCCGAAACAAAGAAAGTTGCCGGAGCTTCATTCCTCACCAGCATTTCCACCAGCGGCTCGTCAAATCCGGGCTCCTTTTCAACCGGACACAGATCAAAGGTGAAGGAGATTCCGCGAAACTGCTCGACGGTCGGCGCTGTCTCGATCAAGTCTCTTTTTGGTTCTTCCAAAACCAGCAATCTCGATTGAGGTTGGTAAGGCCACTCAACGATAGCTGCATCCGCTGCCGCTAGACTGAGTTTGCCCCTGATCGCGCGAGTGTATGATACTAGCAAACGCTCTGAGAAGTAATATTTAGTTTCGACCGGGCTGCGTCCTCCGGATGAAAACCTTCTACGTCACCACACCCATCTATTACGCCAACAGCCTGCCGCATCTGGGTCACCTTTACACGATGCTCGTGGCCGACACGATCGCGCGACGCCAGCGACAGCGCGGGATTGAAACGTTTTTCCTTACCGGCACCGACGAACACGGAATCAACATCGAACGCGCCGCGCAGCGCAACAACCGCACGCCGCAGGAACAGGCGGACTATGTCGTGAGCTATTTCACGAAGATGACCGCCGCGTTCGGGCTCGACCGGGCCCACGGCGGTTATGACATCTTCATGCGCACGACGGAACCTTTTCATTGCCAGGGTGTCAGTGAGTTCTGGAATCGCGTCGCTAAAGCCAAAACGCCCAAGGGTCGCGAAGCCATCTACAAGGGACATTATGAAGGTTGGTTTTGCGCTCCCTGTGCAGCTTATAAGACCGAAGATGAATACGCGAAACCGGAGAATCCGGACGAGCCGCCGACCTGTCTCGTGCATGAGACCAAATTGGATCGAGTCTCTGAAGAAAGCTATTTCTTTCGGCTGAGCGACTTTGGTGAAGCCTTGCTGAAGTTGTATGAGGACCGCCCCGATTTTGTGCAACCAGAGGTTCGCCGTAATGAAGTTCGCAGTTTTGTCCAAAGCGGTTTGCAGGACCTGTCAGTAAGCCGTTTGAAGACTTCCGTCAGTTGGGGGGTGCCGGTCCCGGGTGATCCCGCACACACGATGTACGTCTGGTTCGACGCACTGACGAATTACATCACCGCGATCGGTTTTGGCAACGAGCAGCAGCAGCGCGCTGTCGGCTTTGACAAGTTCTGGCCCGCCTTGCATGTGGTCGGGAAGGACATCCTGCGGTTTCACGCGATCTACTGGCCGGCGTTCCTGATGGCCGGAGGCGTCGAGCAGCCGCGCGCGATTGTGGCGCATGGAATGTGGCTGGATCCGGCCGGCCGGAAAATGTCCAAGACGCTCGGCAACACGATCGAGCTCGACGTGCTAAACAAACATTTTTCGACTGACGCGATTCGTTATTTCTGTCTGCGCGAAATGGTATTCGGCCAGGACGGTCGCTTTGGCTATGAAGGCCTAATCGATCGCACCAACAGCGATCTGGCCAGCGGACTCGGCAATCTTTCCAGCCGCACGCTGACCATGATTCAGCGTTACTGCGAAGGACAAATTCCGGCCGGAAATATTTCCGACGCCGGAATATTGCCGGCCAAACGGGCCGGCATCGATACGGACGAGGCCGTTATCTCGAAATTCGTCACCCGGGCGCGCGATCAGATGATTCGCTACTTTGACGAGCTCGCTTTTAGTAAAGCTTTGGAAGAAGCGTGGAGCATCGTAGCGCATGCCGACAAGATGATCTCAGACGCCAAGCCCTGGGACCTGGCGCGGGAAGCTAAACAGCGGGAAGCATTGAATGCGGTTTTGTACCGGGCAGCGGAGTGTCTGCGCTGGTTGAGCGTGCTGCTGTATCCGGTCATGCCGAACGCCGCCCGCGGGATTTATGCCCAGCTTGGATTAACCGACGACCTTTCGAAGATCAATCCGGCAGAGTTGAAGTGGGGCGGGTTGGGAAGCACTCAGATCGCCGAAGTGAAACCGTTGTTTCCGCGCATGGATAAGGCAAAAACTATGGACGAGATAAAAAGCGGGTCCGCAGCTGCCTCCGGCTCAGGACAACACACAACCGAAGCCGACGCTGTGCCGGACGCTCACGCCTCAGCCACGACGGACGAACGAGCCACGCCTGCGACCCAGGCTGATGCCGCACCCGATGCGGCCGCCCTGGTCAATTACATTGAGATAACTGACTTTACCAAAGTCGATCTGCGCGTGGGCGAAGTCCGCACCGCCGAGCGAATTCCGAAAGCCGACAAGCTGCTCTTGCTAACCGTCGATATCGGGGAAGAGAAGCCGCGCCAGATTCTCGCCGGTATCGCCCAGTACTACGAACCGGAATCTTTGGTTGGCCGCAAGATTGTCATCGTGGCGAACCTGAAACCACGCAAGCTGCGCGGATACGAATCGCAGGGCATGCTGCTGGCAGCTTCGGTTGGCGAGGAAGGCAAGCCGGTGATCGCCACTTTTGCCGAAGACGTGCCCAATGGCGCGCGGTTGAAGTAAGTTTCTTGTTCTTGTGTCCCCCGTGATCGACCTTGCACGAGCGAAACATCTTCGTGTTATTCGTGTAATTTCGTGGATCGTCCGTTTGCTAACCAAAACGGATCCACTAAATCACACCAAGCAACACGAAGTTACTTCATTTTGAAGCCACCTTTATGGTTCGCATCCCCGTCATTGTTTCTCTCTTAATATGTTCCTGGACCTCAACCACTGCGCAATCTAAACCGCCAAAACCTCCACTCGAGTTAACGGCCGCGATAGTCTCTCAAAGCTATTGTTCAATTAACCCGGAAGCCGCCTCACTACTGCTGACCGTGAAGGTGCGTTACCGGAATCTGGGGACAGAGAGACTGATTCTCTACAAGGGTCACGATCTGTTTTTCCAAACCAGAATCCGCAGCGCGGTGGGAAACCCGGCGGGACCCTACGAAGTTTGGGTGCTTAACTCGCGATACTTTGACGAAGAGTTCGAACCGATCGAACAAGACTCGCCGGGCAAGGTCTTTCTGACTTTGGCTCCCGGTTCCGTTTATGAACGCGAGATTATGGTTGGTGTCCCGCTCATGAACAGCAATGCGGTTCGCGGAGATTCAGCAATTTACGCTGGCGAGCACACACTGCAATTGAACGTCTCAACCTGGTACAAGTCTCGAGCCCTGGGGCAAAAGCTGCGTCAGCAGTGGCAACGCAAAGGACTCTTGTGGATCGACGGATTAGTGTCAGCGCCGGTGCGGTTCGCAGCTCGCAGACCCGACTCGATACCGCCGTGCGTTAGCGTCATTCAGTCCATTGTCTGATGTTGACGGCAGCATCGACTTTGTTTTCGAGTTGGGTCAGGAGTTCAAGTGTCTTTAGTCCGCGGCAGCCGTGATAGTGAGTTATCGTCTTGGTCTTTCCGTTTCGCGTCAGCGAGGTGATCGCCGAAGGCATGTCGGTCATTGATTCAGGACACACTTTATTCCCCGGTGTGTAATTGTCTTCCAGATTGAAGTAATGGATCTTGTCAAACTCGCTGATCAAATCCTGCAACTTCTTGGGACTGATGCCGCCCTTTGCTAAACCTTCCTTCTTAACGCTACTAATCCCTTCATACACAACAGCGCCGTCCGAGAAGATTGTGAGTTGGTACTCCGGACACGTGCCGTAACACACGGTCCTCTGCAGAGTGATTACCTTCGACCGCGGCTTGGATTCAGCGAGAGGCGTAAACAAAAGAAGTGCGATCAAGAACGAGTAGAACATAAGCTCCTTAACATTGAGATTAGTGTCGTAACTTGAGAGATTGGTTTGCCGGCCAA
>JBBPID010000130.1:0-8655 GCA_038040505.1 Acidobacteriota bacterium | reverse complement strand
GGCTCGCAAAGCCTCGCCTTGGGCTTAGCTACGACCGCTGCTACGCAGCTGATCTCCGCTTCAGATTGTGCCCTCGTCATACTTGGGTTAACCTAGGCGCGCTCAAGGGTCTCCCCACAAAACTCGAAAGGAAGAATTACAATGAGATTGGTTCGCACGATTTCATGTGCACGGGCTGCTTCTCTGGTGCTGGCTTTCGCGACGCTTACCGTTGCACAGCAACCCGTCACCTCAGGCCCACCTGCTGCGTCGCCGGTGTTCGCCGGAAAATACCAGGGCGTTCTTAAGACCGCTAAAGGTGACGAACAGATAACCCTGCAACTTGTCGATCAAGGGGGAAAGTTCTCGGGCCAACTGACCACGCCACAAGGCCAATTCGACGTAGTTAAGGGCGCAGTGACGGACGGGACTTTATCGCTGGATTTGGATCAGAAGGGCTCGCTAGGCAAGCTGAAGATTCGCTGGCGCGAAGACAAGCTCGTCGGCGAGTTGACGCGTGGAACGCAATCCGAACCTGTCGAGTTGAAAAAGGCCGACGACTTCTCAGGAGAATGGGACGGGATCGCCAACATCAGTGACCAAAACTATCCTTTCTCACTTAGCTTAAAGGTCGAAGGTGACAAGGTCACCGGTGGCAGCAATTCAGACATCGGAAGCGCGAGCATCACGAAAGGTGTGATAAAGGACGGCAAGCTGGTTATCGAACTGACTGGCGCAAGCGGAGCGATCATTCTTATGGACGCCAGCATGAAGGATGGAAATCTAATCGGAACTATAGATTTCAACGGCCAGGCCCAGGGAAGTTGGGTCGCAGTCAGACGAAAATAACTGGGGCGGTCGACATGCTCGGCCGCCTCGCATCGGCGCGGCGTACCCATCTCGTTTCCGGCAGTCTTTCAGGCTTTGTGATCCTCGAGGAACTTCAGGATTGTTTCAGCCGCCCGGCGTGAAGCACCAGGTTCTCCAATCTTTTCCGCGACCGCTTTCAATTCACTCCGCATCGAGGCGTTGCGGTCCGGGTCCAGTAAACCCAGCAGCTCTTGCGACAGGGTCTCTCCGGTAAATTGATCCTGAATCAGCTCAGTGACTACTCGCCGGCCGGCGATTAGATTTGCCAGGCCATAGTGCTCTGCCGTAATCAGACTCCCGAGCGTGTGCCAGTTGAGCGCCGATTCTTTGTAGACAATGACCAGTGGAGTCGCCAGCAAGGCGGCTTCGAGCGTGGCGGTGCCGCTGGCAACGGCTGCAGCGTCAGCGGCCCCCAAGGCTTCGCGCGTTTCGTGATGAACCATCCGCAACGAACCTGCGAGGCGCGCTGCCGAAGGACTGGCATTCACAATTTCCTGCGCTTCTTTGGGATCGCGGCTGGGTGCAACGACCAGGACAAACTGAACTTCAGGCCGCTGTTCGGCAATGATTGCCGCCGCCTCCAGCATCGGCGGCAGGATCCGCACCAACTCTTTGTGACGGCTGCCCGGCAGCAGTGCGATCAGCGGCCGCGATGAATCGAGATTATTTCTGCGGCAGAACTCCAATCGATCATAGGAAGGCTTTACTTCTCCCGCCAGAGGATGTCCGACGTACTCGACCTGCGTCATTCCGCGCTCCCGGTACCACTCTTTCTCGAACGGCAAAATTGATAGCAGCAGATCAACGTCGCGGGCTACGGCGCGAGCTCGATAAGAACGCCAGGCCCACAATTGCGGACTGATGTAATAGATGACGGGAACGCCGCGACGATCAAGCCAGCGCGCCAGTCGCAGATTAAAGTCGGGCCAGTCGACCAGGATTGCGGCGGCGGGGTTTCGATCACGGGCCGCGGTTTTCAATTCGCGGAATGCTTCCCAGAATTTCGGTAGGGCGCGCCCGACTTCCCACAGACCGAGGATTGCCAGCTGATCCGCATTGACGACCGAATCAACTTGCGCGTTGCGCATCTGCGCTCCGGTTGAGCCAAAAAAGTTGAGCTGGGAATCCGGCGCAGCTTCTCGCAAAGCGCGCACCAGGGCCGCTGCGTGTGCGTCGCCCGACGCTTCGCCGGCGACGATGAGTAAATCAAAAGAGCTCATGCGGTTAGGGTGATGTTCTATCAAACGCGTCCTTTAGATTGCCCAATGAAAAATGACAAATGACAAATGGAAAATGATTCGTTCTTCTTACCCCAAACCATTCTGTAACCAGCTTGTGACTGGTTGCGGGCGCATGTTAGCATCGGCGCATTCCGTTAATGAAAACGGCGCGCCTGCTGCCGGCTTGTGAGCCTTCGCAGAAGGCGCGATTGATTATAGACCCTTTGATCACGGCTGGGCGGGAGGTCAGCAGCTTTCAAACGTGCGCTTCAGTGCTTCGACAATCAAGTTGCGAGCGAGGCGCATTCTGCCATTGCTGGCGTGCGTGTCTCTCACTTGCTCGTACGCCGCAGTCGTTAGCGCGCAACAAACCAACCCTGTCGATCGCAAGGTTGAAAACCCCATCACCGACACGCCGAATGTTAACCCGCTGACGCAGGATCAGCCGGTGCGGCGGCAAACTTCTCCCGGCCGGCCGCCGCTGATTCAGCCGGGCGACGAGCTGCGCATCGAAGCCAACACCAAGACCGTCTCAGGCACCAAAGGCGCGCTGGTCGAAGTCGACGAGGGAAACGTCGACGCTCGTATCGGGACTTACCGCCTGCAGGCCGACAAGATCACCGTTTACGAAGCTACTAACAAAGTAGTCGCCGAAGGCAACGTTGTCTTTGACCAGGGCGAGCAACAGCGAATCACAGGCAGCCGCGCGGAATGGAATTACAAGAGCAAGAACGGCTTTTTCATAAACTCGACCGGATACACCAATCAGACGCAGGACGGGACGCGAATGTACTTCATCGCTGATCGGATCGAAAAGATCAGCCTGGATACGATCGTCGTTATTAATGGACAGATTACCGCGTGCGATGAAGAAGTGCCCAAATGGAGTTTTCGGGCTAAACGCGCCACGATCAAGACCGGCGATCGAGTGAGACTCTCGTCACCAACTTTCCGGATCAAGAAGATTCCGATCGTCTATCTGCCGTTTGCCTCGCTCTCGTTAAAGCGCAACGATCGACACTCAGGCTTTCTCACGCCAACCTTCAGCGCCTCAGGCGAGAAGGGGTTTCGTATCTCTGAGGCTTACTACTTAACGCTCGGCCGCTCGGCGGACTTCACTCTCCGAGGTGATTTGTTTTCGAAACGCGGCCTTGGTATTGGCGGAGATCTGAGGACGCGGGCCAACTCTCGCTCATTTTTCAATCTGGGTTTCTATATCGTTAAGGACCGCATCTTCGGGCACCGTGAGGACGCCGACCATCCCGATCAGGGCGGCTCCAGCGTCTATATCGACGCGGTCCACTACTTCCCCAACGGATTTCTGGCTGCGGCGGACGTGAACATCACTTCCAGTCTCGCCTTTCGTCAGGTTTTTTCTGATTCGATTCAGCAGGCGATTTCCCCGGAAGAGCGCTCGCAGGTTTTCATCAACAAGAACTACAACGCTTACAGTTTCAACTTTCGCCTGAATTCGCAGGCAACGTCTCTGCAGAATTCCCAGATTCGCATCCGTGAGTTGCCGAGCGTCTCGCTCGATCGTCGACCATCACCGCTGCGCTGGTTTCAAAAAATCCCGGTTTATTACTCGTTTGAAAGCGCTGTCGAGGGAGTCAGCCGCAAAGAGACAGCCGCGGACCTGGCCATCTTTCGCGCCGAGACCGGCCGCGATCCGATCATTACGCCTTCGGTGGTGCAGCGCTTCGACTTTCATCCCAATATTTCTATCCCGCTGAATCTTGCCGGATGGACGGTGACCGCGACCGGCGGCGCGCGCGCGACCTACTATTCAAATTCGATTGACCCGACGACCCAACTGGTGACGCCGCGTGATGTGGTGCGCGGCTATGGCGAGTTCGAACTGGACGTGCGCCCGCCGGCGCTGGCGCGCAATTTTCGCCACAGCGACGGCTCAGTCCGATTTCGTCATGTGATCGAACCGTACGTTACGTACCGGCGCATTGCCGGCGTCGATAACTTTAACGAAATCCTGCGGTTTGATTATGTTGATGCGATCGCCGACACGAATGAAATTGAATACGGAATTTCGAACCGGTTCTACACCCGCCGATCGACAGAAACTGTGGGCCAGAAAGCCGAGCGGGTGGCCCGCGGAAAGAAACAGTCGCTGGCGACTCAGCCTTACGAAGCGCTCACCATCACAATTCGCGGCAAGTATTTCTTTGACCCGCTATTTGGCGGCGCCCTGATTCCCGGCCGCCGCAATCAGTTCTATCCCATCGATACTTTTTCCGGATTTAGCTATGGCGCGGTGCCGCGCAGATTCTCACCGCTGAACGTCGATGTTCGTTATCGGCCCAGCGAGCATTTGCTGGCTGACTTTCGCAGCGACTTGGATACCAAGGGCGGGGGACTACGGGCCATGTCGGCGACCTTTGGTTTGAATCGCTCGCTGGTGCAGGCGTTCTCGACTTTTTACTACACCCGGGCCGTTGAACTGGTGCCGGCGTTACAACAGTTCGCCGACGCCCGCGGGAGAGAGCCGGGCACACTGCGAGGCTCGCAGTGGAGTCCTTCAGTTTTTCTCGGTAATCGCGAGAAAGGTTTATTCGGCGGTCTTTCCCTCTTCTTCGATTTTCAGAAACACTCGTTCGCCGGCAGCAATCGAGCGCTTATCAGTTCGACGGCGACGATCGGTTACACCTGGGACTGTTGCTCGGTTACGGCCCAGCAGTCCACCTGGAATGTCGGCCTGCGAAATGAAAACCGTGTGGTGTTCGCCTTTCGTCTAAACGGTATCGGCACTTTTGGAACCGAGAAGATTGGCCAGCGCTTCCCATGAGTGCTGGCCTGGTGCGGCACGACTTACATTCTAATTCTGGAGAAGTATTTTCCGTCTCCCTCTCCTGTTGCGCCCGCGCAGATTTCCTGACGCGGCCTGGGACTACAGTCCGAGCCGAAGACTGAGCCACGCTATGCTTCTATCTTTTCCGGCTTCAATGCGGTCGCGCCGATTGCGAGCCGTCTGGTCAGCGCAGTCGCGTTAAGATTTGCAACGCCTTCCATCGGCGTGCCACTCATCACCTGAAAGAACAGCACGCCATCGCGCCAATCAAAGCTGATGCCATCGCTGCTGTGTATTGCGGCCGTCACGGAATAAGTGTCAGGCGCCAGCCAGCACTCGAACGCGAAGGTTACCTCAAACACTTCACCCGGCTGCACCGGCCCAAGCCCAGCTCCTTGTAACTCGGTATTAGTGCCGTAGAGATGAATCCCGTGACGATTGCGTAAGAGGAAGCCGCACACGGGGGCTTCTGCTTCCGTGTCAAAGCGCACTTGCATCCGCAAAAAGACTGCTTCACCGGATTCCACCAGTTCTACCCGATGATGCGAGGCGTCAAGTAGCTCTACGCGCAGGATCCGGGCGCTGCGGTCGCCATGCTGATAAATGGCTGAAGGCGACTCGGCACCCTCCAGATCTGCCGAGATATTCCCGGCTTCAGTTGGTTTTTCTCGACCGGCCTCGTAAGCGTCTTCCCGCGCCATGATCAGTTTCTGATAGCGGTTGAGAACATCTGTCGGCTGGCCGATCGTTTCCATGCGTCCGGCGTGAAGCAAGAGGGCGCGAGAACACAAAGCACGGATGGCGCTGGGATCGTGCGAAACGAATAGAATTGTCATTCCGCTTTCCTGCATTTCCCTAAGGCGCCGCATGCAGCGATGCTGAAAGACGGCGTCGCCGACGGCGAGAGCCTCGTCCACAATCAGGATCTGCGGCATCGAATTAATCGCCGTAGCGAAGGCGAGACGAACATACATGCCGCTCGAGTAAGTCTTGACCGGTTGATAGACGAAATCGCCGATCTCGGCGAAGCGTTCGATCTCCGGCAGCATGGCTTCTGTTTCGGCCCGCGAAAACCCCATCAGGGAGGCGCTCATGAAGACATTTTCGATACCGGTGAATTCCGGATTGAATCCAGCACCGAGTTCCAGCAGGGCGGCGACTCGGCCGTTGTGATGGACACTGCCGTGTGTCGGTTCGAGCGTGCCCGCGATAATCTGTAGCAGAGTTGATTTGCCGCTGCCATTGGGCCCGACGATGCCAAAGGTCGTGCCTTGTTCAACCTCAAAACTGACATCGCGGAGGGCCCAGAATTCGCGATGCGTCTTCCAACGTCCGCGGGTCAACGTCTCTTTTAGACGGTCCGCCGGCCGCGTGTAGATGCGGTATTGCTTGGATACGTTTTCGACGCTGAGAGCCAGGGCCATGCAGCCTATGATAGGGAACTGCGGGCGTGAATGTCGACCGTTTATTACTGCCGAGAGCGGATATTGTCTCGCCGGCCGGACAGTCTGGCCCCGCGCAGAAATGGGGACCAGATAGGCAACTGATCCATTGAGTTTGGCTACTAAACAGGTGCCGCATAGCCAGCCCGCCAGAGTGAATCTGTGGTGATTGCGGTAAACGAATCTAAATTGATATATTCTCAGGAGTCTCTTGCCTCGACCTAATTGAGACTTGGCATTTGTTCGCGAGGATTTCAGTCGCTTTGCATTGCTCCAATCACGTCGACGCGCTCGCCTCATTGGACGCGTTCGTTATCCAGGGGTTGTAAAACCAACGGGAGGACATGATGAAAAACCAGAGTAGAAAAAAGAGGATTATTGTGGAAGCAAAAAGACTCGAGCGTTGGCACGTCTTTGGAATCCTCGTGGCCGTGCTGATTCTCGTTAGTGCCGTAAGCGTCTGGTCCCGGCAAACCCCCAGGGATCCGAAGAAAGATGCGGCGGCAACGGTGATGCCTCCCACTGCGGTGCCTGCCAAGGCCAGGAATTACGTTACCGTCAAGGTAGGCGGTCAGGAGGTTCATGTGGACAGTCAAACCGGTGAGATCCAGCAACTGACCCCGGAAGAGGCCGCAAAATTAGCCGCCGAACTCAAACCTATGCTCAACAAATCCAGTGAAGGGCTGGTTGAGGTTCAACATCCTGACGACTCAGTGTCGATGGATCTTGAGGGCCGCTTTCAAAATGTCACCGTCGCGCGCATAAACAAGGACGGCTCAGTGTCGCAGTCCTGTGTGGACAACCCGCGGGCCGCAGCCGCCTTCTTCGGCATCGATCCGAAGCTAATTGAAAACGCACCAGCCCGGACCAAAACCAAGTTCAATCGCAATTGATAATGAAATACCTTTTTATGAGGCTTCCCACTCTTCTGCTCGCTTCAATCGTAGGCCTGTTTGCTGCTTCAACAGTTTTCGGGACTGCCACAATAGTGATCCAGAACAACGATGCGCCATGTGTTGGTTTTAACGATCCCACTCCGGCAACACCAGTCGGCGGTAACAACGGGACGACGGTGGGTGCGCAACGATTGATTGCTTTTCAGGCAGCCGCGAACATCTGGGGCGCCACATTGACGAGTGGTCCGATCATCACTATTCGGGCGAGTTGGGTACCTCTTGCTTGCACTTCCTTCGCAGGGACGCTCGGTTCCACAGGCGCGACGTCTCTTCATTCCAATTTTGCAAATGCTCCGTTTACGGGCTTTTGGTATAGCGGCGCCCTGGCCAACGCGCTGGCGGGAAGCGATCTAGACAGCGGCACCGCTGAAATGAACGCCCGATTCAATGTAAACGTCGGGACCCCTGGCTGTTTTCAGTCGAGCCATTGGTATTATGGGCTCGATAACAATCATGGGAGCGATTTCGATTTAGTCACCGTTCTCCTTCACGAATTCGGGCACGGCCTGGGGTTCTCATCGTTTACTAACGAGGCAAACGGTGCACAGGCCGGTAACCCGCCGGGGCTTCCGAGTATTTTTGATAAGTTTCTTCTTGATAACACCACTGGTAAGACCTGGCCGAACATGACCAACGCTGAGCGCCAAGCTTCTGCAATCAACAATACGAATCTGGTATGGAATGGCACTCAGGTAACGAATGATGCGGTCGCTCCGGTGCTGACTTCCGGAAAGGATCCGCAGGGGCATCCATTGATGTATGCGCCCAACCCCATCAAGGCAGGCTCTTCGGTTTCACACTGGGACATTAGCGCCTCTCCCAATCAACTGATGGAGCCGAACCTTAGTCTGAGCCTGACTCACAATGTCACGACGCCCTCTGATTTGACTTCCTCTTTGCTGAGAGATATCGGGTGGTGTTTCGGATGTTCACAGCCTCCCCCGCCTCCCCCACCGTCACCCACTCCGACTCCATCACCGCCGCCAAACGACAACTTTGCTAACGCGCAAGTTATCTCAGGCTGTTCTGGCAGCGTGACCGGATCCAACCTGGACTCTACTCATGAATGCGGAGAGCCGACTCACGTTCCAGGTGTCGGCAACCGCTCTGTCTGGTACAGCTGGCAGGCTCCATCAACCGGCAGCGCGACAGAGGATAGGTGCTTCATGCTGCGAAGCGGAGCGGTTCGCCTTCTTGTGTCGGTTCTACTCTGTACTCCAACGATCGCCTTCAGCCAGCAGTTCCGCGGTACGGTTCTCGGGACCATACGGGATCCGACGGGCGCTGTGATTCCCAGGGCGCAGGTCACGTTGACCGAACTCGCCACGAACGCGACGGTCGCGACCGAAACAGACGGAGAAGGCTTCTACGCCATCGAGTACCTT
>JBBPID010000159.1:0-2983 GCA_038040505.1 Acidobacteriota bacterium | reverse complement strand
GAGCAGTATTTGGCGGCTGCTGAAGCATTCCTGCGCGGCGTTGAGAGGCGCATTGCTTCAGGGCTTAAGGCCAATGTGGGATCTGTGGCGTCAGTATTTATCAGTCGATGGGATGCCGCGATCAAGGACAAAGTGCCTGCCAAACTCCGAAACCGTCTCGGCATCGCGATAGCTTCACGCACATATGATGCAGCGCGCACATTATTAAGTTCGCCGCGGTGGGAGCGCATCTACAGCGCGGGCGCATGGCCGCAGCGTCTCCTTTGGGCCAGCACCGGAGTCAAAGATCCGACGGCCCCCGACCTTCTTTACGTCAAAGCGTTGGCGGCGCCTTTCACTATCAACACCATGCCGGAAGGTACGTTAAGGGCGCTGTCAGAACAAACCGAGCTGGGCTCAATAATGGCCGTGGACGGTGTTAGTTGCGAAGAGGTGTTAGCCGAGTTAACCGATGTTGGAATTGACATCGACAGTTTGGCCGATCGGTTACAAGAGGAAGGGGCAAAGTCATTCGTCAAGTCATGGGACAGTTTGATGTCGGTGATTGCTTCGAAGCGCGAGCCCGGGGCGAAGGCAGCGTAGCAGAGACGAACAGCTAAGGCATTTCAGGAGGAGTTATGGTTGCGACGAAAGTTTCTTTGGGTGAGTTGAGCAGTTACGGAGTCGCGCGTTCGACAGTAAAAGGCGCGCCGTTGAGCGATGAGGAATTAAAAAAGCTGCACGCGTTTTGGCGGGCCACGAATTATCTCGCCCTGGGCATGATCTACCTTCAGGACAACCCGCTGCTGCGTGAAAAACTGAAGCCCGAACATATCAAACCGCGCATGCTCGGACACTGGGGTACCAGCCCCGCGCTCTCCTTTATATATACGCACTTGAATCGTGTCATAAAACTGTTCGACCTTGACATGATTTACATGGCTGGTCCAGGTCACGGCGCGCCCGGCGTGCTGGGCCCGGTTTACATCGAAGGAGCCTACTCGGAAATCTATCCAGAGAAGGGACAGGACATCGACGGCTTAACCCGTTTTTTCAAAGAGTTTTCTTTTCCCGGTGGCATCGGCAGTCACTGCACTCCCGAAACGCCGGGCTCGATCCACGAAGGTGGCGAGCTGGGCTATGTTTTGTCGCACGCGTGCGGCGCTGCGTTTGATAATCCCGACTTGATCGTCGCGGCAGTCGTGGGTGATGGCGAAGCCGAAACAGGGCCGCTCGCCACCTCGTGGCACATCAACAAATTTCTCAATCCCATTCGCGACGGCGCTGTGCTGCCCATCCTGAATCTCAACGGGTACAAGATTAATAATCCGACTCTGCTGGCGCGGATAAGCCATCAGGAACTCGAGGACCTGTTCAAGGGCTACGGCTACACACCCTGCTTCGTGGAAGGTTCTGACCCCGATTCGATGCACCAGGCGATGGCAGCGACGTTGGATGATTGCATGCAGCGCATTCGATCGATTCAACGCGAAGCTCGCGACTCTGGTATTGCCACTCGGCCTCGCTGGCCCATGATCGTTCTGCGGACGCCCAAAGGTTGGACGTCGCCGGCCGAAGTCGACGGACACAAACTCGAAGGCTTTTGGCGCGCACATCAAGTGCCCATCGCGGATGTGAGAAAAAATCCGGCGCATCTGAACCTGCTTGAAGACTGGCTGCGCAGCTACAAACCCGAAGAGTTGTTCGACGCCAACGGGACTCTTGTTTCGGAAATCCGTGAGCTCGCGCCGGCCGGCACTCGCCGCATGGGCGCAAACCCGCACGCCAATGGCGGGCTGCTGAAGAAGAATCTGCGACTGCCGGACTTCCGGGATTATGGGACCAAGTTCGACAAGCCCGGTCAGACCGAAACCGACAACATGCGGCCTTTGGGCGTTTTTCTGCGCGATGTGATGAAACTGAACATGAACTCGTTTCGCGTTTTCGGTCCCGACGAAACGACGTCGAATCGGCTCGACGCGATCTATGAAGTAACCAAGAAGTTTTGGATCGACGAGTTGTTTCCCGAGGACGACGATGGCGGTGAACTCGCTAGCGACGGCAGAGTCATCGAGATGCTGAGCGAGCATACGATGGAAGGCATGCTTGAAGGTTACTTGCTTACCGGCCGGCACGGCTTTCTTTCAACCTACGAAGCATTCGCTCATGTCATTGATTCGATGTTCAACCAACATGCCAAGTGGTTATCGATCTGTAATCAACTTTCATGGCGCGAGGAAATAGCCTCACTCAATCTGCTCATTACATCCACGGTCTGGAGGCAGGATCATAATGGTTTCACACATCAGGATCCGGGCTTTATTGATGTAGTTGTAAACAAGCGAGCTGAGGTGACACGAATCTACATGCCACCAGATGTCAATTGCCTGCTATCAGTGGCCGAGCATTGCCTACGCAGCGAGAACTACATCAACGTGATCGTTAGCGATAAGCAGCCACACCTTCAGTACCTGACGATGGATGAAGCGATCACGCACTGCGCGAGGGGCGCCAGTATCTGGGGCTGGGCCAGCAACGATCACGGACAAGAACCTGATGTAGTGATGGCTTGCGCGGGAGATATCCCGACGCAGGAAGCACTCGCGGCAACCGCGCTTCTCCGAAGTGAATTCCCCGATTTGAAAATCCGCTTTGTAAATGTGGTTGACCTGTTCAAGCTGCAAGCGGACAGAGAGCACCCGCACGGTCTGAGTGACCGGGACTTTGACAGCCTATTTACGGTTGACAAGCCGATCGTCTTCAACTTCCACGGCTACCCGTGGCTGATACACCGGCTCGCCTACACACGGACTAATCATCGGAACCTGCACGTGCGGGGCTACAAGGAACGCGGCAACATCAACACGCCGATGGAGCTGGCGATCAATAACGAGATCGACCGCTTCACACTCGCAATCGATGTCATAGACCGAGTACCTAAGTTGAAAACAACGGGCGCGCACGCGAAAGAGAAATTCAAGAATGAGCAGATGGCGTGTAAGCG
>JBBPID010000001.1:0-210759 GCA_038040505.1 Acidobacteriota bacterium | reverse complement strand
AAAAGAGAAAGCGGCCAGAGCCTAGCCGTGAAGCTCTTGCCGCCTTCGGATTTTGTAAGGCTGCGCGCGTCGCCTGGCTACCTTTATCGCCGTCACGTTCGGCTCGGGCACAAGCTCTTCGATAGACGCGGGCTTTTCTAAATCAGAGATACGAAGATTCTCTCGTTCAATGATGTTTGAATCGATACCCTAACGGCGCAATCCCAAACGTCCCACAACTTCGTGGTACCGCTGGATGTCCGTCTGTTTTAAGTAATCGAGTAAACTCCTTCGCTGCGAGACCATCTTCAGCAGTCCGCGGCGGGAATGGTTGTCCTTCTTGTGTGTCTTGAAATGCTCGGTGAGTTCGTTAATTCGCTGGCTTAACAGCGCTATCTGAACGGGAGCCGAACCGGTGTCTGTCTGATGAGACCGAAAGTCGGTCACAATTTTTTCTTTTGCTTCTCTTGCTAATGTCACTGCTAAAGAGGGTCCTCCTCGACTGCAGTAAGACCCATGTTTTGGTAACAAAGGCGAACCGCAAAGGTTTGAATTACGTTCCAGAAGTTATCACTTCGCTTGCACCGGTGTCCAGCCGGGACAACTCGAGGCAGGAGTTGGGATTACGCTCGGGACGCCCATTTTTCGAGCGATTCGGGGGCCGTTACCCGGGCCGCTTAACGCGAGATTCTCGCGATCAATTGGCCAAACCGCGGGTCGTCACGCAAAGAGGTTAGGTTGGGATCGTGCTCGAAAAGCGGCTTGTTCTCGTTGCCCAGAGCCGCCGAACGCTCCAACCATTCAAGGGCCTGGTCGCGCTGGCCTTCGAGGGCGTAAACCGAAGCGACGGCGTAAGCAATGTCGGGATCAACGGCAGCGTTCCGCTTTACATCATCATTCAGCTCTTGATGGGCCGCCTCATGCTGCCCCTGGGCGCTCAGACACATCGCCAGGAACGGCCGCACGCCGTGCAGGTTCGGATTCGCGGCCAGTACTTCGCGCAGCACCTCAGCCGCCGATTCAGCTTGCCCGCCATAGAACATCGTCACCGCCCTAATCGTTCTCAGCAAAGGATTGTTCGGTTCCACCGACGCCGCTCGATCAAGTTCGTGCATTGCGTCTTCGCGTTTCCCTTTGTAGAGAAAAATCAGCGCGCGGTTGTAGCTGACAACTACGAACGACGCCGGATCCAGGTGTACCAGGCGATCGTAACTGCGCAGGGCCCGGTCGTACTCGCCGTCGAGCCGGTGCAGCGTGCCTTTCACAAAATAGACGACGGCTTCGTTGGGAGCTTCTCGGCGCACGCGAGCCACTTCGTCCCGCGCCTTCTGTTTCTGTCCCCGCCAGAGGTAACAAAAGACCATCAGCATGCGCGCTTCCACGATGGTGCTGTCGATTTCCAGCGCTTTTTGGAACGCCGCTTCCGCCTTCTCATAGTCTTCGACTCCGCCCAGCCCTTTGAAGACCCGATTGACATGACACGCACCAAGGCCGTCATAGGCCAGTCCGAATTCCGCGTCCAGCTCGATGGCGCGCGTGAAGTGTTCTATCGCCGCATTGCAGTCGTCCGCGGCCACGGTGCGAAAGATGAAGCGGGCAAAGCGATCGCGACCGCGCAGGTACTCTTCATAAGCTTCGGCGTTGACTGTTTTCGGTTGCGCCAAACCTGCCTGCTCGTCCGGGCTCAACTCCAGCCGCAAGCCATCGACGATGCGCTTGGTGATCTCGTCCTGGACCGTGATGATGTCGTCGGCTGAAGCATCTATGCGGTCGCTCCAAATAATCTCTCCGCTCTGGACGTCCAGCAGCTGCGCGTTTACCCGAAACCGCTCGCCCACGTGGATGAAACCGGCGGACAACACCGCATCGACGTTCAGTTGTCGGCCAACATCGCTTGGGTCGGCTGGTTGCCCCTGATACCGGGACATCACTGAAGAGGGCCGGACCACCAACGAGCGGATACGCGCCAGTTCAGTTATGACGGCATCCGCCAGGGCGAATTCATAAAAGCCCGAGGCCGGATCATTATTCAGGTTCTTGAACGGCAGCACCGCCATACTCTTCTTTTCGGGATCAGCGATCGTGGTCATGGATCCTTCCTGCGGATCCGTGAGCGGACGCGAAGTGAGTTGAGGCGCGCTGGTGTGCGTGTCGCTACCGCTGAGCTTGCGCAACCAGCGCATGGCCCGCGAAACAGGGCTGGATCCGCCGAGGTGACGCGGCGCTGCGGCCTCTTCAAATTGGGCGCCGCTGGCGACTTCGTGCAGGACTTTGCGCAAAGCGTCGCGCAGTTCTCCGATCTTCTGGTAACGATCGTTAGGATCTTTCTGCAGGGTCTTGTCCAAAATCTGCTGCAAACGAGCGGGCGTTGCGCCGGGCCGCGCCTCGGCCAGCGGCTTGGGCTGATCGTGAATTACCGCGTGACGAACGTCGACCGTCGACTTGCCGCGAAATGGCCAGGTGCCCGTCAACATTTCATAGAGCAGGACGCCGGTTGAAAAAATATCCGCGCGGGCATCAACGCGATCCCCGCGCGCCTGTTCGGGCGCGGCGTAGGTCGCAGTTCCGTAAGGCACACCAATCTCAGTCAACTCGGTTTGATGAATGCCGGTGTTGGTAGCTTCGCTTTCGTCGAGCAGCTTCGCCAGTCCGAAATCCAGAATCTTCACCTGACCGGCGTCGGTGACCATTACGTTCCCGGATTTAACGTCGCGGTGAATAATTCCGCGCGCGTGCGCCACGACGAGCGCGTCGGCGACTTGAATGGCGATCCGCAAGGCGCTTTCCAATTCCAGCGGTCGTCCGTTGCAGAGCTGGCGCACATTCTTGCCCTCGACATACTGCATTGCGATAAAGTGCAGACCCTTCGACTCATCCATGTCAAAGATCGTGCAGATGTTCGGATGATCCAAAGCTGAAGCCAGACGCGCCTCTCGCTCAAAGCGTTTCAGATTTGTTTCTTTGACGGTGAGTTCCGCCGGCAGGACTTTAACGACGACGGTGCGGCCCAGTTTCTGATCGACGGCTTTATAGACAGTGCCCTGTCCGCCGGCGCCGAGCTTGTGTGTAATTCTATAATTGCCGAGATTCTCGCCAATCATGAGGGCGGTATTCTAAGTCAGAAGATAGAAAGCGGAAAGCCAAAGACGGCTTTGCAAGGACCTCAATTAGTCATTCGTGCTGATGTAGTACTTCGGAGACCTCCGGCGCCATGCCAATGGCTGCCCGGCTACAGACTTTGCCGGATTCAACTTTGGTTGGACAAACTGAACACTTAATGGGCACTTTCCGAAGTATCGAAACCGTCAGGACATTCCTGACTTCAATTTAATATCGCTGGGATTTTCCAAGGTGAAACGTTCTGTCCATTAGCCTTCCACTACATTCCTTTTTCACCATTATCCCACCGTTAAAGAACTGTGCCCAGAATCTCTTGACACATCGCAAGGTTCTTTGCTAAAAGGCGCTGCTAGCTTCGATAAACTTTCTGTGGTCAACCAGATCGTAGCTGCTGATTTCTAGCTGCGCCCCGCCTCGCCTTTCAACGGCAACGATTCACAAACAATGTAGGAGGAGTATGATGAAGAACCGAAAATCTTTTGTGTTAGTGATGTTCGCCGCGTTCATCTTCGTGTGTTTACAGACAGTTGCGTTGGCTCAGGGGCCGAACGACAGCTTAGCTAATGTAAACGGAGGCGGATCACTCGCCAGGTGGGACGTGGTCGTCCCGAATGCTGGCGGGACCTTGACGATCTCGGCACCCGACGGCCGGATATTTACCAGAGAGTTTAAAGCGGGCGGCTCGCCTGACTTCTCGCTCACAGACAAACAACTCGAAAGACTACCGGACGGGCAGTACACTTACGAGCTGCGCCTGAGGCCGGTAATGTCGTCAAGCGCCAGAGAGGCGATAAAAGCGGCTCGCGGCAAGGACGATGACCCCGAAGCTGAACGAGCAGCGCGCAAACGCCCAGCGGTGGCACCTCTTGTCCAGTCGGGAGGCTTCTCAATTCTGAACGGCTCGATTGTCGTCGGCGGGGCGCCCGAAGATCCGCGACGGTCGGCCAAAACAACCGGAGTGCAGCGAACCGGTGCAGTTTTCTCCGGCAACACCGTGACCAGACTCCGCAACCATCGAGTGTTTCTGGGCGCTATCCCCGATGACGTGATTCCGGATGATTTGATCGTTCAAGGAAGTGCGTGCGTCGGGCTTGACTGTGTTAACGGCGAAGTTTTCGGCTTTGACACGATCCGCATGAAAGAGAACAACACGCGCCTTCAGTTCGAGGACACAAGTGCGGCTGGCTTCCCGCTTAACAACTGGCAGATCAGAGCGAACAGCTCCGCCGCCGGCGGCGCCAGTTTTCTGGCGTTTGTCGATCAAGGCGCGGCGGGCAACTCGGAGACTGGCACGATCGTGTTTGAAGTAGATGCCGGCGCACCAGCCAATTCGCTCAAGGTAAGTAGCAACGGCAAGGTCGGCCTGAGAACGGCCACCCCAGTCTTGGATGTGCACGCCAACACCAGTGACACTCCAGCCATTCGACTCGAGCAAAACAACAGCGGCGGCTTCACCGCCCAAACCTGGGACATGGCCGGTAACGAAGCCAATTTCTTTGTGCGCGACGTCACCGGAGGTTCTCGCTTGCCATTCCGCATTCGGCCTGGCGCGCCCACCAGCAGCATCGACATTTCTGCTGATGGTAACGTGGGTATCGGCACCGCATCTCCGGCGGTCAGGCTGCACAGTCAAATCACCAGCGCCAATGTTGCTCAGCCGGCAGTGGGGGCAGACATTGGGCTTTTCATTGGAAACACCGACACGACGGCAAACAACTTCGAAGTCTTGTCATTCGGCAACGCGGCAAATGCCGGACAGGGCCAGATCGGAGTCATCAACATAGGCTCAACCGCAACCGCCGGCGGTCACATGTTCTTTACCACGCGAGCGGCTGGCGCAAGTGTTGCCGAACGCATGCGCATCACATCGGCCGGCAACGTGGGTATTGGTACAACAGCGCCCGATCAGAAGCTGTCGGTCAATGGGGACGCCAGCAAAACCGGCGGTAACACCTGGCTAGCCTTTTCGGACGAGCGCTTGAAAACCATCAAGGGCCGTTTCAACACTGGGCTCAAAGCCGTTATGCAGTTACAGCCGATCCGTTACGAGTACTTAAAGAACAATGCCCTCGGCCTTAAGTCCGAGGGGGAACACATTGGTTTTGGCGCTCAGACCCTGCAAAAGATCATTCCGGAAGCGGTTACTAAGAACGCTGACGGCTATCTGATGGTCAACAGCGATCCGATCATTTGGACTATGCTCAATGCGATCAAAGAACAACAGAAAGAGATCGCGGAACTGAAAGCTGAAGTCCAGAAAATGCGGGCAGCCTCGCACCGCCGCAGGAAATAGCGCGGCGAACTGGCTAGCCAGGAAATAAACAGAAGGCGCAAGGGCTAAAGGCGAATCGTCTTTAGCTGCTTGCGCCTTTTTGTACTTAGTTTGCTACGGTTTTGGGAAGCTAGTTTGGTGCTGGATCACGGCGCGGCGTCTTCGTAAACGTCGCGATGGCCTTTCAAGGCGAGCGCCCGCTGCTTGATGACCTCCAGACGCGCGCTGATTCGCATGGGAATGTACATTGTCCCCTGAAAGGTATCGAACATGCTGTCGATGAATCTGAATTCCAGGTCGCGGTGTTTGATCCATTCCAGCTGCGACAGTCGCAACGACTCTTTCTGCTTTGGCTTAACGGTCCGCATCAGCTCGCCGTAATTCTTGTTCAGCTCTTTGTCCCACGCAGCGTAGGCCTTGTCCGTGCATTCAACCATGCCGGCGGTCGAACCATTCTGATCGATGCAAGCGTCGAGCGCTTTGTCGATTGGGTGTTGAGTTGGTTCCTGCGCCACCGAATCGCGCGCCATCACCAACAGGCAGGCAAAGGCGGCCAACACCATAACCAGAACTGCGACGGGTCTTCTCATCAAAACGCTCCTTTGTATGGTGATAATTGGGGGTCGAGACTTCGAGGGATTCAATTCACGAAACGCCGCAGTTGTACGCTAAGCGCGAAACCGATGGCAATGAAAGTGGCGAGCACTGAGGACAATCCGGCGCTCATCAGCGGCAGGGGCACCCCGATCACCGGCAAAAGTCCGACAGTCATTCCGACGTTAATGAAAATCTGAAAGATAAGCCCGCCAACAATCGCCATGATCACCAGCATTCCCGTCCGATCGCGCGAACGCCGCGCGTCGCTAATGAGGCGAGTCAGAAGTAAAGCATAAGACGCCAACAACACGAGGCACCCGACAAAGCCAGTGGTTTCGGCGGTAACTGCGAAGATAAAATCGGTGTGCGGCTCAGGCAGGAACTTCAAACTGCTTTGTGAGTATTCTGTCGACCTCGCGCCAAGAACGCCACCTTCCCCCACGGTGACCATTGACTGCCACGTGTGATAACCAAAGCCGCGCTTGTCGGCATTCTCCGGATCGAGAATGACGTTGATGCGCTCGAGCTTATAACCGTGCAGCAGGCCGGTCTTTACCCCAACTGTATAAGCCAGCGGCGCGCCGATAATGAAGGTAGCCAGTACGGCCGCAACGATCCACATGCGAACCGACGAAAGAAAAAGTACAACCGCCAGCAAAGGCAAATAGGTCAGTGCCTGACCTGTGTCCGGCTCAAGCAGTATCAGGCCTATCGGCAAGGCAAGGATTGCCCCGCCTACGGCGAATTCTTTCCACGTCAGCAAACGGCTGCGCTGCTTCCCAAAGTACCTGGCCAGCATGAGGACCACGGGAATCTTTACAAATTCAGATGGCTGAAACTGACCGACGCCTGGCAACTTAATCCAGCAGCGTTGGCCGTTGATCTTCATGCCTATGCCCGGGATCAAGACGATGACCAGCAGGGCCAGTCCCAGGACATAAAGGATTGGCGCGAGTTCCACCAGCCGGCGATAGTCGCTGAAGGCGATGCCCAGCATGGCTAGCAGAGCGATCCCCAATCCAATCAATTGCTTCTGCCAGTAAGGCTCGGTGGGTACCGCGTTACGAATCTCCCACGCGCCAAAACAAACAATAATGATCGCCAGGGCCGCGATGAGCCAGTCAAAATCCCTGAGACTGCGTTTTTTAATGATGGCAACCATAGTCAGTGACTCGGAAATTGCTACTCAGCGAATTCTCAAAGCGATGTTATTGCCCGGACCCTCTTTTGGCCCGCGAGTCCTGGCGTAATAAACGTCATAGACGGCACGCACCGAAGGCGCCCCGAAACGCGAACCCAGACCCGCGTTTTCAATCAATGCGACAACGGAGAGCTCAGGCTTGAAAGCCGGAGCGTACGAGACAAACCACGAGTGGTCCTTGTGTTCGCTGCCCTCTTTGCCGAGGCTGACAACCTGCGCCGTTCCGGTCTTGCCGGCGATATCGAACCCGGCCATTTTTATCCCCGTGGCAGTCCCTGCCTCGTTCACCACCGCCCACATGGCGTGAACCACGAGGTCACTTTGGTCACTGGGGATGGAAAGGATTTTTGGCTCGCGTCGTTCAAAGACGCGTGCCGGCCGCTCTGCCCGATAGTCAGCGCGGCTGGGATCGCTGCCGATTGCCGCGATGGCGCGGATCTCTTTCATCAAATGCGGGACATACATTTTTCCACGCATGCCGATGGCTGAGTGAGCGCGCAATAGAGCAATCGGAGTAAGTACGTCCTGGCCTTGTCCAAATGAAGAGTGAACGGTATCGATGTCTTTCCATTCAGGATCGTTGGGATAAAGACGAGCCTTCAGCTCGCGTGAAGGCGTGGTGCTGATGACTTCGTGTGGCAGATCGATGCCGGTGCGTTTGTCCAGGTCGAATTCGTCAACCATAGCCTGGATGCCTTCGAGCTTCATCTTCAGTCCCAGCCGGTAGAAGTAACCGTCGCACGATTTCATAATCGCGAAATGCACGTCCGGCGACCCGTGGTTTCCTCCCATGCATCGCGTGAATCTGTTTCCGATTGTGATACCGCCGCCGCAGACCAAATTCGACTCGTCAGTTGTGATTGCGCCCTGTTGCAGTCCAGCCGTCGCCATCAAAGGCTTCCAGGTTGAACCCGGCGGATAGCGACCCTGAATCGCGCGATCGATCAGAGGCTTATCCGGATCGGTGAGCAGTTTTTGATATTCAGCACGGCCTTCTTTAGAAGTAATGCGTTGCGAAAAAAGATTGGGATCAAAAGTCGGGGCTGAGGCCATCGCCAGAATTTGGCCGTTATTAGGATCCATCGCGATGATCACGCCGCGGCCCTGAGGCGATTTGCGCAACTGGTCCTCTGCAGCTTGCTGCAATTCCACGTCGATCGTGATCACCATATCCTGTCCGGCCTGTGGCTCTATCTTTTCTACCTCGCTTTGAATGTGGCCCCGGCTGTCGACAATCACCTTCCGGAAGCCGTCACGTCCACGAAGGAATTCATCGTAAACAGCCTCGAGACCTTCCTGGCCGATAATGTCGCCGGGCTTATAACCCTTGTCCCGAAAAGCCGGTTGCTTGAGCTGTTCGGGACTAATTTCACCGACATAACCAAGCGCATGCGCCAGCATTCCGTCAGCCGGATAGCGCCGCTGTGGGATTTGTTCGACGCGCAGCGCGGGAAACTCCAACTGGTGTGCGTCCACCCACGCGATCTCGGCCTGGGTAGCGCCTTCCTTAATTAAGATTGACTCGAACGCGGGCTGTTTATTTACCTGGTCAAAGCGTTCCCGCAAAATCTCGGCATCGAGAGTGAGGCCCTGCGATAACGGTTTAATCAACGAGGCGCGGTCGATCCCTTTGGTATCTTCGCGTGAGAGGATGACGCTGTAGATCGGCCTGGAATCTACCAGCACCTGGCCGTTGCGATCGAAAATGACACCGCGCGGCGCCAGAATCGGCAGCAGCCTGATGCGCTGGTTCTCGGCTATCTCGGCATAGTGCGGGCCGTTAACTATCTGCAACACATAAAGACGGATGGACAGCACGGCGAGCAACACCAGAATCAGGCCTTGAATCAGTCGCAGCCGAACGCGCAGGTTTTGTGAGTCGTCAACGAATTTCATAGCAGCATTCTCTTAGGAAATCATATTCCGTCTTTTCCTTCTGAATCCGCCCATTCCCCCGCGAGCCACGCGGCGGCGAACCGTGAATTGCCGGCGCTGGCGGGCTTTGCCGCTGAAATAGGAATCGTATACGTAGAGCAGGAGGGTGCCCGCAACCGTCGTCGCGATCACTTTGTATGATAGCCCCTGAACAAAAGGCGTAGTGGGCGTCTGTCCCAACATACGGTGCATCCCGACATAGACCAGATTATCGATCAGCGTGGCTCCCGCCAGGACCGGAATACGCAGAATCGTGGTGTCGAGCATAACGCGTTGGGCTACGAAATAGACTGCATAAGCCGTCAGCGTCTTCGAAAACCCACCGGCGCCCAGCAAAGCTGGTGGACCGCTGATGAAATCCGTTGCCAGGCCGGCGACAGCTCCGACAACGAGCGCCCGCAGCGGCTCGCGCTGCAGAGCGAAATAAATCACCAGCATCAACGCCAGGTCAACATAACCGAGCGGTTGCCAGATCGCGCGCAGCGCGGACTGCAAAGCGATAGCTAACACCAACAGTACCGCGATTGTCAGTTGACGCATGTCTCGTCAGTCGGGATTGGCAAGGAGCACAGTAACCGAATTACTGCGAACGCTTTTTGTCTACGTTGGGGAGCGCTTGATCGGATTCCGCACGTTCCGGCGCATGGTAAAGCAGGACCGCAACTTCTTTAAGTCTATCCAGGCCCGCGCCCGGTCGAATGTGAATGATCTGAGTCTGGGTGGCCGAGCCGCCCCTGACCTCAACCACCTCGCCGATGTTGTAGCCCGGCGGATAGATCAGATCCTGACCCGTGGTCGTGACTGTGTCGCCCACCTGGACTTTTTCCAATCCAGGAACGTAACGCATTTCCAGCAAACCGTTTTCACCCAGGCCCTTGATCGATCCCATAGCGTTTGATTGGCCTAACTGACCAACGATGGCCCCGGCGCCGGATTTTTCATCTGTAAGCAACATCACCTGTGCGCTATAAGGTCCGGTAGAGACGATGCGCCCGACTACACCCCCAGCAGTAACGACCGGCATGTTCACTTCCACACCGGACCAACGACCCTTGTCGATGGTGACGTTGTTGAACCACATGGAAGGATCTCGGGCAATAACGCCCGCCACCACCGTCTTGTACTCACTTTTGGCACTTAAGCCGAGAAGTTTTTCCAGTCTGGCGGCTTCCGCGGCGCGCTCGCGGGTATCTCGCAACTCAGCCTGCATCTGTTTGACCTGCTCACGCAGCTGCTGGTTCTCGGTCGAGGCGCGCCGGAGCTCCCCGAAATTGCCAAAGAATCCGCCGATCCAGTTCCCGAAGCCCGAGGCCCCACGCTGAATCGGAGACGTAACGCTCTGGGTGATTGAACGGATTTTTGGTTGCTTGGTGGCTTCGTCGCGGGCGTCGTACGTCATCAGCGCAAAATTCAGCGCCAGCAGACCAAACAGCCACCAGGGAGCGCGCTGCCGGATCTCTCGCTGTGTACGAATCGCCGCCATGAATCCGTTAAGTTCCGCTGGTCAAGCTGTTATCCCACTTGACCCGCTTGAGCAGGTCGAAGTCCGAGAGCATTTTGCCGGTGCCCAAAACTACCGAAGCCAGAGGATCTTCGGCTAACGAAACCGGCAGTCCGGTCTCGATTGAGAGTCGCTTGTCGAGATTTTTCAACAGCGCGCCGCCGCCCGTCAGTACGATGCCGCGCTCGACGATGTCTGCGGACAGTTCTGGCGGGGTCCGCTCAAGCGCGACGCGTACCGCATTTATAATTGTCGAGACTGAGTCGGCCAGCGCTTCGCGAATTTCTTCGTCGCTGATCGTGATGGTTTTGGGAATGCCTTCGATCAAGTTGCGACCGCGCACTTCAAACGAAAGTTCTTCGTCCAAAGGAAATGCCGAGCCGAGTTCAATCTTGATCGCTTCAGCGGTGCGTTCACCGATGAGCAGGTTGTATTTGCGTTTGATGTATTGCGTGATCGCTTCATCCATTTCGTTGCCGGCGACGCGCACCGAACGTGAATAAACGATACCGCTCAAGCTGATCACTGCGATGTCAGTGGTGCCTCCGCCGATATCCACGACCATGTTGCCGTGCGGCTCAGTGATCGGCAGACCGGCTCCGATCGCCGCGGCCATCGCTTCTTCGACCAAATACACTTCGGAAGCTTTCGCGCGATAGGCCGAGTCTTCCACGGCGCGGCGTTCGACCTGAGTGATCTCGGAAGGAATCCCGATAACGACTCGGGGGCTGACCCAGGTCTTGCCGTTGTGTGCTTTGCGAATGAAGTGCTGAAGCATCTTCTCAGTCACTTCAAAATTCGCGATCACGCCATCTTTCATCGGACGAATTGCCACGATGTTTCCCGGCGTGCGGCCCAACATCTCTTTGGCATCGCGGCCGACGGCCTCGACAGCGTTGGTCACCTTGTTAATTGCGACGATTGATGGCTCAGAAACGACAATGCCGCGGCCCTTGGCGTAAACGAGTGTGTTTGCGGTGCCCAGGTCAATCGCCAGGTCGCTGGAAAATAGACTAAAAACCGATTTGAATGCCATTTGGTAAAGATTTTCCTAACTGAAAAATAGTTCGCCTTGAAGATCTGAGCGGTCAACCCGGCGCTGATTAAGTGTTGTGAGATTTACGAAGTCGGTTGGGGCAAATCCGTAAACAACTCACCAAGCAGAACCGAACTAGTAAAGATACAACGATCCGGGCAGTAACGCTATCAGGAAATTAGCTTCTGGTCGGGAATTCTTTGAAATTGAGTCGGCTGTCCAACCTGATTGGATTCACCGGAGTTCTCTCGGTCGGCCGGAGCGGCCGAATCAACTACCACGCGCACGCAATTCTTGTGGGCCGCCTTGGCCTGATACATGGCCCGATCGGCTGAGACAATCAATTGACGCGGCGATAACGCGTGTTCGGGAAAGACAGCGATGCCCAGGCTCACCGTGAGCGCGATTTTCAGACGCCGCCCTCCCGTGAACTCGTGCTGCTCGATTCTCGTCCGGATGCGTTCGGCGACCTGTCCAGCTTCGTCGACGCCAGTATCGGGCAAAATAACCACGAATTCGTCCCCTCCGTAACGCACGACGCAATCCGTGTCTCTTACTGACGGTAGAATTACCGCCGCAACTTCCATGAGCGCGTGCGAGCCCGCCAGGTGTCCATGACGGTCGTTGATGCGCTTGAAGTCGTCCAGATCCAGGAAGAGGGCTGCGACTCTCGCGCCGTAGCGACGCGCGCGCTTGATCTCGTTAACCAGAAACTGACGCAAATAGCGGGCATTATGGAGCTTGGTCAGATCATCTGTTAGCGACGATCGCTCAGCTTCTGCAATTCGCACCGAATTTGAGAGGGCCGCCGCGAGGGGGATTGCCAGAGCAGTAAGAAAAGCGGACTCAGTCTGCGAGAAGGCTCGCGGGCTCTCTCGCTGCCGCACGCCCTCTAAGACTCCAAGCACTCTCTCACCGCTGACCAGCGGCAAGGCTATCACGCGATGGGTTTCTTCCGTCTTCCTGGTGGGTCTAATCCGGGTCGCAGCTTCGTATGCGGCCCGTGAAGCCTCAGTCTCAGGCGCTTCCACGAGATCATTCAGTTCCTGCTGCCACAGCTCATCAAAAGCTTCCGGAGAGTTTTCCGAAAAACTGCGACCGGCAAGGGCTTCAAGTTTCCTTTTACCTCCGCCCATCGCGGCTCCGGCCAGGAAGATGGTCCACCTGTCCGCGTTTACCAGACGCGCGACTCCGGCCAGCGCCGCCTGGGCCGCCTCTTTCTGATTGGAGGCGAGGTGAAGCGACGAAAGTAATGCGAAGGCGCCCCGTAATTGTTCTTTGCGCAGCGGGTCTGGCAAAAGGAAAGCCTGACTCTCCGGAAGACTCTTGAATCCCTCAGGCAGTTTGAGTTCGCCGGTGCCGACTGCGTCTTCGACTTGTCTCAGCAGAGCCGGCAATTGGGCAGCGCTTTCAGCTATCAAATCAAAACCAAGCCGCTTCAGCGTTGCATTGTCAGGAACAAGAAGGTTACGCGAGATTGAGCTTTCTGAGCTGCCCCGACAGGCAACGATCGACGCGTTCGGCCAGGCCATCGCGCGCTGGACAACCAGTTTGAGACGATGCAGATCCGCTTCCGGCGCAACCTCATAGAGTACGGCCAAAGGACGCAATGACCCGGAAGGATTGTTATCGCCAGACGGAGAGCCGGCCTGGGCTGAAATATGAGCGACGTCCTTCAACAAGACTGAAATCCCCGCAGAACTGAGGGTCTTATGGATTTCAGCTGCAGACGACGCGTTCCCGTCCGTGAGCAGTATGACCAGCTTTTTCATCCGGCGCTCTTCTTGTCCGCGCTTTTGCGCGTCTTATCAGCTAAGGATCCTTGGGTGCCGGGGCTAATCTGTGTTCGCTGGCAAAAGAGACTAACTCGATCCGTAAAGCGTGAGACGATATTGACTGCGATTGCCCTGTGAGTCTGAGGCCTGAATCATGACTTCGCGTGTCCCTGGGGGAGCGACGATTTGAATCTGAAAAGTGCCATCGAGCGCCGCCACGGATTGCCTGCCTGAGATGACGACGTTCGTGGCCGGCAAAGTATTGCCGCGAATCAGATAGACATTGCCGCCCAGGTGCACTGCCGAGAGATTCGAAACCGGAATGGTTGCCAGGTTCGCGCCCTGAGTAGAGACAATAAACTTTAGTGGGTCGCTCCAATCACTTGTTTGGCCTGAAGTAGCCGTCGCCCGAATTCGCCAGAAGTAAGCTCCCGGGCGTAAGTCGCTGGCCACAAACTGAGTCACTACCAACTGATCGCGCTCAATCACTTTTCCCTCGGGCACAAAGAACGGCGAGGTGGCAACTTCGACGCGATAGTAGGAAGGCGTTCCCGATTGGGGTTTTTGCCAGCGCAAAGGCACGGTCGCCGAACCATTGCCAGCGGCTTGAATATTTTCCAGGTCTTTGGGCTGTAAAGGCTGCGGTACTTCCAGAAGCCTCTGCGGCTTCGAAACTGTTCCCGACTGATTCACCGAAACGTATTCGCCGCCTTTGAGTGAAGTGTGCTCGCCCCTTCGGTTAGTGCTCTCAACCGCACCACTGGTAACGCGAATCTCTTCGGTGCCTTCCGGGTTCACTCCAAAGCTGGCTGCGGTTTGTCCGCTGATCTGATTTTGAGTCTTCGGCGTCTCGATCACATTCTTGTTGTCTTCGCTCTGTTGCTCGGTGCGAACCAGCATCTGCCCACTGTCGACCACGACGTGAACATTCGACTTTTTGCCGTCCTCGGCCTTGGCGTTGTCGCGAATGTTAATTGTGCTGTTGGGCCGGACGACTACGGTCGAGCCATCCGCCATGCCGATGCGCGCGCGTCCATCGGCCTGCGTCTGCACCGTGTCGCCGGGATAGAGCTGAATGTCATTGTTGGCGACGACCACCTGCCTGGTGTTGGCGCGAATGATCCGCACATCGCCTTCGAAAGACATAAACCGGGCGCCGGCCAAGGCATCCGCGCGTGTCGCGACGTGCTTGAACGGATTGCCGTACTTCCAAACATACAGGGCTACTCCCCCAGCGAATAGGCACAGAACAATCGTCAGCGCCGTCAGGTAAACAGCACGTTTTTGGATTACCCACCACTCAAGATCGAAATGGCCGACTCTAATTGCCATCAGTGTTTTTGGTCGCGAAGCGTGAAGTTAAGGACGCCGGGGAGCAGCCAACTAGGCCAAACAGAGATTAACACATGCTTATCCGACCGTTCAAGGGCTTGTTTTCCTGCTATTTGCGAGGAAATCGCGAGTGGGAGACTAAGTCGAAGCCGGGTTATCTTACATAGATCGGGTTGGACAAGATCCAGGGCTGGCCTTTTACCGGTGGGGCGAGCGAATCCAGGTAAACTTCAACCCGATAGGCCCCATGGGAGCTGATGGAAAAGTCGGCGGCCGAACCTGACTTTTGCTCGATGGTCTGGCCATCTTTGAGGAGGACAAAACGACTTGAGAGCGGAGCGCCGGCGATGAGGTGCAGTCCGTCAACAAACGTAATTTCGTCCCCCATCGTTCGTTGCGCCGCGCCGCCAACTGCGAAGGTGAAGCCTTTTGGGTCGCTGAACAGATCGAATGAAACGTAACAGCGTCCCAGCGTGAGAGCTTCGAGCAAAGATTCTCGAGTTAGTTGTTTGTCGCGTGGAATGAGCACGTGCGTGCGCACCGTGCGAAAGCTTCGCTCGTATGGGTCGAGCTTGAGGCCCAACCACTGTTTGCCCGAAGCGTCATTCAGGCTGAGACCAATGTTTGAGTGAGCATCATTCCCGGCGATTGCAGTGAGCCGGCGACGTCCGCTTGTGATTGTCTGGTCCCAGCGACTCAGGTTCTCAGTAGGCCGATTGAAAAAGTTGGCGAACATCAGGTCGGGATAGCTTCGGTATGACCAGAGTCCGTCGAAAAAGCCGACGAGCGGATTGTATCGCCGCGCGTTCGAAAATAAATTGTAGATCTCGACGCCGTCTATTGAACTCGATTGCCAACGCTGAGATTCACTTGGATAAGCCGCGATCGCGAGTCCGCCCACCGCTCTCTGCTTATCGATAATCTCCTGCGTGGATTGAGTATTCATTGACGCGGCCCCGGCAGCTCCGGGAATCAGCAAGAGTCGATCGCCGTCTGCAGTCGCTACTTCATTTCCGTTGAGAAACAAGACGCCGGCGTGGACTCCATTCAGAGTCATCGCGGACGTGTCGACTTCTGCCTGCGGATGTTCCGTCATGATCACAAAATCGAGCTGATTCGCCCTGGCTGCCGCGATTAACTCAGTAAAGTTTCCGCTGCTATGTCCACCCAAAAAAGTATGCACATGGATGACGCCGCGGTAATCGACGTATGCGGTTTCTGCCGGCGGTGCGACCCGCTGAGAGTCGAGTTGCTGGATGGCGGTCCGCAGACGGCTGAGTCGATACCGGCGATAAGCGAACGGAAGCTGGGACACGATGACGAGTCCCACTAGAACCATCAGAACCTTGCGTTTCCGAGAAATCATGCGGAGATACGAGTGCGGGCGGGCCCTCAGCTCTCAAAATCGACTGAGGCTACTGTCTCGCTGAGCTCGCGCCCGAAGTTGCCAACTTCGACGTGGTCCGGGTGAACGGTGTAATCATCCAACGCCGCCGGATCGCGGAAGACCGCCACCAGACCGGTATCGTAGGACCGAGGAAGATGCAAGACATCAGAACCCACTTGAAAGCTTTCAATTCCGGGCACCACCGAACTCAATGAACGCAAACGCGCCACGTGTTCTGCGCGACTTGATTGCGGCGTATCCGTTCGGTACTTCCAAATTACGATATGGGTCAGCATGTGTCTTCACCCGCTTTACTTTAGATATCGATCGAACCAGGCCAGCGTCCGTTCGAGCGCATCCACACGATGCTTAGGTTCGCGCAGACCGTGCCCTTCGCGCGGGTATCGCAACAGGACGCTGTCGATGCCGCGCCGCCGCAACGCCATGTACATCTCTTCAGCTTGAGTGATGTGCACGTCGTTGTCCTGCTCTCCGTGAATGAAGAGCGTTGGTGTCTGGGCCTGCTTAACGTAACGCAGCGGCGACCATTGCCACAATAATTCGTAGTTGTCCCAGGGAAAGCCGCGAAACTCAGCGTGAATCAGATCCTGGTAGAGCGAGGTCGAGTAAAAACTGACCAGATTGCTGACGCTGGCGACGGACACTGCGCCTTTGAAGCGCGGGGTTTGGGTAATGATCCAATTCGTCATGAAACCGCCGTAGCTCCCCCCGGTCACTCCTAACCGATTTGAATCGATCGACGAATGTAGCCGCAGCGCTTCGTCGACTCCAGCCATCAGATCTTTGTAGTCGCCACCGCCCCACTCGCTTAAAGTCCCATCCGAAAATTTCTGACCGTATCCAGTCGAGCCTCGGGGATTGAGGTAGAGCACCGCATAGCCGCGCGCCGCGTAAACCTGAAACGTCGAATTGAAACCATAGCCAAACATTCCGTGCGGGCCGCCGTGAATGCTTAGAATTAAGGGGTACCTGCGGTCAGGACGCCAGCCGACGGGCTTTATCAGCCAGCCCTGGATCGGCGTGCCATCAAAGCTCTTGAAGTTCAAACCTTCAGGCTCGATCAGCAGGCTTTGAGCGATGCCGCTGTTGTGGTAGCTGAGAGGCCTCCATATTTCCTGCGCATAGTCACCCACCCAAACCTCCGCCGGTCGCGTAGGCGTGGTTAGCGTGACCGCTATTTGCGGAGTGTTCCTCGCCGACAGACTGAAGCTGGTGATTTGGAAAAGACGATCTGGAAAGGCGAAATAGTCGTCGCTCTTATTTTGTACGGCGACTTGATTATCAAAGAGCGGCCGCGCCTTACCACCTTCGGGAGTGGTGCGATAGACCAGAGTGCGGCCATGCTCGCCGGCCAGAAAAAAGATCGAACGACTGTCAGCGGACCAACGGGGCGAGCGCACGCGGCGATCCAACTCTTCAGTTAGCTCGATTCGCCGGTCTCCTCCCGGGGTAGTTAGCCAAACATGCGTGTCTTCCGCGACGCTGTCGATAGTTGTGACATCGCGGTTGGTGGCGGAATAGGCGATCCATTTTCCATCCGGTGACCATGCGGGTTGGTACTCACAACCGGCGGTGTCGGTGATTTGCCTGACCTGTCCCTGTAGATTGACGGCAAAAATATCAGAGTTGTTGTTAGCGTCGGGGTCCAACTCATGATTTGAGAGAAAAGCTATTTCGTCGCCGCGCGGGCTAAAGCTGAGCGCGTGATCGTAGAACACCCCGGACGTTAGCTGCCGAGGTTGAGGCTCGTCAACATTGGTAATCCAAATGTGCGTGCGCAAATTATCGGAAAACGAGGTCCGGGATTTGTACTGAATGCGATCGATAACCCGCGGGTCATCGCCCCCGTCGACGTTGTCCGTCGATTCGCTCGCTGAAGTGTAAGCCAGCATCTTCGAATCGGGTGACCACGCGAATGATTCGCCGGCGTAAGTGATAAAGAAATTCGTATCACGAACGGCGGCTACAAATCGTGGGACGCGACGATCCGGTCCGGCCACCCAGATGCCACGCTGTCCGTCGCGAGTTGAGACAAAGGCGATGCTCCTGCCGTCCGGTGACCAGCAAGGGCTGGAGGCGTTCCAACCGGGTGGGAGCAAAGGCCGCCCCTGGTTTCGTGCCAAATCCCAATTCCGGCGGGGTTCGGTTTGCCGGCTGGTCGGTGGATTCGCGCCAGCTCTTTCACCTGTATTTACAAGCCATAGAGTGCTGACCGTCTGTTCGCCTTCGATGGTTGAGAGGGTATAGACAATCCATTCGCCGTTGGGAGAGAGTTGGGCATCCGCGACGTTCGCAACGCGAAGGATATCGACCGGTGTCATCGCTCGACGGGTTTGGGGGTGACCCGCAGTAGGAAAAAACAAAAAAGCCGCAAGCGTGATTAGCCCCGCGGTACCAAACACTTTTCGGATCAGATTCATTCTTAGTTTGATCAATTCCAGAGCGCGTGATTTCGGAGCATCCGGCGCGGCTTTGCCGCTTTAGCTAACTCAAAACGCGCAATTGCTCGTTCAATAAATCCCAAACCTGCTTCACATGCTTCTCTGTCGTCCGGATGTTTCCAATCGAAAGCCGCAGGGTAAGCTTGTTGTTGAGTTTTGTATGCGACAGAAAAGCTTTTCCGGTGGCGTTGACTCCGTGCATGATGGCTTCATTTAGAGCATCGAGTCGCTTTTCGCGAACCTCGTCAGTCTCACCCGTGACCGGCCGGCAGGCTCGAAAGCAAACGAGCGCGAACGGCAGCGGCGCCATTAACTCCCAGTCCGCTGACTCTGCGACCCAGGATGCGAACAGTTTCGCCAGCCGGCAATGCTCACGGATGCGCCCAGCCAGACCATCGTGACCAAAATAGCGAATGATCATCCACAACTTCAGCGCGCGAAAACGCCGGCCGAGCTGCACTCCGTAGTCCGAACCGCTGCGCACCTTTTCCTGCTCCGGCGTGCGCAGGTACTCCGGCACCAGAGAGAAGGCCCGTCCCAGCAAGTCCAGATGCCGGCAATAAAGCACCGAAAGGTCGAACGGCGTAAATAGCCACTTGTGCGGATTGAGCACGACCGAATCGGCGCGCTCGCAGCCGTCGAGAATGTGTCGCAGTTCGGGAACGATTGCGGCCGAGCCTGCATAAGCAGCGTCTACGTGAAGCCACATCGCATGTCGTTCGCAGATTGGAACAATCGCGCCCACCGGGTCGATGCTTGAAGTTGAAGTCGTTCCCACGGTGGCGACGACGCAGAACGGGAGGAAGCCGTTCCGCTTGTCTTCGTCGACCGCCTCGGCGAGCGCTTTGGGATCCATGCGAAATTCCGCGTCGGTCGGAATCTTACGCAGTCCCCGCTGGCCCAGACCGAGGGTGATGATCCCTTTGTCGATCGAAGAGTGCGCCTGCTCGGAAGCGTAAACGCGCAACAGCGGCAGATCCGTCCTGCCGCTCATCCCGGCTTCACGAATTTGCATCTCGACACCTTCGCGCGCCGCTGCGATCGCATGCATGCTGGAGACGGAGGCTGTGTCATAGATAAATCCGCTAAAGCCCGGATCAAGTCCCAACATTTGCCGCAACCAATCGAGAGTGACTTCTTCCAGCTCCGTCGACGCTGGAGAGGTGCGCCAGAGCATCGACTTTACATCGAAGGCCGCGCTTAGCAGCTCTCCAAAAATCCCCGGCGCCGAAGTCGAGGTCGCGAAATAAGCAAAGAAGGAAGGATGACTCCAGTGGGTGAGCGCGGGGACAATTAACTTATCGACATCGGCGAGAATCGCCGGCATCGGCTCACCGTGTTCCGGGGGAGACGCGGGAAGTTGCGCCTTGAGATCGCCGGGTTCGATCTGGGCGAGCACCGGCAACTCTTCGATGCGTTCGAAGTAGTTTGCGATCCAATCGACGATCTCGTGCCCAAAACGGCGAAACTCTTCGGGTGACATATCGCCGAGGGATGGTAAATCCTGACCGAAGTTCTCTTTCGGGTTCGTCATACTACTGACTTATCGGGGGCTCGGCAGTTTCGAGCATTCGCTTACCGTGAATTACCGCAGCGACTGTTACGATCTGCCCGTCAACGCGATAAATGATCCGATAGCTGTATACGAAACGCTCGCGCAAGGATTCGTCTTCGAATTCCGGCACCATGCGGCCGGCAAGAGGAAATTGCCTGATCGTTCTCGTAGCGCGAATTATCTTTGCGACAACACTGGAGGCGTGGGCGGTCGAGTCACGAGAGATGTAAGAAGCAATAGAATCGATGTCGTCGAGCGCTCGGGGCGACCAGACTACTCGGTAAGCCATTTGCTCAACCGGACCTCGGCCTCTTCCTGCGGAACAGTCTCCTCAGTGTCCGCTGCTTCTAATCCGTTTCGGACCTTTTCCAGCACGTAGAGGTGATACTGAATGTCTTCGAGCGAGCAGTCATTTGGTAACTTGCCGAGTAGTTCTTCCACTTCTTCCTTGGCAGTTGCCATCATCAAAACTCCTTCCGAATCCGCAATGCATTATAGCCAACAAACAGGGGCGAGCGCATGTTCCATTAACTATATCCCAAAGGCTGCAACGGCCTGGGCGAGGTGCCTTCAAAAAACCAGCTGGCGCCCACCCGCAGCCGATGATGCCAGGTTGGCAGGCGCGCGGTGTACATCGCAAACCGAGCCTGACGCGCGAGCGGTCCGCCGATGACCTGGCCCGCCGAAAGGACAGCGGCGTGCTCAGTTCCCAGGCTCAGGGCTTCTCCCAATTCCACGAAACGCTTCGACTTTAATTCCCGGCCTTCGAGAAAGGCCCGAACGTTTTGCCCGCACAACCCCGATTCCTGTAAAGCGAGTTGCGCAGTCCCCGCAAGCGTCGGTACAACGTCGGGATAAAACGCTACGTCCCCAAGCGCAAACACGTTTGGATAGTTTCGGAGTTGCAGCGTGTGCTCGACCAGGATCAATCCGCGCCGATCCTTTTCAACTTGCAGTCCTTCAGCCAACGGACTCATGCGAACGCCCGCGACCCAGACGACCGCAGCGGTTTCCAACTCAGTTTGGATGTTGTTGTGATCCAGAGTAATGCTTCGTTCGCCCACACGCACCACGCGCGTCTGAGTGTGAGTTTCGACCCGGGCGCCTTCCAGCGCGTTTTCAACAAACTTGCGCAGCTCCTCACCCATCCCCGGAACCAAACGGTCCGCCATTTCGATTATCACGATGCGTGGCTCGCCGCGCAGGGCGCGCCGCTTTACCGCATCGCGTAACAGATCAGCCATCTTCGTGGCCAATTCGACTCCGCTGGCCCCGCCGCCGACGACCGCAAAAGTTAACGCCCCTCGCGTATCCTGCGGCGCGGCATCCGGCTGAACATGATCGAGCGCTTCAGTCATGCGCCGGCGCAGCTGATTCGCGTCGGTAAGCGTGCGAAACGCCAGGGTATGCTGTTCTGCGCCTTCGACTCCTGAATAGTTGGTGACAGCGCCCGGCGCGATCACCAGGACGTCATAAGACAGAGGAGCGGTGCGACCGGCGAGGGTGACCGCGCGAGCCTCCAGATCGACCTTTTCCACAACGCCGCGAATGAACTGCACACTTTCGTCGAGCAGCTCTTTGCAATCAGGCGCGATGTGCCACGCTTCCACTTCGCCGCTCAGATACTCGTAGAGCATCGGCTTAAACAGGAAATGGTCTTCATCGTTGACCAGGGTCACTTCACCGGCGCCTTTCAGCTCCAGCGCCGTAAACAAACCGCCAAATCCACCGCCAATAATCAGAATTCTGGCTTTATTTTGAGTCATATGTGGCTGAGTAAACGTTTCGGAACTCTTTTGAGGGGCAAATGTTATCAGACAAGTTCGGGACGCGCACGAGGCAATTGAAAGCGAGTTAACCCAGGTTCACAATGGTACGCGCTCAAATTGCCGGCTGAGAGTCGTGCCCGAAGCCGGGTGGTGCTCGCTGATTGAGTCTGTTATACTGCCTTTGCTCGCCTCGGTCAGGCATCTCGGCTTGGTCGCAACGCACCGCAAACTGAGTCTTTCAAACTGCAGTGATAGAGTGAGCAAAGATTTTTGACGCCGTCAACCTGACGGCAAATTAACGTATCGCGAACCAGGTTTCAGAGCGCGTCCTTAATTGGCTGACGCTAGGCTCCCTGGCGGCGGTTGCAGGTTAAAGCAACATCCGAGCGATCGACGGAGTTTCCGTTTGAACCAATTGCGTATCCACCTGTTTGATAAGGTGGTACTAGTCCAGGCGCAGGCACCCGGCCTGCGAAGCGCTGACCTTCAGTCAGCGTCGAAAAACGCGCTTAGGCGTGTGATGAATCAACTGCCGGTAAAATCTGCCGGCAACTTCCTACTACAATCGAGCAGCAGAAAACTCGCCGGCAAAGTTGCCTGCGGAACGCGCGTAGCAATGCGCGCCCGGTTGCTCCCTCAACGTGAGCGCGACGCGCGCCTCGCCCCCAGGCTTGCAGCGCGTGCGGCGGCGCCACAGAAAGAAAATCAATGTCAAGAGAGTTAATTGTCAGTGTTAACGGTCGCGAAAAGAAAATCGCGATCGTCGAAAACGAACGAGTCACCGAGTTCTACATCGAACGCGGTGAACAAAACCAGGGGATCGTCGGGAATATTTACAAAGGCCGCGTGATGCGCGTCCTGCCCGGCATGCAATCCGCCTTTGTGGATATCGGATTGGAACGCGACGCGTTCCTTTACGTTACCGACTTCTTTGACGAAGAAGCCGAGTTTGAACGCATCGTCGTTGATAAATCCAGAAAGGTGGACCCGGAAACGGCCACCCGTGCAGCGGTTGAACATATTGAGCAAGCACGCGTCGAACGCGAACACCACATCGAAGGCGCGCATGAACGAGCCGCACCGCTGCAGGAATCCGAACTCGAGCCCGTCGCCCTCGCCGAAACCTCAGAACCGGCAGTTGCGGAAGAACCGGCATCGCGCCGCCGCGGGCGTCGCGGAGGCCGTGGTCGCGGCCGCACTGCAAAATCGGATGAACCGGCCCGCGAAGAGCGGAGTCTGATTCCGACCGAGGCTGAACCGATTGATACGCCGTTTGTTTCTCCGGCGGCTTCGTTTGAGCGCATTAGCGACGACGAAGAACGCGCTATGAACGGCGAGATGTTCAAAGACGCGCGCTTGCAGGAACGCATCACGGACGCGGTCCATGCAGTTGAATTTGATCTTGAAGACGTGCCCAGTGCCCCGGTCGGTTCGCTTTTCCAGGGCTCACTTACTGAGAGCGGAGAGTTTCAGCGCATTGCTGATGACGAAGAAGCCGCCGAGACTCAGTCACCGTTCCGCGCTCCTGAAATCGCGTCTGCGCGAGTACGCAATTTTGTCGACGAGGTCGTGGACGAAAGCTCACGCGCATTGTCTTTTGAAAGAGTTAGCGACGATGAAGCTTCCGAGCCTGAAGCTCAGATAGTTGAGAAACGTCCCGCCCGGCGCGCACCCTCGACCGCAGCCACGCGCCGGAAGAAACCCAGCGTGATCGATCGTCTCTTCAAGTCCAAAAAGATCGCTGACGAGCCAATCGAGACCGATACCGAGGTCGCGTCTGAAGTTACTGAAGAACCTTATCCGGATGCGGAAGCCAGCATTACCACCGGCCGGATCCATGAAGAATTTGCTACTCGCCGCGGAGGCCGCCGCCGCCGCCGCCCCTCTGCGAAGCGCCCGCCGGGCACCGACGAAGGGAACGGGGCCGACGGGGCAGCGGAGGTTATCCCGGATGCCGCTCCCGGGGAAGATGTCGAAGGTGACGAACCGTTTGAGGCCCAGGCGCCGGAACCGGCCGAAGAGCAACCCGTAGAAACTGACGAGCCCGGGGAAGCCCCGGAAACCGGATCGCGCGGTGGCCGTCGACCTGCTCCTCGAGGTCGTCGTCAACCTCCACGACGTGATCGAAAGCAACCGATGATTACGGACCTGCTGCGCGAAGGCCAGGAAATCCTTGTGCAAATCGCCAAGGAACCAATCGCCAAGAAAGGCGCGCGCATTACTTCGCATATCGCCTTGCCGGGACGTTTTCTGGTTTACATGCCTACAGTCGAACATCTCGGTGTCTCGCGAAAAATCGATTCCGACAGCGAACGGACCCGGCTGCGCAAGCTGATTCAGAAAATTCATGCGGAAGAAAAGAACCCGGCCGGTGGTTTTATCGTGCGCACTGCAGGCGTCGGTGCCAGCGAAGCGGATTTGCACGCTGACGCGCGTTACCTGTTGCGGACCTGGCAGGACATCAGGCGTGATGCCGAAAAGGCAAAAGCGCCTGCGCTCGTTCATCGCGATCTTGATCTGGTGCAGCGAATTCTGCGCGATCAACTTTCCGAAGACTTTTCCGCTATTCGCATCGATTCCGAGGAGGAATATCAACGCGTTGTTGAGTTCGTGAACCGGATGCAGCCGCGTCTTGTCAAACGCGTAAAGCTCTACACTCGCGACGAACCCATTTTGGAAGCTTTTGGTGTTCAAGCCGAAATCGACAAAGCCATCAAGCCACGCGTGTGGCTCCGCTCTGGCGGGTACCTCGTGATTAACCAGACTGAGGCGCTGGTTTCCATCGATGTAAACACGGGCAAGTTTGTCGGGCGCGGCGCGACGCGTTTGGAAGATACGATTACGCGCACCAACATGGAAGCGGTTGAAGAGATTGCGCGCCAGATCCGTCTGCGCGATCTGGGCGGCATCATCGTGCTCGATTTGATCGACATGGAAGAACGGCGGAATCGTCAACGGGTCATGCAAACCTTGCAGGAAGCCCTCCGTCACGATAAGTCGCCAACCAAGGTGCTCTCATTTAACGATTTTGGTTTGGTGATTATGACGCGCAAGCGCGTGAAGCAATCGCTCGAGCGCACTTTGTGCGCGCCATGTCAGTTTTGTCAGGGCGCCGGTTTGGTGAAATCTCCGCAGACAATATGCTACGAAATTCTCGAGCAAGCGCGGCGGCTGTCGAAAGAAGCCGAAGGCGGCGCCCGCCAGGCAATGCTCCGCGTCAACCCTGAAGTAGCCAAAGCCTTACGCGGGTCAGAGCGTGATGTGCTGAACGAGATCGAAGAGTATCTCGGCAACCTGGATCTCAGTAGCGATCCGCTAATCTTCCAGGAACAGTTTGATTTTGCGTTTGTTTAGTTTTTGGAGTGCGCTGACTTGTCAGCGCTTTAAAAGCGGCGACTAGTCGCCGCACTCCAAATTTGGGCGATGGAGTCCGCCATTAACCGCCTGTGTGCTGATGACTCCTACCAATCTTTGGTTAGGAGTCACAACACATGGGCAAATTGTTTTTGGCGGGCATCGGCGGTTTTATCGGTTCGGCTGCGCGATGTGGAGTTGCTGGCTACGTTCAGCTCTGGAGCAAGAGCGAGTTTCCTTTTGGTACGCTGACGGTCAACTTCATCGGTTGCCTGGCAATTGGTTTTCTGGCGCAGCTCGCCGAAGCACGCGGCATGTTCACCGCGGAAACCCGCACGTTGATTTTTGCCGGTTTGCTTGGCGGATTTACCACCTTCTCCGCCTTCGGCAACGAAACCATCAACCTCTGGCGCGCAGGCGCAAATTTGTTCGCGGTAACCAATGTAGCCGCGCACCTGCTGCTCTGTCTGGGCGCGGTTTGGTTCAGTCGCGTTCTGGCTGTCCAGATCTGGGGGTGAAGACTTTGATGTTGAGTGCCGATCACTGACTCTGGTTCTGTCGTCGGCCACAAAGTAAGACTGAGACATTCATGCGGGGGCATCAATCGTGTAATTCTCAGTCTTGAAGGGTCGAAATCCTCGCTTCAAATAGTTTGGCAGCGCGGCCGCATCATCAAGCGTGCAGGTGTGCAGCCAAACGCGTCGGGCGCCCATAGTCCAGGCTTGTTCGGTAGCAGACGTGAGCAGATGCTTTCCCAAACCGCGGCCCAGAAATCCAGGTAACAATCCAAAGTAGGCGATTTCAGTCGACTCGTCTTCACATTGTCGCAGCTCAAAGTACCCGGCGGGCTGATCATCGTAAGTCATCAACCAGAAAGAAATCTCAGGCTGTTCGAGATATGCGCGGATTTGCTCATCAGTCCACGGCAGACGATCCACCCAGTGATATTTGCCCCCGACTTCGGCGTAAAGGTAACGAAAGAAGGTGACCGAACAGTCGCGTCGCTGTTCGATGCTGATGCGCGGATCGTCCGACAGTGCGCTTTTCAAGTCTTCAGGGCGGCGCATCTCCAAATAAGTGCGAGTGACTTCAATTGTTGTTGAGACGTTTCTCATTAGAAAGTGGATTCGGCTAATTGACGATGCGGCTTCGCCGCAGCACATAGCGGTAAGCCTCTGGCTTACCGTCGAGGTTCACTGAATCAAGTTGGAGGCTATGCCTCCAAATTCACCGAGGCGCAGCCTCGGGACGAGCAAGACCTCGACCGGAAAGCCGCAGGCTTTCCGCAATGTGCTGCGGCGAAGCCGCTTTCGAGCAGCTAAACATCGTCAGATCACTTGCTTTTGCCGCCACCCGCCGTGCGCGCTCGAGGATGAAATCGATCATAAGTCTTTCGCATGTGCAGATCCGTGATGTGAGTGTAGATCTCAGTGGTCGAAATGTCCGCATGACCGAGCAGCGCCTGCACTGAGCGCGAATCGGCGCCATGCTGCATCAGGTGCGTGCCGAAGCTATGACGCAGAGTGTGTGGAGAAATATCAGGGACGCCAACCTGCGCCGCATAGCTTTTGATAATCGCCCAGGCCGCTTGTCGCGTCAGCGTGCGGCCGCGATTCAGAAACAGCTGAGGCAGAGACTCGCTGCCCATCCCTTTTCTTATCGCCGCATATCTTTGCAGCCAGTGCACGGCACTCTTGCCCATGGGAATTCGACGCTGCTTGCTACCCTTGCCATGACAAGTGACTAATCCGGCGTCCAGTTCGACGTCACTCGTCTTCAGGCCACATACCTCTGAGACTCTGAGCCCGGTCGCATACATTACTTCCATCAAGGCTCGATCGCGTACGCCCACATCAGTCTTGATATCAGGGGCAAACAATAAACGCTCCATCTCTTCCTCAGTCAGAAACTGTGGCAGCCGAGAAACGCGCTGGGGCGTGTGCAGATCTTCCGCCGGATGGCGTTTGACGTGACCGTCAAGCATTAGGAAACGAAAAAAACCGCGGGCTGCACTTACCGACCGGGCCACCGATGAAGGCGCTAAACCCTCGCGCGACATGCCGGCGATCCATTCGCGCAAGTCCCGCCGCTCAAGCTTTTCCACCTGCTTGCCATTCTTTTGCGCCCAGGCTTGGAGCCTTGTCAGATCGCGCGCGTAGCTTTGCAGGGTGTTGGCCGAGAGACCTTTCTCGACCTGAATGTAGCTGAGGAATTCGCGGACCAGATCGCGTTGTTGCAACCGCTCGCTCATTGCGTTGAGCTTAGCATAAGTGCTTGGAGGACATCCTGTCCGCCAGCGGCCGAAGCACGCTCAAACTTTCTATGAGAATCGCTTTGAAGAGGTTCGCGCTACGCGGCCGGACAGGATGTCCGCGCTCTGCTACAGGTCACTCGGAATCAGCGAAAACAGCATCGCGTCGTGGGACACACCGCGGATCAAGAGGCGGTTCCGCAAGACGCCTTCGCGAACCGCGCCGGTCTTAATCGCGACCCGCTGGCTGGGAACGTTCGCAATCGCTGCCAGTATCTCGACCCGATGCAAACCAACCTGTTCAAAAGCAAAACGCGCCATCACGCGCGCAGCCTCGGTCGCAATCCCGCGACCCGTCGCAGTGGTTCGCACCCAGTAGCCAAGATTGCCGGTCTGATGAACTCGATTGATAAAGTTCAAACCGACCCCGCCCAGGAATCGCTCGGTGTCCTTCTCGAAAACCCCGAAGCTGTACCAGTCATCGCTTTGCGCAGCTTCCACTCGGGAAGAGATAAATTCCCTGCTCTCTGCGATCGAATAATCCTGGTGACCCCAGGACAGCCAGGGCGAGATCTCGGCGATTGATTCGCGCACAGCTTCATACAAACGGCTAACGTCGTCCTGGCGATAAGGACGCAAAATTAGCCGCTCGTTGGTGAACTGAATCTCCACGGGTAATCCAGGAATCGCGTTAGAGCTCAATCCTTCGGAGCTGAGGACGCCGCGATGGTGTTCTAGGGTTTAGGAGCCGGCTTGTATTTATTGATTAGCTCTTGCATTCCGGCAGAGTTATCGTGACGATATTTGTAGTAGATTTCCATGTCCTTGAGAGCTTGCTGGCGCGCTCCGGCCAGCCGGGTGTCACTCTCTGACAGAGCGATCATGTGAGCCAACGCGTCGATTACTTTATCAAGGGCTGCCATGACGTTCGAATACTCGTCATTCTTGGCTTTCCCGCTCGGCATGCCCTGATAGCGTTTGGCCAGATCCTGATATTCCGTATCGAGGATGTCGATCAGCATCAGATAGTTGAAAGGGTCGTTGGTAGCGAGTTCAGTCCCTTTGATGAACCGGAGTTTAGCCGCCGCGCGATCGCCTTTAACCAGATTTAGGATTCCGACCGATTGATACAAGTTTGGCAAAACACCCACGTAATACTTCCAGGTCGCATCATCCATTCCGGCCGGAATCTTTTTTGCTTCGATCAGCTCGATGGCGTGGGCGCCGTATTGCAGACTGACATCTATGAATTTCCCGTTTCGCTGCTTCGCTTGATCGGTTCCCAGCGCCATTAATTTCACCAGTGTTCGCAGAGCATCGGGGCTGGTCTTCAAAAGCTCGGCTCCCGCCGCAAAGGCCTCATCAAACCGTTTCGCTTCGGCAAACCCGTCGATCAAAACTGGAACGATCAGATCCTGGTCGGACACCTCTTTAAACGCGGTCTGGTACTCCTGAGCCAGGCTAATCTTCTGGGTGGCATCCTTAACGTCCGCTATTTCGTTTGCCAAGGCCTCAGCTACCCGTGAACGCAACGCGCCTTTTGGGAATTTTTTGACATATGCAATGCCGGCCTTGAGCTTGTCCGCGGGGTCCGGCGCTGAATCGATTGCGTCAGCCGCTTTTTGTTCACCGGCCGACACCTTAGGCTGATCGGCTTTTTCCTGCGCCACAACTGAAACATCTCTCGCCCCAGCCAGGAAAAGGACAGAAGCGAGCGCCACACCTGCCGAAAATGATCTGATTCTCATCGTTTCACCTTGAAAAGTTTTTTTGCTGAGCTTGCGAGCCGCACAATATTGCTTCACCTGGGCAAGCGAGGGCAAGTCCAAGGATTCGCTTTTGAGAATTCCAAAAGTTTATTTCTGGGCGCCACGGCTAATGCTCGATGGCTTTGGAGTTCTGCGGTAGCGATGGGTCACCGGACGCCGCCTGCCGATGCCGATGGCGTTGCGCGAAATTATCAACGTCGGCGGCAATTGGCGCCGCTTGAATTCGTTTACGGGCGACTCGACCTGATTCAGAATGTCGTAAACCAACTTGGGATCATGTCCCGCCGCAATGATCTCTTCCGGCGATTGCTTTTGCTCAAAATACAACTCCAGGATCGGATCCAGCTTGTCATATGGAGGCAGAGACTGATCGTCGAACTGCCCGGGCGCGAGTTCGGCGGAAGGCCGCTTATCGATAATCGACCGCGGAATCAATTCCTGTTCGCGATTGTAGAGTCGAGCCAGTTCGTAAACCTCAGTCTTTAACACGTCGCCAATTACAGCAAGTCCGCCGTTGGTGTCGCCGTACAGTGTGCAATAACCAAGCGCCAGCTCTGATTTGTTGCCGGTGGAAAGCAGCAGGCGATTCTCGGCGTTGGAAATCGTCATCAAGATGTTGCCGCGCAAGCGAGATTGCAGGTTCTCAACTGCGTGCTCAATCGCGCCGGACTCGCTGTTGGGACTTGGCTCGGGCAGATCCATAAGCTTGCGCAGCAGGTGGAACGCCTCGCTAATCGGTTTTTCAATCGTCTTGATTCCCAGACGCCTGGCCAGCTCAACTGAATCATCCAGGCTTCCGCGAGACGAATATGGGGACGGCATCATTGCCGCGAGCACATTGTCGGGTCCAATTGCTTCGCTCGCCAGCGCCGCCACCAGGGCTGAGTCGATTCCGCCGGACAATCCGAAAACCGCTTTAGTGAAGTTATTTTTTTGCGCGTAATCGCGGATGCCGAGCACCAGGGCCGACCGCACCGTCTCAATGTCGTCGCCGGTCAGGCAGCGAGAATCCGCTACGCCGCAATCCAGGTCCACGGTTGCAACGAACTCTTCGAAAGGTGGGGCCTGCAGGATAATCTTGCCGTGGCGATCTGAGATGATGCTGGCGCCGTCGAAAATCACGCCATCATTTCCACCGATAAGATTTACAAAGATAATTGGCAACCCGGCGGTCCGGGCGCGATGCGACACCATCTCACAGCGCATTCCCATCTTGCCTTTGTTGAAGGGAGAAGCGTTGATCGAAACCAGCAGATTCGCGCCCATCTCGATCAATTCCTGGGCCGGATCGTTCGGATAGAGGCGGCGTTTCCAGAACGTCTTATCGTTCCAAAAGTCTTCACAAACCGCCACCCCCAGATCGCAATCGTCCAGTTTGAAGAGGCGGCGTTCGGCGGACGGTTGAAAGTAACGCGGGTCATCAAAAATGTCGTACTCAGGTAAGAGAGTTTTGTCGGCAAAGCCCAGCAGGGTCCGATCACGAATGATGGCTGCAGAGTTAAAGAGCGGGCGCCCGGTTGTCTGATCATTAGGACGAACCGTGCCAACAATCGCGGTCAGGCCTTCCGTTGCCTGGACAATCTTGTCGAGCGGATCGAGCGCCGAACGAACCACGTCCGGATCCAGGAACCAGTCGAACGACGTGTAACCCTGAATGGTGACTTCGGGAAACACGATCAGGTCGGAACGGTCTGCTTTGGCCTGGCGAATCGCGCTCAGGATCCGCTCTACATTCCCTTCATAGTCGCCGTTGATGGTATTGATCTGCCCAATAGTGACGCGCATCTGAATAGATTTTAGCACTGATGAGCGCGCCCGTCGCTGAGCGAACGAATTTTGATTTTCAACGTTTTCGACCTTAGACCCGTTTGAAAGACGATCCGCGAAATGACACGAAACCACACTAAAGAAAACCTTCGTCTTGTTAGTGTGATTTAGAAGATTCGCTTTTTTCTTTCAAACCAAGCCACCACTTTGAGGTTTGAAGTTCAGCTGCTCAGATCCGTTTGTGGATAGAGGTTTGGATTATAGAAAGGCGCAAAGGCCGCGATTAGCGCAGCTTCGAAACTCATGGAACGCGTCAAAAGATCGCGCGACAACACGCCCCAGGCACCCTGCTTGCTCCTGACATCACGGGCATTGGCAACTTCATCAATCACGATTCCCAGCTCTCGCTTGCCCTGAATGACGTCTTTAACGATCGCATCGGGAACCTCGATGGATGGCGACATCCCGAAACTGCCGCGCTTGCCGTCTGTCACAAACGCCCAGCCGCGGAGGAAAGTGTGCCATTCGCCTTCCACCGAGATTGAATGAAAGCCTCCTTCAAGTCCCACATAAAGATCTGCGCCGAGTTTTTGTCCGATCAGTATTTCGCGTACGGCCAGCGCTCTTTGTCGCGCGCCGTTCATTAATTCCCAGTCGTTGATTGGCATTGCCGGCGCGTCCGTCTGGACCGGTCGCGCCACCACGCTCGCCTCGTTCCAGCCGGAATCAATCTCGGCAACGCGGGAGATGCTGGCGCGCACGGCCATTATTTTTGCCGCGCGATCTGAGCCCAGCCCGATGCGTTCGATTCGGGTTCGTGGCGCTCGCCTGGTCGAGAATCCTTGAGTTGACATTCTTGCCCTGCGGTTGTTGTAATCGAATCCCGTTAAGAGTACAAGCTTGCGACTTTTAAAAGAAGCCCGAGGTTAGAGATGTCTGTTGCTGAACTTATCTATGACTGGAACAAGGTCGATCCCGCGATGCGGAAGCCTGACCGTCATATCGGGTTCGACGACGAGACCCTGCGCGACGGTCTGCAATCGCCTTCCGTCTGCGAACCACCGGTCGAAAAAAAGATCGAGTTACTTCACCTAATGGATGCGCTGGGGATCGACACCGCGGACATTGGACTGCCCGGTGCGGGTGGGACCCACGCCGCCGGCGTCGAATTGATGGCCCGCGAAATCGCTGAAAAGAAACTCAAAATTCGTCCCAACTGTGCGGCGCGCACCCATCGCAACGACATCATTCCCATCGCCGAAATTTCGCAACGCGCCGGCATTCCCATCGAATGCTGCACCTTCATCGGATCTTCGCCGATTCGTTTTTTCGCAGAAGATTGGACTCTCGACAAGCTGTTGCAGATGACGGAAGAGGCGGTGACCTTTGCGGTCAATGAAGGTTTGCCGGTGATGTTTGTAACTGAAGACACCACTCGCGCTGATCCTGAGACTATTCGCGCGCTCTATACCACGGCGATTCGCTGCGGCGCCCGCGCCGTCTGCGTTTGCGATACCGTCGGTCATGCAACACCGGATGGCGCGCGGGAAGTGATCAGATTTGTCCGCGGCATAATCGATGAGCAGGGCGAGCAGGTACGCCTCGACTGGCATGGTCACCAGGACCGCGGGCTGGGCGTGATCAATTCGCTCGCGGCGATCGAAGGCGGCGCTGATCAGGTGCATGGCTCCGCGCTGGGCATGGGCGAGCGAGTCGGCAACACGCCGATGGATCAGTTGCTGGTTAACTTGAAACTGCTCGGCTGGATTGAAAACGATCTGACGCGCCTGCGCGAGTATTGCGACAAAGCCGCCGAAGCTTGTAAATGGACCATTCCGCTGAACTATCCAGTGTTCGGCCGCGATGCTTTCCGCACCGCAACCGGAGTTCATGCCGCGGCGGTGATTAAGAGTTACCGGAAAGGCGATACCGAACTGGCCGACTTGATTTACTCGGGTGTGCCGGCCGGACAGTTTGGTCTAAAACAAGTGATTGAGATTGGCCCGATGAGCGGGAAATCAAATGTAGTCTACTGGCTCGAAAGTCGCGGTCTGGAACCAAGTGAAGATCGAGTCACCCGCATCTATGAGCACGCCAAGCAGGCCTCGGCCGTCCTGGAAGAAGATGCGGTGATGAAATTGATCTAAGGACGTGTTCTAGAGAAGAGATTCTGCGCGCCGACTAGTTGATTGGAATCGTCACGGTAGCCGTTCCGGCTTTTCCGGCTGGAAAGCGCTTCTGCCTCGCTATTCGCAAAGCGGTTGCATCGCCTCCCGAAGCCTGTGTGACTCGCCCATTCTCGTCATAAGTAACTTGCACTGTGACTTTCTTGCCGGCGGCTGACGGTGAAGATTGGGTCTTGGCGCTGCTGGGATTCACTGAGTTAGTGGGGATTGTTGCTTCCGGTTGAGTGCCGCCGGGAGTTGTGGCTGCAGCGTTTTCCTGGGCTTTTGCTCGGTCTTTCGCGTGGGCCTCGCGCATCTTCTTCGCGTACTGCTCGGCTTCTGCCGTGTTCGCCGCAGGTACTACACTTTCGTCCGGCGTTGGCGCGGTTGAGGTTTCATTCGTTGGAAGCGTGGATGTAGCTGTCTCGGCCGCCGCTGGTTGCGCCGCAGATGAGCCGGCTGACAGCCTGGCGGCCTTGTTTCGGGCATACATTGCCCACGGCACGCCGATGACCGCCACCAGCAGCAGGACAGCGCCGACTACTGCTGCGAATGTCCAGGGATTGTTCCGCCAACGAGACTCCTTTGCAGCCTCTGCAACGAACGCTGGTACTTTCAACGGTGCGGTGACCGGAGCTTCAACAGGTAGGTCTTTAACGGGTACGTCTTTAACAGGTACTTCTTTCGACTCCTTCTCCTCTTGAACCTGTTCCTCTCTAACTTGAATCTCGGGAGTCGCCGCCGCTTCGAGCGTCACGACCGGCTCAGGGGCGGGCTTCTCTTCGTCCACGAAGGGATTGGGAGGCCGGATCCCTTCATCCATTCGTCGCAGACCCTCGAGAACTACCGATGTCCACGGTTGGTTGATGGTCTGTTCAGGCGCCTCAAAGGCGGGACTGAAGGTAAACGATGCGTTCGAAAGAGTGAGTGCGCAGTAGACTGCGTCGATTCCCTTCAGGTCACCGATGCGCGCGTGGATTACCGAGCCGGCTTGCAAATAAAAATATCCCGGGCCGATTGGGTAGACGACCTTCAACCTTCCAGTCTTGCGTTGATTACAAAAAAACTCGATCAGCTCGGCAAGAGAAAGATCGCTGAGTTCTCCAGTGAGTGCCATACGTGGTTCCTTTTCTGTGGAGGAATTGCTGCGAGGCGACGGCCTGAAGGAAATGTGGGGGCCTTCAGACCGTCGAAAAGTTGTCATTGGAGGGTAAAGTTATAGTTAATCAGACCAGCGACCTTAATGCTCTGACCCGATAGTTTAGTGGGGGTGAAGCGAGCTCGCATTGCGGCCTGCACCGCGACTTCACGCAAACTCGAGGGTCCGGACATTGCGTGCGCGGAAATAACTTTTCCGTTCTCGTCGACGACGACTTCAACCTGAACCAACCCGGTCACGCGCAGTCGACGCGCTACCTCAGGATATTGCGGACTGGGCAGTTGCAGGGCTTTGCCATTCAACACGCCGCCAGACATAGGCCGCAGTGGAGGCCGCGGCGCCGGCGGTGCGTCATCAACGACGGCTACTGATTTCCGGTTGGCCTCAAGGTGCGTGTTTTGGAAATCAACAGTCACGGCTTGCCTTAACACTTTCGACTTATCGAAAGATCTGGGCGGAGGAACGGCGGCCGCCTTTTTGGTTTCATTTTCGGGACGGCTGGTCGAGCTGGGCTCGATCATTTTCGCCATCGTGGCATCGAGGTAGTAGAAGATTGTGCGATAGGTGACTTCAGTGGGCTCGAAACCTATGCGACCGTTTTCGACAACCGCCAGCGAGCTTGTCATCTTGACCCAGTTGCCGATCGAGTCAAAGTCGTATTTGTACATTTCCTTACTGACCAGCGAACCGTCAGCATTAACGAGCGTCATCTCGCTGATATTGCCTTTCTCGTCATACTTGTAAACTTCTCGTCCGGTAAGGGTCGCACCGGCAACAGGAAAGTACTGGTTCTGGGTTTTGGTTCCCTTGAGATCGTACTCGGATGTTTCGAGCAGCACGCGCTTGTTGTCTTCGATTGTCTTTCCACCGACGTTTGAGAGTTTCACTACTTCGGTTCGAACTCGTCGTACTGGTCCCACCAAACCATCCCGCGCGCGATCATTTTCGCCCGAGGCTTCCGCGCCGGTTGGTTGAAGATTGGCCCTCGCTGTCAGGGTTCCCTGAGCGCTGGCCGCTGCAGCCAACACCGTGAGAGACAGGGCTGCGAAGGCAGTTCGGATCACTTGCTTTTTCATTGTCTGCTCCTGTTCTGGACTGAAACTTGAGGGTGCGAGGTAACTCTTCGAGGGCAAGTGAGAAGCCTGAACACGCGGCTTCAACCTTGTGAATCTTACCGTGTTAAAGCCGGTTTGTCTAGGGCCAACCATTGCTAGAGTGGCCCAAAATCGCCCGAATTTTGCTATTTCTTGTCGGCGAATTTCGGGTACGAGGCGATGAGGCCCGCAATCTCGTCGACCAAACGGACCGCCTTACCGCGCCCTGTGTCGTCATTACAAAATATCGCAAAGGCGAGAACTTCCTGGTTTTCGAGGACTGTATAGCCAGAAAGCGAGTGAACGTAGGAAATTGTGCCGGTCTTCGCAAAGATTCGCCCGACCGACTGCTTCAGTCGCGATCCGAGGGTGCCGTCGCGACCGGCTATCGGTAAGGAGTCATGGAAAATCGTCGCGGAACTTGTCTTGCCCACCGCAACCAATAAGCGCGCGGTCGCCTCAGGCGTCACCAAATTCAAACGCGAAAGGCCAGAGCCATCACGAATTACCATGCCCCTGTCAGGAATACCATTCCGCTCAAGCCACGACATAACGACGGCGCTGCCCGCCTCATCATCGCCGCGGGTCCGGTTTTTTCGCGTATCCGGATCGGGCACAGATGCGCCTCGCTCTTTTCCCAGCGTGCGCAGGATCAGCTCGGCGAAAAGGTTGTTACTTTCTTTATTGGTCCGCCGCGCGATTTCTCCCAGGGTCGCACTGTCCTGATGCGCAATCTCAAAAGCCTTCTGTGGATCGAATTTCTCTTTTTCGAGTCCGCGAAAGTCGCGGCTGCGGACCTCGCCGTCGACCTTTATTCCCCGGGCAATCAAACCGCGTTTGAAAAGTGTGGCCGCCCACAGAGCAGGATTGTGCACTGAAAGAAAGGCTGAAAAAGCACGTCCACCGACGGGGAAGTCTCCCCACACTTTCAAGTCGTTACCTGATAAAGAACGATTGATGCCGACCGACGTCGGAGCCTCGCGCTCGGCGGTCAACGTTTCGTTTTGCAGGCGCACGAAGCCCTGGTCGTGATTCAGCACCACGCTGGCGGCGCCGCCGGTCTTGTTTGCCGGACTGATGGTCACTTCGAAGGTATTTTCATCAACCGTTAGCGCGCTGGGCTCGGCGCCGAAATACCACTGCAAGTCGTTCCACTGCCAGCCGAGTCCATACAGCTCGCTGCGAAAATAACTTTCGTCGCCGATTACGTTTCCTCGAATATGCCGCACCCCGCTCTGATAAAGCTGATCGGCAATTTGCGCCAGAGATGCGCCGGAACTTTTACGAGCTGATACCAGGTCCGGAGCTCCCCGTCCATAAAGTGTGATATCGCCGGTGATTGTTCCGTCGGCGTCCGGTTGTTTATCGGCATAGACGGACGTGCGCCAACGATAGTCAGCGCCCAACTGATCAAGCGCGACCGCCGTCGTGTAGACCTTCATGTTCGACGCCGGCGTAAACAGACGGTCGCCATCACGTGAGTAGAGCACTCGACCATCTTTCATCGACACCACAAAAACTCCCCAGCGCGCCTGTCGCTGGTCGCTTTCGTCGATCGCTCGATCGATTTTCTCAGCCAGCGCCGTGTCGACGTTTGATGAAGACGAGTTGACCGCTTCTGTGCGAGGGGGTGTCCTGACCGGACTCCTGGTCTTATCGCGAGGTTCAGAACCAGATCGAGCCAGCAGGAGCGAGGCCAGCAGCAGAGTCGTCAGTACCACCGGCAAAAGAGCATACGTCGCGATTTTCTTTGGCATTTTCAAAAACTTAACTGGCGAAGAGCTTTTCGGTTCTTCCCGCACTGAGCAACTCTCTGGTGACCGCATACACTTCTTCAACTTCAATTCGATTGATGCTTTGGCTGAAGATCTGCCGTTGAGAATCCGACACCGGCACGTAAGCGTGCGGGGTGGGTAAATCTATCAACACGACTATCGGCGTTCCCACAGCGGCGGCAATGTGGACCGGCCCCGTGTCATTCGAAACAAATACGGCCAGTCTTGCTTGAGCAGCCGCCAGTTGCGGGATGGTCAGCTTATCCAGAATGACGCACCCGGCGGGAAACTGCGCCCGCATCTGCGACAGCAGGTGGCGCTCTTCCGGTCCGACGAAGACGACCGGGCGGACGTCGTCGTTACGTATCAAGAAATCGGCCAACTGAACAAATCGTTCCAGCGGCCAGCACCTTCCCGGATGGCCGGCGCCGGGAAATAGTCCTACCAGGGGCGTGCCCGATTCGGCTTTCGACTTGCGCAACAAAACATCGACGGCGCGGTCATCTGCCGCCTGAGTTGCCAACTTCGGTACCCGATCCGGGTCTTTAATTCCCAGTGGCACCAGCACATCCAGATAGCGATCGACTAAGTGTTGTTTGGGATCGTTGCGATCGACCGGCGGTTTGGGAGTCAGGTTAGCCAGAAAGTCGAGTGAGCGCCCGGGCCGCCGCGCGAACAAGCGCTTGCGCGCGCCAGAGAAAAAGCCAAGCAGATTCGTTTCCGCAAAGCTGTGCAGGTCGATCACGAAATCGAATTGGCGGCGACGGACGTCTTTGACGATCTGAAAAATGCGCAGCACGGACATCGGTTGGAATCCGTCGCGCAAGCCGACGCGGTCGACTTCGATAGTCGCGTCCGCGAGTCCGGACATGTCGATTATTTCCGCGCCCGGCCGGCCGACGGCTACAGTGAGGCGCGCATCGGGAAAATGGTTTCGAATCGCGCGCAGCGCCGGCAGACTCATGACTACGTCGCCGAGCTGGCCAAAGTCGATCACGAGGATGTTGCGAGGATTAAAGGTCACTTCAAATGCTTATCGAAAAAGTCGGCGCTGGCATGATAGGCGCGCAACCAGTCCTGGTGGCGCAGAAAATCGTGTATCTCGTCGGGATAAATCAGTTCTTCAAAGTAGACTCCATGTGCCCGCAACCGCCGCACCAAATTGACTGTCTGCGAAAACTCGACGTTGCGATCGTCATCGCCATGAATCAAAAGCACTGGCGACTTCCATTTATCGATCGAAGAGATGGGCGATGACTCACGGGCGATCCGAGCCCGTTCAGTCGTATCTGTCGGTACGCGCAACCCGGCGACGCTGATGCTCCAATCGTGCACGCCGTGAAAATCGACGCCCGCGGCAAAGATGTCCGAATTGCGCGCCAGCCCCAGCGCGGTCAGATAGCCGCCGTACGATCCGCCCCAGAGCCCTATGCGCTTCTTATCGACATCATCACGTTCGCGGAGGTACCTGGCTCCGGCGACTATGTCCTGATACTCCGAGGCGCCGCGCGCGCCGCGATGTTGGGCGCTGCGAAAAGCCCGGCCGTAACCAATGCCGCTGCGAAAGTTTACTGACAGCACCAGATACCCGCGACTCGCCAGGTACTGATTCATCGCATAGCTGTTGTGATAGTAGTAACGATAATGCCAGCCCAAAAGCATTTGCCGGCTCGGACCGCCATGCATGAAAACGATCGCGGGAGCTTTGCCAGAGAGGTTCGCCGGCTTGAACAGTTGCGCGTGGATTTCGAGCCCGTCAGGCGCCTTAAGAATTACCTGCTCGGGAACTACCAGTTTCGCGGCCGGAAAATCGCGTGGCAAAACTGCGGGCGCCAGCGGCTTCATGTTTGAACCATCGAGTGAGGCAGTGAACGGCAGAAATGGCTCTCGCGCGGTGGAGTGAAAGAAAGCGATCTGGCGACCGTCATCAAACAGCACCGGATTCATCTCAATGCCCGAGCCCGTCGTGATCTGTTGGGGCGCGCCGCCGTTTGTGCTTACCCGCCAAAGATGGCGGCGATCGATGTCATTCTTATTGGAGGCAAACACTACAAAAGATTTGTCGGGAGAGAGCGCGACATTCTCGACTTCAAACTCGCCCGGAGTCAGAGCGGTCAGGCCGCCGCCATCCGCCGAAATCGAATACAGGTGTATCCAACCATCTTTCTCGGAAGGAAACAGCAGCCGATTGCCCGCCGCCCACTGCCAAAAATCATCGCCCGCCACGCCTGGAAAGGAATCGTTATCCATCGCGCCGGACCGCCAGACCTCCCGGCCTTCTCCGGTCTGCGCGTCAGCCACGCGGATCGCCCACGGCTGCAGGCGATCGCGGTCGATGGAAAACGTGTCCGTGACATTGAACAGGCGAACAAAAGCGATCCGCCGGCCGTCAGGCGACCAGCGCGGTGCGATATCGCGATCGACGCTGGGAGAGAGGAAACGAAGCTTGTTCGCACGGATGTCCATGACCGCGATGAAACTGTGATCGCCGCGGGATGTAACAAAGGCCAGTTGAGATCCGTCGGGCGACCACCGGGGCGCACTCGCGCTGCCGCGCATGTCGAACAGCGCGCGCTCTTTCCCGCCGATCAGCGGCGTCGACCAGAATCTGCCGTCACGAATAGAGAAGACCTGATCGCCCGCAGCGTTGAAGAACGGGTTGTTGCCTTCACCGATTTGAGTTGAACGCCCGGTGCGCACATTAACGACCCAGACGTGCTGTCTGGTGCCATATGGATCGCTCGTAGGATTCGGCACCTCGCCCTGTTCATTCTTCTCACCGCCACGTACGTAAGCAATCGAGAGAGCGTTAGGCGAAAAAGTAAGTTCACTCAACTCCTGCCCATCGTCCTGGTCGTAGTGAGTCAACTGGCGCCCTACAAACGACGGCGCTTCCGCTATCCAAAGGTTCCGTTTTCCCTCGGCGTCAAACGCCCAGGCTATTTTGTCTCCCCGCTTTGAGACGGTTGGCTCAGAGGGAAAAGGCGAACTCATCACTTGTTCGAGAGTGAAGGTCTGGGCGCCTATCTGGTGGGCGGCGCACAGCAACAGCATAAAGAAACTTGCCAACGAAATAAGATATCGCCGATGAGTCATGTTTTGAGGCCTGAGAAAAGTCCAATGTTCAGATTGTGGTCCAGGGCATGGATCGGTCCAGCGTCATGCCGCGCGCGCTGAGAACTCCTTCAATCCTGTCGAACAAACGTTCCACCACCGGGTCATTGTTCTTCGAAGCTGTGAAAGTAGTTCCTTTGGGAAACTGTCCAGGCTTCTCGTTAAAGTCGTCAAACAAGAAAATCAGGAGCAGCAGCGAACCGAGAGCAAATCGGAAGAGCGTTTTCATCTTAGTTTGCGGCCACGATTTTAGCACCGACGCACAAGGTCACGTAACACGGACCTGGTGATCTCTAAAGCCCGAAGCTGGACATCTCATTCACATTAAAGCCCGGTGTGAATAAAAGGTGGCACTCTCAGACCTTTTGAGGCAAAGCGGATTGGTTCATTTCAAACTCGACGCATCCGTTCACGGGGGTTAAGCAGCCCCCTGATCGAATTATCTGATCTGCTAATCTTAAATCGAACTATAATCCCTCACCAGGCAGATGGTAACCGCGAACGAAATGACCAGTCCGCCCTCGGCGGTGATTGAGGCGGGTGGGGACCGTCACTCGCACCGTCACGCCCGCGCGCAAGGGAGCCGCCGGCGTCTGCAGCTCGTCCTGGTGCTAACCGCCGTCTACATGTTGGCGGAGGTTTTCGGCGGGTGGTGGACCGGATCGCTGGCCTTGCTTGCCGATGCCGGTCACATGCTGGCCGACGTGGTGGCTTTGGCGCTGGCCATCATGGCCGTCTGGTTCGGCGCTCGACCGGCCACCCCGGGAAAAACTTTTGGTTACTACCGCCTGGAAATTCTCGCCGCTCTGATCAACGGAGTCGGGCTGGTTCTAATTGCGCTCTACATTTTTTACGAGAGTTATCAGCGCTGGTACTCAGCGCCGCGGGTGCGCAGCGTTCCGATGATGTTCGTCGCGGCCGGCGGTTTGGCGGTTAATTTGATATGCGCACGTTTGCTGCATCGAGATCGGGAGGACGATCTGAACGTGCGCGGCGCCTGGCTGCACATCATGGGAGACGCGCTGGGTTCGGCCGCCGCGATTGTGGCGGGGGCGGTGATTACATTCACTGGCTGGAACGCCGCGGACGCGCTCTTCAGTTTTCTGATCGGATTGCTGATCGTCTGGAGTTCGTGGCATCTGATTCGTGAAGCCACCAACGTCTTGCTGGAGGGGACGCCGGCGCACATCAATCTGGCGGCCGTCGAAGACACAATCCTGGCGACCGAAGGCGTTACCAACGTCCACGATCTTCACGTCTGGACCATCACTTCCGGGCGCGACGCACTCAGCGCTCACGTCATCCATTCCTTCTCAATTTCACCGCCCAACTTGCTGAAAGAATTGCGGACTAAATTGCACGATCGGTTCGGCGTCGATCATCTGACCATCCAAATGGAAACCACCGAGTTCGAGGATGAAGAGTTTCATTTCTGCCAGGCCGGCACGGCGTGCTTTAGATCTGAAAGGGAGTAGTTGTTGATCTGTCGGTCGGACGATGCCCACGATTCAACTTGGTTACGGTCGCGCGACCACAACGTTCAACTATGAACGCGGACGCTACGACGTGCTGACTCCGGATAAAGGTGCGGGCAATCCACTTTCAGATGTCCAGATTGGCGCGGCGCTTGATGCACCAATTGATTCAGGGCCCCTGGAAGACTTAATCACCGGCGGCGATCGGGTTCTGATCGTTACCTCGGACGCTACACGAGCGACGGGCAGCGCTCAAATCGTCAACTTGCTGGTGCGCCGGCTGATCGAAAATGGAGTTCACCCATCGGACATTGCCATCATCTTCGCCACCGGAATTCACCGTCCGGTTCGAGCCGATGAAAAAGCCGAGCTACTGACGCCCTTCATCGCCCAGCGCGTCAGCACCATAGACCACGACGCCTATGACGCCTCGCAGTTGATTCAACTCGGTGTTACCGAACGCGGCACACCGGTCGAGGTGAATCGGGCGTTGAAAGAATTTTCGAAAGTCATACTAACGGGCGCGGTCGGCTTCCACTACTTCGCGGGGTTTTCCGGAGGCCGAAAGTCGATCTGTCCGGGCCTGGCCTCAGCGCAAACGATCGAGTCCACGCATATGCTGGCTCTGGATTTCGAACGCGGCGGCCGCCGCAATGGAGTCGGCGCCGGGCGGTTGAGCGGCAATGCGGTGCACGAGGAATGCGAACGCATCGCCGGGATAATCGATCCGGTCTTTTCAATTAACGCCATAGTCGACGAACGAGGCCGTTGCGAGAAAGTCTTTGCCGGCCACTGGCTCACCGCACACGCGCGCGCCTGTGACGAATACGCCGCCAGCCATTCGATTCGACTGGCGGAAAAGCGCGAGCTGGTGGTGGTGAGTTGCGGCGGCTTGCCGTACGACTTGAATCTCATTCAAGCGCACAAAGCCCTGGACATGGCTGCAGCCGCCTGTCTCGACGGCGGAATGATCGTGCTCGTGGCGGAATGCGCCGAAGGCCTCGGCCGTCCTGATTTTCTCAAGTGGTTTGATTCAGACGATTCGCGCGCGTTAGAGAACCGCCTGCGCGAAGCTTATGAAGTCAACGGACAGACGGCCTGGGCGCTTTTGACTAAAGCCGAGCGCTTTCGCGTCCAGTTGGTTTCGAAACTTCCGAGCGCAGACGTACAGAAGATGCGCATGACGCCGGCGAGATCGATTGAAGAAGCGTTATCGAATTCTCCGGCGAGCGCGAAGGGTTACCTCATGCCGCGCGGCGCGGCGCTGTTGCCCATTGTCGATTAATAAAGTTGACAGTAAGATCCGCTGCATGTCACGCATCACGCGACGCGAATTCGTTGGGGCTACACTTGCCGGCGCTACAATTCTTCCAAAGCTCAGCTTGTCGCAAACGCAGCCTCGGCCGAACATTCTATTCATCCTTGCGGACGATCTTGGCTATGCTGATCTGAGCTGCTATGGCCGTCCCGATTACCAAACTCCAAATCTCGACCTGCTCGCCACCCAGGGCGTTCGCTTCCTCAACGCCTATTCAGCGGCGCCGGTTTGTACTCCCACGCGCTGTGCCTTCATCACCGGACGCTATCCGGCCAGAACTCGCATTGGTCTCGAAGAACCTTTAACCGAAAAAGGGGATCTGGGCGACAAAGCGATGATCCTGGGATTGCCGCGAGAACACCCCACGATCGCGTCGCTGCTCAAGCAAAACGGTTATGAGACGGCGCTCATCGGCAAGTGGCACCTCGGTTATCTGCCGAACTTCGGTCCGATGCAAAGCGGCTTTGAAGAGTTCTTTGGAATCATGAGCGGGGCTGTCGACTTTTTCACTCACAAAGACATGCGCGGCGACCTCGATTTTTTTGAAGGTAAGGTACCTGTCGAGCGCATAGGCTACATGACAGAGATGCTTACGCGGCGGGCCGTCGAATACATCTTTAAGCGCGAGCAAAACCGGCACCGAGCGCGTCCTTTTTATCTGAGTCTTCACTACACCGCTCCGCATTGGCCGTGGGAAGGGCCAGCCGATCAGGAGGTGAGCCGCGCCCTGGGCAAAGGATATGACGGCTTTACCGCGGGTGGATCGTTGAAGACCTATGCAGCGATGATGAAAAGTTTGGATCACGGTGTGGGAGAGGTATTGAAAGCGTTGGCTCAAGCGGGTCTGGCCCGAAACACGCTGGTGATTTTTACCAGTGACAATGGAGGCGAACGTTTCTCGTATCACTGGCCTTTTACGGGGCAGAAGTTTTCGTTGTGGGAAGGCGGCCTCCGCGTGCCGGCGATCGTGCGCTGGCCAGGTGTGGTTCCGGCCGGGCGCATCAGCAATCAAGCGGCAATCACGATGGATTGGACGGCCACCATGCTGGCACTTGGCAATGCCAAAGCTGATCCCGCCTATCCACTCGATGGAGACGACTTGTTGCCGGTGATTCGTGGGTCACAAGCCGCCTACGAACGAACTTTCTTCTGGCGAAATTCAAATCAGGATGCCGTTCTCAAGGGACGCTGGAAGTATTTGAACGACGGCACCCGCGAAGCTCTGTTCAACCTTTCCGTTGATGAGCGCGAACGGGCCGACTTCCGAGAAGGGAATCCCACAATGTTCGCCCAGCTTAAGAATCAATTCAAAGCCTGGGAATCGACCGTCCTTCCCCGTCCCGCGCCGCGGGTGAGGCGAACCTAGCAGCTTGGTGAGCAACCGCAGACAACGGCTCTCCTTCTTGAACAGGGAATCTTGAGCTAAAGAGCTGTCACTTGGATCGTTATTACGGCAATCAACTTAACTGACTATCTTCCGATGTTGATAAAAACCTTTACTTGACGGCTCTGATACCATCTCATGTGTTGCAAAAGACGGCATTATGATAATATCCGCCGTCGTAATTTGGACAATAGAATGTGGTGTACCGAAGGGTGATCCACAAGATATTGACTCGGGTTTGATTATGGCGGATACTCTCAGCCGTCAGCGGCGAAGTGAAAACATGGCGCGTATCCGTTCGCAGGATACTCAGCCGGAATTGATAGTCCGCTCGCTATTGCATCAAGCAGGCTTCCGTTTTCGGCTACATTCGAAACGCCTACCCGGCAAGCCAGATATTGTTCTTCCTCGTTTCAAAACTGTCGTCCTCGTCCACGGTTGCTTGTGGCACGGACACGCCAATTGCAGACGAGGTCGTCGTCCGAAGAGCAACGCGGATTATTGGAACAGGAAGATAGACCGCAATTTGGCCCGTGATGCGGCGAATGCACTGCTGTTGAAAAAGGCTGGGTGGAAGCGAATTGTGGTTTGGGAATGCCAACTCAAACATCCTGAGTCTACACTCAGAAAAACCATCTTGAAACTAAATGAAGAAAGTTCGAAAACAGCAGCCGCAGCCTAGAGTGGCCTCCTTTTTTTCCGGTATCGGGGGTTTGGATCTGGGCTTAGAGCAGGTCGGATTTGAAATCTCTTTTCAATGCGAGATTGATGATTTTTGCAATGAGATACTGGAAAAGCATTGGCCGAAAGTGCCGCGGCACAAAAATATCAAGGACTTAAATCATGCAACCATCCCTATTTCCGATGTCTGGGTCGGAGGATTCCCGTGTCAAGATGTCTCGTTGGCGCGCATGGGCCCGCGCAAAGGGCTTAAAGGGTCGCGCTCTGGCCTGTTTCATGAGTTTGCTGGACTACTTAAAGCAGGCAAACCCAAAATTTTTGTCATCGAAAACGTTCCAGGTCTCCTCTCTTCCCACGGTGGACGAGACTTCGGAACCGTTATACGCACGCTGGCCGACATCGGGTATTGTATCGGATGGCGTGTGCTTAATAGTAAGAACTTCGGAGTCCCCCAATCGCGCAGCCGAGTCTACATTGTCGGAAGTTATCGAGACCGGCGAGGTCCACTCGAGATACTATTTGAGCCCGAATGCGGCGAAGGGCATGCTCAGACGCGCAAACCGAATGGGAAGGCCGCTCTTTCCCCCTTTAAGGAAGTCCTTGGAGATCCTATCAAAGGGCCAGTCTTCCAAAAAATAGCATATTGCTTGTATGCCTGCTCCGCTCGGCATACGGGCACAGATTGGAGCCGAACCTACGTCACCTTTCCAGACGGCCGCGTACGAAGATTGATCCCTCGGGAGTGCGAGGGCGTTCAGGGTTTTCCAATCGGGTGGACTCGCCCTGTTGCCGCGGTTCACGCGAACGAAGATCCCGACGACATTGATACCTTAAGGTATCAGGCCCTTGGCAACGCGGTGAGTCCACCAGTCGCGAAGTGGCTGGGTCAGCGAATCGAGAGGTACCTGAAACTAGAGCGCGTTAGTGCAGAAAGCATCAGTACACGCCAGCCAACATTTCCAGGAGGGCGGGATGAGGCCATAGCCGCCGTTCCGATGGCAGCCGTTCAGGCGGGATAGCGCCCAACGGCTCCTTTAACAAATCCAAACTGAAGTCAGAGTCATACTCCTGGATCTCATTCTCTGCTTCGTTGGGGATTTCCGAAACATATCTACCATTATCATAGCGAATCATCACGATAGCCTCATCAAACGCCCAGTGGTGCAGCTTACAAAGGCAGAGGCCGTTGAAGACCTCATCCAATTCATACTCATTCCAAGGCATGATATGAGCGGCGTCTACTCCCGGAGTGCTGTTGTACGGAGTATTCGGAAAATAAGCACCACAAATTAAGCAGGTTGACCTGTAGGCTTTCCTCACTTGCTGTTTGAACTTCGCGCTCGCGGGCCCTCTCGCGGTGGCCCAACGTTTCCAGTCTTTAACGGTACGTTTCTTTAATTCAACATCTTCCGGGTCTACCTCGTCAACAATCAATAGCGGCTTAGGAACCTGATAGTTCAAAGCTTCGCTGAGTTTTACGAGAACGTCGCCGCGCGGACTGTAGACTATACTGAGGTCCGTACTCCTTTCGAAAACCAGCTTTTGGATTTCTGCAACTAGCCTTTGTGTAGAGGAATCGACATGTGCACTCCTTACTGCAGCTTCATGCTGTTCTAAACGAGCGGCGATTTCCTCAGGGAACTCGTTCCGCCGATTCCATACTTCTTCCAGCATGGCGGCACGCTCTCGCAGATCAATTTCATGCGCCAAGTGGGATCGGTTAAGGGTGATAATCGTCTTGACGTTGAGCACCGCATTCTGCGGCGGTATAAGTACCGCACTTTCAACCTCAATGTGTTCAATTGCATATGCACCTTCCTGCAAGACTGGCTCGCCAGCACCCAGTGCGACCGTCTGACGTGCGGGGTCGGGCAGCATAAAGACGGCGGCAACCTGCTTTTGGACTTGAATATCTACGTCCGCCATGCGCAACCGCAGTTTTCCGCCCTGCTTGACGACGCGGACGCGGGTATGGATTAAGAAACCAGGAAATTCCAGACTGAGAAGATAATTTTCAAGGTCTGCTGAACGGAGGCCCTTTGGGAGAGTACCGCTAATCTCGTACTCACCTCTACCGCCACTTGTACGCCGCGAGATTCGCATCTTCGAGTTTTATCGGCCCCGATGGGCTGTGAAAGCAGCGCAGTATAACAAATTTCGCCTGAAAAAAGTTCAACACTCGGCTAGCGGATTGCATCCGCAATAGGCGCGGACACCAGCTACTAAACAACTTTCATCTTCCACTTCCCTCGCTTGAAGAAAATTGCGCTGACAACGGCCAAGGTCGAAAACGCGATCGTGATAGCCAGAAAGACGCCGCGAGGCCCAAAGCCAAACACAATTGCGAGCACATAAGCCAACGGCAATTCCCACAACCAGAACACGAACAGATTAAGGATCGTGGGCGTCCAGGTATCGCCCGCGCCGTTGAACGACTGGGTCAGCACCATCCCGTAAGCGTAGAACAGAAAACCGCAGGCCACGATGCGCAGGCAATCAACACCGTAGGGCACCACGGCCGGGTCGTGCGTAAACAGCCCGATGATCGGTTTGGCGAATACTACAAAGATCAATCCAACTGATCCGAGGAAAATAAAGTTATAGAAGCCCGCTTTCCAGACGGCGCGTTCGGCACGTTCAGGGTTCTTTGCGCCCAGCGCCTGTCCCACCATCGTCGCCGCCGCGTTACTCATTCCAAACGAAGGCAGCAGCGCAAAAATGATCACGCGTATGCCGACGATGTATCCGGCCAAAGCATCTGTGCCAAAAGTAGAGATCGTCCGCACCAGGCCGATCCAACTGGCCATGCCGATGAAAACCTGAAAGGTCCCGGTCGCCGACAAACGCACCAGCCGGCCCATAATTGCCGGCTCCAGCCGGAAGTGCCGGCGCTGAATGTCGAATCGTCCACCTTTGCGAACCAGACGGCTGAACGCATAGAGAGCGCCGGCGCCCCGCCCAATGTTCGTGGCCAAAGCCGCGCCCGCGATGCCCAATTTCGGGAACGGACCGAGGCCAAATATGAAACAGGGACCGAGCACGATGTTGATGGCGTTAGCGAACCAGAGGACCCGCATGGCGATCGCCGCGTCACCCGCCCCACGAAAGATGGCGTTAATCATAAAAAGCATCACGACCGTGACGTTGCCTGCCAGCATGATGCGAGTAAACCAGACGCCGTTTGCAACCACTGACGGCGACGCGCCCATCAGCGACAACAATTTTGGCGCTAGCGGAGCACCGATGAGCGCCAGGACGATCGCCACTATCAGACCCAACGCGATGGACTGCACCGCCGCCCGCGCCGCCCCGTCAGGATTATGTTCACCAATCCGCCGCGCCACTGTCGCCGTTGCGCCGATACTCAGCCCGATTGCAATCGCGTATATCAAAGTCAGCATCGACTCAGTCAGACCAACGGTCGCCATCGCGTCGGGACCGAGATAAGAAACCCACTTGATATCAACGACCGCGAAGATGCTCTCCATGCACATCTCGAGGACCATCGGGATCGCCAGTAGAATTATTGAGCGGCCAACGGGGCCGACCGTGTAGTCCCGGTGGCTACCACGCAATGACTCGCGAATCGCACCCCAGAAGCTTTCGGGAGCGGCAGGAAGATCCGGCGCTTTGGCCACGTCTTCCTGGTATGTCTGTGGGGTTTCTGAGTCAGCCATGGCTAATGACACTATGTTGACCGTGGTCCGCTACCGCGAAGCGGTTATTGAACAAAGCCCAGGGTTGCCGCGCTTCGGGGCTACCCTGGGATATCGGTCAAAAATAAGCGCAACCCCAACGGGGTTGCGCCGGCTTAATGGTCGGAGAGGCGTAAGCTCTTAACCTACGCCCTTACGGGCTTGGCTATTGAATCTCAGCCCTTCGGGCCTTAGCAATCAAACCTAAGGCGCCGGTCGCAGCACAATCTTTCGGTTCCGATTTCCCATTTTCAGCACCAGCGGGTTATTGATTTGAATTGGGTACTGCGCGCCATCGATGGTGATAATGAAATTAACCGGGGCAGGTCTTTCCACCACCGGAGGTTCAACCGGAGGTGCAGACGCTTCCGCCGGCTTGGCGGCGTCGTACGTGCGCGTTAAGAGATTCGTCGCCACGATTCGCCAACTCGCCGGCGCACAGCGCAGCCGCAGGCCGGGCGTGTCGGTTTCCGCGGATTCTCCCGGAGCCAGGGCGTCCAACTTGAACAGTCCTTCACCACAACGCACCGCATTCGAGTCATAGAATGTCGCCCAGCCGGTTACGTAGGTGTAAAAGTTCGGGCTGACATTTTTGATCGCTATGCGCGCATTAGTCACCGGCGAGTCGTCTGATCCGTTGAGCACGGTGCTCAACAAACGACCTTCAAGCGCGGCAGCGCCCTTGGCGTCTAAAGCTGTCGGTGATTCGTTCAAACCTGAGCGTTGCTCGGCGGGTTGTTGCGCCAAAACAGAAGCCGCACAAACGATGACGAGCACAAGAATATAGATAGGTTTCACAATTGATCTCCTTTTGATGGCTTGCCCTCCCTCACGGTCCGGGCTTCCGACACGAAAACTTTTTCGGCCCTCAGCCTCTCGGCCGCAGGCGCACCACCTCTGATTCGCTGGAGGGCCGATAAGCGCAAACCCGATTTCGTCCGCTGCGCTTAGCCCGGTAAAGTGCTGAGTCCGCCAGCTCTACCAGCTGGATCGGATCGCGCGCGTCTTCAGGGTACGCGGCCACGCCCACACTGATCGTCATGTTGTGCGTCCGAACCTCGTCAGCGCTTCCCCGGCGCACTGCCGGAAAATTGTGCTTCTCGATTGCCGATCGCACGCGTTCGGCTGCTATCAGTCCCTGGGCATAATCGGCATCCAGCAAGAAGGCCGCGAACTCTTCTCCGCCAAATCGCGCACCCACGTCACCGGCGCGCAACGCACCTTTGATCACAGCGCCGACTTCTTCTAATGTTTCGCTACCCACCAGATGACCGTACGTGTCGTTTATGAGCTTGAAGTGATCGAGATCCATCATCAGCACGCAGAACGGCATCGACTCAGCTTCGGCCCGCGCGGCTTCGCGCCGCATTTCGGAAAAGAAGGACTTGCTGGTAAGCAAACCAGTCAGTTCGTCGTGAACCAGCAGGCGATGAATCTGCTGCTGAAACTCGCGATCGATTTCGTCGAGCATCTCAAAGCGAATTAACTGGTCACCTATCTCAAACTTGTCGCCGTCGTTAAGGAACTCCTGCTGAATCGCCTTGCCGTTAAGGAGCGTGCCGTTGGTCGACTTCAAGTCGTTCAGGCGATACCTCATCTCGCCCGACGCTTCACGCATCGTCGTAATGCGCGCGTGCAGGCGCGAGGCGCGCGAGTCGTTGATGCGAATGTCGGCTTCCAGCGCGCGACCCATGGTAACCTCGTTGCGCTCAAGGGGAATTGGAACGGCGAGCAACTCTCCGCGCAGGAAGACGAGGGCCGGCCGGCGCTCAAGCGAACGGTCGCCGGATTTGCCGCCCTCAGTGGTGCTCATTCTGGTGCGACCGGACGGGTCTTCTGGGTTGCTGGCCATTAACTGGTTGACGCCGGGCTTCGGTAGAACCTGGTTTTCACTGCAGACATCTCATGCCAAGCCCGCGTATCTTATCGCGGGCCTTCACCTGACGGCAACACTTTGTGGCTCACTTGTTAGAGCCCTTGTATGGTTCCGCAGACCGGTCTTCGGAAGCGGGCTTCTCAACTTAGCAGGCCTGCCGCCAAACAAAGCCCGCTTGTCGGATGCGGCGCCGTGCCTCTATAATTTCCTTCTGACACCCAGCGAACAGAACCATGTTGATGAGGTGGACCCAGGCGAGTCCAGCTTATGTTGTTCACTTCCAAGGAGCATTAATGGCCTGCAACCTGACCAAAACACCCGCGGAACCTCTGGTTTGTCCTAATTCTCCCGAGGAATTAACGGTCGAGCGCGTCGCGTCGGCTAAGCTGCCGACGGAATGGGGCGAGTTTCAAATCGCGGGCTATCGTTCGCGCAACAGTGACGAAGAATTTGTTGTTCTTTACAAAGGCGAGTTACGCCCGGACGTTCCCACTCTGGTGCGGATTCACTCGCAATGCCTGACTGGAGACGTTTTCGGTTCGACAAAGTGTGATTGCGGTCCGCAGCTTCATCGCACCCTGCAGATGATCCAGGAGGAAGGCCGCGGCGCGATCGTCTATCAACAACAGGAAGGCCGGGGCATTGGTATTCTCAACAAGATTCGCGCTTACGCTCTTCAAGATGAAGGAGCGGACACGGTGGAAGCGAACGAACGGCTCGGACTGGCCGTGGACTCGCGTGACTATCGCCAGTGCGCTGAGGTCCTTTTTGATCTCGGTTTGTGTGAGGTAAAAGTGATTTCGAATAATCCTGGCAAGCTGCGCGCGCTGGAAGAGGCCGGTCTGGTAATCACTGAGCGAGTTTCAATCGAGGTGCCGTCCTCGCAACCCGCGGCCAGATACATGCAAACCAAGAAAGAAAAGATGGGACACCTGCTGGATCTGAAGGCACGCTGAAAGCGTCGTCTTCCCAACCTCCGACGCCGCCAAACAAAACTCGAGCAATCCTGATTAAGCCTAACGCCCGGAAAGGTTGGGGACTTGGATCCACTGCATCGCGCTACCCAGGCGGCCGCTCTTGATGTCGCGGATGCCAACGCGCACCTGGTACAGGCCGGGAGATAACCAGGCGTTGAAGTTATAGACGGCCGGGCTTGGTTTCGCGTCCGAACCTTCAGCGATCGGAAACACTATCAGGCGACCCACAAAGCTGCTTACCGGTTTCCCTTTGTCGTCATAAAAAATACCGCCAATATCTACTTCGGCAATATTTCTTCCGTCAGTAGGTTCAAAGGTCAGCGCTTCGCGGTTCATCTGAATCGACGCCGTGAGCCGTGTGCCCACCCCGGGCATCTGGTTTAGCCGGAGTGCGAGGTTTGTCGGGATCTGTCGTTGCTCGACCGGAGCATCGATTACCAGGCGCATGTCGTCTTCACGAGCTTTGGTGGGATCTTTGGAGCGCTTTCTTTCAGTAGTCAGAATTGGCAAGGGCGCCGTCTTGAAGTATCCGCTGCGCATACGAACGGTCAGGTCGGGACGGCCGATAATGCTTACTTCTATCCGCTTGAACTTACCTCTTCTTTGCTCGTCGTTATCCGGACGCCAGGCGAGCAGGTAATAGTTAGACGTTTCGTCCAGGACCTGCTCAACCCATTCGGACATGGGCCGGTTTGTGTTGCGCAACGGCAATCCGCCGGTGTCGCGTGCCAGAGCGTTTAATCCGTCCTGCGACGATGCGATTTCGCCGATATCGGCGCCGCTCATCAAACCGCTGGTCGTGACTGCCCGGTTGTTTGTAACATCAACACCTTCGCTGATTAGGCCACGGGCATCGAGCGTGTAGATGATCACTCCAGCCTTTCCGGCCGCGTCAGTGATTCGCTTGATTCTCTCTTTCGAGTTTGTCTCGCGATCATTCAGAAAGAACCCGTCAGAGATTGCAAAAACAAGCTTCCGGCCCGGCAGCTGTCCCAGCGTCCGCATCAATCCTTCCAGTAACCGAAGAGTGTTAGTGGTGTCAGGTCCGGATTGGAAACCGATCATTTGAGCGCGCTCCCGGACCAATATTTTGGCAGACTGGGGCGAAACTGTGCAGATGAGTTCGCCGCTGCCGGGAGGCCTGAAGCAGTTCTGCTTCATTAATTCATTCACGTAAAAACCAATGGTCCCTTCATCGCCGTCCCGTATTTTGGCAGCGATGAATTCCGACATGGGCGGATTATCGAGGTCGGTTTTGGTGTTGGCGCGATAGTTCAAGCGTCCTACTGCCATGCGCAACGCTACCCGGTCGTCGGTGAACTGCTGGAGAAAACCAATCTGCCCGCTCGACGAAACAATGGCCGCCTGATCTTTCGGTCCCATGCCCCGGTCAACAAATTCGAGGAGCGATTTGCGGGTCTTCATTATGCTGGAGGGCGACAGGTGTAGATCGTCGACAAAGAAGAGCACGTATCTGCCCCGCAACAGAGCTGTTTCCGAAGTTGAGGTTGAAGTACTGGTCGCGGCGCTATTGTTCTTCTTCGCGTCACCCGGACCGCCGGAGGTAGCGCGTTCAAGAAACGAAACCGGTTGTGACTTATCATCGATCTTCAGGGCGAACTGTTCGAGCGTCAGCCCATCAGCGAACCGGCCTTTCTTATCAAAGACCATTACGTCCGTCTGGACTAACTCGGTATTCACCTTGATGACGTCATCCTGCTCCTGGGGAGGAGGAGGGGGAGGCGTCGCCGGTTTTGTTTGGCCCCACACTGCCGTAACAGTCAGGACCATTGCTGTCAGAATCAGGAGAGAGTTAGTTGAACGACGCCAGATAAGATTTCGCACGAGTTCCCCCGCGTTCATTAGTTACGAAGATCCTTAATGGTGCCCCTGATTTTGTCCGCATCAGGAGACTTCGGTTCGAGCTGGAGATACTTTTCCAACTGGTCGGCCGCTTCCTTATTCCGATGCGCACTCATGTAAAGACCGCCAAGGTATTTATGAGCCAGCGCGAGGTTCTCACCACCGTTGCTGATTGCCAGCTCGAGCTCTTTCTGAGCTTCCGGATAACGCTTCAAACTAACCATCGTCAGGCCCAGATAATAGTGAGCAGTGGGACCATTAGGACTGAGCTTGAGCGCTTCGCGCAAATGCGTCTCGGCCTCCTCCATTTTCTTCTCATTGAAAAGAGCGATCCCCAGGTTTAGTTGCGCCGCGGAATCTTTGGGCTTCAGTTTGACCAGCGCGTCGAATGTCTCAGCCGCTTTGTCCCACTTAAGCAGCTTCAGGTATTGCACTCCCAGATCGTTCAAAGCCTGGGTAAAACCCGGATGTAAGGTGACGGCCTGGCTGAGAAACTGAACTGCTTCTTTCGTATTGCCTTTTTGAGCGGCGGCGGTTCCCTTCTGGTACTGCTCCAATGCGTTCTTGGGAACGCCGGCGAATGCCGGGTTTGACGCGTCGGCCCGGTAACGCAGTTGGGCATTCACCTGAATGGTACGGCCACCGCGGCTGGCTTCCCGATCGATACTCACCGTCTCGCGATAGACCTCGTATTCCTTCCCCGCGTCAACTATCACGGTATAGCCGCCTGCTTCCAGGCCCCGGAATCTGAAACTGCCATCCAAATCCGTCGAGGTCGACATCGAGCCAAATGAAGTCCCGCTTTCCAAACTCACTTTTACTGTCTTAGTGGCCGCGGTTTCGGCCGACGGGAAATAGACCCGGCCTTGAATAGTATGGATGCCGCCACCGCTGGCCGCGCCTCGGTCGCTGCCCACACCCTGGGCTTGCACTGCCAACGCAACCGCCAGAATCAGGATGACCGGATAGAGATGGCGCGTCGCGCGCCGCGCACTCGGAATAATGATTTTGTTACGTAGAGAAAACATAAAACTGAACCTTCCTTTGCACCTAAATTTATCCGAAGCGAGCCAACTTTGAAAGTAGCGGGATTGTGATTAGGTCTTACTGCGAAGTTCCTTAATCGTGCCGCGAACGCGCTCAGCGTCCGGAGCATTCGGCGACAGCCGCAGATACGTTTCTAACTCATCGGCAGCTCGCTGATAGTCACGCCGTTGCCAGTAGATCCCGCCCAGATAGTAATGCGCCAGACTGAGCTGGTTTCCGCCTAACTGGATGGCCTGCTTCAATTCCTCCTCAGCTTCCCCCATGCGTTGTAGACGCACCAGGGTAAGGCCCAGGTACATATGCGCGGTCGGGACCGCGTTTAATTTCAAAACCTCGCGGAGTTGAATCTCCGCTTCCGCAAACTGCCCACTTTCCAACAGGGCAATTCCCAGGTTCAGCTTGGGCGTGTAAGCCTCCGGACTGAGCGTTGCCGCTGTTCTGAGAGGCTCGACCGCTTTGAACGGCTGACCCAATTTCAAATACTGAACTCCGAGTTCATTAAGGGCGAGCGGGAACTTCGGATACAGCGACAGCGCCGCTCTCAGGTTGTCGACTGCTTTGAGGCTGTCTCCCACTTGAATAAGCTCGATCGCTTTTTCATATAAACGGCGAGCGGGTTCGGGCACCTGAGCGAGGGCGGCATTTATGACAGACCCTTTTGAATAGTTCGTACGCTTGGCCTGCAGGGTGATCATGACGGTGTACCTGCGTGCGGCCGTATTGATGGGAATACCCGATCGCGAAAGATTAACGTCGCTGTCAATCAAGACACGTTCGCGTGCGACTTCGTAATCATCTCCCGCAATGATCTCCACCGTGTAGTTGCCCGGTGACAGACCAGTGAAAAGAAACGAGCCGCTGGAGTCCGCAATCGCAGTCAGTTCACCTGAGTTAAAGCTCTGCAACTTTACCTGGATAGTGCCTTCGGCGCGGCGTCCTGAAGGAAAAAATACGTGTCCCTGAATGACGTGCGCCCCACCGGTGCCGGTGGCCGCTCTGCCGCTGCCCTGGGCCCAGATGATTGCCGGAAAGAGAGAAAAAAGAATAAGCGCCAGGACCTGCGCAAAGAGGTGTGCTGGACTCGGATTAGTAAGCCGGGCAGGAAGCGAAGGCATAAAAGAACCTCCTGGATAGAAAACCTCTGTCGGGGTTGAGCAATTGGAATCCATAAACCGCAGGTAGGTCAAGCCAGAAAGTGGTGCCGGCAAAAATAAAAAAGGGGAGAGACGCGATATTGGCGCCTCTCCCCGACAGGGTCAATGGTCGTCGCCCGAAGGGCGATGGCTATTGGTTAGAAGGTGAACTTGGCGCCAATTCTGAACGCCGAAGGAGGTTGAATCAGCAGTGCCGAGCCAAAGAACGGGCTGGGCACTGGCGGAACTCCCGCCACCCCACTGTTCAGCGAGAACGTCTGATACAGAGTTACCGCGCGCTGGCTGTTGAAGACATTGAACCAGTCTCCACTCAGACGCAACTCACGCTTCTCACCGAACTTAATTGGATAGTAAGCACCGAGGTCCAGATTCATCGTCGTCGGCGTACGGGTTGAGCCGATGCTTTGGACGACGTTCGGGAACCCAGCCTGAACGGCGGACACCGTCGGAACGATGGCAGTGCCGCGCGGCACTCCGAACCCTTCGTTATTTCCATAGACCGGGTGTGGAGTCAGCATGTTGAATGGAGTGCCGGACTGCATGTAGAAGTTTCCGCTAATGAGAAGCTTGAACGGAGTCCGATAGCTGCCGTTGAACTTGAATTGGTGCGGACGGTCATTCGGCAAACGTCCATAGGTGTTGTCAAGCAGGCTGGTCAAATCGAACAGCGAAGTGATGTTCGGGTCAGACTGCCCGTTGTCGTTACGGAAGAGGCCTTCGTAGTTACCGGTCAGGCTCGAGAACACGTACGAAGCGATGAACTGATAGTTATTGGTAAATCGCTTGGTCGCTGTGAACTCTACTGCGCGGTAAAAGCGCTGCGCTCTGCCGAAGCAACGCGGAATGCGTCCGGTCGTCGGATCGCCGGCACAAGCTTGAGCTTCGGTCGTCCCCGGCTCATTGCGGCCCGGGTTGAAGATGAAGTAGGTATTACCATCATCAAACGAACCGTCCTCGATCACGTTTCTCTCGTGGCGATATACGCCGCGAATTCCGATGGTCAGATCCTTGACGGCCTCGTACTCAAGACCCATGGTGTATTCACCGATGCTGGGTGGCTTGAGACCTGGATCAATCGGAGTAGCGTCGGCGCCCAGGTTCACCGGCGTAAAGCCGGCCGTAATGGTCGCGTTCGCCGGAGCATTGATCCGGTTCACGTTAAAGTTCTTGTCGGTCTGGCTGTCGCCACCACCGGCGCGAACGTTGACGTCCAAAGGAATCGGAGTCTGGATGAACGTGGCATAGTTGGCGTAAAGCTTGCCTTTACCCTTGCCCGTGAAATCCCAGGTTAGTCCGATACGCGGAGCGAGGTTGTCCCAGAAGCTATTAAGCTTAACGTAGGTTCCGCCGTCCGCGTTGTAGGCCTGTTCGTAATCCCACCGCGCACCGATGTTGAACTGCCAGTCGCGTGCGAATTTCCAGTCATCCTGGAAATAGGCCGCTTCCGCATTTGTATAGGTGTTGGCTACGAGTTCAAAGTCACGAACTCGAGTGGTATTGCGAATGATGAACGGGTTGCCGAAAGCTTCAGCCGTGGTAATCGCGTTGGCGACCGGATTTACCGTTAGCCCCAGACCCGCAAGTGTCGCCGCCGGAATCGTCTGCGCACGCAACACACCCGCGTTGCTTGGGCAGTTGATAACCGTGCCGCGAACTGTGCAGACCAACCAGTTGTTGGTGATGCGCACGCCATTCGTCGCGACCGCGCCCGGAGGCAGATTTACGGTGGCGATACCCAGCGGGTTGCCGTAGGTAACGGCCGGTCCGCTAGACAGCGTATTAATGTTATAAATGTTCTTGAACCATTCAAAGCCATACTTGAAGGTATGCTTCCCGTAAATGTTCTGCAGGTGCGCGTTGATTTCATAGCGATTACGTTCCTGGGTCGAGAAAAGACCAAAGCCCGGGCCTCGCAGGAAACCAGTCTGCAGTGAACCGCCACGACCGTCGACAAAATCGATGAAGCCAGTGGTGTTCGTTACGCCGTTTGCCAGCGCTGTCGCTGCGTAGTCCACGCCGGTCGATACCGGTGTCAGCACCGCACCGTTGCGGAGCACCGCAAAGTTGTCGACGATCAGCGGCTGGTCGACGGCGAGCGGAATGGTGTTGGCTCTTTGGAAGTGCAGACCACCTGAGAACTCAGCAATGAAATTGTTTCTGATTGTTGAGTTCAGACGGAAAGCGTAATTGTGACCGCCGGTTTCCTGGGTTCCCTGGAAGGCGTCGATGTTATTGCCAAAGCCGCTGACGTTGGTCAACGCTCCGGTGGCCAGAAAGCCTTCAATCTTGGTGAAGTCGCCAAAGGTTGACGCCGTGAAAGTGTTCTTACCATTTATTGCCCAGGTAACCTTGCCGGCATAGAACGGAATGCTCACTTTGTTCTCGGCAGGCGTGTGGAAAGTCTGGGTCAGGTAGAAGTTCTTGCGACGTTGCGGGTTGAAAGCGCCAAAGAACCAAAGCTTGTCTTTGACGATAGGACCACCGATGTCGCCACCGATGTCAACTTCTGAGAATCCGTTCGCGGACGAACCGATGAACGGGAAGTTCTTCACACTACGCACCATTCCTTTGGTGGTGGTGTAGCCGAACAGGTCGCCGTGGAATTCGTTGCTACCGCTCTTGGTAATAACGTTGAAAATTCCGCCGGTCGACTTGCCGTATTCAGCGCCGTAGGCACCCGTCTTGATTTCCACTTCCTGTACGAACTCAAACGGAAGGTTGGCGCCAGAGCCGCCAAAGGCCGGGTCGGTCGTGTTCACGCCGTCGAGAATGTAGTTATTCTCCGGACCAGATGAACCCGCCACTGAAGGGTCGCGGTCACGACCAGTCGCGTCACGCAAACCCGAACGGGTCACGGTCGGCGCGATCGTGTACAGTCCCTGCACGGTTCGCTGGGTGGGGAAGTTGGAAAACTGTTCGGTAGAAACGTTGTTGCCGGTCGTGTTCGAAGCGGCATCAACGGCAGCTCCACCGGTAACAGTTACCGTCGCGGTTGCTGATGCGAGAGCAAGCTGCGCGTCGGCACTGGAAGTTCTTCCCAGATTAACCGAAACGTTATCTTGCTCAAACTTACCAAATCCGGTCATATCAATCGAAACCTTGTACATGCCCGGAGGTAAGTTAAGGATTTGGTATCGACCATCCGCACCGGTGGTCGCTGTCTGGGGACTGATCAAGTTCGGGCTGGTCACCGTCACTGTGGCGCCAACTACTGAAGCACCATTAGGGTCGGTCACCAATCCTTCGATCGAGCCCGTCGTGCTCGTCTGAGCCATTGCACTGGTCGCAAAAAGCGCCAAGCTGAGAGCCGCGACGAACATGAAAACTTTTTTCATCTTCTCTTTCCTTTCTTAAAAATGAGCGTCTCGGATGAGCGCCCAATTTGTCTGCATTCAATTAATTAGCCAACAACGCTCTCGCTTGTCCCATGGCATTGTTGGCCGTTCTCATTATTCCAATTTGTTGACAGGCCCTGGGGTTTTGCCTGCTGGCGGTTGGGACTTTATCCGTCACCCCTGTCTGCCCATATTCGATTTCCTGCCCTCCTTAGGCAATGACGATGCCATAAGCAGGCGCTTCCTGCCTTCGTGCCAAATGCTCTGATTTGGCCCGTCTTTTGCGAATTCCAAATCCGAAATTTCGGTTTTATTCCGAAATTCCGTAAAAATTGCCCAGCAACAAAGTTGTGACATGTCGAGCCCAAGTGATTCTTTGCCTCCAACTCCCGCGTCGCGCGGTGTGGTAGACTGCCGCCCCAATCCACTTGAGACAGGACCAAAGGTTGTCCCAGCGAATCTATCGCGATCCGGTTCACAACATCATTCCTCTGCGCGACGAAAGCGCCGAAGGAAGGTTGATGATTCGTTTGATCGACACGGCCGAATTTCAGCGGCTGCGACGAATCAAACAGCTCGGCCTCGGCCTTTACACTTATCAGGGCGCTGAACACTCGCGCTTCACTCACAGCCTGGGTGCGCTACATCTGATGACTCGCATTCTTGATCAACTCAGCGATCGCTATCAGATCGCTGAGCAGGATTATGCGGCCGCCCGCGCGGCGGCGCTCTTACACGATGTAGGCCACGGCCCTTTCTCTCATGCGATGGAAAACGTGCTCGGTGTGCATCACGAACAATTAACGATGCAAACGGTTCTTTCTGAAGAAACGGAATTGGGCCGCGCGCTGTCTTCATATTCCGACGAATTGCCGGCCCGCGTAGCTGCGATTATCGGCGGAACTTTCAAGCCCGCGGCCCTGGCCCAATTGGTTTCTTCTCAGCTCGACGTCGATCGGATGGATTATCTTTTGCGCGATTCACTGATGACCGGCGCGAAGTATGGCCTTTATGATCTGGAGTGGATCATCAATGCGTTGCAGATCGACGAAGAGGGCGATCGCATCTTCGTAGCGGCGCGCGGAATCTATGCGGTTGAAGAATACCTGCAAGCCCGCTACTACATGTTTCGTCAGGTGTACTTTCATCGCACGCTTCGTTCCGCTGAAGCGGTTCTAAGGTCGGCGCTGCGACGAGCTCTCAGACTGGTTGAAGACGGAAAAGAGGTCTGGTGCGCACCACGCACTCCATTCGAAAAAATTCTGCGCCGTCAGAGCCTGACGATTACCGAGCATCTCGAGATGGACGACTCGGACGTCATCTTTCATATGAAGCAATGGCAATCCGCTGACGATCGAATGCTGAGCGATCTCAGCCAACGTTTCGTGGACCGGCGTCTTTTTAAGGCTATCGATTTGGATATGCCCGAAGCTGAACGTAAAGATTTTCTGAATGACGCACGCGCTGTGGTTGAGCGCGGTGGTTTTGCGCCCGAGTATTACTTCATCGAAGATCGCGCCAGCGACGTTCCTTACTACAGCTATTACACGGCGGAAGGCGTCGAGCCCCATACCCGGATCTATGTCGAAGACGGCTATGCGCATCCGCAGATTCGCGAAATCAGCGAAGTGAGCGAAGCTGTCCGCGGTCTGCGGCGAGGCTATGAATTACACCGCATTTGTTTTCCCGCTGAAGTGAAAGACGAAGTCTACCGGCTTTACCATGGCACTGCTCCCCAGAGTGCCGTTGGAACAAGCTGCTGAGTTCCGGCGCTGCTAACGATGTTTCGGATTTTCGTCTTACTCGCCCTGAGCCTGGGTTTTGCCACTCCTGGTTTGGCGCGCACTTACCCGCGCCCCTTACGAATCGCGGTTCTCGATTTCGGCAAGACACCGACCGGACTCCGGTTTGGCGACCAACTCGCTACTCTGCTCACCGCCTCCCCATCCCTTGAGGAATTTCAGACTCTCGATCGCGACCAAACGCGCGCCGCTGCGCTGGGGGCGGGTTATCTGGGCTCAATAAATATGACCTTGCAGGAGGCGCGCGATCTCGCCTCAGTAATTGGCTGTGATTTTTTCTTTACCGGCGACGCCCAGACGCTGCGGCGATCGCCTTCTGAGGGGCCGGCGTTTTTCGAGTCTTACGCTGCGATCTATCTGGTGAGTGGACGCACCGGGAAACTTGTTTCCTGGCAGAGAATTTCAGTCGTGCAACCCAATTTCCAGGATGCTGAAAAAGCTCTGCTCCCAACGCTCAAGATGCCGCAATTCGCAACTAGCTACCAGAAAATCATCAAACAGGCCCAGGCGGAAGAGAGCGCCCAGCGAGCTTCCGCTGTCGAAACCAGAACTCCTGTGATCGAAATCATGTCTGACGATCAGGTGGACTCGAACGGCGAGGTCCGTCCGCCAAAACCTTTCCGGCGCTTAAAACCTCCCTACCCCGAAACCGCCGCCCGCACTGAAGTCGAGGCGATCGTCGACGTGTTGGTGGACATCGATGCGCGCGGCGAGGTAGTCCACGCGGAGATCGCTCGTTGGGCCGGGTATGGTTTGGACGAGTCAGTCCTCGACACGGTAAAGCAGATGCACTTCTTTCCTGCGATGCGTCAGGGTGTAGCCACACCGATGCGCGTCTTGTTGCGCTATAACTTTCGCAAACCGCCAAAGACGAATCAGTAGAAGCGTTTGATTTCTCAAACGATTTCTCTCAGCCGCCAGATGACGATGCAGCCCGTGTTATCATTCCCTCGCTAACGCGCGAGCGTGAAACAAAATTAATGCTTTATCTATCGCAAGTGCTCGGTCGGCCGATTCTCGACCTGGAAGGCGAGCGTGTGGCCACGCTCAAGGATGTGATCGTGCGCCTGGGGGAAGATGAACATCCGCCGGTGAGTGGATTTGTCGCGCGCTATCGCCGGCGCGATTTCTTTCTGCCGCGCTGGCGCATTTCTCATTTCGGCGAGTCGGGCGTGCGGCTGAATTCGGACATCATCGATTTGCGGCCGTTCATGCGCCGCGAAGGCGAAGTCTTGCTCGCGCGCGATGTCCTGGACAAGCAACTGATCGACGTTGACGGCAAACGCGTGGTGCGCGTGAACGACGTGCAGGTGATCGAAGCGGCAAATGAATGGCGGGTCACCGGCGCGGATGTAGGCTTGATGGGGTTGTGGCGCCGGCTGGCGCCTGGGTTTTTGCGCAGCGTTAAGCCGGTCGAAGTGATCGACTGGGCCGATGTCGGCTATTTGGCCACGGACGCGGCGACGGTTCAGTTGAAATCTTCGCGCGGAAAGCTCGCCCGTTTGCATCCGGTGGAAATTGCCAGATTGGCTGAGGCCTTTTCGTATCAACAAGGCGCGGAGATTGTTGAATCTCTGGACGACGCGACGGCCGCGGAAACGTTGGAGGAAATGGCGGCCGCGCGGCAGGCGCAGATCATCAGCGACATGGATGAAGAACGGGCTGCGGATATTCTCGAACACATGTCACCGGACGAGGCAGCGGACGTCCTGGGTGATCTTCCCGAAGACAAAGCTGAAGACCTGCTCAACCGGATGGAAGGCGATGAGCAACTGGAAGTGGCGGAACTCCTGCCTTATGAAGATGACAGCGCGGGTGGTTTGATGACGACCGAGTTCGTCACTTTGCCGCGCGAATTGACCGTCGGTGCAGCGCTGGCGCGATTGCGAGAGATGGCGGAAACGCCGAACATGATCTACTACCTCTACATCGTTGCCGGCGAAGACTCGTGGAAACTTGACGGTGTAATCGCCCTGCGAAGTTTGATCCTTTCCGATCCGTCGGCTCCGCTCGAGCGAGTGATGCGCAGCGAATTGCAGGTCGCGCACCCTGATGACGCCGCGGTTGATGTAGCGCAAAAGATCGCCGAGTATAATCTTTTGGCGCTGCCAGTGGTGGACGAGGCTGGCGACATTCTCGGGATCGTAACGTTCGACGACGCGATTGAGATCCTCTTGCCAAAGGACTGGCGGCAAAGGGTACCCCGGTTGTTGTCCTGAGGTGGCCTGGCAATGGCCCGGTTGGTTTACGAATCAGTTTCAAAGACGCAATGAACTCAGAGGACCCTCCAAGTGTCCGACCAACAGCCAGACACGCGGAGCGCAGGACGCGGCCTTTTGCGTCGGAGCGCACAGGGAATGTCGCGAGTGCGCCGCTCTGTGACGCGCCGGCCGCGGCTGCTGCTCTATCTCGCGATCCTGGGTCCCGGAGTCATTGCTGCCAGCGCAGGTAATGACGCCGGTGGGATCGCGACCTTTGCTTCCGTCGGCGCTGACCATGGCTACCAACTTCTCTGGGTTCTAATCCCGCTCACCTTAAGTCTCGGCATTGTTCAGGAGATGTGCGCGCGCATGGGCGCCGTCACCGGCAAGGGTCTCTCTGACTTGATCCGCGAGCGTTTCGGAGTGCGCTGGACCGCACTCATAATGGTCGCCCTGCTGGTTGCGAATGGCGGTGTCACGGTTTCGGAATTCGTCGGCATTGCCGCCGCGATGGAACTGCTGGGGATCGCGCGTTTTGTTTCGGTACCGATTGCCGCAATTGCAATCTGGTGGCTGGTCGTCAAAGGATCTTATCAGCGCGTTGAGCGTGTCTTCCTCGGCATGTCGCTGGTCTTCATCGCGTATGTGGTTTCGGCTTTTCTCGCTCATCCGCCCTGGGCGACGGTTGCTCGTGAGATTGTGCATCCTCACTTTGAATTCAGCTCCGCCTACCTCTTTACTTTTGTGGCAGTCATAGGCACCACCATCTCGCCCTACATGCAGGTCTTTATTCAATCATCGGTTGTCGAGAAAGGCGTGCGGGTCGAAAACTATTGGCTGACGCGCGCGGATGTCTGGATTGGCACTGTTTGCGCCATCGTGATCGTCTTTTTTATCGTGGTATCAACGGCTGCCACTTTGCATGTTCATGGTGAACACGTTGAAACCGCGGCCCAGGCCGCGCGCGCCCTCAAGCCGCTGGCGGGACCTTACGCCGAGCTGCTTTTCGCGATTGGATTGTTCGGCGCTTCAATGCTGGCCGCGGGCGTTTTGCCGTTAGCCACGGCCTACTCGATTAGTGAAGCCTTCGGATTTGAGAAAGGCGTATCCAGTAGCTTTCGCGAAGCTCCGATCTTCCTCGGTATCTTCACTTTTTTGGTGGCGTTGGGCGCTTCGATTGCCATGATGCCCGGGTTACCGCTGATTCAGGTACTGCTGGTCACCCAGGTGATCAACGGTATTCTCCTGCCGGTCGTCCTGATCGCCATTCTGCGGCTGGTGAACAATCGCGAATTGATGGGGGCCCACGTCAATGGGCCGTTGCTGAACATCGCCGCCTGGGCGACCACAATTGTGGTTTCGGCCCTGTCGCTCCTGCTAATCCTGACAACCATTTTTCCGCGCCTGTTCTCGCGGTAATTTGTCATTTCCAGATGATGTAAGACTCACGCTTCAGGAGAGTGCGTAAGTCTGGCCCGGGTCAGATTTCGTCTCGCCAAGTGAGGATTTTGGTGGTAAAAGTACGGTTTCGCGTGGGATTAATTGTAATCAAGCGGAGAATACATGGCTGCCAGTCGCTCTAGTCAGCGCAATCAATTATTGGGATTCCTCTTAGCCACAATCGTCGTGGCGCTGGGCCTCTACCTGTTCAATCGCTTTTTCGGCGTCCGCATGGAGCAAGGCCCTCACATCAACGTAGTCAAGATCCCCGCTGTCATACTCTGGGCATTGTTGGCCTATCTGGGCGTACGTCTGTTAAATGCCGCGCTCTTTGACTTTGCGTTCCGGGTGCGGCGTGGCTATGAAGCACCGACCCTGGTTAGAAACATCTTCACGCTGGTAGCTTTCACCGTTCTCTTCGTCCTGATCTTCAAGTGGTTCTTCAGTGAGGTCAACCTCGGGGCGCTTTTTACCACGTCCGCGATCTTTGGCGTAATCATCGGACTCGCTTTGCAGGACACTCTCGGAAACTTCTTTGCCGGTATCTCCCTCCACGCCGATCGACCGTTCCAGGTTGGCGACGTAATTGTAGTCGGCCAGCACAATCACACTGGCGTGGTTGAAGGAATCACCTGGCGCGCAATCAAGATTAGGACTTTTCAGAACCACATCGTTCTAGTCGCCAACAGCAACGCCGCCAAAGAACCAATCGAAGTATGTCCCCGCGAAAATCTGAATGCGCGTTTGGTTTTTTTCAGCACTCTTTATACCGACTCTCCCGCAAAGACGATTCACGTTGCGCGGGAGGCCGTGCGCGACGCGGATAATGTGTCGCCGAAAATTACACCGATCGTGCGTATCAGAAGTCTGGGCGACTCTGCCATCGATTGGGAGATCAAGTATTGGCTTGAAGACTATGCCAGGTACAACGATACCGATGCTCTGGTTCGGCAAAGAATCTGGTATGCACTAAATAGAAGCGGGCTGACGTTCGCGTTCCCGACGCGGACCCTCCACCTTGAACGCAAGGTCACCACGAGGCCGGTGACCCTCGAAGAACAGATTGCCGATCGCCTTTCCGCCGTCGACATTTTTGCCCCGCTCTCGACTGAGCAGCTCAAGCAGCTGGCAGCCGCTACCGTTGGGCACGTGTTTGCTCCGGGCGAAACCCTTATTCGCGCCGGCGATGAAGGCTCGTCCATGTTCGTGGTACACAACGGGCGGGTTCAGGTCCAGGTTTCTGATAACGGAACGGCGCGAACGGTGGCAGTCCTGACCGAAGGAAATTTCTTTGGAGAGATGGCGCTTTTCACCGGTGAGCCTCGCACTGCCAGCGTGGTGGCAATCGAGGAGACAGAAGTTCTCGAGATTGGCCACGACGCCATGAAGCATATCTTTGAAACCAATCCAGATCTGGCTGAGTCGATTAGCTGGACTATCGCCGAGCGTCGCGCCAGCCTTGCCGCCGGTTCCCAACAGGCAGCCCAGGCAAGTATCGAAGAATCCGCGGGCCTGCTTAGCACTATCAAACGATTTTTCGGGCTCCGATAGGCCCTCTCACGGCACCAAATCTCCCAACCTATCGGTCATGAGCACGCTTTCAGCAACCCCTTAATCACGGCCTCCTATCCCCGAGAGCGGTGCATTTGCGCCCTGACGCAAGCACTTTTAGGCGAGTTGACAGTGACAGACTCAAGGTTTATCATGGCGCTGCGCTCATAAGTTCCGGTCGGTTGTTCGGACTAGTTATGTTGAGCGCTAACCCAGAAAATTTTTGCCAAAGAAATTCAGGAGGTTTTGAATCATGAGTATCGTTCGTTACGACCCATTTCGCGATTTGCGAAGTCTCCAAGAAGAAGTGAATCGCCTTTTTACCGGCAATATGGCCCGAGCCTTCGACGACGAAGGCATCGCCCGAGGATCCTGGAATCCCAATGTGGACATCTATGAGAACAAGGACCAAATCGTGCTGGAAGCCGAGTTGCCAGGCATGAACCGCGAGGACTTTGACTTGTCGGTCGAGAACAACATCATCACGCTGCGCGGCGAGCGTCACTTTGAAAAGAGGGACGAAACTGACAATTATCACCGCGTCGAGCGCGCCTACGGCACTTTCACCCGCTCCTTCACCCTGCCCCATACGGTTTCAGGAGAGGGCGCGACCGCCGATTACCGGAACGGCGTCTTAAGGGTGGTGCTGCCGAAACGTGAGGAAACCAAGGCCCGTCGAATCGAAGTCAAAAGCGAAGGCGGCGAAGCAAAGACGATTGAGGCGAAGAACGAAGGCTCTAAAGCTGCGACCAGCAAAGCCTAGTTTTTGTTTCGAACAATCCGGAGCGGGGCGCTGACCTGGGCAGGCAGTAGCCCCGCTTATTTTCCAAACCATCTGTTCCGGAGTTAACCTCTCAATAAATGCGTTTAGACAAATTTACTTTACGAGGACAGGAAGCGATTCAAGCGGGAATTGAACTCGCCGAACGCAACCAAAATCAGCAGGTCGAGCCGGAGCACGTTCTATGCGCCATGCTGGAGCAGACCGAAGGAATCGTCCGTCCCTTGCTGGGCAAGCTGGGCGCTAATGTTCAGGTCGTGCTCAACGATTGCCAGGCGGCGGTGGCCCGCTTTCCGCGCGTCCAGGGCGGGCAACAATACTTCAGTCCTCGACTGACGCAGCTATTTACGGCGGCGCAGCAACAAGCCGAGAAGATGCAGGACGAGTATATCTCGACCGAACATCTGTTGCTGACGATCGCCGCCGAGAAGAACGGTGAGGGCGGCAAGATTCTGCGCCAGCACGGAGTCACGCACGATGATCTCTTAAAAGTAATCGAGCAGACTCGGGGCGGCGTTCGCATCACCGATCAAAATGCCGAAAGCAACTATCAGGCGCTGGCTAAGTATGCGAAAGATCTTACTGACCTGGCCCGGAAAGGAAAACTGGACCCGGTCATTGGCAGGGACGACGAAATTCGTCGCACCATTCAGGTGCTCTCGCGGCGGACCAAAAACAATCCCGTACTGATCGGCGAACCCGGCGTCGGCAAAACTGCCATTGTCGAAGGCCTGGCGCAGAGAATTGTTTCTGGCGATGTTCCCGAGACCTTGAGAAACAAACGACTGGTCGGACTCGATCTCGGCTCGATGCTGGCGGGCGCGAAGTATCGCGGCGAGTTCGAAGACCGCCTCAAAGCGGTCCTCAAGGAAATTGAAAACGCGCAGGGCCAGATCATTCTTTTTATCGATGAGCTGCATACCCTCGTAGGCGCGGGAGCGGCCGAAGGCGCTATCGATGCGTCGAATATGCTAAAGCCGGCGCTCGCTCGCGGTGAGCTTCGTTGCGTTGGCGCAACCACGCTTAATGAATACAAGAAGTACATCGAGAAGGACGCGGCGCTCGAGCGGCGTTTTCAGCAAATCTATGTAGGCGAGCCTTCGGTGGAGGACACGATTGCCATCCTGCGCGGGCTCAAGGAACGTTACGAAGTTCATCACGGTGTGCGCATCAAGGATTCCGCGATCGTTTCTGCGGCTACTCTGTCCAACCGCTACATTACCGATCGCTTCCTCCCCGACAAGGCCATCGATCTGATTGATGAAGCGGCCTCGCGGTTGCGAATTGAAATCGATTCCCTGCCTCAGGAAATCGATCAGGTCGAACGGGAAATCATGCAGCTTGAGATTGAGCGCCAGGCTTTGCAGCGCGAAGAAGATCAGCGTTCAAAGAATCGTTTGCATGAGATTGAGCAAAAAATTGCCGACCTGAAGGAAAAGTCGTCGGGCATGAAAGCCAAGTGGCAGTCTGAGAAGGAAGCGATTGAACGCATGCGCACGGTCAAGGCCGAATTGGAGCAGATGCGCATGCAACTCGATCAGGCCCGCAACGCCGGGGATTTGGGCCGCGCGTCGGAAATTCAATACGGAAGCATTCCGGAATTAGAGCGAAAGCTCGAGGCGGAACAAGCCAAGCTAGCTCAGATCCAGGTGGACGGTGTCACGCTCAAGGAAGAAGTTGACGAAGAGGACGTGGCCAAAGTCGTCGCCAAATGGACCGGTGTCCCGGTTTCCAAGATGCTTGAGGGCGAGATGCAGAAGCTCCTGACGATGGAAGATCGCATGCGGCAGCGCGTCATCGGCCAGGATGAAGCGCTGGAGGCCGTGGCCAATGCCGTGCGGCGAGCGCGCGCCGGGTTACAGGATCCAAATCGGCCGGTTGGTTCGTTCATTTTTCTGGGACCGACCGGAGTCGGCAAGACCGAAACTGCGCGCGCGCTGGCTGAGTTTCTATTCGATGACGAACACTCCATGATTCGGCTCGACATGTCCGAGTACATGGAAAAGCATGCGGTCTCGCGAATGATCGGAGCGCCGCCGGGCTACGTAGGTTACGAGGAAGGTGGACAACTTACTGAAGCAGTTCGCCGCCGGCCTTACTCGGTGATTCTCTTTGACGAGATCGAAAAGGCCCACAGCGATGTTTTCAATGTGCTGTTGCAGATTCTGGACGACGGCCGTTTGACTGATTCAAAAGGACGCACGGTCGATTTCAAGAATACAGTTCTGATTATGACTTCGAACCTGGGCTCGCGCGAGATTCAGGAAGTTAGCGAGGATGAAAAGCAGGTGCACGAAGCGGTCACCCAGGTCCTGCGTGACCATTTCAAGCCGGAGTTTCTAAACCGCATTGACGACATCGTCATTTTTCACCGGCTGTCGCGCGACCAAATCACCAAAATCATCGATGTTCAGCTTGAGCGGCTGCGCACCATGCTCAAGGAACGTAACATCACGCTCGTTTTGGAAGACTCGGCCCGCGAACTACTCGCACGCGAGGGCTATGATCCGAATTTCGGGGCCCGGCCCTTAAAGCGGGCAATTCAGACCTTTATTCAGAACCCGATGGCGATGAAACTCTTGCGGGGGGAAATTCTGCCGGGGCAGACCGTGAGTGTCTCAGCTCGTAACGATAAGATGGAGTTTACTGCCGTGGCGGCGGCTGCTGCGGCCTGAACCGCGCGGTAACGGAAGTGCTTTCCCTAAAATCCCAGTTGCTGGCAAGGGAATTGCTTGAAATTCAGCGGGCAGATTCTTGTTGCACTGAAACGCAACGATGCATATGCTCTGAACATCAAAAAGGTGCAGCCAACCGGGCGCATCAGGCATTTTGAAGTGGGCGGCGGTTGAAAAGAATCGAGGCAAGAAGAAGGATCCATGGTTGATTTGGGAGCTTACAGGGACAAATTCGGTGAAAGCGGGCAGCGCGTGCTCGAATACGCTCTGGGAGAATCCCGGCGCCGCGATCAGAACTACATCACGGTCGAGCACATCATCAGCGCCCTCGCAAAGGAAGAGCCGGATCTTTTCAACTCGACTATTCGCGGCCTGGCGATTGACCCTGACGTGGTAACCCGCGCAATTGAGCAACGTTTAGATAGCGCGCGCCAGCACATCGGAAAGGGATTTCGGATTGCTCCCGATACCACGGATCTTTTCAAGCGAGCTATGGAACGAGCTCGTTCGCGCGGCCGCAAGACAATCGAATCCACCGACATCTTCGATGTGCTTTCAAACTCTGACAGTCTGCTGGTTGAAGTGTTGAGAGGCTTTGGCGCTCAACCCGAAGCGGTGGTCGAACACTTCCGCACCAGCGTGAATGAGCGCGAGCAGCAGGAAGAACAGTATCGGAAAAAGTTCGAGCTGCCGCCGTACCTTAAGCACTTTGGGGTCTCGCTAAACCGGATGGCGCGGGCCGACAAGATTCCGCCAACCATCGGCCGCGAAAAAGAGATTCAACAGATCATTGAGATCCTCTGCCATCGCGAACGCGCCAATTCGCCGATGCTGGTGGGCGAACCCGGTGTCGGCAAAACGGCAGTGATCGAAGGCCTGGCCCGGATGATCGAGCTCGAGCCGCATAAGGTCCCTTCGCGCCTGCGCAATTCGCACGTCGTGCAACTGCAAATGGGCGGCATCGTCGCCGGCACCATGCTGCGCGGCATGTTCGAAGAACGCATCAAGGGGATCATCGACGAAGTAAAAGAGCGCGATAATTTGATTCTCTTCATTGACGAAGCTCACACGATCATCGGCGCCGGCGCGGCCCTGGGAACCTCTTCAGACGCAGCCAACATGTTCAAGTCTTCGCTGGCGAAAGGCGACCTGCGAATCATCGGGGCCACCACTTTGACGGAGTACAAGGAATACATCGCCGAAGATGAGGCACTGGCCCGACGTTTCCGCCTCGTGAAAGTAGACGAACCGACGATTGGCGAAACCAGAGAGATCTTGCTGGGTGTGCGCCCGCGTCTCGAGAAAAACTACTCCGTGCAGATTTCGGACGAGGCTATTAACACGGCGCTGGAAATGGCGCCAAAGTATATTCGCAATCTGCATCTCCCGGACAAGGCGATCGGCTGGCTCGACACTGCCGCGGTGAAGGTGGAAATCAACGAGCCGCACACAATGATCGTCAAGCCGGAACACGTGATCGAAGTCATCTCGCAGGAATCGCGCATCCCGCGCGACATGATCTTTCGCGACACCAGCGATCGCTTCGCCTTGACCGAAGTACAGCTTTCCCAGCGAGTCATCGGCCAGAAGGAAGCCATCAAAGCTGTCGCGCAACGCCTGCGCCTTAACAAAGGCCCGTTGAAAGAATCGCACTACAAACCTGACGGAGTCCTGCTTTTCCTCGGCCCGACCGGTGTCGGCAAGACCGAGCTGGCGAAAGCGGTCGCTGAGTTTATGTTCGGTGATGACCACAAGATGGTTCGTATCGACATGTCTGAGTACAGCGACGGGACTATCGGTATCGAGAAACTGATCGGCATGCCGCGCGGCATTGTCGGATCAGAGCGCGGCGGCATCCTGACCGAACAACTCAAAGAGAACCCCTATACCGTGCTGCTGCTCGATGAGGTCGAGAAAGCGTCGCCTTATCTGATGAATCTTTTCCTGCAGGCTTTCGATGAAGGCTGGTTGACGGACGGCCGCGGCCGGCGCGTTTATCTTTCCGACGCGATCGTAATCATGACTTCCAACCTGGGTTCGGAGAGTTTCAAGAAGTACGAAAAGCCGCTCGGTTTTGGGACCAAGACGCCGGGAGATTTTCGCGCAGTCAACAAAGAAGTAATGAAGGCGGCAGAGACCCGGTTCTCGCCTGAATTCCGCAATCGCATCGACGAGATAGTGGTCTTTTCGCCGTTGACCCTGGACGAGGTCAAGCAGATTGCCGGGCTGTACCTCGAAAAAACCAGCCGGCAGATGAAACGACAGGGTAAGTCCGTTGAGGTTACGGATGCGGCAATCGATTTGCTGACTGAGAAAGGTTTCAGCACGCAGTATGGCGCGCGGTTCCTCAAGCGGCATATCGACGAGCGAGTGAAACTGCCCATCACCACGATGTGGAAAAGCGGATCCAAGTTTGTTGTCGATGTTGAGGACGGCGAAGTTGTCGCCCGGGTGACCGGAGCTGTCGATGAAAATGGCGAGTGAACGCGTTTTTTAAGAAATATTATCCGGAGCCTCAAACAGTGTCAGCTTGAGGCTCTTTTCTCTTGACCCCCAAAATCTGCGAAGACGCACAATGAAGGTATCCCTCATTCTCCGGGTCGTCTCTGCCGCTTTTCTCCTGCTTCTGCTATCCGTTCTTTGCCTCGCCCAAGCTGATAACCAAGCCACCGAGGACGGCAACAAAGCCGAGCAGATTGTCCAGCGCGGCATCAAGGCCGTGGGCGGCGAACGTTACTTGGCGGTGCGCACGGTGATTGGCCGCGGATTCTTCACTGATTACAAAGACGGCGTGCCGGGTATTCCGACCAAATTCGTGGATTACATTGCTTATCCCGATCGTGAGCGCACGGAATTTACCGGCGGCGGCGCCCGCCTGATTCAAACCAACTTCGGTGACAAAGGCTGGATCTTTGACGGCGCCGCGCAAACCCTTAAAGATCAAAACGACGTGCAGGTCGAAGACTTTCGCAGATCCATGCGCACCAGCCTCGAAAATTTGCTTCATGGTTGGTGGCGCAAGGATGGCGCAACGCTGAGTTATGTCGGGCGGCGAGAAGCTGGATTGGGACGCCGCAATGAAACCATCCGTCTTACTTACGCCGACGGTTTTTGGATTGAGTACGAGTTTGCGGCGGTTGATGGCTCGCCGGCGAAAGTTCTCTACCAGCGCAAGCAGAAAAAGCCGGACAGCGACGAGACTGAAAACCTAGCGGAAGAGGATCGCCTGTTTAAGCCGATTATCGTCGACGGCGTGGTGGCCCCGTACATCATCGATCACTTTCGCAACGGCTCACAGACCAGCCGCATCAACTACGATTCAGTTGAATTCAATAAGGCGCTGGCTGACTCGCTCTTCGCCAAACCGCCGAATGTCAAAGCTGTGAAGTAGCTTGTTTTTGTTGTTTCCGATGGAGACATAACATGTCTGGGATAAATTGGATCCGTCTAATTCTGGCCACGCTCATCGCCGCCGTCATCGCCTTTCTTACCGACGGAGTTTTCCACGAGAGAGTTGTGGGAGCCGATTGGAAGGCGCTTCATGAGAATCTGGGAGTCCCCGAGCTGAAACATAACGCGTTCGGCATTTTCTACTTCGCCCTGTTCGAGCTGGGTCGCGGATTTCTCTCGATGGTTCTTTACGTTTTCATGCGTGACCGTTGCAAGCCAGGTCCGAAGACGGCGGCGTGCGCAGGCGTCATCGCCTGGATTGCTTTCTCGGTAACCGGACCTGCGCAGTTCATTCCACTCGGGTTCTTTTCAAACACCCTGTGGGTCAAAGTAGCGGCGTTTCAATTGGTCACGTCGATCCTGGCGGCCATCGCGGGCGCAGCGGTGTACAAGGAAACCAAGGGCCAGGCAGTTCATTCTTAGCCTTGATTTACTGTGATTGTGGATCCTGGCGTACAAATACATGATCCACAAAATCACACGAAGCCTCACTAATCGAACCAACACAAGGAGACTCGCCGCCATCAGCGAAATTCATTTAAAAGGATTTCGTTCGGGCGCTTCGTCGTGCGAGACGGTGTGGAGCAGTCCCCTCACCAGCACGTTCAGCATCGGGATGCGATGTCGAACCATCACCCGCATTGGCTGCGGCCGGGCGCCGAGGCGCGCCTTTGGCTCCAGCGCCGTGCGTCCCAGCGAAAGCCGGCGACAACCAAATCTGATGCCGTGATCAACCACGGCCTGCAGCAAGCGAAAGTAGATCGGGGCCTCAGCATTAGCAGCGCGATCAAAGCCGATGTAGTACCCGACCGCCGTCTCGCCATCGCGAACCGTGTTTACAAAACCGAGTAATTGATCGCCTCGTCTGACCACCGTCCAGCGCATGTCTTCGCCTAGTCGCGCCGCTAACCCAGGCAAGAACGTAGGCGGCAAAGTTACCAGCCTCAGCCGCGCGTTGTGATGTGTTTGCAGGTAAAGCGCGTGCAGTGACTCAGCCTGCCGCTCAATCTCGCCCACGTCGCTGACTTCCTCTACCGTGCAGCCGGCTTCCAGCACTTCCTTATCAATCTGCTTCGAGGTCTTGCGGTACTTTGAAGTAAGACTGCCCAGATAATCTTCGTAAGATTTCCAGCGCGGCGAGATCTCCAGAACCATGTTGGGATCGGTTTCCAGCGGGCGATAAGAAAATCTCTCAAGTACCCCCGCCGCCCCCGCGTCCTGATCGGTGAAGTCCTTGACCATGACGAGGTCGGTCTCTCCGAAAAGTTTGTCAGCCCGCCGCACCCGATAAATTGCCTCGGCAACCGCCGGCCAGACGACTAAGGGGTCTGTGCCCGGGGCGAAAGCGACTCCATGCATGCCCCACGACAGCACATTGCCACAAACGAGCATGCGCTCTTCCAGGCGCTCGAGCGGTTTGGTCAAATTTTCGTGTTTAGAAACTTTCCGCGTCCGCCTGAAAGAGAGCTTGATGCTTTGGGCGGCAACGGCGGCGACGGCCTCGCGTCCACGGAAAATCAGGGCATAGCGCGGATGCAGATTCTCGGGCCGCGCAGCTTCGAGCACGCGCAGGTATCGCCGTGAAAGGAAAAGCGAATCGCCCGCGGTCAGCGCATCCCAACGCCCGGCGTCCAAATAATCGATACTGTCGGCCAGGGCAAAGCCAAAGCCGCTCGGACGATGACGCTGGCTGTGACTCTCGCGCAGGTCACGCGCTTTGCTTACCAGCTTTCGGAGAGGCTTGATGCTGGGCATTGGGGCGGATGAAGATTGCTGGTTCGAGTAGAAGAAATAGCTCCGGCGTCTTGTAGGTGGAGTCACGCGCCAAATGCGCGTGCCACAAGCCTACACGGATACTGATCTGCTCAGCGACTTCTTCTTAGTTTCTCCGACCTGAGCTTCATCGAGGCTCATCTGATCTGTCGAGGGCGCCGGCAGGCCTGCCATTCTGGCAAACAGCCGCTCGTATTGATCGACTACGTAATCCCAATCGTAAAACTCCTGCACCCGCGCCTGGGCGCGATTGCGGAAGGAGTGCACCTGAGAGCCGTCGCGTAGGACGCGCTGCAGCTTTTCAGCTAGATCGTCTTCATCTGCATACGCGATCCCGGCGTCGCCGATGGCTTCGATGTTCTCCGGCGCGGCCAGCGTCAAGACACAGTTGCCAAATCCCATCGCCTCCAACAGGGCGGGGTGCGTGCCGCCGACCTCAGTAGCATGGACATAACAATAAGCGTTCTGTTGCAGGGTCCGATAATCGCGGCCAAAGACAAAACCCGTGAAAATAATTCGCCGGTCGCGGCGGGCGCTGGCCTTCAAATCGCGAATGTACTCGCGGGCGTAGGGCGCATCGCCGACAATCAGAAGTTTGTACGCAGTCTTCACGCGCTTGAACGCGTCGATCACCATCTGGGCGTTGTTCTCAGGTTCCAGGCGCGAGACGTAGAGCACATACCGGTTTGGTTCGACGCGCCAGCGTCTGACCATCGGATCGGGACGCCGTTCGACCTCGGCGCCATAGGCAATCATGGTGGAGGGAGCCCCGTAGTTAGCCAGATAGTATTCCTGAATCACCCGCGCGTCGGTCACAGTCTCGTTAGGCAGAATCGTCGCCAACCGTTCCGCCATTAAATAATATTGGCGCGCGATCAGGTTCCACTTCCGGCGCTTGTGCTCCAGGCCGTCCACGTTAACCACGACGGGCGTGCCGACTGCCCGCAGCAACGGCACGAATGGAGAATTCGCCGCGTTACAGACCAGCGCCGCGTCATAACGGGCCGGCATAGCATGCAAAGCGGAAAGAAAAGTGTGGACGATTGTGTCGAAATACTTATGGCGGATCGTGGGCAGGACTTTCAGCCGCACTCCCTGATATTCAAGTTGGCGTGGGCTGACGTAGTGAGCTCTACAGTAAACGGTAACGTCGTGACCGCGAGCCACCAGTCGCGTGGAAAGGTGTTCCGCAAAGGTTTCGAACCCGCCGTAGTTGGCCGGAATTCCTCTCGTTCCCAGAATCGCGATGCGCATATGATCGAATTTTTGAGGGAAGCAAGACAACTCAAATAAAAGCACAAAAGAGGTTGAGAAGTCGAGTCAAAATTCTTGTTCGTCTCGAATTCGCAAAACGATCCACGAACTCAACCGAAACCGGGATAACCATCTACTTTCTGGTGTCAGCCAACCGCGATTTCCGAGCCGCCCGTTTATAGACCTGCAAAGTCATCTCCGCCGTAGTCGTCCAGTCGAACTCCCTGGCGCGTTTCAGTCCTTTGACGCTTAGCTGCGCGCGATGGTCGGGATTATCAACCACGCGCGCGATCCCGTCCGCCATTTCCTTCTCATTAAAGGGATCGACCAGGACGCCGGCGTCGCCGACGACTTCGGGCAAGCTGGTGCGATTACCGGCAATCACGGGCACCCCGCACTGCATCGCTTCGAGCACCGGCAAGCCGAACCCTTCAAAGTAGGACGGGTAAACGAAACAAATGGCGCCGGTGTAAAGGGCCGGCAGATCGCGATCGGGAACGTAGCCGGTAAACACGATGTCGCGGTCAGCGGAATTGCGCTCGGCGGCGCGAATCGTTTCGCGATCAAGCCAGGCGCGTTTACCAGCCAGCACGAGTTGCGGAAACTCGCCCGGGGGACGACTCAGCCGTACGCTGGTATAGGCTTCGATCAGCCGCACCAGGTTCTTACGCGGCTGGATCGAGCAAAGCGAAAGAATGTATTCCTTGGCGATGCCGTAACTCTCTCGCACCCGCTTTATTTCGTTGCCGTTGGTGACCCGGGCAAAATGAGCGGGCGCGGCTTCGGGAGTGACGGTGATACGCTCGGGCGCGATTCCATAGGTCGCGACGATGTCGTCACGCGAATAATCCGAAACGGTGATGATCTGATCAGCGCGCCTCGCGGTCGCGCGGACAGTCAGTCTCAGCTGCATCCAACTGCGGCGCTTAAATGTCTCAGGCAGGTGCTCAAAAGCCAGGTCATGAATGGTGGCGACTACGGGGCAGGGTGCAAACGGCGGCGCCGTGTACTGAACGTGAAGCAGATCGACGGGATTGCGCCGGAGTTCCGCGGAAAGGGTCAGCGGGATCCGGACCAGCGGCGTATGCGGCGACGTCCGCTTGACTTCAAAGTTAGGCCAGCGACCGGCCAGACGCTCAACCGCAGCCTGCCTGGTGACAAAGAGAGTATAACGATTCGATTGGTCGATTTCAGCGAGAGCTTTGATCAGGTTGGAGGCGTAACTTTCGTTGCCGCCTAATTCAGCTCCGACAGAGTGCGCATCGATTGCGATGTGCAAGGCCGCTTTTGCTCCAATTCGCCGAGTGGCAGGTCAGAAGAGAGATCCAGGTAAGCGGCGCCCGGTGAGGAGCCGGCGAGCTTACTCTTCGGCGGCTCCGGAATCGGCGCTTACCTCGGCCGCTGGGCCGGCGGCGGCGGCGGCGGCCGTCGCGGCAGCGCTATCGGTCAGTCGGGTATCACGCTCGCGAATGCGGGCTGCCTTGCCGCGCAGCTCGCGCAGATAATAAAGCTTGGCGCGACGCACATGGCCCTTCTTGACTACGTCGATGTGGTCGACGATCGTCGCATGCAGCGGGAAAATTCTTTCCACGCCAACGCCGAAACTGGTCTTGCGGACCGTAATCGTTTCGCGCGAGCCGCCATGTTTACGAGCGATTACCACGCCCTCAAAGGCCTGCAAACGTTCTTTGGTTTCCGATTCTTTGATGCGCACATGCACCCGGACGGTATCGCCGGGCTGAAAATCGGGAATGTTATTTCGTAATTGCGTCTTCTCAATGCTGTCTAAACGGTTCATGATTAACTCCAATTAAGATTTGCGATTTTGGATTTAAGATTTGCGATTGCGCTCGCACCGCCAACTTTCGTCTTCGCGGTCAGGTGAAATCAAAAATCAGAAATCAAAAACCGAAAATCATTTTAAAAGATCCGGTCGATTGCGTCTGGTCTTTTCGGTCGCCGCCTCGCGACGCCAGCGCGCAATTTCGGCATGATTGCCGCGCAGCAATACTTCCGGTGCGCGCATGCCTTCAAACTCAGGCGGCCGAGTATACTGCGGACAATCAAGCAGCCCGTCTGAGAAAGATTCGTTTACCGCCGACGTCTCGCTGCCCAAGGCCCCGGGCAACAAACGAACCGTCGCATCGATCACCACCAACGCCGCGGGCTCGCCCCCGGAAAGCACATAGTCGCCAATCGATATCTCGTCAGTGACCAGGGTATCGGCGACGCGCTCATCAACGCCTTCATAACGCCCGCAAATCAAAACCAGTTGCTCGCTGGCGGCGAACTCAGCAGCAATCGGCTGGCTGAACGGTTTGCCTTGCGGCGAAAGCAACACCACACGTTTCCCGGCAGCGATGTTTTCGCGGCGCCGTGTGCCGGCCAAAGCTTCGACGGCTGCAAAGATCGGTTCGGGCTTTAGAACCATCCCGTCGCCGCCACCAAATGGCCGATCATCGACGACGTGGTGTTTGTCCGTGGTCCAGGCGCGCAAGTCGTGCGCCCGAATATCTATCAACGTCGCCGCCCGGGCCCTACGAACAATTCCATAATCGAGCGCCTCGCGAAAATAGCCGGGAAAGATCGTGATGATATCGACGCGAAGCATTGCGATCAGATCTCAAATTTCAAATCTTAAATTGCTTCACAGCCGATTCGCGTTGCCCAGTTCAAGCCCACACCGTCCGAGGAAGATCTCAAATTTGAAATTAGAGATCTAAAAGACCCTCCGGCGGATCCACGCGAATCAACTTCCCGGCAACGTCGATGTCAACGCAAATGTCTCGGGCCATGGGAATAAGAAACTCGCGTTCGGCGTCGTTAACGACAACCAAAACCTCTACGCCGCCGGTGTGCATCACCTCGCGAGCGGTTCCGATCAGCTTCCCGTCAACTTGTTCCACTCGACAGCCGGCCAATTCCCATTCGTAGAAATGGTCCGCCGGCAATTCGATTCGCTGGCTGGCGGGTATGGCCAATTGATAGCCGGCCAGTTCCTTCGCCTCGTCAATCGAGTCCACGCCGGCGAACTTCAGCACCAGGCGATCGCTGTGAAACCAATGCTCTTCAATTTGCAAAGATCTGCGACTCGTGTCCGGGGCGATGGCTACCACCTCAGCGACATCTTCAAAGCGCTCCGGAAAATCCGTTAAAAGATCGGCCAGCACTTCTCCGCGCAATCCCCTGGTCCGGGCCACGCGCGCGATGACGATCAAATCATCGGCCACTTCACTCAACGACGTCGAGCACGAACCGGCGATGTTGCTTCAGTCCGGCTGCATAAACCACCGACCGCATCGCCCGTACAGTGCGGCCCTGTTTACCGATAACTTTCCCCATGTCCGCCGGGGCCACCCGCACCTCGATCCGAGTCATGCCATCGCGCTCGATTTCGCGCACCTCAACGGCCTCAGCATCATCCACCAGGGCCTTTACGATGATCTCGATGGTGTCGCGCATCTTATTCAGTCCGCTCCCGGTCCTTGATCACCTTCTGGCGGACAAACGTCCGCTCACTGACCAAGGTAAGGCAACTAGGCCGCTGCTTCGGCCTGCGATTCGGGAGCGGCACTCTCGGCTTTCGCGGCCTGCTTAATCAGCTGCCGCACGGTGTCCGTCGGTTGCGCTCCCCGCTCGATCCAGTAACGCACGCGATCAGCCTTTAGCTTAATCTCGGCAGGCTGGCGCGTGGGATCGTACGTTCCCAGGTTCTCCAGGAACGAGCCGTCGCGCTTCGATTGCTTTTCTTTGACGACGATGCGGTACGACGGACGCTTTTTCGCTCCGGTACGCATTAATCTAATTGCTAGCAAGTTATTTCCTCCAAAGTTCTGTCCCTCTTCCACAAGGAGAGGACCTTTCCTATCGCCGCTTCTTCTTTTTCTTCTTTTTCCGACGCGACGGGCCGGCCGGTAATCCAGCCATCATCGGATCGACGTCGCCGCCTTCCATGCCCGGAATACCCGCCATCCGGCGCATCATCTTGCCACGTAAGCCGCCGCCGCTGAACATGCCCTGCATCATGCGGCGCATCTCGGTGTACTGCTTGATCAGCGAGTTCACCTGCGCCACGGTCGTCCCTGAGCCACGCGCGATCCGGCGCCGCCGGTTCGCATTCAGGATGATGTGGTTCACGCGCTCTTCGCGCGTCATCGAATCAATAATCGCTTCGGTGCGCCGGAGTTCTTTCTCCATCATCTCTGACTGTTCGTCAGTCAGATCCGGCATGCCGACGCCGCCCAGCAACTGGTCCGGCAACATCTTAAGAATCTTTGAGAACGAGCCGAGCTTCTTTACCTGCCTGAGCTGCGCGCGAAAATCGTCGAGGGTGAACTGATTGCGCTGCAGCTTCTGGAGCTGGGCTTCGGCTTCATCCTGATCGACTTTGTCCTGAACCTGTTCGATGAGCGAGAGCACATCGCCCATGCCGAGGATGCGCTGCGCGACTCGATCCGGATAAAAGGGCTCGAGCGCATCGTACTTTTCACCAACACCGACGAACTTAACCGGTTGGCCGATGACCTGCTTGATCGAGAGCGCCGCGCCGCCGCGAGCATCGCCATCCATCTTTGTCAGCACCACGCCGGTGATGCCTACGCGCTGATGAAACTCTTCCGCCGACCGCACCGCGTCCTGACCGGTCATCGCGTCAGCGACGAAGAGAATTTCCACCGGATGCGATTCGCGCTTGATTGAGACAAGCTCTTCCATCAGCTCGTCATCGATGTGCAAGCGGCCGGCTGTGTCAATCAAGAGCGTGTCGTAACCGACATCGCGAGCCTGTTGCAAAGCGGCCCGCGTCAGCTCAAGCGGATCGTTAGTCTCAGGTTTTTCAAAGATCGATTGGCCAGTCGCCTTGGCGATGACCCTTAATTGTTCACGCGCCGCCGGCCGGTAGACGTCGGTTGAAAGCAGCAGCGGCTTGCGCTCCTGGTTCAGCGCCAGCCAGCGGGCGATTTTTCCGGTCGAGGTCGTTTTGCCGGAACCCTGCAAGCCGACAATCATCACCACGTTCGGAATCGTTTTGGTAAAGACCAGCCGCGAAGACTGCCCGCCCAGCAAGTCGACCAACTCATCAAAGACGATCTTGACGACCTGCTCAGAAGGCTTTAGTTCAAGCCAGACCTGCTGACCTTCCGCCTTTTCCTTTACCGACGCAACGAAGTCCTTCGCAACCTTGTAATTAACGTCGGCTTCAAGAAGCGCGAGGCGTATTTCGCGGAGCGCCGCGTCAACGTGTTCCTTCGTCAGGACGCCTTCGCCGCGCAGATTCTTCAGCGTCCGCTTCAGTTTGTCGGAAAGAGACTCGAACATACATTAGACGACGATTCCGGCCTGCGCGGAAACAAGCATGATAAGGGGCGGTCTGAGGGGTGTCAAGGAATGGGCTGACGAGGACTTAGCCTGACGATTTAGCGTTTGTAGTTCGCTTCTAAACGGGGGGCACGCGTATCTTTTCCGCTTGCTCCGTTAGGAGCAAATGTTTATAGAAGGAGAGCTCTTAAACATCTTTGTCCGCCGCGAGCGCGATGGTCGTGCTTTGAGCTAGCAACGGAGGGCCTAACAACGCAATGCGGGCTATGAACATTGAGCGCCAACCGAGCCCTAAACAATGGAGTCGAACCTTTCGATTAATGAGTCGACCTCTGTGCCAGACGCTCATTCTTGTGCTGCTCGCCGGGGCATTTTCTCTTCATGCACAAGCACCGGCAAAACAACAACTCAAGTCCGAGTTTATCGCCGCGGGAATCGAACACCTGCAGATCACTCGCGGTTACAAATCAGAGACAGAAACGACGGGACCATGGTTCATCAACATTCTGCGCTTTGATCCGCATCGAGCTCGGCTGCAACTGGTTCATGCGCTGGACGAAGGTGTGGGTTTGGAGACGACGAGTTCTTTGGCCACTCGCTACGCCGCTCTGGCCGCTGTCAACAGTGGGTACTTTATCACCACCGGAACATACCGCGGCGATTCACTGGGGGTGCAAATGCTTAACGGAACACTTCTCAGTGAACCTCATTACGTGCGCGCTGCCGCGGGCTTGATTGAGCGGAAAGGAATGCAGGAGCTGATTTTCGGACATCTGAAACTCGATAGTCAGGTTATCGCGGGCCGGCGTTCGAAACATATCGATGGATTGAATCGGCAGCGAGCAGACAATGAACTAATTCTTTTTACTCCCAATTTTCATCGCACCACACTTACGGACCCGAACGGGATCGAAGTAATCGTTCGTCGCGGGCGCGTTGTTGCGTCACGTGACCAAAAAGGCAGCAGCGCGATCCCGCCTGACGGTTATGTGATCTCAGCGTCAGGAGCAGCTAGAGACTGGGTACTCAAGAACTTGCCCTCCGGGACCCGTGTCGAACTGCAGCTAAACCTTTCACCGACCGAAACCGAAATGAAAGCGCAGTGGCGACTGGCGAGCAGCATAATTGGTGGGGGACCCCAGTTGATTCGCAACGGCCGCCTCGAGATTACCAACGACGCTGAGAACGTCCTGCCCAGCTTTGTCAGCGACCCTCATCCACGAACCGCGATTGCCAAACTCAAGTCAGGTCAAATATTGCTCGTCACCGTGGACGGTCGTCAGGCAGAAAGTGTGGGGATGTCACTCACGACGCTGGCTGACCTGTTACTTGAATTCGGCGCCACCGAGGCGATCAATTTCGACGGTGGCGGCTCAACCTCTATGGTCATCCGTAACCAGCTCGTCAATAAGCCTTCGGACGCTACCGGCGAACGGTCCGTCAGCGACGCCATTCTGGTCTTCCCACGGTAGGTTTGGCTCTGATCTAAACTTAGTGACCGCGGGCCCGGACTGTGCTATTTTCAGGTCGTTTAAACACGAATAACGGGCAACTCTCAACCCGTTTTTAGCCCTGCCCCTGGAACTACGGAGGTGAAATGCGCAACGCATTGGGCTTATATTAACTCTTTAGGGTATCAGTAAGTTGCGCCATCCGGCAGTCACCTCTTAACAGGAACTTCCTGGTTTTGAGCGAAGAAAATCAAAAGGCGAATAACGCCGTTGTCGATCTGGAACACGCGCGCGCGCGTCTGCGTTCGCGGGCGGCTAAAGCTTCGCCCGAGTCCGTGGCCGGCGACCTGGAAGCGGTGCGCGGTTTACTCGATCAAGGTCTGACAATCGAGGCGCGCTCGAGGCTTAACTCACTGTTGGCACAGGCGCGTAATCAGCCCTCACTGCTGGCTCAGGCGCGATGTGCACTGTCCATCTCATTGGAGATGCAGGGACAGTATCGCGAATCGCTGGAAGCGGTGGCGATGTATGAAGACCCCGAAAGCCGCGCCAAGCTTGACGCCAATCTCAATGCCCAACTGCGCGTGCAGGTCAGCCTGGGGCATAACTATAACGGCGACCATCCAAAGGCTATCGCGCTGCTGAATGCCACCCTGCGGGACCTCCCTGAAGAAGGGGCCGAAATGGGCGCGGTTTACGCAGCTCTCGCCCGTGTCTATCGCAGCATTGCCGAGTTTCCCATCGCCCGCGACTACTCGCACCGAGCGCTGGAAAGCTATCGCCAAACCGGCGACTGGCGTGGACTGGCCGAGGCTTACTTTGGGTTGGCCAATGCTGATCTTCACGAAGGACATCCGGAAGCTTCGCTGGAAAACTTCGGTCAGGCGCTGAAACTGATCGGCGATCATCCGGCCACTTTTTTGCTCGGCAGAATTTACGCCAACATGGCGGGCGCCTGTTGGTTTTTGAAGCGTCCACAGGAAGGCATCCGCTATCTCGAGAAGGCCATTGGCTATTACGAAAGAACCGATCATAAAAAGAATGCGGCCGACGGCTATAACAATCTCGGCATTAATCTGGTGCTGATCGGTCAATGGGATCGCGCCCAGGAGGCGCTTGAGCGCGCGCTGGCCCTCGCCACTGAGGTCGACGGGAGCGGCGCCGAGCTTCCCATGATCCTCGACTCCCTCGGCGAACTATGCACGTTGCGCGGGGATTTGGAAGAAGCCCACAGCTACATGCAGCGCGCGGTCAAGTTGGCCGACGACAGAGGAAACAAGTGGTATCAGGGGCAGACTCAGCGCACGCTCGGCCGTTGCTATCTGGCGATGCGCCGAGGCGCCGACGCTTTGGCTACCGCCAAGACAGCTTTAGAACTGGCCGAAGTCATCGGTGACCGGCAGGCGATTTGCGAGTCGCGTTTACTTTTCGCCGAAGCCTCACTCGAATGCGGCGAGACGGAAGACTCGAAAGCAAATCTGCAAAGCCTGGCGCAACTCATCACTGACGCGCCGACGGACCTACTTCTGGCCGGAGAAGCTCAGCGATTGCACGGCCTGTTAGAGATGGCCCGCGGCGATGCATCCATGGCCGCACAGCATTTCGGACGCAGTGTTTCGATCTTCGATATGCTGGGAGACCGCTACCGCAGCGCTCGCGCGCATTACGAACTCGGGCGCGCGTACACAATCTCGCAGCCTGAGCGCGCGGCAGAACACCTCTCGCGAGCCTTAAATATCTTTCGCGACCTGGGCGCCAAATCCGATCTCAGCCGAGCCGAGGAAGCTTCCACGGCACTCGATAAAACCGGACCCCAACAACAACGACAGCGCGAAACCGTGCTGCAGCTGCTGACTTTGCGGCTGGCTGAAGCCGTAGCTTCGCGCGAGCTGCTCTTGCGCGAGCTAGCTGCGGTCATTCGCCAGGAAACAAACTGCCAAAAGGTAGTGATTGTTGAGCCTGAAGAAGGCGCGCGCCAGCGGGTGGTGATCGCTCATGGCTGCGTCAAGAACGAAGCAAATACTCTGGCGGAAGAGTTTGCGAACTGCGAGCGACCTAACCAACTCCAGTCGTTTGCCAAGAAACAGAATCTGGCCGTAATTACTTTGAGGTCAACGAACGGCCTGCCGGCTACGCTAATGATTTCGCCGGCGGACCGGGCCGAACTTCCGGGCGGGTTTTCGCTAGACCCGCTCCTGCGCGTGGTGGAACTGGGCATGGACGTCTGTGCGCTGAGATCCCGCGATCGCAGTGGTCCCAACGCCGAGGAAGAAAGTGCACTCGCAGGATCCAGCTTAATGCCGGGATTCATCCACTCAAGTCCGGCGATGACCAGATTGGTGGAAGAAGTGCACAAGATTCGTTCGTCGGACGTGACCGTGCTGGTTACCGGCGAATCAGGGACCGGAAAAGAACTGGTATCGCGCGCTATTCACGCGCTTTCTTCGCGACGCGACAAAATCTTTGTGCCGTTCAACTGCACGGCGGTGCCGAAAGAGCTTTCCGAAGGTTACCTGTTCGGTTATCGGCGCGGCGCTTTCACCGGCGCGGTCAAGGATTCAGACGGCGTGATTCGCACCGCCGCCGGCGGCACACTCTTTCTGGACGAAATCGGCGACCTGCCACTCGATGTGCAACCGAAGCTTTTGCGGTTCCTGCAGGAAGGCGAGATTCAGCCGCTCGGTGAACAGCGCCCGGTAAAAGTTGACGTGCGCATCATCGCTGCCACGAACAGCGATCTGGAAGAGATGGTGGCGCAAGGTCGTTTCCGCGAAGACCTCTATTACCGGCTCAACGTCATCCGGTTGCGCGTGCCGCCGCTGCGCGAGCGCCGCTCAGAAATTCCCACGATCGTTAACTACTATGTCAACCACTATTCGGCAAAGTTTGGCCGCCGCGATATTCAAATCACTGCGCAGGCGATCGATCTGTTAATGGTGGGCGAGTGGCCGGGAAACGTGCGCCAGCTCTGCAACGAAGTGCAGAGGGTGATCGCGCGAGCGGAGGACGGTGCGGTAATCACACCCGAGCAGCTCTCGCCCGAACTGCGACACATTGGCACCCCGGTGACCCCGGCGTCTGTGACTCCGATCGGAGCCGGCGCTTCCGGGCAATCAATCACGGTGCCACTGCAAGATATCACCCTGGCGGACGCCCTCGCGGAAGTTGAGCGCCGCATGATCCGCGAAGCCCTGCGCAAACATAACGGCAACATTTCGCGGGCTGCGCGCGAACTTGGACTGACCCGTCGCGGGCTCTATCTAAAACTCGAACGTCACGAAATGAGCGCCAGCGCCTAATCTTCCTGCCTTCCCCAAAGCGCTGTTTTCGAAACTAAGACTTAACACCGACGTGTAAAGCTGGGCGAACCCAAGGTATTGGGGATCGAAGTTGCGCCCCTTTACGACAGGCGTGTATCCTTTTTGTTGCACCTTTGTTTACCTGGCTGGGAAGCAGGATCGAAATGACCACCAAGCAAAATCTCGCCAGCAATCCTTTTCGCAATCGCGCGCTGCCGTGGACAGTCACTGGAGTGATCACTCTGGCCTCTATAGTGGCCCTAAGCTTCATCGCCAGGTCCACCGTGGTTACCAACCAGCAAGCGCAAAAAGCGCAACTCGACGTGGCTGAGTTGCAAAAGAAAGATGCCGGACTTAAGCAGCGCGCGGACGAGATCAAGACGGCGATGACGCCTGAGCAGAAGCGCACGCTAAAGTCGGCGCACACGCTCGTCGACCGGAAGCGTTTTTCCTGGTCGCGTTTGTTTGCCGACCTGGAAGCGGCGCTGCCCGGCTCCGTCCGGGTCGCGCGAATTGCTGTCAAAGAAGTGCGTTCCCAAAACGATCGCACGGGCGCAAACCTTGAACTCACGCTGGTCAGCAAGGACCCGGCAATAATCACTCAGCTGATCCAGGATCTGGAGCGCGAGGGTGTTTTTCACCCTGAACTGACTTCGCAAAACGCAAAACGGGGCAAGGGCGAGAGCGGTGACGAGTATGAAATGAGTGTTTATTATGAGCCTCGCGCCGGCGCTCCAATTGATTCTGGCGAAAAGAGCAAACGGCCTGTTGATACCGCGACAGAGGGAGGCCGGCAATGAGTCAGGAGCGTCCCATGACCGGGCCCGCGCTGACCGCCCGCAGGCAAATTCCCATTCGCCTCGATCAGTTGAGACGAGCGCCGGGATTGAATGCGCTCGGACTACCGGAGTTGATCGGTCTGGCTGGGGCGGTGCTCATCCTGCTCATCACTATCGTTGCTTACTTTTATTTTTATGTACCGGCACACTCGCGCAGGAAAGCGTTGGAACTGGAACGAGCGCGATTGCAGGCGCAACTGCATTCGTCTGAAGCGACCTTTACTAATACGACCACTACCAGTCAGGAGATTAAGGAAATCGACGCCAGTTTGAGGGATTTCGAAAGCAACTGGCTCGCTTCAATTTCACAGGGACGACTCTCGCTGTATAGCGAGCTTAACAATCTCATCCGCAGCAACGGCCTGCGCAATACTTCGGGACCCACCTATACTCCGCTTCAACCGCTGGGAACCAAAGCCCAGGTGCAGGCGACCGCCACCGCCGACAAGCAGAGCAGCGCGAAGTGGCAAAGCATTTATCCGGGGATCGCGGTTAGCGTGACCGTTGAGGGTCCGTACCAGAACGTTCGTCATTTTGTGCGCGACCTTGAAACCAGCCGGCAGTTTTTGATCATCAATGCCGTAGAGCTGGAAAGCCTGACCCAAACCAGCACGTCGCAAGACCTGCTGTCCGGGACGGCACCGGCCGCCCCTCGATCAGGTAAACCGATGGCGCCAGGGAGAACGGCGCCGCCCGCGGTTGCCCCACTGGCTGGTGGCCGCACTCTGGTGAGCCTGCGACTCGACCTGGCAACCTATTTTCAGCGTCCTGCTTCGGAGAGTGGGACGGCTCCGTAGGTCCGACGACCCGAGTCCTGGAACCAACGCCTCGCCGGCTCGTTAAAATAGTGGGCTTGTCTTCTTGAGAATTAAAGCAATGCAATTTACCGATCCAAACAATCCGAATGAAAAAAAGAAGCTGATCGCGGCGGGAGTGCTCGGGCTGGCCGCAATTCTTGTGCTCGGTTATGTCTTCTTGGGCGGCAAGTCAACCCCGACTGTTCAAAACAACCGCAGGGCCGGCACGCAAAGTCCGACGCCGAGAGGTCCTGGGGCGGTGGTTCCAGACGAAGGTGCGATCGATGATACCGCGACCTATCAGCGGATAAACTACGCTCCTTTCGCACCTGCGATGTCCGAACCCAATCGAAATATCTTTGCTTATTACGAACCACCACCGCCTCAGGTAAGAGTGGTTATGCCACCCACACCGACGCCAACTCCGGTTCCGCCGCTGACACTTTCTGTGATAACTCCTTCAACCGTCTACGCGCGAACGGCCGATTTCAATCTTCAGGTCTCAGGCGATAAGTTTACGCCCGCGGTCCAGGTTGTAATCGAGGGCCGCGAGTTGCCGACTCGCTTCATCAGCGCGCAACAGCTTTTTGCGACCGTGCCGGCGGCGATCATTGCCAGCCCTGGCCAGCGCAGTCTGATGGTGAGAAACAATGACGGTAAGCTCTATTCGCTTCCGCTCTATCTGAGTGTTACGCCGCCGCCGCTGCCCAACTACACTTTTATCGGCATCATCGGCAAGCCGCGTTTCAATGACATGGCGGTGCTTCAGGAGAAGGGCAGTAAAGACCTCCTGAACGTTCAGCGGGGCGACGTGCTTGGTGGGCGCTTTCGAGTTAACAGCATTTCTGAACGTGAAGTCGTGCTCGTCGATACCACTCTCAAGATTCGACACACGATTCCCTTTAGCGTCGAAAACAGTTCCAATCAACCTTACCGGCCCCCTGTGCGCGTTTCGGACGAGGAGCCATGAAGCAACGGTTGAGAAATCTTCAGCAGTGGCGCACTGAACGAGGCTACACTCTGGTCGCGCTACTGACGGTTATGAGTTTGATTGCGCTCTTTGCCCTCGCGGCCGCGCCACAAGTACGACAGCAAGCCCAGCGTGAACGCGAGAAAGAAGCGATATTTCGAGGGGAACAGGTAGCCGAGGCCATTCGCTCCTACTACCGCTTTCGGGGAGCTCAGGGCACTAATTCCCTGCCTACCTCAATGGAGCAGCTGTTGGAAGGAATCCCACGCGGCACAAAAAAACTGCAGATCCTGAGAGCTGAAGCGGCCCGAGATCCGCTTTCCAGTACCGGAGAGTGGAAGCTTGTGAGCGCGACCTCGCAGGAGCTCGGTGAATTTGTTCGGTCGGTTACAGTTTATTCAGGAGGAGTGCCACCGGTGCCGCGCCGTGAATTTTCAGCTCTCGCCAGTCTTATCCCTCGTTCAACCGGTATCCTGGATACTGAGTCATCTGATCCCGCCCCTGGCGGTGACGATAGCTCAGCAAACTCGTCCGGCCCTTTTCTTGGAGTCACAAGTCGCAGCCAACGAAACTCCGTAATCACGTTTTACGGCATTGAGCGTCATGACGAATGGATCTTCACTCCACTCTTCCGATGATAGTTTTGTCCCGCTCACGTCTCGTGCGCAATCAACTGATCTCTCACTTCATGCGCGAATGTGATTGTCGATCCTGGGTGCGTTGATCGATCACATTCATCTCTCTCAAAGTAAGTTTTGGTGATCTCGTGCAGTGATCGGCAAGGGCCAGCGCTGCGAAATATTTCCTCACTTGAGTAATAAATTGTTGACAACATGGAAATTTAAGTTTATATAGCAAGATGTTGTGCGCCGTTTTCTCTAGACCACAAGAGTTACGAGAACAAAGTATCTTGTGGTCATAACCAACATGAAAGAAGGAGAACGATATGGCAACTAAGAAGAAGGCAGCCAAGAAGAAGGCTGGCAAAAAGAAGGCAGCGAAGAAAAAGAGATAGCTCGTTCACCAAGGGGGCAACTCCGACAACCAACAACTGGCGTACACGATCTAAGGCCTTAGAGGCCAACTTAAAAAGGAACGGCGAATGCTTAACAAGCGCGCCGTTCCTATTGTTTTTGTATCAACACAAGTCGCTGTGATTGCCCGGCGCACGCTGCTCGACTATCTTATTTGCCAGCGTTTTGCCAGCTTCACCAACCTGGAGGAATACTTAGTGCGCGAATTCGATGAACGACCGTGGGGTCGCTACGAAGTTCTGGAAGAGCGGCCAGGCTTCAAGGTGAAAGTGCTCGAAGTAAAACCGGGCGCACGATTGAGCCTGCAAAAGCATGCTCGACGCGGCGAACATTGGGTAGTAGTCCAGGGTGTCGCTGACGTTGTCTGTGGCGAGCAGCAGCTACAGCTGGGTCGCGGCGAGCACATTCACATTCCACCCCAGACCAATCATCGTCTGGGTAACAGCGGTCAGGAACCGTTGGCTATCATAGAGGTCCAGCTCGGCGACTATCTGGGAGAAGACGACATAGTCCGCCTGGAAGACGACTATCAAAGAATCGAATAAGGCCCTTAGCTGAATAGATGATCAATGTCGCCCTGGTTGAACCTGAGATCCCGCAGAATACAGGGAACATAGCGCGCCTCTGCGCGGCCACGCGCACTCCCTTGCACGTTGTCGGAGTCACGGGATTTCGACTTGACCAACGAGCGGTTCGCCGCGCCGGCCTGGATTATTGGAGCGAGGTGTCACTTCAGCGCCACAGAGATCTCAAGGCCCTCTATGAATCATTACCGGAAGCGCGCTTCCTTTTCTTCACCACGAAAGCGAAACGATCGTTCCTCGATTGGAAGTTTGAAGTAGATGACTGTTTGGTGTTCGGCCGAGAAACGAGAGGCTTGCCGGAAGATCTTTTAAGTGGGAATTGGGAGCGGTGCCTGACGATTCCGATGCTCAATCCCAATGTTCGCAGCCTAAACCTCGCAAACTCTGTGGCGATAGTTCTCTATGAAGCGCTGCGACAAACCCTCGCATTCTCCGACCAGGACGGGGACGATTAGACGGCCTTAACGCGCGGAAGGTTTCGACTCTGGCGGTTTACTACTCTCATCCTCATCCTCGGAATCGCGATAGACTTCATAACCGGTAGCGTCGTCGTAGTAATAGCTGTCTTTGTTAGGCTCATACTTATCTTCTGAATCTGTCCCGTTTTCAATTGGAGGCGGCTCGTTGGGGTCCTCTAAGTTTTGGGAATCACGCTTCATGATCAATCATGAGATGAGCACATGGGTCTCATTCTTCCGAGAGTATATCCGATAACCGACCGACGCTTATCCGGGTTGTCGCATGCCGAACAAGTGTGGCGTCTGATACGCGGGGGAGCAACCCTGATTCAACTTCGCGAAAAGGATGCCTCGCCCCGCGATTTTTATCGTCAAGCTGCCGATGCTTTGGAAATCGCTCGCCAGCACAACGTGAAAATAATTATCAACGATCGCGTCGACTTAGTCCTGGCCCTAAGGGCGGATGGTGTGCATCTGGGCCAGACAGACCTGCCGCCTGAGGCCGCGCGGCACCTGCTCGGAGCAGCAGCGATTATCGGATTCTCTACACACGATCCCGCACAGGTTTTGGCGGCGACAAAGCTGCCTGTGAACTACATCGCTTTCGGTCCCATTTTCGCAACCTCAACCAAGGAGAACCCCGACTCGGTTGCCGGTCTGACTGCCCTACAACAGGCTCGCCAAGCAGCAGGCGCGGTGGCGCTTGTGGCTATTGGCGGCATCAACGGAACCAACGCGCAGGCCGTGCTTGGGGCAGGGGCCGACTCTCTCGCAATGATTTCCGACCTGCTGACTCCTGCTGAACTAATCGAAGAAAACATGCGCAAAATGCTAGCCTCTCTATGATTCCACCCTCTGGAATCCACTCGCCGTTCAACATTTTTTACTTGCGTTTATCCTAATCATCGGCGAGAATGGTCGAGCCGTGGACCCTCGCGGCCAAGACCTTCCTCTCGAGTTAGCCAACGGAAACCGCATTCCCCCTATTAGAATGGAGCGCTTTCGCGCATGAGCTTCTTCGACTTACCGCCTATCATTGAACGCATGCTGCTGGTCTCGGACAAGATCAGCGACCTCAATTTTTCAGTCGGTCAACATCCTCAGGTTGAGATCAACGGAAAGCTGACCCCCGTGCAACCGCTGGGCTTGCAGAAACTCACGCCTTACCAAACCGAGGTCATTGCCATGACGTTGCTTCAGGAAAACTCGGAAGCAGCCGAACGATTGGTGAACACAGGCACAGCTGACCTTAGTTATTCTCTCCCCTCGCGCGCACGTTTCCGAGTCAACATATTTCAGCAACGCGGCGTTTACTCAATCGTAATGCGAGTTATTCCGACGGACATTCCTTCGCTGGCCAGTCTAAGCTTGCCTTCCCAACTCGCTGAGATTGCGGAATTGCGAAATGGTCTGGTGCTGATTACCGGACCTACCGGCTCAGGCAAGAGTTCCACGCTGGCGGCAGTTATCGACGTCATCAACGAAACGAAGCAGTACCACGTGGTGGCCATCGAAGACCCCATTGAGTATCTTCACAGCCACAAGAGCTCAACCATAAATCAGCGCGAAGTAGGACACGATACCAAGGATTTCCCGTCGGCCTTGCGCGCGGCCCTGCGCCAGGCGCCAAAGGTAATTCTGATTGGTGAAATGCGTGACTATGAAACCACTGAGATTGCGCTCGAAGCGGCCGAGACCGGACACCTTGTGCTTTCGACACTTCACACGATCGATGCCTCAAAAACCATCGACCGCATCATTGGTCTCTATCCGAAGACTGAAGAGCCGGTGATTCGCACGCGACTGGCACAGACTTTCCGCTACATAGTTTCTCAGCGGCTGATACCGCGGGCTGATTTTGGCGGTCGGGTCGCCGCTGTCGAGATTTTGCGATCGACTCCTCGCACTCGTGAATACATCGAGAACGGAGAGACGGAAGGCAAATCCCTGCTTGAAGCCATGCGTGATGGAAAACTCGAGGGCATGCAGGACTTTGATACTGTCATCAAGGACTTCATAGAACGCAATATAGTCTCGCTTGAGGACGGTGTGGGATTCGCCACTAACCAGAACAACCTCCTGCTGTCACTGAAGGGTCTGACCTCCGGAGAAGACTTTATTAGGACGCAGGGCGAGGACGTGCTGGCCCACCAATCATCACAGCGCTCCACCCAGTTTACCTTTACGGATTAGACATATCTCAACTCAAAATAAGTGACCTAAACTTATGGTTCTAACTTGTTCGAATTGCGAAGCTCGCCTGACCCTGGACGACGCGAAGGCGCCATCCCGGGCCTTCTCAGTCCGCTGTCCAAAGTGCCAGGCCAACGTGAATGTTCAACCCAACGTGAATGTTCAACCTCCTGCGCCGCCAGCCACGGCCAACCCGCTCGATGCCGTCATGGGACTACCTCCGAATTCCGATCAGGCGCCGAGCTTCGAGCGCCCCATCACTGCTCCCGCCTTCAGGGCCGCCGGAACCAACTCAGAGTCGGCTACGGTGACTGAAGGCGCTCCGGCAGGATTGGACGGCTTGACGAAACTGCTGGCAGACGCTTTGCGCAACTCTGACGGCGGATCCACCTCGACTCGCGGCCGGAAGAGGCCTGCCTGGGATCGTCGTAAAGCCCTGGTGTGCGTAAGTCCTGCGTATCGCGAAACGATAGCGCGCTCTCTATCCGAAGGCGAATATGAGGTTTTTGTCGCTGACAATATGGCCCAGGCACTCGGGCGCATGCGCGAAGAACGCATGGATGTCGTGATTCTGGATGCGAATTTCGATCCTCTCGAGCAGGGCGTGGCCTTTGTTACTCGGGAAGTGAAGCTGCTGCGACCTTCTGAAAGGCGCCGGATCTTTTTTGTTTATCTGACGACGGGCGTCCGCACAATGGATCTTCATGCGGCCTTCCTGCAGAACGTCAACCTGGTGGTAAACACTTCGGATGTTGAGCAGCTGCCTGAGGCCCTGGATATTTCCATTCGTAATTATGACGAGCTTTACCGCGACCTCTTCCGAGCCCTGGACGTTTCCCCAATATAAGCGTCAGGAACCCAGTCGAATAATCGCTGCGCGCAAGCGCGCGTGCTTTTGCATTAGTTTGAGATAGACTGCTTCGCTGTGGCTCGCCTTGGCCTGAATAATCCGAACGGCAAGTTCTTTCTCGCCATCACTCCAATCCCTCATACCCGGAACCGTCGCGAATACCAGCCCAAGGCTCTCCAGAACACTCAAAGCTGCATCAGACCAGCGCCTGGTTTCGATTCCCAGTTTGCTCTTCAAGAACTCAACCGACTGGGTCCGAAACTTTTGAGGATCGCTGTGGAACTCTCTCGCAATGCGACGTTGCACGGCAAGACCAACATTGCGGCCTTCAAATCGATCCCAATCGGACCGAGGCGCCCGCGGTTGACTAACCGGCATCTCGAACAACATGTGACCGGCCGCGAGTTTTCGCAGTGTCGACGGTGAGGTGCGTCTCCTCGGATCGGCCGCCAGCCGTCGCTCTTCTGAAAGAGTCAGCTTAATCAACTCAGGCCGTACTGGTCGAAAGCCTAACTTTCGATAAAACCAGAAAGCGCCGGATTCGATTCCCTCTTCGTTTTCGTGTCCTACCTGGTATGGATCGATCGAGAAAACGGTCACGCCCAGGAGTTGGCGCATCAATCGCAGAATCCGCGCATAGAGCCAGGCCGTTTCACCCTCGCGAAAGGTGTAATACAAATTGAAACCGCTCTCCATGCGCTCAAAAACCGAGAGCCCTTCAAAGTAAGCGACGGGGACACCGTTCTTAAAAACCAATACCGCATGATAAGCACGGAGAGGAAGTCTGTGTTCCGGCGGCACCCCCATTACAAAGATTTCGGTGCCGCGACCGATATTTGCTTTGAGGACGCGATTGGGATCTCCATAAGTAAACCCGTGTAGCTCTCGATAACGAACCGCCGAAGTCTCGCGCGAGAGATCCAGAATCTTTTGGCCTTCGGTTCTTGAAATTCGCTGGACCGGAATTGGTGGTGAATTGAGCTCAGACGCCAGCGAGATTTCTCGGCGTTGAATCAGGGGACGATCATGATAGAAGACGCGTCGCCCTGAGAGCCTCATCCGCGTTCGGGAAGCCGGCGGTCCAAACTGCCAGGTGACATGCAGTTTTAACGAGTCGTAAAGCTCGGCCTTCGCTCTATCCGACAACTCAAGATCTTCAAAGCGTTCGACCAACCAGGCAAGTTCGTTGAGCTTGCCGGTTGCAGCGCGCAGCCACTCGCGATAAGGCACGTGCGCCTCAACCATCGCGTCTTCTTCCAGCAGTGGTAGAAACCTGCGAGCCGTAGTGCCGAATCGCTCTTCCTCTTCGAACCAATCCCAATCGATAGAGAGCTGTTTTGGGTATTTCGCGACCAGCCAACGAACCAGGGCGTAGCTAAAGTTGCTGGTGACGCTGGTGCCGGCGATTCCGGAAACCTCGACATCATCCATGGGAGAGAGATCAGCCTCCGCCTTACGAAGTTTCGTGATCCGCTCGCCGAACAGCTTGAGAACAGAGTCAACTTTCTTTAGAACCCTTGAGTTGTGCGGATAAGCACGCAGGAATAGCAGGTTTTCGTGAAAACGGATCAATGAAGCGACGTCTTTAATCGGTCGGCGTTCAAGGTCCGACAGCGCACGTATGAGAACACTCGTTTGCGGAGAGCCGTAGGAACGCTTTGCGCTCTCCAACTTCTCGAGCAGTTGGTTAACTGTGGACACGAATTTCGGGGAACAAACTAATCTGAGAGTCCCTGTCGATGACCGATTGACGCGGGCCTCATAAATGTTTTCTAAAGAACGTCGCGATCTTCCAGGCGTCAATTGCTTTCCAGGGCATCTCGGCTGTGGTGTAGTGGCCGCACGGGAGCCAGACTACGTCGACATCGATGCCTAAATCTTTCACCTGACCGATTACCTGACGCGACAGGTCAATGGGAAAAGTCAGATCGTACCGGGCGGCGATGAAACGCATCGGCCGCGACCGCATCTCCAGCAGCCGGGGAATGAAAGGGATCGGACTGATCGGCTTCCAGAATTCGCGCAGCTCGTCGACCGTCAATTCGCTTTCGATTCCCTCGCGCACGTGCTGGGTTGAGATTCCCTGCCAGACCACATCGGCAACGTAACCTGAAACGTGGTTGAAAATGCCGACATCGATCGCCGGATCGTGTGCGAAGGTCAGAAATCCGATGCACGAGCCGATGCTGGTGCCGAGCACTCCGATGCGTTCAAAGCCCTGCTGCTTGAGCCAACGCACGGCAGCGCGCGTGTCCAGCACCGCTTGTCTCATCGATTGAATAGTGCGGCCAATGTTTGAACCAACGAGGTGATCAGCGCGCTCCAGCTCAGGCGGTCGCCGCTCTTCGTGATAGGGAACAGTCAGTCGCAGCGCACTTATTCCCAGCCCGTTGAAGATGCGACAGGCTTCTACGTGACTATCGGGCTGCGCATTCCATTGGGGAACCACGACGATCGCCGCCCGCGGTTTGTTTCGGCGTTCCCGACGAGGCGTGAAGAGGCGCGCTCGGGCCCTGTTGTTTTCCGCCGATGGCGTCCGGATCGCGCTCGTCCAGGTCAAGAGGTCGCCACTGAGCTGATAATCATTGATCTCCGGCAACGCATAGAACTCTTCGCTCCGCGCCATCACCTGCTCAGTATGCTCGCTAAAGACGGCGCGCGGATCGTCGCCGTTAACGTGATCGCGCACGAACTCAACGCCCCATTCAAAGGGACGCACGATACGATTATCGTCACGCTTTGTGTGCGCTATCTCGCGAGCGCGCATCCATCTTCCGAACAATTGCTTCTCCCCGGCTGTTATTCCAATATTTCCAGATCAGTCATCCTAAAGTCAGCGAACGTCTAAATCAAGGCGTCATTAGTATGGCTTAATGATCGCCCAAAACATCGGCCCAAACGATAAAACCCGAGCAATCGCCAGCCTATTCCGCAAATCTGAGAAATATGCTATAGACGAAACAGCTAACACTGGCCCTCAAACGGATTAAGGATTGGATGGCTTTACTGGCCGATTCATCGAGGAAGTGTTTTCGTATGAGACGAAAACCATCATTCGCCGGGATTAGGACCACGATGTTGTTCGCGGCGCTGCTCGGCCTTATTGCCGCCAGCGGATGTTTGCCCAAGCCGCCTTCGGACGCGGGTGGCGCAGTCACCATTACCGTTTACGGTTTCTCAATCATGAAAGAATCGCTTGAGAAAGCGATCTTTCCGGCCTTCATAGCCAAAGCCAAGCGAGAACATGGCGTCGATGTTCGCTTTACCTCGTCGTTCGCCGGATCGGAAGTCATTACGAATCAGATTCTGTCGGGGGTAAAAGCCCAGATCGCCATTCTCTCAATTGAACGGGACGCGGATAGACTGAAACAAGCCGGAGCGGTAACTTCCGATTGGCATGCTCTTCCGCAAAAGGGAATTGTAAACAAGACCCCCTTTGTGATTTTGGTGCGCAAAGGAAACCCGAAAGGCATCCATGACTTTGATGACCTGGCCAAGCCGGGCTTTAAGATAATTCATCCCGATCCCGAAAGTTCTGGCGGCGCGCAGTGGTCAATTCTGGCGATCTATGGTTCTGAGTTGGTGAAGTCAGAGAAGCAATCGGGTGAAGCCGATCGCACGCAAGCGCTGCAAACACTCCAGGCGATCTGGCGCAACGTGATCGCCGCCGGCGTAACTCCTGGCTCCGCCCGCGAAGCGCGCACGACCTTCGAGAGCGGCTACGGTGACGCACTGATCACTTACGAGTTGGAAGGGCTGCTGCTGAAGGATGGTGGTGCCCCGATTGAAATCATCGTTCCGGAAGCGACCATATTCAGCGAACATCCGGCCGTGGTTGTCGATCGGAACGTCTCGGCCGCCGATCGGCCGGTCATTGATGCTTTCATGCAGTACTTGTGGAGCGAAGAGGCGCAACGCGCTTTCGTCAAGTTCCACTTCCGCTCCAGCACGGACGACGCGCTGACTCAGGAAAACAAGGAACTCGCAACCATCAAATATCCCTTCACAGTCGACTATTTTGGAGGTTGGGGCCGCGCCTATCCGGAAATTATCGCGGGCATTTTTCGAAATACAGTCCAGAACCGAAAGTAGATGAGCCATGGTCAAGATCCCTTCCATTCGACATGTTCGCGGGTTCGACGTAGCCAGGCCGGTCAGCATTGGTGTGGTGTTGGCCATCATGCTGCCGCTGGTCATCCTGCCGCTGGTTTCGATCTTTGTGGTGGGCATGAGGCGGGGGCCCGGTTTCTTTTGGGCTTCGTTATTGGCGCCCGAAGCGGTCTATGCCCTGAAGTTGTCTCTGGTGACCAGTTTCTGGGCCACGGCCTTCAATGTGATCTTCGGCCTACTCGCTGCTTACGTGCTTTCCCGCTACGACTTCTGGGGACGCAATGCGGTCATCGTAACCATTTCTTTGCCGACGGCAATTCCGACCGCCGTTGCCGGGTTCGCCCTGCTGGCACTTTGGGGCCCGCAGGGGACGCTGGGACGATTCTTGTTCCCTCCCGAAGGCAAGCAGTTGATGTTCACGGCTTACGCGATCATCCTGGCGAATATCTTTGTCACCTTTCCTTTGGCCTTCGGAGTAATCAAACCGGTGTTTGATACGATGAGCCGTTCGCTGGAAGAAGCGTCGGCCACCATTGGCGCGACGCGCTGGCAAACATTCTGGCACGTTACGCTGCCAAGTTTGCGCGGCGCCATTGTCTCAGGCGCGCTATTGACCTTCGCGCGGGCGGTGGGTGAGTTCGGCTCGACGATTTTGGTGTCCGGAAATCTCGCCGGCCATACCCAGACCGCTCCGCTCTATATTTATGCGAAGTACAATTCAGGAGAAGTGGGCAGCCTGGAAGCCGCTAACGCAATTGCGGTTGTCCTGGCTTTGCTATCATTTGTAATCTTCAGCGTGCTCTTTTTCGCGCGCGACTGGTTGGAATTAGAAACTCAAGAAGTATGATTCCCAAAATGGCATTGGCTTCCGACGTAGATCAGCACGTCTCCTGGGCTCCGGACCGCGAACAGAAGACCGGAGTGGCCGCCAGTGTGCGCGGCCTCAGCAAGCGCTTTCGCAAATCGCGGGTACTTGAAGACATCAGTTTCGACGTGGCGGAAGGCGAGTCGCTGGTCCTGCTGGGCGCATCGGGCAGCGGGAAGACTACAATCCTGCGCATTATCGCTGGTTTGGAACGGCCGGATAGCGGGCGGGTGATCTTACACGGTAAGGACGTGACCGATTTGCCCGCACGCGAGCGCGGCGTGGGCGTCATCTTTCAGGCGTACGCTCTGTTTCCGCGAATGACGGTCGAAAGAAATATCGGCTATGGACTGAAGATTCGCCGGCGGCCAAGAAAAGAGCGGCGCGAAACGGTCGACCGATTGCTGCAGCTCGTGCAACTTGAAGAGCACCGAAAGAAGTATCCCTGGCAGCTCTCCGGCGGTCAGCAGCAACGCGTGGCAATCGCGCGCACGCTCGCTTACAAACCGCAGGTGCTTCTTTTTGACGAGCCGTTTGGCGCGTTGGACGCGCAGACGCGTGTGCACCTGCGCCGGGAAATTCGCGGGCTCTTGAGAAAAGTAAAAGTCCCTTCGCTTTTCATCACGCATGACCAGGAAGAGGCGTTGGAATTGGGCGACCGGATTGCGGTGCTTAACAACGGCCATCTGGAACAAGTCGGTACGCCGGACGAAGTTTACAATCACCCGGCCACGGAATATGTAGCGACGTTCCTGGGGGCCGCCAATCTGCTCCTCGGAGTTATTACCGAACAATCTGTCGAGATCGGCAGCGCACGTTTGCCTGCAGCGAAAGAGACCAGGCGATTCCGTGAAGGTCAATCAGTCAAGCTCGTCTTCCGTCCGGAAGATGTTTGTTTGAGCCCCGACGCCAATCTCCCCGAAGGCTGCCGGCGACTGGCGAACGGTGTGGTCGAAGAAGTCAGTTTTGTCGGATCTTATGAGCGGCTGAATATTCGACTCGATCTAACGCATCGCCGACAGAATCAGAACGAAGCTCCCCTCTATCAAGTTACCATTAACACTCCGGAACGAATGACGGGCGTACCCATCATCGTTACCCGACCTAAGCCTGAGGCAAATGCCACCAGGTACCGGGCCGGCGATCGCGTGGCGGTCGGCCTGACATCATTCAGCGTGCTGCCCAATTACACTCTCGCCAGGCAACGATGAAAAAACCGATATTTGTGCTCTTGCCTCTCACCGCGATTCTGATCTGCGCCGCCAGAGGTTCATCGCAAACTCGAGTGCCAGAGTCCGACACCCAAAATTGGAATGACGTTCAGCTTACGATTCCGCTGAGCAAGAAAGTTGATTTCGTAATCCAGGGAACGCTACGGATCGGCGGCAACCTCAGCAAAGCAGTCGATGAGCGCTGGGGCTTTGGTTTCAACTACAAGGTCCACAAGTACGTCACGCTCAATGAATTGTATTTCCATCGAGAAGCACGGCCACCAAATGGAAGGCATGAGGTAGAGGAGCGTCTTACGGTTGGCGCCACTCTGCGCAAGCCGTTTGGAAAATTCACGCTGAGCGAGCGCAACTTATTCGAGCGCCGCTGGCGGCAACCCCAAGTAGATGCCTGGCGATATCGCAATGCTGTCTTGCTCGAGCATCCGTTTAAGATCGGCAAGAAAAACTTTACCTTCGCGATTGGTGACGAAGTGTTTTATGACCGGAGCTTGCACGATTGGGTGCGGAACAGGTTCGCCGCGGGGGCCAGTCATGTCTTCAACAAACATCTCACGCTTTACGTCTATGGCATGCGACAGAATGACGGACGCTCACGTCCCGGGGATATCAACATTATCGGCACGCAGTGGCGGTTCAGGATGTAACTCTCATAAGGCGCAGTAACCCGGGCCGGTGCAAGGGCGTGGTCAAGCGTTTTGCAACCAAGACCCTACAACAAGAGCCACTGGAAGCTCGCCGACCTCCCAGTGGCTCTCTTTCCATCTACGTTAACGCCCTCCTCACGGTCGGGCTACTGCCTGATTCTCACTTACTGCCAGTTCACAGCAGTATCGTCGATTACAAACGACGTCTGCAGCGAGCTGTCCTCAGTCCCCAGGAAGTAGATGCGAATCGTTTGCCCCTTGTAAGCCGTCAGGTCAAACGTCTTCAGCACGTACGTACTGTTCTTATTTAGGTTCGAGTAGGTGGCGAGCGTCGCCAGCACCGCGTTCGAAGAGTTGCGAATTTGTATTTGCAACCGATCGTAGGCGATCGAGGTCGTCGTCTCGGCCGAATCGATCCTCACCCAGAAACTCAACGTCGCCGACGTAGCGCTACCTGGAATTGTGATCTGCTGATAGCAGGAATCGGTGTGCGTAGTGCCGTAGCCATCCAACCAGGCGAACCACGATCCGGTCCGTGGCGGCCGGCCGGAATTGCTGATCACGCCCGGCGTCGTCACCCAATTGACGTTTCCTGATTCGAATCCGGGATTCAGTAACAACTGCGAACCTGGTGGCGGTGTGGGTGTCGGAGTCGGCGTTGGAGTTGGCGTCGGCGTCGGCGGCGGCGCGCCGGTCAGCAGTGAATACAGCAGCCGGTTGGGCGAACCGGTTCCCGGGTTACTAACGTGATTAATAGTAGACCCGTTGATTATTGCCGCCGCCACGGTAGCCGGAGAGGAGCCAGGATTAGACTCGAGAAACAGGGCCGCCACGCCGGCGACGTGCGGCGTCGCCATCGACGTGCCTGAGATTGTGTTGGTAGCGGTGTTGCTCGTGTTCCAGGACGAGGTGATATTCGATCCCGGAGCAAAGATATCAACGCAGGTCCCAAAATTTGAAAAAGACGACCGTGCGTCAGTCGTGGTTGTGGAACCAACTGTAAGCGCGTTTGCTACGCGCGCTGGAGACGAGTTACAGGCATTCGCATTGCTATTGCCTGCAGCGATCGCGTAAGTGACGCCGTCATTGATTGAATTGCTCACGGCTGTATCCAACGCCGTCGAAACGCCTCCGCCCAGGCTCATGTTAGCCACTGCGGGCGCGCCGGCTGAGTGGTTCGATGAAACCCAATCAACGCCGGCGATAACTCCGGAATTAGTACCGGAGCCGTTGCAATCAAGAACCCTGACGGCCACCAGCGTGACATTCTTGGCCACGCCATAGGTCGAGCCGCCGACCGTTCCCGAAACGTGCGTCCCGTGGCCATTACAATCATCGGTCCCGCGGCCATCATTGATCGCCGTGAAACCTGAGATGACCCGTCCCGCGAACTGGGTATGGGTCGCGCGAATTCCGGTGTCGATGATGTAGGCCGTGACGCCCGTGCCGGTCGCGTTGTAGTTGTAGTTTCCGTCAAGCGGTAAATCGCGCTGGTCAATTCGGTCCAGACCCCAGGTGGCGCCGGTTTGCGTGGCTGAAGCTTCTACTTCACCGTCCTCTTCGACAAATTCCACCCGCGGATCGTCAGCCATCCGCGCGGCCTTCGCCTCGCTCATGCGCACGGAAAAGCCTTTCAGCGCGCGTCGGTAGGTATGACCGCCGGAACGATCTCCCTCATAGTCGCGAGAAAGACGAATGGCTTCAGTATCGGGATCGGTATTGTCTTTAAGAACAACTATGTATTGTCCGTGAATTCGCTTATCCGGATTGGTACGCCGGAACTTATTGGAATTCTGACCCAGAACCGTAAGCAACGACGGAGCCGCGGCACAGAGACCTAAAAAAACAACTACGCCCAGAGTGATTACAAACCTCTTCATGTGGAGTTCCTCCTGGAAGCTAGCGGGGAAAGTTGTAATTTTAAGAACTGAGAAATAACCGCCGGGCAAGTGCGCGGGAGTATAGCACTAACTGCATTTTCGCAAAAGATTTTTGTTGAACCGCCAGGCTGTTACTTTGCAATGACATCCCGTCGGTGCCGCTTCCTCAACAAAGGCTTCCGAGAGCCAGAATCGCGTGTGGCTCGCGGGCAGGGTTTCCAGTGAGAAAAGGCCACCCGAACTGAATCGGGCGGCCATTGGTTGAAGTTGTTGGAAATATGCCGTTAGCCGTCGCTGGAAATCAATTCTTCTTGCACTTTCCGTTAGGCAACAGGACGCACGGCGTCGGGCTCAGTGGCGGCGTCGGGCTGGGTGGCGGTGCTGCCGTCAACAGCGAATAGAGCAGCCGGTTCGGCGACCCAGTCCAGGGACTCGTGACATGATTGGTCGTAGCGCTGCTAATAATCGCCGCTGCATGATTAGGTTATCATCCGCCGGCAAATTGGTTGCCGAGGGTTGACTGCAGAATTCTCAGGATAATTTGATCGTCGCCAAGATAAAGCAAAATTAGTTTTCCGCTTTTGAAGAAATGAGGCGTAGACAGCCACGAAGGTTTGCTCATGCCGATGGTCATGCCATTCGGACTAACGCGCTTCGCTTCACTATCCGCTTTCAAGATCCGCGCGTACTCAAACACCTGAACGCCTTGTCCGTTGACATTTATGATGCGGGCCACGACGGAGAAAAAAGGCTGTGAAACCGTTTCCTTAGTGAGGACGACTGTGGCCCCTTTAGCCCTAAGATACTTAATTAGATTGGAGAGTTCCTTTGCTGACCGGGCTTTTGAGGCTAAATGAGGACGACGTGCGCTTGGTTGGGCAAGGTGGCGATTGGACGCGGATTGCCCAGGAGTTAAAGATGCACTAAACAGCAAAAGAACAATCCACTTCAATAACAAGGTAAACGCCCTCCCGAGTCTAACGTTTATGTGCGTTTCAAATTAGTCGCACCAACTATAGCCGCATTATCGTTCGTGATTCAATGCGCCGCTGGAGTCACTTGCCTCGAAACATGCAGAATTGGATAAGATCAGTGCTGCAACTTCTTTGCGGGCCATTGAGTTAGCTTCCACCGGCTCAAAAACCTGAATCTGGCGTTGACATAGCGCGGTGGCAGTAGTATTGTGCTCACGCTTAAAAACGTTCTGTTCATCGTTCCGCATCGGGACGGCCTCCGGACGGGACGCCGCGTACAAACGTTTCAATCTGAAAGGAACAAATTATGGTTACAAGTTCTGGTCGACGCACGCTTATTGTCGCCGCGGTCTTAACCACCTTTGCGATATTTGCGGTCGTCGCTTCTGCAAGTCACTCTTGGGGTAATTACCATTGGGCGCGCACCAGCAACCCGTTCACGGTCAAGCTGGGCAACAACCTGTCAGGCCCTTGGCCTGGGCATCTTTCGATTGCGTCAGGCGACTGGTCGCAATCTATTGTATTGGATACCATCGTCGTAGCGGGTGGTACCGGCGGCAGGCGCCAATGTCCGGCTACTTTGGGTAGAGTGGAAGTCTGCAACGAGAAATACGGTCAAAATGGCTGGCTCGGAATTGCTTCGATCTGGGCCAATGGAGACCACATCACGCAAGGCACCGTTAAGGTGAACGACACGTACTTCAATATGGCGCAGTACAACACACCTGCGTGGAGACAGTTTGTAATGTGCCAGGAGGTCGGCCACACGTTCGGTCTCGATCACCAGGATTCGGTCTTTAATAACGTAAACCTTGGCTCCTGCATGGACTATACGAACGATCCCGACGGTGGCCCGGGAGGCGCCAGTGAGACTGATCCATCGAACGAGCACCCGAACACCCACGACTTTGACCAACTGGTGACGATCTACACTCACCTCGACAGCACGAATACCAGTTTTCAAAGTGTCGGACGCGGCTCTGCCGGCAACGACTCGGCTGAGTGGGGCAGGCTGGTTCGCACCACCAACAGCGGTCGCACTTCGCTTTTCGAACGAGACTTCGGAAATGGGAACAAGATGTTCACATTCGTTATCTGGGCGGATGAGGCTGAGGCTGGACAATAACGCCATTTACCACGCGCTGGAATCCTGCAGCCCAGCGATGTAGTCAATAAGGGTGAGGCTTACGACCTCTCCGGGAATTGAGTAGCATTTGCCTCATTTGAAAAAGTGAGACAACCGTAGATGAGAAAAGAGCGGCCAGACTTCTTGTCGGGCCGCTCTTTCTGTCGGGCGTTCAGCGCGTTTATCACCGACGCTTTGCGTCTTTTATTTCGCGATCCGCACGCTTCCGGGCATCCTTCGCCTGCTGCTTACTCAGCCCCAGGTCTTGAAGCGTCTGACCTATGCTGTCGCCCGCAGCGAGTCCGGCAAGGATAGAGTTGGTCGTAATGTTTGGATTCTTCGCACCCAGGTTTGCCGCGAGGCGTGTGGCTGCCACGTACTGGCCGAACTTCAAACTTGGATTCGCCGCCAACGCAGCTTGATACCCGCTTCGCAGATCATTCGCCGTAGTGTGCAGATTCGCTGCCAATCCGGGATGGTCGCGAAGTTCATTATCTGCTTTTTGAGAGTTCTGTCGTTGCAACCGTGCGCGATCGAGTCCTGCGTCTGAACGGCCGTTTGAGCGATCCGACGCCGTGCCGCGACCCGTATCGGCGCGCCCCGCGGATTTATCCGAAGAAGTACCGATACCTCTGTCCACGCCCACACCGCTCGGCGGACCGCCCGATGGCTTACCCGCAGGCGGACCAGCACCCGCACCTCGACCCCGGCCCTGCGCCGACGCCATCACTTGGAACCCAGCGATAAACACAACTACCAGCCCCAATCTCGCGATCATTTTCAATGCATTCTGCATAACTTTCACTCCATTAATATGATTTTTTCAAACGTCAGGGTTTCAAACTTCAGGGGGGATCAGATGAGAGGAGAGCGCAACCATCTTAGCACAAGCTTGCGAATCGTGTGTCAACGAGGGCTCATGTTTCTCGTATAATGAGTCCCTCCTAAGCAGTGTCCCGCGACAATTGGAAGCCCAGATAACGTCTTTACAGACCGAACCGTTTCAAGGCTCACGGTGATCACTTGACCGATTAAACGCACGATGTACTGAGGATCGTCAGCGCGGTTGGGATCGTTGGTGATGCCGCTGCGTTTGTCGGTGCTCACTTGATACTGGTCGACGATCCAGTCGAGCGCGGAGCGATTGCCCAGTCGATACTCAAACACTTCCGGCGGAATTCCACTCAGAGTTAGAAAGTCGTTGTAGATGAGCGAGCGCTTGTCTTTGCTCAGCTTCATCCGCTCGACGCGCCAATCAAGCTGCGCGCCCGGCTTCTCAATTCTTTCCAGCGAGTATTCCGGTTGCTGTTCGTAGTTGACGTGAATTTCGGCGAGCCGCTGGCCGATGTCAGCGAACGCACGAAAGTCGGGCGCGAAAGGAATGCGCGGCAGTTCACGTTTCAGGTTGGCTGCAAAGCCTTCGCGATAGAGCGGATGATGCAGTACCGCGTAAACATAATGAAAAATGTCCCACTTAGTGACGCCCCGGTCTTTGTAATGCGAGCGGAACTGTTTCCAGCGCCCAGTCGGTGATGTTCTCGCGGCGTTTCGTACCGTCTTCGTTGTAGGTGTAGAAGGAGAAGCATTGTGACCCGCCCTGAGGGAGCAAATCTGGCAGAGCGTTTACAGCTTGAGCGAACATTGGTACTTCACTACCTACCTTGAGCCAAATCAATCGATTCTCATCCTCACGATCCTGAGTAGGCAACATCAGAGGTAATTGCCCGCGACGGTGCACGAGTACGTCGTCAAAATATAAGTATCGATGAGTGAATGGTCTGTAAAGGCCGCGCCTAATGTTGGCGTCTTCGAATATTACCGACGTGCCGGCCAGCAGACTTTGTTTCAAGCTACTACTCCACTTCAATCTCGCCCTGTCATATGACAAGAATGAATCCAACTCCGCTCTCTTTCTTTTCTTCTTTCGCCATTTATCAGTTGTTCGTTATAGGCGTCGATAGAAGCTTCGACGTTTTCCCGTAGGGCGGATTCGCTAAAGTTGTACAGCCACGCATCGCGCGTAGTTTCCACGCCCCTGCTGTAGTTGCTGAAGATAGCGGAAGAAGCCGATTGATCTTTTGTCTCCTTATTTCCTATCGACAAAAATTGTTCGTAACCTGCGTGCATGCCTTCAGTAAGCCAGTTGTTATCCTTGTCAGGCTCAATTTCCCGCCATGAGATGTTGCTTCGATCTCGCCGCTCGTCCAGGAACAGATACTTCTCCTCCTTCCGCCAGAACGCGTCAACGCTGGCGTAAAATATCTTGGCGTTCCTCAGCTCTTTGCCTGCTCGTCGTACTAGCAAGCTCACGCTTACGCCCACTTGAATACCGAATACGTTGTGGGTGGTGCCCGATAGCTTCGGATTTCTGCGAACATTACCGCCCAAATCCAAAACGTAAATTGAATCGTAGTCCGCAGCGAGATGTTTTCGCATTCCGTCGAAAGCAAGGTCGTTGACGAAGCTGTTGTTCGTTACGAGCGCGACAATTCCTTCATCCTCGATGCGGTCACTGGCCCAACGAATCGCCTTTACATAGGGATCAGAAAGCGCACGATTATTTTGCGCCTTCGACTCGCTCACGTAGGTTTCGTTGACTCTCTTGTCTGTCGCCTTGTACTTCCGATTCTTGTTGTTGTCGTTCTCGTTCAATTGCCCAACGTTGTACGGTGGGTTGCCGATGATCACTCTGATGGGGCTGCGCTTCTGTCTCTCGACACGTGCGGTGTTCTCCGGTGTCATGAAAGAGAGTGCCGCCTGACTAACCTCCGCCAGTTCAAAAGTGTCTACTAGACAAATACCTTCAAACACTTCATAGCTTCCCGTTAAGTCGTAGAACTCATGTTCGATGTTCATGGAAGCGATGTAGTAAGGAAGCAGCATCACCTCGTTGCAGTGCAGTTCCTTGTGATACTTCTGTGTTAAGGCAGTCTTCTTGATCGCCTGCATGATGTGCACGATGAAGTTTCCCGTGCCCACGAATGGATCGAGGATATGAACGTCCGCCGAGCTTAGAGACTTGCCGAACTCTTTCTGCAAAATGTCTTCGACGCTGCGCACCATAAAGTTCACAATCGGCGGCGGCGTGTAAACGACGCCGTGCGTGTCCGTGTCTGCCGCAATGCTCCAGCAGAGTCTGGAACGCAGAGCGAACCGCGCCTTCATGAGAAACCCCGATGGTCTTGAACTGACGCAGCGCCTCGTAATAATTCTGGACGGGCTTGTGGGTTGGTTTGAGGTTCAGTCGTTCCATTGGCAAAGGGCCGAGTGAGCAAAGACCTTACAGGCACGGCGACAAGCCAGGAGAGTGCGCACCAAGAGCATTAGTCATTCCGACGGCGCTCACGGTAGCGGCGTATCATTTGCGGCAACAAAAGCATAGCTTGAAGCACCGATCCTGAGGCAAATCTGCGGGCCATACCGCGAAATAGCCGGCCCGCCTCAGGGGAATAATTAAACCACCACAGATCGGGAAGGAAGCCGAAACGGTTGACATGAATGTGCCGTGAGCTCACCAACTCAAGTAAGCCGGTGCGGCCATGGGTACGGCCGAGACCGCTTTCCTTCAACCCACCCCAGGGTGTTTGCGCGATTCCATGAGTGTAGAGAACTTCATTTACCATCACGGTTCCGGCGTCGATCCGTTCCGCCAGAAGCTTTGCGCGCTCGACACTTCCCGACCAAACGCTGGCTGTCAATCCAAAGTTGGAATCGTTGGCGTATCTAACGGCCTCGTCATCCGTCTTGAATGTCATGATTGGGAGAACCGGACCGAAAGTTTCCTCGCGCATCACAGTCATGTCGTGGTTCACGTCGACGAGGACCGTGGGTTCAAAGAAAGCCCCGGCCGAACCCGGCAGTCGCCGCCCGCCGGTCAGTGCAGTGGCGCCCTTATCGATAGCTTCGTTAACGTGTCTTTCCACCACGCGCAATTGGTGCTCGCTGCTCATCGATCCAACATCAGAGTCTTTGTCTGTGCCGATGCTTTGCCGCAGACGCCTGGTTTCCTTCACCACTTCTGCGAGAAATTGCTCAGCGACGCTTTCATGCACATAACAACGTTCGACTGATGAGCATGACTGGCCAGAGTTTGCGAATGCTCCCCAGACCGCGCCGCGCGCTGCGTTTTGAATGTTGGCGTCATCCAAAACGATCATCGGATCCTTGCCACCAAGCTCGAGGACAACCGGCGTCAGGTATTTCGCAGCTGCTTCCGCGACGCGCTTGCCGGTGGCCACGCTTCCGGTGAACATAAGCTTGTCCACGCCCGACGCAACCAGGGCGGCTCCAGTCGACCCGTCTCCCGTCACCACCTGCAAAACACCGGAGGGCGTCCCGGCTCGGTCTAATACCTCTTTGATCTTTAGGGCAGTGAGTGGGGTCAGCTCGCTCGGCTTCACCACAACACTGTTACCCGCCATCAGCGCCATGACCACTTCGTCCAGCGGCGTGGCCCAGGGAAAGTTCCACGGCGAGATGATTCCCACTACTCCCAACGGCCGGTAGATTTCGTATGACCAGCGGCCCATTAAAGCATAGAGGCCGACGCTGATCCGCCGAGGGCTGAGCAAACTCTCTGTCTTGCGAGCAAAATGCTGCATCAGATCGAGCGTCGTGGCGACTTCCATGGAGACCGCTTCGGATACGGGCTTACCGGTTTCGCGCGAGATCAAAAAAGCAATCTCTTCCAACTCCTTAAGGATTATCTTGCGGGCTTTCATGATCACCCGGGCGCGATCGTTTATCGAACGGGCCGCCCACGCTGGTTGCGCTTCTCTGGCACGGCCGACGGCCCGGGCAACTTCCTCAGGAATGGTCAGAGGCGCGCGGCCGATTTCCCCGCCGGTTGAAGGATCACGAACGACTATTTCCGGCCGTTCCGATTTGACTTGAATGCTTTGGGCCATTGAGGAGATTATCGCGCAGAAGGCTGATCAATGAAAGGAGAATACTGGACGTTTCCACCAGTCGCGGGGTCTCGGCTACAATACGACTCCCAAATTGAAAGCTTCTGAGGAGAGACAATGCTCAAACCGCAGCTCGTCGAGTTCATGCGACGCATGGACAAGAAATCCGTTGCCATCATTCCCGCCGCGCGCGAGGCAGTGCGTTCGCATGACACCAATTATCGCTATCGACAGAACTCAGATTTCTTCTATCTGACCGGGTTCGAAGAGCCCGACGCGATCGCCGTAATCGCGCCGGCAAAGGACAAGAAATTCACGCTGTTCGTGCGTCCGCGCGATCCTGAACGCGAAATCTGGGACGGCTATCGCGCCGGAGTCGAGGGCGCTGTGCGCGACTTCAGCGCCGACGAGGCCTATCCGGTCAGCGAGTTCGAGGAAAAACTTCCCGAGATCCTGGATGGTCCCGAAGTGCTTTACTACGCCTTCGGGCATAGCATCCCGGAGATGGATCAGAAAATCATTCGCCAGTTGGCCCTGATGCGCGAGACCAACCGCAAGCCGTTGGAACCACCGCAAACAATTGTCGACCCGACCTTCATCATCCACGAGATGCGTGTCCTTAAGAACGACGCGGAAATAGAAATCATGCAGCGGGCCGCGGACATTGCCGCCGAAGCTCACGTTGAGGCCATGAAAGCAGTGCGCCCGGGCATGAAAGAGTACGAAGTCGAGGCGCTGATCGAATCGATCTTTCGCCGGCACGGATCCGCCGGCCCGTCTTACACTTCGATTATTGGCTCTGGCGCGAATGCGACCGTGCTCCATTACATTACTAACATGGATACGCTGCGCGACGGCGAGTTGCTTTTGGTTGATGCCGGCGCGGAATACAAGGGTTATGCGTCCGACATTACCCGCACCTTTCCCATAAACGGAAAGTTCACCCAGGCGCAACGCGAGATTTACGACCTGGTACTGGAAACCCAGGTTTCCTGCGTCGACATGGTTCGTCCGGGTGTCAGGCTTGAAGATCTTAAAACTCACTCGATCGAAATGCTCACAGCAGGAATGGTCCGTCTGGGCCTGCTAAAGGGCGATCCGAAACAGCTGATCGAGGAAAAGAAGTATATGCAGTTCTACATGCACAATCTTGGACACTTCCTCGGCATTGATGTCCACGACGCGGGACGCTATTACTTCAACGGCGAATCCAGGCCGGCGGAAGCTGGTATGGTAATGACGATCGAACCGGGTCTGTATATTTCTCCGGACACTTCCAGGATTCCCGAAGGCTTCAACAAAGAGGTACCCGAAAAATATCTGGGCATCGGGGTGCGCATCGAAGATGACGTGCTGGTAACTGAGAACGGCGCGCGCGTGCTGACAAACAAAGTGCCGAAGGATGCGGGTGAGATTGAAGCGCTGATGGCGAAATAAATTTTGGACAGGAGAGTTTAGATGAGTGAGGGAGAATTTAATCTATCGAAAATGTCCATTGATGATCTGTTTCTGGCAAAGAAGAAACGGCGACACGTCTAGCCAACCTCCCGAGAAAAAGATCGAAACAGTTGAGAAATTTAATGCCATCGTTCTAGAAGCTCTTAGAGAGGAAGATCAAAGTCTCATCCAGAATCAATTAAGCCAGGATGAACTGTAGCGGACGGGTCGCGTCGATCAGTTTGTGTTTTTTCGCCAGTTCGAAATATCGCTGCAATCCCCTCTTCATGTCCTCATCCATTTGAAAAGCAATATTTTTGGTCAGGTAAGTTTTGATTTCCTCAGCCGACAAATCGAGTTGAGTTGAATACTGGGCCACGATCTCATCGAGGTGAGCCAGTCCCTCGTCTCGGGCAGCGGAAAAGTTGATCGTCTGAGTGGCCGCAGCGGACTCTGGGCGCATCATCCACATCGCAAATACAAATCCAAAACCCGTGTAATCATGCCAAAGCGTTGCCAGATCAAAAACGTGTAGATGATTGCCGCCAATCTTCATGGCCGGATCGCCGATGATTAAGGCCGCGTCGGCATGGGACAGCATTGATTTGAGATCGGGCGGTGAAGTCTCCCATTCCGGCTCAATCCCGAGAAACTCGCGGAAAATAATCTTGACCAACGCCACCGAGGTGCGCGAAGAATTGTCGAGGGCGACGCGCTTAATCTTTTTCAGGTTGTTGACGCGGCTGGCGATGACGACGCTGCGAACCGCTGAGCGTGAGCCGACGCAAACGTCCGGCACGATCAGCACGTCGGGCAATCGGTGATATTCGATCACCGGAACCAGCGCGACCTCTGCGCTTCCGCTTGAGAGCATGTCGGCACAACGTGCGGGCGCAGCGTCAGTGAGCAACTCGACCGACTCACGCTGCAAACCCGAAATAAAGCTCCAGATCAAAGGCGCAGTGTTAAGGTAACTGGACGCCGCGATTCGCGGCAGTTGATCATCTGTGCGACCGGTCATTGGATCTGACGAATCCTAACGCAGTCACCGATGCGCTGCCAAAGACGCATAAGTACGGAAACTTCAATTCGCTGACGAGCAGGTGGCCTCGCTTTGCCCTCAATCAATTTCCGTTTATATTGGCACCGCGTTCAAAACCAATATGGCCATCTACGATGTTACAGTTCCCATCCGTGCTGGTATGCCGATCTACGAAGGCGACCCCAGCGTCGAGATCGCGTCGTGGTCCGCGATGGCGAATGGCAAATCGGCAAATGTCTCGTTCCTGCACTTCGGGGCCCACACGGGCACGCATGTCGATGCCCCGGCGCATTTTATCGAAGGCGCCGGCAAAATCGACGCCTTGTCACTTGATGTTTTGATCGGCCCGGCGCGTTTGGTGCGAGTGCCCGACGACGTCATGGAAATCAGCGCGGACTTTCTTACCGGCTGCGATCTAATGAATGTCGAGCGTGTTCTATTTCACACGCGCAATTCCAGCTTTTGGGGGCAGGGTTTCCGCAAAGACTTTACGCACCTCTTGCCGGAAGCAGCCGAGATGCTGGCCGATGCGGGCATTAAGCTCGTCGGCGCCGACTATCTGTCGGTCGAAAAATTCCATTCCGGTCATCACCGCACGCATTTGGCTTTACTTTCGCGGAACATCGTCATCGTTGAAGGCCTGAACTTCACAGACGTACCGGCCGGCGATTACGAATTGATCTGCATGCCGCTGCGCATCGCGGACGGCGCCGGAGACGGCGCTCCCGCCAGAGTGGTGCTGCGAACCATGTAGGTATGAAGGAACCTGATCCAAAGTATCGCGAACGGGTTTATCAGATCGTCCGGCGGATTCCGCGCGGTCGGGTTATGACCTACGGTCAGATCGCCTACATTTTGGGGAAAGGCTACACGCCACGAACTGTCGGCTTTGTGATGCACGGGGCTGACGGAAATAAGTTGCCGTGGCAGCGAGTGATCAATTCGCAAGGACGCTGTTCGACGGGTCGGATTGTTTTGCCTTCAGACATGCAGCAGCGTTTGCTGGAACGCGAGGGCGTAAAGTTTGACGACAGCGGCCGGTGCGACCTGGAGACTTTTCTCTGGCATCCCGCCCAGGAAAAGACTGCGCGGGCAAAAGCGGGACAGCGCACTACTCTGTATCGACGCTAAGTCTGGGAGGAGGCCTTTGGTGAATAATGATCCCCCGTCAACGCGCGCGCCGTATCAAGTCAGCGCGCCTCGCTATTCGGTGTCTCATCAAATGGCCACCACGGCCTTCGAATTGCCGAACTTTCGGGTCATGCAAACCCTGGGCGTGGTGCGCGGAATCGTAGTGCGCTCACGTAACATGTTTGCGACTATCGGGGCGGCTTTCCAAACAATGGTCGGCGGCAATATCACTATCTGGACGAGAATGTGCGAAGAAACCCGTTCGGATGCGTTTGACATCATGATTCAACACGCTTCGGAAATCGGCGCCAACGCGATCATCGGCGTGCGCTATGACACCACTGAAATTTCCACAGGCGTTACCGAAGTCCTTGCCTATGGCACGGCAGTAATCGTCGAACCGACTGACTCTGGATACCGCTCGTGAGCGAAAACGGATTAGACGAGAATCGCTGGCAGCGGATTCGTGAGGCCTTCGCATCGGTGCCCTACGCAGGGCTCATCGGTCTCGAGCTCGGTGAGATGAAACCCGGCGAGGCCAATCTCTATCTTGACGTTCGTGACGAGCTGAAGCAGAACCAGGGCGTGGTTCATGGCGGCGCCGTTGCGTCCCTGATCGACACCGCAGCCGCGTTCGCGGTGGTGACCAAACTTGAATCGGGCGAGCGCGTGACCACCTCCGACCTCACGATCCATTACCTGCGGCCGATCTCTTCCGGCCGGCTCAAGGCTGTCGCTCGGATCGTCCGCGGCGGCCGGCGCGTTTTTGTCCTTTCGGTCGACGTCTGGAACGATCAGCAGGTGCTGGTGGCCACAGCCGTAACCAGTTACCTCAAACTCGTCTAAAAACTGTCCGAAAACTAAGCAAAAACGCCGAAAACTCTTATAGACAAGTTTCGTTCGAAAATGCCAGAATACCTACTGGCCTCGAACCTCAGCTGAGGCCGTCAATCCCACCTCGGCCCGCATCTTCCTATGCACTCACTCTACGAAACGCTCATAACCCATCACGGCCGCAATCTTAATCCGATTCGGTGTGCCCGTTCGACGATCATCCAACTACATCGTTATTTTGAGGATGTAGTGCTGGAAAACAATTTGAACGCGCTGGTGATTGAATCATTGCCGCTTCAGACGAAGCGCCCGGTGCGGGAAAAAGCCCGCGTGCGCGAGCTGGCCCGCGGCGGACGCCGAGCTTTCTTCTTTGTCCAACAGTCTGATGCGCTGACCGAATTAGTAACCGGAGTGGGGCCTAACTCTGTGATCGCACCGTCAGTGTTGCCGCAATCCGAGGCCCAACAGGTCGACGAGCATTTCGTGGTGATCGCTGACGCGCGCTTCTCGGCTTTGCTGGCCACGGTCCGCAGTCGCGCCAAAGACGCTGCCGGCGGCGATGAAGTCATCTGGACGTTTGAACCGGACATTGTTTATTCAGCACTCGAATACATGATGGCCCGCGTCGGAGCTGAACATCCCTATCATGCGGCGGCCTTCGGGGCAGCCGTGCGCACTTCGGTGCCGAAAGCAACTTCGCTTCAACTCACCTTGAGCGTGACCACCAAGCTGGCGCACTTGCTTCAGGAACAGGCCGGTCGCGAGATCGCCGTTAACCGAATCGCGACTGCGATTCGCGAATCGCTGGAGCTGGGTGTGATCCTGCAAAAAACGGTTGATGAGGTGGGCACCGCGCTGAATGTTGCCAGCTGTGCTCTGCGGGTCGGAGGCACGAATGCCGAGCAGGCTTTGACCTATTTCTATTTTGCCGACCAGCGCGAAATTACTCCAAGAGATAAGATCGCCGAAGACCTCGGAGCTCGCTGCGCGCACTTTGGCGAACACACTGAGGTCATTGCCCAGAACGGCGGCGACGACCCCGAATCCAGCGTTGAGACACTGCCTCTGGCGGTAGTGCCGCTGATTTTTCACGAACGTTTGATGGGCGCACTCGAAGTGATATCCGAGGACATTTCGCGCGTTTGGGAAGAGAATGAAATTCTTCTGTTGCGCACCGTCGCCAATCAGGTCGCCGTGGCAGTCAACCACGCGAACCTGTTTGCTCAAATCCAGCAACAAGCGCTGACCGACGCCCTGACTGGTTGCTTTAACCGGCGGTCTTTCGAAATGCAACTTGATAAGGACTTAATGATGGCCCGCCGGGCACATCAGCCTTTGTCCCTGGTGATGTTGGATTTGGATCGGTTTAAGCAATTGAACGATTCGGCCGGCCACGACGCCGGCGATGAGGCGCTGCGCCAGCTGGCAGACTGTTTTCGCCAGGAGATCCGCGGGGTCGATACCGCCGCGCGCTTTGGCGGCGACGAGTTCGCTTTGATCCTGCCGCAGGCATATCACGAGGGCGCGATGCTTGTAGCCGAACGCGTCCGGGCGCGCATCGAACAGATACAGATTCCGGGCTTCGGACATTTGAGCGCTTCGATGGGCATTGCGACATTTCCAACGCACGCGCGTGCGCGAGCCGAATTGACGTCAGCCGCTGACGTAGCCCTCTACAGTGCCAAACGAAGCGGACGCAATCGGGTCTGTGTTTTCAACCCCACCGGTGATGACGAAGCGGTCACGCCCGTCTGTGACCTGCTCCCGGAAACCGTCGAACGAACGATGTAACTGCCAGGGTTCGAATTTAGAGTTCAAGCTTTATTCGGAATCTGAATGGTTGACTGAAGTTTGAACTCTGAACTCAAACAAGTTTCACTCGTTTTGCCTGCCTGAATAATCTCACTTAGACTTTCAGTATTCAGAAGCTTAGTATCGATTCCTGCCTGAATGCAGGGTCCGCGCCGCCGGGCTCTGGTGTTTAGAAGCAGGGTCTTTCGGTTTCTTCATGAATGATCTTAGGAAACTAATCCGGTATTTTCGGCCTTATAAGGCCTCATTAATCGTGGGCATCGCCTGCATCATGGCGGGCGTTGTTTTTAATGTCAGCATTCCGTTGATTGTAGGCAACGCCTTCGATGCCAATTGGCCCGAAGTCACCTGGACGAAACTCACGATTGCGGCCCTCGAAGTTCTCGGCGCCAGCGCGTTGAGCGGACTGTTTCTTTTTCTGCAACGCCGAATTCTGATTGGGATGTCGCGCCACGTCGAATACGATCTGCGTAATGATTTTTATGCGCATTTGGTCGATCAGCCTCTTTCATTTTTTCAGGAGCATCGTACCGGCGATCTGATGGCCCGGGCCACCAACGATCTGGCCGCAGTCCGGCAACTGGCAGGTCCCATGATTATGTACAGCCTGCAGACTGTTTTTGTGGTGATCGTGGTGTTGCCATTGATGTTCTTCATAAACTGGAAAATCACGCTGTTGCTGTTCGTGACCATGCCGCTGGTTTCGTTGACCGTAAAGTTTTTTGGCCAACAAGTGCATGTCAGGTTCGAGAAGATACAGGACTTTTTCGCGCAGATTACCTCTCGCGCACAGGAGAACTTTACCGGCGTCCGGGTGGTGCGGGCCTACGCGCAGGAGAACGCCGAGATTGCTGCCTTTAACCAGCTCAATTGGGACTATGCCCAAAAGAACCTGGCGCTGGTGCGCTTAGACGCGGTGATGCGGCCGCTAATGGCATTTCTGATTGGACTGGGATTTGTTTTGATTTTTTGGGCCGGGGTGCCACTGGCCGTGCGCGGTGAAATCACGGTCGGTCAGTTCGCGCAATTCAATATGTACCTGTTCCGCTTGATTTGGCCGTTAATTGCGATCGGTTATGTGGTTAATCTCTACCAGCGTGGCCTGGCCAGCTGGAAGCGAATGCAGGCCATTGCGGTAGTCAAGCCATCGATTGCCGACGCGCCCAACGTCAAAGGTCAGCCGTCAATTGCCGGGCGCATTGAATTTCGTGACCTGACCTTTCGTTATCATCCAGCCAGCCCGCCGGTTTTGCGCGACATCAATCTCACCATTGAAGCCGGCCAGACTGTGGCATTCGTCGGCCGCACCGGCAGCGGCAAGTCCACGCTCGTCAATTTGATTCCGAGGTTGTTCGAAGCGCCTGAACAGAGCGTTTTTATCGATGGAGTTCCGATCGCCGACTATCCGCTCGCTCAACTTCGCTCGGCAATCGGTTACGTCCCGCAAGAGACGTTTCTGTTCAGCAACGCCCTGTCGAAGAACATTGCCTTCGGGGTCGATCAAGCCGAGGCTCCCGAGATTGAACGCGCGGCGGAAATCGCCGGTCTCGAGGACGATGTGCGCGATTTTCCGGACAGTTATGACACGCTGGTGGGCGAGCGCGGCATCACGCTTTCCGGGGGCCAGAAACAACGCACCGCCATCGCGCGCGCAGTGCTGCGCCAGCCAAAGATTCTGATTCTGGATGATGCGCTTTCGTCGGTTGACACTTACACGGAAGAGAAAATTCTGTCACAGCTCAGGGGCGTGATGAGCGAACGCACCAGTCTTATCGTCTCGCATCGCGTCTCGACAGTGCGGGACGCCGATATGATCTGTGTGCTGGATGAAGGCCGAATTATCGAGCAAGGCTCGCATGAAGAGTTGCTGGCGCGCCGTGGAGAATATGCGGACCTTTACGAGCGACAACTATTGGAAGAAGAGCTGGAAGCAACCTGATTTTCTGGAGCTTTGAGCTTTGAGCTTAGTGCCTGGTGCTTGGTGCCTGGATGCTTTGAACTTGGTGCGGTGAGCTTAGGTGCCTGCTTTGGTACTTGAACCTAGTGGTTTTGAACTGGGTGCTTTGTGCTTTTGAATGTTGAGATCTCAAATTTGAGATTTGAAATTTGAGATCTGAGATCTGATTCGACAATGTCCACCACAGCCAAACAGTTCCACGAAGAAGAAGCCATCGGTAAGACCTATGACTTGCAGGTGGCCCGCCGCCTGCTGCGATACCTGAAACCCTACGTTCGGCTTCTGATCCCGGCACTAATCTTGACGTTGCTGCTGAACCTCCTCGGAATCCTGCAGCCGAAGTTTACGCAATACGCCATCGACTGGTTCATTCTGCCACGTATTACCAAAGGACTGACTGTGTTTGTGCTGGCGTTCGCCGGCGTCCAGGTGGTCCGCTTTATCTTCTCGTACTTTCAGGCGGTGCTCTTGAACAGCGTCGGCCAATACGTGATGTTCGACCTGCGCCGCGAAATCTATGACAAGCTTCAACATCAGGAGGTCGCTTATTACGATCGCAATCCCGTCGGCAGAATCATGACTAGATTAACTGCGGACGTCGACGCACTGAACGAGCTTTTCACTTCCGGGGTCACTGACGTACTGGGCGATCTGGTAATGATCGTCGCGATCATCGGGGTGATGGCCTGGATGGATGTCCGGCTGACTTTGATCACGTTGTTGACGGTGCCGCTGTTATTCGCCGCCACCACCTGGTTTCGCAAGGGCGCGCGCCGTGGGTATGACCTGGTGCGCACGCGGGTGGCGCGCATCTATTCGTTCCTGCAGGAACACCTTTCCGGCGCGCAAACCGTGCAAATATTCAATGCAGAGGCGAAATCGCTGCGCCGTTTTGCCCGCATTAACGACGAGCACCGCAAGGCGAACATCGATACCATCTTCTACTACGCGGTCTTCTTTCCGCTGGTTGACTTCATTGGCGCGGTGGGCATTGCGCTAATCATCTGGTACGGAGGTTACCGGGTGATGCATAACGCGATGACGCTGGGAGCCCTCTTCGCTTTCATCCAATACTCCAGTTTTCTCTTCCAGCCGATTCGCGATCTCTCAGACAAGTACAACGTACTGCAAGGCGCTGTGGTTGCTTCTCATCGAATCTTTAAGGCCCTGGATCTTCCGCTGGCGATTACCACGCCGGCGAAGCCGCTAGAGCAGGGCCGCGCTGAGGGCCGAATCGAATTCGAAAACGTATGGTTCGCCTACAAAGACGAGGATTGGGTCCTGCGAGACGTGAGCTTCACAGTTTCGCCGGGACAATCTGTCGCGCTGGTGGGACACACCGGATCCGGCAAAACCACGATCACAAATCTACTGATGCGCTTTTATGACGTCCAGAAAGGCCGAATCCTGCTCGACGGCGTGGAGGTGCGCGACTGGGACCTGCAATCGTTGCGCGAAAACTTTGCGGTGGTCTTGCAGGACATCTTTCTTTTCACCGGCACAGTTGAAAGCAATATTCGTCTGGGTCGCGAAGATATTTCCGACGATCGCATTCGCTGGGCGGCGACCGAAGTGCGCGCCGATAATTTTATTCGGCGTTTGCCGCACGATTACAAGTCGGAAGTGCGTGAGCGCGGCGCCGGGCTCTCAGTAGGCCAAAAGCAGTTGATCTCTTTTGCCCGCGCCCTCGCCTTCGATCCGGCGCTGCTGATTCTGGACGAAGCCACCAGCTCGATCGATACCGAGACCGAGCAACTGATTCAACAGGCGATCGCCCGTGTCATGCAAAACCGCACTTCAGTAATTGTCGCTCATCGCCTCTCGACAATTCAGCGTGCCGACAACATCATCGTGCTGCACCACGGCGAGATTCGCGAGCAGGGCTCGCACCAGGACCTGCTGGCGTTGCAAGGCTTGTATTGGAAGCTGTACAAGCTCCAGTATTCCGATCCGACCCGCATAGCGCCGGCGCGAGCAGAAGACGAGGAAGAGCAGCCTGTCTATCGGGTGCCCGCCCGGCGCATGCAGTTCAGTGAATGAGATTCCCCGAACTACGGACGAAGATATTCCTTCTCTTCGGGTAGAGGAACTTGTTCCGGGTCGGCCGGTGACTCTGCGGGCTTCCCGTCTTTTCGCATCCTGGGCTTCACTTTGTCCGAAAGTTCGACCGCTAGTCTTTCCAGGTCACCCTGTTGTAGGGCGTGTGCGTTCCTCGGGAGCTGGCATTTTCCAGCGCGGGTGAGCCGAGCATTGCCAAAAGCCACGGTAGTGCCGTACGACCCCGTATTGAACCATTCGGTCCATTGACCACCACCGATGTCCCTCGGCGAGGTTCCGGCGAAAAGGTCGATGAACATGCCGTCGCTACCTCCGAATTTGGCCCAGTTGCCGTGCATCAGAACCAGGTCGCCTTCCTGGCTGTAGCGACCACGCCAACCCGGGTAAGTATCGGAATACCAAACGCCGGCGATCTTGGTCCCGCTGGCGGCATAAGGAAGGTAGCAGATGCCCTGCGTCGCCGCTTGCTGGTGAACCGGCGAGGCGTCGAAGTACCCGGTGATCAGCCATCGGTTGCCGTCGTCAAAGACGTTGGGTTTAGGAGTTTGTGCCGCCGCTTGCCACGTGAGCCCGAGCGTTCCGACGAAAAGGATCAGCCCCAGGATCGTAACTCTTAACTTGATGATTCTCATTTTCTTCTCCTTTGTGAGTTAGGTTATGGATGGAGTAAGGCCTAGGCAGTGAAGAATTTCGGCGCCACCAGTCCCAGGAGGCCGACTGCGGCAACGCTGGGAGTCGCTATGCCGATCATTGTTACCTCTAACTTATATGCCTGTCGAAGGCCGGACGTTTCATGCCTTGCAATCCGGCCAATGTCGAATAATTTCAAACTCTTTCCACTAAACGGTCTTTCCCCGTTTGTTCGACGAAGTACTTAAGCTTAGACTCGCATTGCCCGACCTCAACAAATGAGCCGCGTCTCGGAACAGACCAAAACGCCCGTCGTGACAGCCACGCAAGTCACTACTGATCTGGCCGCTGCGCTGATCGATGATCCGGCGTGGAAGAATGCCATTCCGCTTCAAATCACCCGTTACTGGTCAGGCGAATCAGCGCCGGCAGGACGACACGCCGAGGCCAGAATTCTCTGGTCGCGCAAAGCCCTTCATTTGCGTTTTGTTTGCCCTCAGGCCGAGCCGCTGGTGGTCAGTTCTAATCCGCAAACTGCTAAGAAGGCGATGGGTCTTTGGGATCGCGACGTCTGCGAGATCTTTATCGCTCCTGACCCGACGGTCCTGGAACGCTACTTCGAATTAGAAGCAGCGCCGACTGGCGAGTGGCTGGACGTGGCTATTCACTGGACGAAAGACAAACGGGAATCAGATTGGGAGTTCAATTCGCATATGACGACCGCCGCGCGAATCGAGAAGGATCGCGTGACGATCGCGATGCGCATTCCCTGGAACCATTGGATTCACGAGCCTCGCACCGGCGAGCGCTGGCGTGTCAATCTATTTCGTTGTGTCGGATCAGATCCCACCCGTGGCTATCTTGCCTGGCAACCGACGGGTACGCGGCATCCAGACTTTCATGTGCCTCAGGTTTTTGGCTGGCTGGTTTTCAAATAGGCAGAAGTGGTTCTGACAGCAAAGCCGTCCGCGGTTCTCAGATGCGGATCTACCGCTGAGCCAGAGCATCGTTTATGAAAGTCATGTAGCGCTGCCGGTCTTCATCGTTAATCTGAGTGATGCGCGCGCCGATCAGGTAATTACAACCGAGTTCAGACTCTTCCAAACGCTCGTATCTCCGCGAGACGACCCGCATTGAAATCGCACCTCCGGGCAGCTCGAGAATGAGATCGAGCTCAGTGCCTTCGGCTGCCAGGTAATGGCCGTCAAGGTGAACCTGTGGCACGTTGAGCGCGAGTCCATTGATGCTGATGTCTCGAGTGTGCCCTTTCAGCTTTCTTTCCCGACGCCCCGAACCGTTACCGTTTGCTTTGCGGCTCATGGAAACCGCAAACAACAGGCGCACCCGCAGACGCGGCGATTGCCGCCGGTCCTTAACGAAAACCCGGACGCGCGAAACTACCGAACGGAGTAATTCTGGCATGGGTAGACCTCTTTCGAGCGGGAGTAGAAAAAATTGAATTCGATGGAGGGGGAACAGGCAAGAAAGAACGCCGTAGCGTTCGGCTGTCATTTTAGCGGTTTGGACGCGCCCAGGGCAATACTATTTTAGGGGCCACAGTTGCCGTAAAAACCTCGGAAATCGGAATCCGCCGGCGCAACATGAGATTATGGCCCAAGCGGCACGGTAACAGTCTTGTTGTCACCGGGTTGAAGCTTAATCTTTGGTGCAGTTGCGGCGCGAGTGCGGATTAGCTCCGACGAAGCTGGCCAAGGATTCCTCAGCTCCGCCGACTATGACCAGGTACTCGCCGGGAGCTCCCGAGAACGGAAATGTGCCGTTAACGTCGCTTACTCCTGAAAGGCTCCGCTGGTGAAAAGCCACTTTGAGGGCTCGGCGGAAGGGCGGTTGAATTTGATTGACGGGAGATTTCTGACCTTCCTGCGCGCCGGCTGACTGCCCCGGACAAGACAAACGCTGCGACGCTGAACAGTACCTTTCGCGAACGCGGGAGAAGAGTCATTTCCTCACCTTCGATCTGGTCACTTGCCGGCGATCGGCTTGCCACCGTTGTCGAGGCTCTTAATTGCGCCGGTTTGATCCATCCAGAACGAAAGCCTGCCGGTGCGGCCATAGCGGGTGGGCTCAGCACCGGCAACATAACTCTTGCCGTCCGGTGCGACGGTGATGTGAATGTTATAGCCAATCGACTTTGGATCTCCGGTGTCTTTCGAAATCAAATCGGCGGCAATCAATTGCTGAAGATTGCCAAACAATCCCTTGTTCTGAGAGCTGTAGACAATCTGGAGAGCAATCAAGCGCTTGAGCAGGTCTTCAACGTCGGTTTGATGCTCACTGATGAGCGCATCAAGAAAAAATCGCCGGCCCGCTTTCTTCACGATCGCCTCGTTGGCTTCGTCGCCGATGATCCAAAAGCCTCCTGAGTTGATTAGATTCACAGGCTGCGAGGTAACTTGCGCCGAGCCGTCTGAAGCCGGCACCACTACAAAGACCGTCGCGATCCGGCCGTTTATTTGTTCGCCGGTGATCGTGACCTGTTCGGGGACGCGCGATGCCTTCTCTTCAAAATCCGAGCGCAGGTCTTCCATTTCCTCGGCGGTCAAATCGACAACAGCAGTTTTGTAGATTGTCAGCGACCAGGCGTCTTTGAATCTGCGCGCGCGCATGGCTTTGTAAAACTCTATGACGGTTTGGGACGGGGAGCGGTCAGCATTGTTTTGGGCAGCCGCCCTCGCGCAGGTGATTGTGGAAAACAGAAGAGCGCAGACAAAACCGGTGCTGCACCAGGGAATCAATTTGCGCATTGAGGTCGAGCCTTTACTGGTGAAAAATGCAAAGCGCATCCGGCAACTTCCGACACGGATGCGCCTCGCGCTATTAGAGAAACTGAAAACCGGAACTGTCGATGTCACTCTCTTAATCTCGAGCGCGGTTTCGTCGCAAGTAGCATTTCTCTGCCGACCAGGTAGAGCAGAATCGTCAGCAAGGCAAACGGGACCACTGTTAGCAGATCGGCGTAGGCTCCTTCATAAAACGGGTTGTGGGTTTTCGACCATGCCTCGAGGCTCTTGTTTACCTTGGTGAGCGCCGGCAGACCCGCCATCAGCGCAATCACGATTCCGGCAATCGCTCCGCCTGCGATGTAGCCCGACGCCATCAACACCCCAGGACTCTTGTCACCTTCAGCAACGAGTTGTTCTTCAGTGAGATTACGGTGACGCAGTTTCTTCCTCAGGTTGTGATCAACCAGCCAGCGCACCATGCCACCGATGAAGATCGGAGAGGAAGATGACAGCGGCAGATAAACACCGACCGCGAACGCGAGCGATGGGATGCCCGACATCTCAAGCACAATTGCAATCATCACCCCGAGCAATACCAGTCCCCAAGGCAGCCGCCGATCGAGCACGCCTTTGATGATGTAAGACATCAGCGTGGCTTTCGGCGCGTCAAACTTAGTAACCGAAGTCTCATCGGGCCGGTACTTATGTGTGCCGTTGATGCCCGGATCCATCAGGTATTTGACATAGCCCCGGTCGTCGACCAGGTATCGCTTGAAGGTGCCGCTGGCTTCATCCGGCTTGTGCCACACATAATAAGAGTTGCTATCTCCTTCAGCCTGGAGGCCCTGAATCTTTTCGCGGGCTTGCAACTTGGAAACATCCGTGTGCAAGTCCGCCGAAAAGTTACGCAGCACCTTGTAAGCTATCTGCCCCGACTCGTTGACCAGATAGTCGCCATCCTTGAGGCCTTTGTCTTTATCTTCATCCGGAGACGGCGGCCTGGCGCCATAGGTGAAGAGGCGGAAGACCGGTTGGGCCGCGCCCGCGTAAACCGGTAGGTCGCTCAACTTCTTCCCAGTTTTGACATTCGCGACCTCTTTGCTGACCGGCTCAACCTTGCTGTCTTTTATGCGATAGGAGATTTTTCGTGTCATCTCGTCAACAAGATACTGACCTGGTTCGAGTCCTTGGATCTTCGGGTTTCCGTTGAAATCGAAGAGTCGAAAAGCAGGCTTGGCAGCACCTTCGTAAGCCGGTAGGTCGGTTGCCTTTCTGCCTGTATCGACTGCCGCGACGGTCTCGCCGACAGGCTCAGGCGCGCTGCCTTCGATCTGATAAACAATCTTGCCGGTTGACTCGTCAACCAGGTATTCGCCCGCGCCCAGATCTTTGCGCATCGAGAAGACGCGGTAGTTGCCGGGTTTGTTGGCCTTGGCGTCCTGATCGGTGTAAGGGATCATTATCGCGCCGTTGGGAAGCGTAATGATCTTGTCGGGAGCAGTATCCTCAGTGATCATCGGCTCAAGCGAGGTACGCGGCACGTACACGGTCGAAGCTTTGTTCAGGCTCAGGAGAATAGGACCCAGAATCAGGGCGGATGCACCGGCCCCGATTAGGATCGCTATCTGCTGAAACTTCGGCGTCGCGCCCACCAGGAATCCTGTCTTCAGGTCCTGCGAGGTCGTCCCACCGTTTGAGGCCGCGATACACACGATCGCGCCGATTGAAAGCGCGGTGACAAAATACGAAGAGCCAGTCCAGCCAACCGCCAGGAAGGCCAGGCAGGTCAAGAGGAGTGTCGCCACGGTCATTCCGGAAATAGGGTTCGACGACGAGCCGATCTCACCCGTCAGACGCGACGAGACGGTCACGAACAGAAAGCCGAAAGCGATGATCATCAGCGCGCCGAGAATTGCGACCAACGGATTAATTTGCAGCCCTAATTGCGGGAAAGCAATGATCGCGATTATCAGCGCGATTATTCCGGCCAGCACGAACTTCATCGACAAGTCGCGGTCCGTTCGCGGCCCGGAATTTGTGGCAGCCTGCCCACCCCGCAAATCGCTAATGCCGCCTTTTAACCCGTGCCAGATGGTCGGCAGCGACCGGAAGAGACTGATGATGCCGCCAGCCGCAACCGCGCCGGCGCCAATGTAAAGCACGTATGCGCCACGGATATCGTTCGGGCTCATCTCGCTGATGAGTTTCTCTCCCGGAGGAACAATGCCCGGCACCGCGTCGCCGAAAAATTTGATCGCCGGAATCAGAACCAGATATGCGAGGACACCACCCGCGCACATAATGGAAGCGATTCGTGGCCCGATAATATAGCCGACGCCCAGTAGGGCCGGATTGACCTCGGCGCCTACTGAGCCTTTATCGAACGGTTTGCCGAAAACTTTTTCGGTGGTCTCTTTCCAACCATAAAAGGCTTTGTTGATGACGTAATAGAGAAAGCCGATGCCGAAGCCTACAAATATGGTTTTGGCGCCAATATTGGCTTCTCCGGCTGCGGCCATCTCGGCTTTTGCTTCATCCGACGCCGCAGCTTTGGATTCCTCGGAGGCTCCGACTTTGAGTACCTCGGCGCAAGCCGTCCCTTCAGGGTATTTTAGAAATCCGTGTTGCTGCACAATCAAAGCACGGCGAAGCGGAATCATCATCAAGATGCCCAATAGTCCGCCGAGCACGGAGACCAGAATTACGCGAGTCACCTCGAGGTCAAAGCCCAGAATCATGATTGCCGGCATCGTCACACCGATACCAAAGGCGATCGACTCGCCGGCCGAACCTGCGGTCTGGACAATATTATTCTCGAGTATAGTCGCGTTCTTTAAGCCGAACTTTGAGAGCAACGTGAATATGCTGATCGAGATTACCGCGACGGGAATCGAGGCACTGACTGTCAATCCCACTTTGAGTACCAGGTAGAGCGACGACGCGCCAAAGACCATCCCCAGCAGCGTGCCGATGACCAGGGGCAAGACTGTCAATTCCCGCAGCTTGACAGCCGCCGGTATGTAAGGACGAAACACCGCAAGGAATGGATTGTCCGGCTTGAATCCCACCCGATCGGGAAATTCCTGTGCGGCCGCGGCTTCGTTAGGGCTGATGCTTTCCTTGGACATCAGTTCTTAACCTCCGACTAGTTTTGCAAAACGGGGAGAATGCAGGGGTATGACGATGGTTACTTTACACGCGGCGACTGTGCCTGAGCAAGCAAGACAGCCCTGAAATCAAGCGGTTAGGCGGATTTCAGTAACGCCATCCGGATACTTCACAAAAAAGCAGAGACCCGGGAGAGTCTCTGCTTTCAAACTTGCGGTGCCCGCTCGGCTATTGCTTACTTCCCGACTTTCCCCCTCCGGAAGATCCCGGCTTAGGCGCGTTGTAAACCTCACGCGCCTTTACGGCAAAAGCCTTCTCATCGGTCTGCCCGTCGCCGTCCACGTCCACCTTAACCACGATCTTGTGCGATTTGCCGTCCGCAACATCGTCAGGCTTGAAACCCAGGCTGTACTGGCTGCGCAAGAGAGCATTGATGGAACCGATTATCTTGGGCAGCTCTCCTTCAAATGTGTAGGGATAGTAAGCGCCGCCGGTTTCTCTCGCGAAAGTCTTGAGGATGTTGTCTGCTTGCAGGAAAGTCATGCGGTCGATCGGGATGCCGCGAATGTTTGACCCCTGACCGGGATCCATTTGGTCACCATACTTCTTTATGAAAAGGCCGGCCGTGCCAATGATGTAGATCGGAATGCCGGCGTTCTGGACAATCTTGCGGGCCTGGTCGTAATTGATCTTACTGAAGGTGTCGAGTCCCGACGCCACTAAAATCACGGCCCGCCGCCGCCCGCCGCTCACCGAGACCATTCCCGCGTATTCCTGGGTGCGCGATTTTGACTCCTCGAGTACGACTGAGTCGGCCGTGCCTCCAACCAGGGTCAGTTTGAGCGCGTCGTACATGTTCGTTTCGGTAAACGCCGGGCTGTTACGCAACAGCAAGCTAATGACCTGTTGAATTCGGGTTGGGTTATTGGTGAAGTCGGTCAACGGTGTCGGCCGCATGTCATATGCAATCACCGAAACATAGTCTTCCGGGGTGATGAACTGCGAGAGAAAAATTGCCATCGGCCGAATCACTTCCAAGGTCCCGGTTTCCATGCCGCTGCTGCCGTAGTATCCAAAGATCTCGCTTAGCTTGCTGTATTCGACGACGAGGGTTGCCGTGATGGGCGCTTCAGGCGTCGAGAAGTTGGTGATGTCCTTCTGGACGCCATCGACAAAAATTGTGAAGTTCGATTTCTTGAGATCGAGAGTTGGCTGTCCGGTCTTTTTGTTGTAAACGACTGCATCGACGTTAACGACGTTGGTGGTGACGCTGAGCTTCTCAGCGTCCTGGGGCTTGCCGATGATGTCCTGAGGCACCGGCTCTTCTTTTTTCTCTTCAGTTTGCTGGCCACCTTCGGGCGGTCGTTTGTTCTTCTTTTGATCTGAGACCGGCGGTTGGCGGCGGGCCTGACTGTAAACGCGTAGGCTGGGAACGGCGCCGATCGCAAATAAAATCCCGAGGATTAGAGCGAAAAGCCGGCGGCAAAAGAATTTACTCATGGTAACGATCCTAACTGATGTTCAGAGTTCAAACTTAGCTTGTTTCAGATGGGGGTAACCTGAAGGTTGAGCTCTAAACGGTCCTTAAAAACTCGAGGCGGGCTGATTTTCAGCTTAAAAGCGAACTATAGGGCGCGCGCGCAAGCGCGGTCAAGCTGTCCCACCAGCGACCCGTCTTTTCTGATGCGAGGTTGTTTAGGGGAGTTTCCTGAGGGGTCGCAGACTTGTGAAGTGCGGTGGCAATCCCGATTCATCGGAAGACACCGCATTTGACTCAAGTTAGGTCATCGAGCGATGCAAATCCAAAGCGCCGTCGATCCCGACGCGTCGGGACTCTGCCGGCGCACTCCAGAAAACTATCTGGTATTAGCGGTTTCGGCCTCGATCACCACTTCGAAGAGTCCCGAGTTGTCGCTCAGGTTTCCTTCGTTAACACCCAAAAACAATACCCCGTCGCGTTGCGCGACGAAATCGCGGCGCCCGCCGATGAAAATAAAGTCATCGTTGTCGTCGCCAATGACGGCAATCAGGCCGCCGGTCGGCTGATTGCGCATCAGCTTGTCCCGATCGGGAATATTTGCCAGTCCATCCGGAGACGCGACTCGATTGTTGCCGAGCTGAATTCGTCCCTGAGCATTAATCCGGAGACGTTGCCCACGTCTGACTACCAGGCCACTGTTCGTCCAGCCATTGCTGGCGTTGTCGGCGCGCACCCGAATATTTATCTGAAAGAAGGTTGGCGGCGCCGAGCTGGTATTCGTTGTCGGTCCCGGCGGATTGTTACTCGGCTGATTGTTACTCGGCTGATTGTTACTCGGCTGATTGTTCGTCGGCGGCGGCTGATAGCTCGGCTGATTGTTGTTGGCCGTGTCGTCGCTCGGCTGACCTACTGAGCTTGTGTTAGGGGCCGAATCAAAGTCGATTGATTCGACGTCTTCCATGTAAACCGTGATTCGGCTTTGGCGCCCGCGCGCGCCGCTGCCCACGATGATGGTGAACTGCTCGTTCTTAAACCCGACAATTCGACCGCGAATGACGCTGCCATCCTTAAGCCGGATCGTGTCGGCCAGGACCGGCAGACTCGCGACCAGGAACACCGCGACTATCAGCAGCGAGCGAAACAGAAATTTCTTCATGACGACCTCCAACCGAAAAAACTAAAAGTTTGATTGATGAGCGAGAGAGTGCGCGTCAAAACAGGAGAGCAGTCGAATCGAATTGATGCGGCCAGGTTGGGAAAGGTTGCGAAGACAGTTGATGCTGGGAGCGAGCGTACAAGCGGACTCTGTTTCCTGACATTACTGAATTGCATCAACTCTTCGGTCCAACCAGCGAGCAGAGTTTACCACAATCACGCGGTGCGTGGGACCTAACAATTGCCTGGGATGGGCAATGCTTACTCGGGTTAGAGTGGCTGTCAGTGACCGGCGTCATGCTTGGGCTTGGTCCAGACAGGCCTTCAGTTTTTCCGCCAGCGGACGAACATGGGTCCTTAATAATGTTGATGTGATTGCCGGGAATCTCGTAGGTGTCGATGTCACCCTGCACCAACACTCGCCAGCCGTCGTGCAAATCGTAATCAGCCGTCAAATCACCGGCGAGGAACAGGGTGACATCGCCGGAATATATTTGCGGCTCATAATCTTTGACCGCGGCAGAGGGATCGCACGATTCCGCTTCATCCCAACCAGTTCATCGCCTTCGAGACGGAAAATCTTCCGCGACTGTATTTCCGGCCGCAGCAAGAAGATCGTGCGCGACAGAACGTTGGTCTGGCTCTCGCCAAATCATTGTCCTGGAAGAAAGCCACTACGCTGTCGAACAACCAGGAACGCCCCGCGAGGCTGTTAATGCCCATCAGCAGCTGGTCATTAAGCTCTGTGAGACGGCCTGCGAGCGATGTGAAAAGGGACAAGAAACACTACGGCAACGGTCAAATGATGGCCTCCGGACCCAATCGAGTCTGAACGAAAGGAAAGGCTCAAAACCTTATTTCTTGCCAGAAAATACGGGCGGTTCTGTTAGCTGACCTGATTGCGTTCGCGAACAATTGCGACGAAGAAGAAAAACCGTGCCTACGAGCCCGGAAACAGAGGGAAATCTACTGCCATTAATCATTTACCTGTCCGAGGAGAGACTTCTTCCTCGAGTCGATCGACGGACCTGACTGCGATGGCTGCTTCTTTCAACTCTTTCAAACCATCTAAGAAACGCGGACGGCCCTTGACGCCGGCAGTGCGAGACCTCATGCCTTTGGATCAGTCACCTGAACTCTTCGTCTCCGATCTCGTCACTCGACAAGCTGCTTTGCGACCCGACGCGACCGCGATAGTGTCAGGCGCCGAGACGTTGTCCTATGCCGAACTGGATCGACGCGCCAACAGTCTGGCGAATTATTTGGTTGCGTTGGGAGTGGGTCCGGAAACGATTGTGGCTCTTTGCCTGAATCGGTCGCCCGAATCCGTCGTTTGCGCGCTGGCAGTCCTAAAGGCCGGCGGCGCTTATCTGCCGATGGATCCTGCTTATCCGACTGGGCGGCTCCTATTCATGCTCAAGGACGCCTTGCCGCGCGTGTTAATTACTCGAGATGAGCTAGCCGAAAAGTTTTGCGATGGTCCGTGGCAAGTCATTAGTGTCGATACCGATCAGAAAATTGCGGCCGGTCCGAGCACTTTGCCGGCGATCGCGACGAATAACGATCAACTCGCTTATGTGATCTACACATCCGGATCCACGGGCGAGCCCAAGGGCGTTGAGATCAGTCACGCCAGCTTGATGAACCTCGTCTCATGGCACGTCAACGAATTCGCGGTCACACATCAGGACCAGGCGAGTCATCTGGCCGGTGTCGGTTTCGACGCGGCCGTGTGGGAAGTTTGGCCATACCTGACAACCGGCGCGAGTTTACACTTGCCTGACGAAACCACTCGGGTTGCACCTGAACTGTTGCGCGATTGGTTGGTCGAAAACGAGGTCACCGTTAGCTTCCTGCCCACTGCGTTGGCTGAACAAGTAATGACTTTGGATTGGCCGGATACGACCGCACTGCGATACCTGCTGACCGGCGCCGATACGTTATATCGCCACCCAACCGGAAGTCTTCCCTTCGAGCTGGTTAATAATTATGGCCCGACCGAATGCACCGTCGTGGCCACCTCAGGGCGCGTAAAAGCTGAAGCCGGGGCCACCGAGCGACCGACTATCGGCCGGGCAATTGCTAACACTAGTATCTACCTGCTTGATCAGAATCTTGAGCCCGTTCCAGCCGGTACCCCGGCAGAAATGTATATCGGCGGCGCAGGCGTGGCGCGTGGTTATTTGAACCGTCCTGAGCTAAACGCAGAACGATTCGTCCGCAACCCGTTTGACGATCGCCCGAATGCGAGGCTCTACAAAACCGGCGATCTGGCTCGGCAGTTACCTGATGGTGAAATTGCATATCTCGGGCGCGCCGACGAACAGATCAAGATTCTGGGATATCGAATTGAGCCGGTGGAGATCGAGGCGGCAATTTCCCGTCACCCGGCGATTGAAGCCAGTTTAGTAGTTGCCTGTGGTTCAGCTTGCGAAGAAAAGCGGCTGACGGCCTATCTCGTGATGCGAAACGGAACTACTCCGGCCGCGGCCGAGGTGCGCAGTTTCCTGCAAGAATCCCTTCCCGACTATATGGTGCCGACGGTTTTCGTATGCCTGCCGGCTTTACCGCTAACAGCAAACGGCAAAATCGATCGACACGCCCTGCCGGAACCCGACAGTGAAAACACTCTTCGCGACGAAGCATTCACTGCTCCTCGCACGCCAACCGAGGAGCGATTGGCGAAGGTAGTTTCTTCACTACTGAATCTGAAGGAAGTCAGCGTCAACGATAATTTCTTCCTGCTCGGCGGACATTCTCTGCTGGGCACCCAGCTGATCGGTAGAATTCGTGGAGCGTTCGGAGTAGATCTGGCTCTGCGCACGCTCTTTGATGCGCCGACAATTTCAGCATTGTCCGCTGAGATTGAACGGCTGGTTTTTGAGCAAGTCGCCGCCATGAGCGAAGACGAAGCCCAAGCGCTTGCTCGCCTAAAGTGACGGAGACGTGGTCCGTGACCCAACCACAGACCTAAGCCTTGCCGTAAGGAAACATTCATGAGTGCTAACACCCCAATCTCAACCAACAAAGCCGCGTCTCCCCTCAGTCTCTATCACCTGCTTGATCCAGAGGTGCTCGCCAATCCGTATCCGCTTTATGAACGCTTGCGCACCGAGTCTCCGGTTCATTGGGATCCGTACCTGCATGCCTGGGTGGTAACCCGATACGCCGATGTAGTAACGGTGCTTCATAACTTTTCCGCCAATCGCACGCCGACCCCGGAAGACTTTGCGGCGATGGGTTTGGCAGAGCTGGGGCCAATCGCCCAAATGATGAGGCGGCAGATGCTGTTCATGGACGGCGCTGCGCACGCGCGCTTGCGCAGCCTGGCGTCGATGGCTTTCACGCCGGCCCGCGTCGAAGTCCTGCGCGCTCACATTCGTGAAATCCTCGACGACCTGATGCGTCCGTTACTGAGTGCGGGGCGAATGGACGTGATTAACGATCTGGCGGCGCCGCTGCCGGCAATTGTTACGGCTGAGATGCTCGGGGTGCCGACTTCTGATTGCGATCAGTTGAAAGAGTGGTCGGCGGACTTTGCCGAAGTATTGGGCAACTTTCAGCACAACCCCGATCGCGCCGGCCGGACTTTGAAGTGTGTAGAAGAAATGACGGTCTATTTTCGCTCAGCGATTCAGCGGATGAAAACCGAACCGCGCGAAGGCCTGATCAACTCCTTTATGACCGCCGAAATCGACGGCGATCGTCTAACTGAAGACGAAATCATCGCCAACTGTATCGTCACCATGGTCGGCGGCCAGGAAACGACCACTAACCTGATCGGCAACGGCATCCTTACCTTGATGAGTAACCCCGATCAGCTGCAGCGGCTCAAGAATGATTTGACGCTGATTCCCTCGGCTGTCGAAGAGCTATTGCGGTATGAGAGTCCGAGCCAGCACACGGCGCGTATTTGCCCCGAAGACACCGAACTCGGCGGCCGGCAAATTCGCAAAGGACAGGCAGTTATTGCCGTAATGGGGGCGGGCAATCGCGATCCGGAAAGGTTTCCCGACCCGGATCGGCTGGATCTCGGGCGCGCAGATAATCGCCATTTGGCTTTCGGATGGGCCAGTCATTTCTGCTTCGGTGCGGCCCTGGCGCGGATTGAAGGACAACTGACTTTTGAAGCCCTGGCGTCGCGCACAATGAATCTGACGCCCGAACCCGGCCCAATTGTCTGGCGCGAGAATCTTGGTTTGCGCGGTTTGAAAGCACTACCGGTAACGTTTGACGAAAATGCAACGCCCGGGATCGCGCCCCAAATTGAACGTCTCGAGAGCGGTTGTCCCTTTCATCGATCGGCGTAAACGGATTTTTCGCGACTAAAACTCTTGCAGGAACAAACTTCACATCGGCTGGCGGACCGTGGTTTAGCGGGCATCTCAAACGCCAAGCGCATCTTGCTCGAGAAGTATCTGCGCGGCGAGTTGGCTCAGGATCCTAATTCATCGCCCTCGATAGTTCGTCGCGCGCCTGACATTTCACCGCAACTTTCGTTCGCTCAGGAGCGGCTTTGGTTTCTCGATCAGTTGATGCCCGGCTCAGCCGTGTTCAATGTTCCCATGGCCGTGCGATTCTCATGCGCGATTGATCGCGAAGCTCTTAAACAGAGCGTCAAGGAAATTGTGCGCCGCCACGAAGTCTTCCGCACGACCTTTCTTACAGTCGACGGTCGTCCCACGCCGTTAGTTTCGTCGAACCTTGAAATAGATTTAAGTCTCGTCGACCTGACTTCGGTGGCGTCATCCGAGCGGGATGCTGTATGTCGCAGACTGTCTAACGACGAAGCGTCGCGGCCTTTCAACCTGGAGGACGGGCCGCTGATTCGAACCAGTCTGTTGAGACTCAGTGAACGCGAATCGATATTCCTGCTCACAATGCATCACATCGTCAGCGACGGCTGTTCGATCGTGCTTTTCTTTCAGGAGCTCTCAGCACTGTATCAGTCATTCTCAGGTGGGCAGGCTTCGCCGCTCAGCGAACTTCCAATTCAATACACGGACTACGCCGTCTGGCAGCGAGAGTGGTTGGGTCACGATTTGCTGGAGCAGCAACTGTCCTACTGGCGGAAGCAATTGCGCGGAGAGTTGCCGGTGCTGGAACTGCCCGCCGACCGGCCGCGACCGGTAGTGCAGACATATTCGGGTGGCCGCGCGACGCTGAGCTTGCCGTTGGAGCTGACGCGCGCGGTCAACGCGCTCAGTCAACGTGAAAACGCTACGTTGTTCATGACCCTGCTGGCCGTGTTCAAGGTGCTGCTACAACGTTACAGCGGGCAGGACGACATCATTGTCGGCTCGCCAATCTCCAATCGTCCGCGGGCTGAGACGGAAAGGCTAATCGGGTTCTTTCTCAACAATCTGGCCTTGCGCACTGACCTTTCCGGCGATCCGAGTTTCCGCGAACTCCTTTCGAAAGTCCGAAAGACGGCGCTGGATGCTTATGCGAACCAGGATGTTCCTTTCGAAAAACTGATTGAAGACTTGAGGCCGGAACGCGACCTGAGTCGGACCGCACTCTTCCAGGTCTATTTCAATCTGTTCAGCTTCTCAGATCAGATCCAGTTGCCTGACGGTGAGACCATCAGCTTCGTCGATGCCTGGCTGCAGTCGGACGAGAATCTGTCCAAGTTCGACTTAACGCTGTATGCGGGAGAAGACGACAACGAGATCAAACTGGCGCTGGTTTATAACTCCGATCTCTATGACCACGGCCGGATCGTCGAGATGCTCGACCAGTTCAAGCAGCTCTTGTCACAGATCACTGCGCAACCAAATGAAAAAATCAGCCGCCTTTCGCTGGTAACACCCGGCGCTCGAACCGTCCTTCCCGATCCTGCGCAACCGTTCCCAGCCCGCGAAGAAAATCTGATCCATACCCTGTTTTCTGAACAAGCTCAGCGCCGGCCAAATCAACTGGCAATCATTGACCCGCACGAAAGCTGGAGCTATCGGGATCTTGACGCTCGGAGTAATCAACTCGCGAATTACCTGCGCCAGAGCGGTATCAGAACGAATGACACTGTCGCCATCTATGGCCATCGCAGTGCACCTTTGGTTTGGTCGATTTTGGGAATTCTGAAGGCCGGCGCCGCATTCGTCGTCCTGGATCCCGCGTATCCCGCTTCGAGATTGATCAAGTGTTTGGAGATTAGCCAACCGCGCGGCTGGTTACGGATCGAAGCGGCGGGGCCGTTGCCGGAGTCTCTGGATAAGTTTGTCGAATCAATGGGATGCTGTTGCCGGCTTAAGGTGAGCGCGCGGAACAGTTCAGAGGATCGCGACCTCTTCGCCGGATGTTCGACTCAGAATCCGAACATAAGCCTCGGTCCGGATGATCTGGCTTACGTGGCTTTCACATCCGGCTCGACCGGCAACCCGAAGGGAATTCTCGGTCGACATGGACCCCTTACTCTTTTCACTTCGTGGGCCAGGGAGAAGTTTGGGTTGAACGAGTCGGATCGCTTTTGCATGCTGTCCGGCCTGGCGCACGATCCGCTTCACCGTGACATGTTCACCCCACTCCAACTCGGTGGCGCGATTTGCATTCCCGACGCGGAGAATCTGGAAGCGCCGGATGGGCTGCGCGCCTGGATGAAGCAACAAGGGGTTACGGTCGCCAACCTGACGCCGGCCATGAGCCAATTGCTCAGCGACACCGGCGCGGGGGGCAATTGCGACCAAATCGACTCTCTCCGTTACTCGTTTCTGGTAGGGGACGTGCTGACCAAACGTGATGTGGCGCGCTTGCGTAAGCTGGCTCCCTCGATTCGCTGCGTGAACCTTTACGGAGCGACGGAAACACAGAGAGCCGTCGGCTTTTACGTTGTTTCCGACGAAAGCGAAACGCTTCTCCAGGCTGATCGAAATGCACCTCGGAGGAGTGGCGCGGGCGTCCCGCCCGTGGCTCGCGCGCAAGATGCGCGTGCCACAACCAAAGAAGTTCTGCCGCTAGGCAAAGGCATCAAGGACGTGCAGCTGCTGGTGCTCAATCGCTCGCACGAGTTGTGTGGAATCGGCGAGGCTGGGGAAGTTTGTTTTCGAAGCCCTCACCTGGCGAAAGGATACCTCGGCGATGAAGCGCTCACGCGTGAACGATTCATCCTGAACCCGTTTACCAGGGCCGACGGTGATCGTCTGTATCGCACCGGCGATCAAGGTCGCTATCTGCCGGATGGAAATGTCGAGCACCTCGGCCGTATCGATCGTCAGGTGAAGATCCGCGGCTATCGGATCGAGCCCGGCGAGATTGAAGCCGTGCTCACCCACCATCCGGAAGTCCGCGAAACCGCAGTCATCGCTCAACAGAACAAGTCGCGAGAGACCCGCCTGGTTGCTTATGTCGTTCCGCTTCTTGGCGCCGCAGTCACGATGACTTCTCTGCGTGAATTTCTGGGTGAAGAACTTCCCGCTTACATGATACCGGCGGCGTTTGTGATGCTCGACGCGCTGCCCTTGACGCCAAACCGCAAACTCGACCGGAACGCTCTGCCCGCGCCAATTGAAGTTTACGGAGAACGGCATGGCGACTATGCGCCTCCGCGTTCAGCCGTCGAAGAAACGCTGACCGGCATTTGGAAAGATGTGCTGGTAGTCGATCGCGTCGGCATTAACGACAACTTCTTTGAGTTAGGCGGACACTCGCTAATGGCCGTGCGCCTGTTTGCACGAATGCAGAAGACATTCGGCAAGCGCCTGCCGCTGGCAACGTTATTCCAGGCGCCCACGGTGGCGCAGCTTGCCGCGATCCTCGACAAAGACGTGGCGCCTTCCTGGTCTTCGCTGGTGCCCATCCAGCCGCTCGGCTCTCGACCGCCGTTCTTCTGCGTGCACGCCGTCGGCGGAAACGTGCTCGAGTACTACGGCCTGGCGCGACATCTGGGTATCGACCAACCATTTTATGGATTGCAGTCGCGAGGTTTGGACGGCAAGCAGTCGCCGCATACCAGCATCAACGATATGGCTGCTGAATACGTCGAAGAGATTCGCAAGTTTCAACCGGCCGGCCCTTATCTCATCGGCGGACGATCTTTAGGCGGCATCATTGCTTTCGAGATGGCCTGTCAATTCAGAGCTCAGGGTCAGGAAGTGGCCCTGCTCGCCCTGTTGGATTCGTATCCAGTGGGCTACAACAAACGATCACCTGACGCGGGCGAGCTGAAAAGCAGGGCCGGACGAATCGTCAGAAGGATGGGAACTCACCTTTCGAACCTGGGTGGCCTGAGTTTCAAGGAAAAGCTTCCTTATGTCGTCGACAAGTCGAGGTACGCCGGTATTAAGCTCAAGAGCCTGCTTTGGCGGATGATTTACCGTTCTTCTGACCGGCTGGGGCGGACCTTGCCCCGCACGTTTCGCGATGTCGAAGAATTCAACTGGCTGGCAGCGATGAATTACGTTCCCCAGTTATATGACGGCCGCGTCACGCTCTTCTGGGCCAGCAACGACCTGCGAGCTTCGTTTGATCTGGTCGATGGTTGGAACGTGATAGCGGAAGGCGGGACCGAAGTGAAGGAAATTCCGGGAACACATCTGGACATCATCAAAGAACCTCACGTAGCCGACCTGGCAATGAAACTGAACGAGTCACTCGTCCGCGCACAAAACGGTCATCGTCAGGTCGCAGTCTAATTTCAACTCCCGCTCTCCAGCACGTCCGGCGTCTTTACACGCTCAGGACGCACTCCCAGACCAATCAAGCGCGCCGGTATCCGTCTTAGAACTGGAAATCTTTTGAAGAGACGAATCACCCAGGGCGCGGCCACTTGCTGCCTCGTGGCGAGCACTCGGCCGAGCACGCGGTTTTGCACCTGCACCTGCGCCCACTGCGTCAAGCGCGTCGGCAATTCACGACGCCACTGCACTTTTTGTAAGTGGCTCGGGGACACCCAGCCTGCGGATAAAGGTCGCCACAGAATATTCGCAGCCGCGACTGCATCCTGAATCGCCAGATTGATCCCGACACCGCCGACTGGGGACATCGCGTGCGCGGCATCTCCGATACAGAGCAATCCCGGCCGGTACCATTTCCGCAAACGATCCACCAGGACGGTAAGAAGTTTAATTGGTTCCCAATCGGTTATCTCGCCGACCCGATCGCTCACGAACGCAGCGGTCGAGGCGATGTCCGCACGGAACGCTTCAAGACCGCGACTTTTTAGATCCGCCAGCGCGCCTTTTGGAATTACAAAGCCGCACTGCCAGTACGTATCGCGATTGAGCATCACCAGGATCTTTCCGCTGACAAAGCGGCCGATGACCTGCGCCGGATCTGTCGGCACGCGAGACAAGCGAAACCACAGCACGTCGATCGGCGCGCCCAGGCTCTCGACACTTAAACCCGCGCGTTCTCGGACCACTGACTTGCGGCCATCGGCGCCGACTACCAGGTCGGCAAGAATATCCAGCTCTCCCTCCGGCGTCTTCGCTTTCACCCCGAGGACGGTATTGCCGCTTTCAATCAGCCCGGTGACTTCCGCTTCCATTTTCAGAGTGAAGGCCGGGTAACGCTCGGCCTGGTCTTTTATGAAGTCGAGAAAATCCCATTGCGGCATGAACGCGAGAAACTTGCTGTGCGTGGGTAGGTGCGTAAAATCCGCGAGCGGAATCATTTCGTCGCCGATCTGTCCGGCAATCTCGCGAATCTCCTGATGCGGCCGCTCGAGAAAGTCGGCCAGGATACCCAGCTCGTGCATCACCTCAAGCGTGGAAGGATGAATCGTGTCACCGCGAAAGTCGCGCAGAAAATCAGCGTGCTTCTCGAGCACGACAACTTCCACGCCGGCGCGCGCGAGCAGAAAGCCCAGCATGATTCCGGCGGGACCGCCTCCGGCAACGCAGCAGCGAGTGTCGATTCTCTTTGGGTTCAAGCGGCACGAAGGTACTGACTCTCCACAGTATGCGTCAAGGCTTTGTCAAAAACGGCACGCGATCCCGCGTTGCGACGTCCGTTTTTGAGATTGAAAAGAGATCCACGAAATAACACGAAACACCACTAAAGAGACTTTCGTGTTGTTTGGTAGTGATTTAGTGGATCGTTTACTTGTCTTGTCTCTCAAATCAGGCCACCACTGTCGTTCCGAAATCGTTGACATTTCGGATCACCGGACATAACCTTGCGGCCTCGCACTCTGACAACAGAAAAACTTCCGCCGACTTTCGCTCGCAGTCGTATTAGCCACAATGTTCAGCGCGCCCGTGCTGGCCGATGGTGGAGCGACGCAAGGCCCATCCATCACGGGAGAAACTAATACCCCGCCCAGCGCCGCCCAAACACCTGGAGAAACCCACGGGCCACCCCTCACCGCTCTCAGTGAGATCGGACGTCCCGAATTGGCCGCTTTAGTTTTTACTATTCAAAGAATGCTGGGTTAGGTTTCGAACTCGGGAGGATTACGGAAATTTCCCGCCGGCGAAGGGCTTCTTTTGCAACACCGGTGGAGCAGGGCTTTGCTGATCCGGGCTCGACGGAGGCGTTCCAGTCACCGCCCTCGGACCTTTGTAAAGATAGTTATCGCGGGAGCGAACCGCCACGTCCGTCCGGTCAACCCGCACTTTGATCTGACGCCGTTCGCCGAGTTCTCCTTTTCGATGTGGGTAATACCCGACGCCGTATTGGCGACCCAACTCCTGTGCGATATTACTGAAAGCCGCCTGGAGGTCGCGCAAGTCTTTGCGCGCTTCATAGACTCGTCCGCCGGTTAACTCCGCAAGTTTGTGAAGATAGCGCTCACCTCGATCATAGTCTGCGCGACTGGAGCCGGCGCCGCCGCCGCCACTGCTGTTACCCCCGATTGAAGGGAACGGCAGCGGCAACTTCCCCAGGATCCCCGGAAGGCGCAGGCCCGATTGCGTCGGAGTAACATCGCCCTTATCAGCGGCTGGATCGTAAGTGTCGTAACGGATCGAGTAAATCAGCGCGTCCAGTTCTTCCGCAGTATGCAGTGTGCTCTCGTAAGTTGCGTTATTGCTGGTTGCGTCAACACCGTCGGTGAAAAGGACTACGGCTTTGCGCCCCTTAATACGATTGAGGTATTTCTTCATGACCTTATCCATCGCATCATAAAGGTGAGTGCTAAGACCTCGGCTGGTGCCCCCGATGCCCTTTTCGATTTTTGCCCGATCGTTCGTCGGTTGGCACTCAACCTTTAAGCCCATGCCAAATGAGATGACCATGACCTGATCATCGGGTCGCAATTCCCTGACAAAGGCTTTGGCGGCGTCTTTGATCTGGCCGAGTTTGGACCAGGTGGAAGCGCTGGTGTCGAGCACCAGGATAATGGTGAAAGGCTTTTCGACTTCTGCGAAATAGGCAATTTCCTGTTCGATGCCGTCTTCATAAATATGAAAATCCTGCCTTTGCAGATCCGGAATGTACCGGCCGTTACGGTCTAAAACGGTTACGGGAACGGTTACCAGGTTGGTATCCACGCGCACCACATCGTCTTGCTCCTGACCGTCTGTTGTTTCTACTGAGGCACGCGGCACCGGCGAAGCAGTCGGGGCCGGCTCGTCAACGCGGCGCGGCCTGTCTTGCGCGAAGGACGCGTGGACCGCGACGGTACAAAACAGGGAGAGGAATAAAGAAAACAGATTGAGTTTCCTCATACGTCCTCCATTATCGCTTAAAGACTATGCCGACCGACACGCGGATATTGTTTTGACGTCCGGACCCGAAAAACGTCGGCGTGTAATCGACCTGGACCAATCTGAAATCTATTCGCCGATTGAGACGCACATCCACACCTCCGCCCAACGCCATGGCAAAGGAAGTCGCGTCGTCGATTGTATAGACGTTACCCGAAGGCCGAATGTCTGAAGTAAAGCCTCTAAAAAGCGAAGCTCCGAACAAAGCATGCGCGAACGGCTGCACCCGGCTGTTACCGCCGGCCTTGAACTGTACTCCGGCGAGCAGGAAGTATTGATCTCGCTGAGTAGAAAAAGTACCAGTGCCGGTACTGCTGGTATTTCTGTGAAAATGAGCTGAGGCATCGCCGGTGAGGCCGATGTGTCTGGTGATGTTCCTCGTGTAGGCGAGATTGATGCCGTTCTGAGCCGTTCGGTGGGGATCGACCGTCAGAGTATTGATGTCAGCACTGTGATAGGAATATCCGGCAAAGAACTCATTCTTTGGTTGCTCGTCAGGTGTTTGCGCCAGCGCGAAAGAAGCGCTGCCCGCAATCAGGAAGGTTAGGATTATTAGTTGTCGCATCGAAAGATTCTCCTTTTTCTTGTGAACCAGGCTCGGGTTTAGGTTGATTGAAGTTGCTGAGGCCCGGTGAAGCTCGACGGGAGAATGGCAAACGCGACAGAACATCAGGGGCGACTCGATGTATAAGACGCCTTTTTCTTCGAAGAATGGCCCGGTTACGTAAAATTGGACGCCCAGATTCCTAATTGTGGACGTATTGATAGGGAGTAATAAGGTTAAGCACTGCGATTCGCGGATGGAGTTGGGTGATGAGTGTCAGAATGGCTTTGCCCAAAAAGTCTTAGGGGCCCTAAATCCTCTTATTGATCGCTTATCACGCCACCTGGCTAACCATACTCAACAAGCTGCGAAGCAGCGGGTGTAGTTAAGCCCAAGGCGAGGCTCTGCGAGCCTTGGGTTACAGGTGAATAAATTTGCAGGAGCCGCGGCGACCAATAACCGTTCAACGAGGCCATCGCGTTGGTCCTGATTCGAAACTCAAGACTCTGAATTCGAGACTCAGATGTCGCCCACTTCGCGGGCTCCGCTGATCTAAACGGCATCGTTTCCCAAGGCTCGCAAAGCCTCACCTTGGGCTTAGCTAAGACCGCCCCGATGAATCGGGGCTCGAAGAGTTTGTTCGCTCGCGGGGCTTGGCGTTTTGGGCAAAGCCGGTCGGTATCGGGAGCGGTAGCGATCGGGTGATCGCCCTCGGAACCCGTTAGTAGTGGGTGGATTGAGACCCGGTCGCTACTCGACTCATCGGAGTAATACTCCGGCACTGATCGATTGCAAACCTAAAGCTGTTCGTCGCGGCTGCCGTTGCCGGCATTCCTGAATTCTGAGGGAGTCATGTTGGTATGTTTCTTAAAAACCGCGTTGAAAGAAGATTTCGAACTAAAGCCAACCTCTATGGCGATACCCAGAACTGATAAGTGTTTCGAGGCGGGGTCGAGTAATTTTCGCTTGGCCTCTTCGACTCGATAGGAATTGATGAAATCTGAAAACGTCTGCCCCCGCCTTTCATTGATTGTCTGCGAAAGATGGTGTGCAGGGACATTTAGCTTCTCTGCCAACTTCTGAATTGTCAGATCGCCATCGGTGAAGGGCTTCGCTCCTTCCATGTAACTAAGCAACTTCTCGAGATACCTTTCAGATCTTTCAGGGGTAAGCGTGGACTTTTCGTACTTCCTAACCGACAGCTCGTCCTTTTCGCTGGTAAGGGGTTCGGGCCTCCTCATTTTCAAGTAACCCATCGCGTAAATAAGCAGCGAAGCGCCCAGGGGCACCAGCAGATTAGTTCCACTTAGACTGGTCACGTATCGCAGAATTGCCCCCACCCAAAGGACAGTTGAAGCGATTACAAAGAACCTCACTTCGAACAGAATGGCTCGGTCGCGCGCGTTGTTCCGCTCTTTAGCTTTTCGGGCATACCTGGTGATGAGCAAGGCGATGAGAATCAAGTACACCAGTGTCTGGGCAATAAACAGCGCAGATCGAATGTAGTACCACTGACCGAACGATTCCTGAATGTATTCCGAAGTTAAGATTCTGATTTTCTGGGCACTGCTTTGAAAGAAATAGGGAAGCAAATAGATCAAGCAGAGCACGAACGGAATGAAATGGAGAAAATCCTTCTTGGCAAACTTTCTTTCACGCGAGGTCAGCTCCCGAATATAGAGAAACAATAGCGGAGCCGCGAGAAAAACAAAGGGCTGGTGGAGCCGGCTTAAGTGCGGGAAAACAAATACATAGTTCGAAGTAAGCAGTACGGCGCCACTGACGACGATGGAAATCGTGAGAGTCAACGCCGCCAGCAGGCGATTGGCTGTCTTGTTTCGGTCCTTTGACGTCAGCAGAGCTAACGCTAACAGCACGCCCTGCGCTGCGCCCAGGAGATTCAGGACAGCGAGAAAGCCCAGATTAGAGCTAATGGTTAAGTCGGTGATTCCCATGCCAAGTGTGGCTTCCATTGTATCGCTTGGACGCATTGGAAGGCTTGCGTGGGCCGTTCCGCGATGCTTTCGAAGTGAACTTTTACTGCGGAACCAATCCGAGCGCAAACTTACCTGAGTAGTGGCTTGGTTTAGCTTTTACGACTTGAGAGCTCTTAGATAAGCATTGGTGTGTGTTGCTTCGTGAGATTTCGTGTAATTTCGTGGATCGTGTGCTTAGGATTCGCAGCCATACGATCCACGAAATCACACTAAGCTACACGAAAGAACACGAAATAAGAGTCTTTGTGCAAAGTCGGAACGGCCTGATTGCGCCACGAGTTCCGCCACGTCCATTCTAGTTTGTAAAAAGTTGTAAATTCTTGTCGCTAAGGACACCCAAACCCTTGCTGGCCAACCTCGGCCGTTACATAATGCGCCAAATTCTAAACTTGGGGAGTGCCACCATGATCTCGTTCAAACGAATTTCACTTTTCAGTCTTGCGATTCTTTTTGCCGTTTCTTGCGCTGCGCCGTACACGTCCGCGCAACAACCGCTGGCTATAAAGCCAATTCGGCCCAGCCAGAAGGCGAGCGTGATGCAGACCGTGGGCGTTACCGACATTACGATCACGTACAGCCGTCCGCCCGTGAAAGGGCGCACAATTTTCGCGGATGCTCCGGCTTCAATGGAGGCCCGCGCTAAAGGCGAAGCCACTCTCGACAATCAAAATGAACGTAAAGCGGGTGAGCCGATTGTTCCCTACAACCATGTCTGGCGCGCCGGCGCGAATGAAGCCACGATGTTCGCCGTCACCGACGACGTCTTAGTCAATGGGCAACCCTTAAAGGCCGGGACCTACAGCTTGCACACCGTCCCGGGCAAAGACGAGTGGACAATAATCTTCAACAACGACCCCGGCCAATGGGGCAGCTTTAACTATGACGACAAGAAGGATGCGCTGCGCGTTAAGACCAAGCCGCAGATGGTAAGCGAAAACCAGGAATGGCTTGCGTACAGCTTTGATCCCGTGACGGAAAACTCCGCTACGGTCAACATTCGCTGGGAAAAAGTTCGCGTTCCGTTTACCGTGGAAGTGAAGGACGTGAAAGCGCTCTGGCGCGCGAAGGCTGATGCGCTCATTGCCGCCAATCCAACCAACGAAGTCCTTCCGCTTCAGGTGGCGCAAACTTATGCCGGTGACAAGAATTTCACTGAAGCTCTGAAGTTTGTTGACCAATCCATTAAGGTCAAAGAGACATTTCGGAATCTTTCCGCCAAAGCCAATATCCTTTGGACAGCGGGAAGGAAGCAGGAAGCGCTGGCTGCGGCTGATGTAGCCATCGCTAAAGGCAAAGCCGACAAGGCGGATACGGCGGCCTTTGAAAAACGTGTAGCCGGCTGGAAAAGCGGCAACTAGTTAGTATTCGAGCGATCGGATAGGACGCGTATAGCGCGACAGTGGTAAATCCGCTGGTAAGAGTCGCCGTTCGTTACCGTCCAGGTTGGTACAGAACCGCTCGCCATAGCGAGCGGTTCTGTACCTGACTTATCCGAAGAGTGCGCGCTAGTTACTCGCCAGCCCGACGAGTCGGCGTCCTGTAACCAGTTATCCCAGGTCTGAAACCTCAATCTCTTTTCTGCGTAGAAAGTTGTAGTCTGTCGCAGAAGCCATGCCTTTTCTTGAAGCACTAAAACTGGCGATTTCGGCCATCCTCAGTCATAAGCTGCGATCATTTCTGACGCTGCTCGGAGTCATCTTTGGCGTGGCCACCGTGATCGTCGTCGTCTCGCTGGTCGAAGGCTTCAATGCTTACGTTGACGAGAAGATTGCGGACATCGGCACGAACGCCTTCGCCGTCAGAAAATATTCCATCGACGACTTCTCAAGCGTCGAGGCGCTGAACGCCGCGCGCCGCCGCAACAAAGACCTGACGCTGGATGATGTGGCGGCCCTACGCGCGCGCGGTGGGGCGATCCGGGAAGTGGGAGCGAAGGCCGACGTTCTCGGGGAAGTGAAATATGGTCCGACCAGCCTGTCCCGCGTTCACATCAGCGCGACCACCGCCAACATCGCCGACATCGACCGCCTGGAAGCCGAAGCCGGCCGCTATTTCAATAAAGGCGAAGACGATGCGCGCCGGACTGTCTGCTTCATCGGCGCCGACGTGGCCGAGAAGCTCTTTCCCCGCTCGAATCCACTCGGCGCCACCATTCGCCTCGATGGCCGGGCCTTTCAGATCATCGGCGTGGGAAAACCGCTCGGCTCAGTCTTTGGCCAATCACGTGACAAATATGTGGCCGTGCCGCTCTCAACCTTTCTCGCGCTTTACGGTTCACGTCGATCTCTGAGCGTGAGCGTGACTTCATCAAGCGAGCATACGTACCAGGACGCCATCGACGAAGCCCGCGTAGTGATGCGCATTCGCCGGCGGCTGGCGCCGAGCGAGAAGGACAACTTTGGTATCATCACGCCGAGCGCCATCAACGAACTGCGCGATAAGATCTTTGGCACGATTCAAGTGGCGGCGATCGGTGTCACCTCGATCTCTCTGGTGGTAGGCGGCATCGTAATTATGAACATCATGCTGGTCAGCGTGACTGAGCGCACCAAAGAGATTGGCTTGCGCAAGAGCATCGGGGCGCGGCGCGGCGATATTCTGAAACAGTTCCTGGCGGAATCGACCATGCTGTCGCTGTTCGGCGGCGCCATCGGAGTCAGCATCGCCTACGTCCTGGCCAAGCTGGTGGCGGTTCTAACGCCGGTACCGACTGCTTTGCCCTGGCTAGCAGTAACCGCCGCGTTGCTGATTTCGGCCAGCGTTGGTTTAGTTTCGGGAGTCTATCCGGCCTGGCGCGCCGCTCGTCTGGATCCGATTGAGGCTCTCAGAACAGAATGAGCTTTGGACTTTGTTCTTTGTGCTTTGTTGTGGCATTCCGCGCAGTCCGCATTAGCGTCGGAGTTCTGGAATAAGAGATCAAAGTACAAAGCACCAAGTACAAAGTTCAAAAGTGATGATGAAATTCTTCAAAGGCAGCATCTTCGAAAACCTGCAGATGGCGATGGATACCTTGCGCCAACACAAACTGCGTTCGCTGCTGACCGTGCTGGGTGTAGTCATCGGCACCATGACGGTCATCGTCATCGCCGCTTTTGTTTCCGGCATCGACACCCGAGTGTCTAAGGAGATCGAATCGTTTGGCACTAACTCGATCTACATCTATCGCTTTGATCCGGGCTTCAACTTCAATCCCACCGCCGAAGAGCGAATGCGCAAACCCCTGAGTTATGAAGACACTCTGGCGATTCAGGCCGAATGTCCCTCGGTAATTTATTCGGCTGCGTTCATGTCTCCGGTAGACTTTTTCGGTGGCCCTTTTACTGAACGGGTGAATGTTCGTTATCGCGGAATCGAGATGACGAATGCCGCGGTGCAGGGAGCGTCGCCAAACTATTTCAAGATGGGTGTGACCAACATCGCCGAGGGCCGTTACTTTTCAGAGGAAGAGAACGTCCGCCACGCCAGTGTGGTGGTCATTGGCCGCGACGTCGCCAATACCCTATTTCCTTTTTCCAATGCTCTCGATGAGGAAGTCAGCATCAACGGCCGCGGCTACCGCGTCATCGGGGTGCTGGCGGAACGAGATGTGTTCCTCGTCGGGGCTGAAGATCCCAACAACGAGAACAAGGCTGTCTACCTGCCTTACCTGACCCTCCGAAAACTTTATCCCGACGTGGACGATAACTTTGTGATGGCCCAGGCGCGTCCGGGACTGATGGATGAGGCAACGGAAGAGATCCGCGACGTCCTGCGGCGACGACGGAAGGTTGCTTTCGGCGCTCCTGACAATTTTGGTATTTCCACCTCCGATCAAATCGTCAAACAGTTCCAGGCGATTACTGGTGGCGTGTTCGCCCTGATGGTGGCAATTTCCAGCGTAGGCTTACTCATCGGCGGCATCGGCGTGATGAACATCATGCTGGTGAGCGTAACCGAGCGGACTCGCGAGATCGGCGTACGCAAAGCGATGGGAGCCCGGCGGCGCGACATCATCATTCAGTTTTTGATTGAGGCTGCAACGCTTACCGGTGTTGGTGGGGTTTTAGGCATCCTGGCAGGCTCGGGCATTGCTCTGCTCATCAAGATGATCATGCCGACTTATATTCCGCCCTGGTCTCCGGTGGTTGGCTTTGTGGTTTCGGTTGGGTTGGGCGTGGTTTTCGGCCTTTGGCCTGCCTGGAAGGCTGCGCGTCTAAATCCGATCGAAGCGCTGCGCTATGAGTGAGAGATTACCGCGAAGCGGTTGCGACCTTCAGCCCAACGTTGCCGAAGGCTACGTTGGGTCAAGAAAATATTGTGATCGTTGCGCAACCCTGTCAGGGTGGCGTCCATCATCACGAGCGGGTTCCCAGGGTAGCCGAAGCGGCAACCCTGGGCTTTGTGCAATAAACCGCTTCGCGGTTGACTAAGAAAAACCGAATCGATTTCTAATTCCAATTGAAAACAGTCATGAAGAACAGTCACGCGCGATACCTATGTCTCTTGCTTTGTATAGTCCTACTGCTTTTGCCGCGAGTTGGAATTGCGCAAGTTAGCCCTGCTCAGCCTACTTCGAAATTCGAGCTGACGGTGGACAGCATCATGCGCGGTCCGCGCCTGGTTGGTTATCCGCCCACCGGGGTCTACTGGTCGCAGGACAGTCAGCGCATCTATTTCCGATGGAAGCAGGCGGACGAGCCGCGTTTGAAAGAGACGAGTCTTTATGTAGTCAATCGCGATGGCACCGGTCTCCGTCGCCTCACTGATGAAGAGGCAAAGCAGGCGCCGCCCGCGGCAGGTGAACTCTCGAAAGACAAATCAATGACCGTGTTCACCGATGAAGGTGACGTGTTTATTTACCAGCATGGCAAAGGCACGCGGCGGCAAATAACTCGCACCGTCGATGCCGAAACCAACGCGCATTTCACCTTCGATCAGAAACACATCTACTTCACCCGGCAGAATAATCTCTACCAGTTGGCCCTGGATGGCGGAGCGCTCGAACAACTTACCGACATTCGGATCGGCGGCGCCGCTGCTCCCAGCGCCACACCAAAGGGCACCGATAGTCAGGAGTATCTCAAGAAAGAAGAGCGGGCTTTGCTCGAGGCGGTGCGAGAGCGCGCCGAGCAACGCGAAGAGCAGGAGAAAAAGCGAAAAGAACGAGAGAAGCGCAAGCCCTTCAGCGTTCCGGGCGGGCAAAACGTGATCAACTTGAATTTGTCGCCTGACGGTAAGTACGTCATCGCCACGATCAGCGAACCTGCCACCGGTTCGAAGAACATCATCGTGCCGAACTATGTGACCGAATCCGCGTATACCGAAGACATTCCCGGTCGCACCAAAGTTGGCGACAACCAAAACCGCACCCGCCTGGCGATAATCGACACCGCTACCGGCGAGACGAGAAATGTTGACCACGGCCAGAAGCTTTCCGCGACTCCGGCGGCTCAACGCACAGAAATGAACGCGACTGAGCAGGCGCAACGCGCGACTACAGCTCCACCTCGCGATCGCGAAGTGCAGTTGGCCCAATTGCTTTGGTCAGATGATGGAAAAAACGCCGTGCTGATGGGGCGCGCGGCTGACAACAAAGACCGATGGGTAATGTTGCTTGATCCCGCCACCGGCAAAACCAAAGTGCTCGCCAACGTCCACGACGAGGCCTGGGTTGACGGGCCCGGAGCTAACACGCTCGGATGGCTGGGGGATAACTCAACCGTTTATTTTGAATCTGAGCGCGATGGCTTTGCTCACCTCTACACGGTTTCGATCACTGGCGGTGAGCCAAAGCAATTGACGTCCGGAGGAGTCGAAGTTTCAGACGTGCGATTGTCGCAGGACAAGTCGAAATTCTATTTTACCTCCAGCGAAGGCACTCCCTTCGAGCGGCATCTCTATTCAATGCCAGTCGCCGGCGGACCGCGGACCCAAATTACCAAGAGGCCCGGAAATAATCAGGTGGATATCAGTCCCGATGAAAAGATGCTGGCGGTAATAAATTCGTACAGCAACAAGCCACCTGAACTCTATCTCACACCCAACACCCCGACGGACAGCGTGACTTCGGAAGCAAAGCAGGTAACGGTCTCGCCGATCCCTGAATTCTTTACAAATGACTGGATCGATCCGCGCTTGGTTAGTTTTCAGGCGCGCGACGGCGCTACGGTTTGGGGCCGGTTGTACCTGCCGGCGAATTACCAGGGCGGCGGGCCGGCGGTGCTGTTCGTTCACGGCGCCGGATATTTACAGAACGTGCACCGCTGGTGGAGTCAGTACTATCGCGAGTACATGTTCAATCACCTGCTGATGGAAAAGGGTTTCGTCGTCCTCGACATAGACTATCGCGGTTCGGCGGGGTATGGGCGCAATTGGCGCACTGGAATCTATCGCAACATGGGCGGCAAAGACCTGACCGATCACGTCGATGCCGTGAACTATCTGGTCAAGGAACACGGCGTCGATCCCAAACGCATCGGGCTCTATGGCGGCAGCTATGGCGGGTTCATCACCTTGATGGCGATGTTCAAAGAGCCGGATGTCTTTGCGGCCGGCGCGGCCCTGCGGCCGGTGACGGATTGGGCGCATTACAACAACCCTTACACGGCGAACATTCTCAACCTGCCGCAGGACGACGTTGAGGCTTACCAGAGAAGCTCGCCAATTTATTACGCCGCCGGGTTGAAGGGCGCGCTGCTGATCTGTCACGGCATGGTGGACGTGAACGTTAACTTTCAGGATACGGTGCGGCTGGTGGAAAAGCTGATCGAGCTGCGCAAAGAGAATTGGGAAGTCGCGCCTTATCCCGTCGAAGACCACACCTTTGAGCGTGAAGCGAGCTGGGCCGATGAGTACAAGCGAATTCTGAAGTTGTTCGTCACGAATCTGAAACCCGAAATTCGCTCTCCCGCACCCAGGGTTCGGCCGAATGGTTCGAATAGGCAGAAGAAAACGTCACCTGTAAAGTAGCCAGTAAGTAATTGTGCATCACTGTTCCCTTCACACGGTGTTAAGAGTTCTGCTCTACCTCGCGACGATCTTGATCTGCTTTCAGTTGGTCCCGGGTCAGGACCGGTGTCTAAGCGAGGATGAGATCAACAAGATGCTGTCCCAGGTCAAATCTCATCAGCAGTTACCTTTGAATGAGAAGCTAAGAGACGAGTTATTGAAACTCAAGAAAAAGGACCAGGAACGTCTGAGTGACTCGATTGCCCAAAACGAGAAATCGGATGATTTGATGGAGCGACTCAGGTCGTCCAGAGGGAACAATGCCGCCCGGCTGTGCTCCATCCTAAAACAATATGGCTGGCCCACGACGAGCCTTGTGGGTAAGGACGGCGCCGAGGCGGCTTTCCATCTGCTCAGAGAATCAGTGCCGCAATTAAAGGTCGACCTGCTTCGATTAGTTATTGCCGCCGCTGCGCAGGGTGAGATCTCGCAGCCCGCTCTGGCTTCATTTATCGATCGCCTGCGGCTGGATGCCGGTCTGAAACAGATGTTCGGTACTCAGGTGACCCCGATCAACGGATTTCTGGTTTTGTTTCCCATCGAAGCCGAGGCGCAGGTTGACGTGCGACGAAAGCAATATGAGTTGCCGCCCCTGGCCGATTACTTTCGATTTCTTCAGTCTAAATATCAAATGCCTCTGGTCAAGTCGACCGGGGAGCTGAGGAACCGGTTTTCCGATCGCGAGAAAAGTTCGATTGCCGCCACGACTTCAACCGGACTCTTCGAAGGTCAGGCAATCTCAGAGGATGAAGTCCTGCGCGTCGATACTAATCTGGTTAGCGTCAACGTCAGCGTCTATAGCAAGAAACTCAGGGCTCACGTGAGCACACTTTCCCAGAAAGACTTCAGGGTTAGTGAAGACAACCACGATGAGACGATCGCTTTCTTTGCCGCCACGGATGTGCCTTTTGACCTGGTGTTGCTGATCGATTTGTCGGGTTCGACGGCCGGCAAACGCAAATTGATCCTCAAGTCGACGCAGAGTTTCATTCAAGCCGCGCGCCCGTTAGATCGTTTGGCAATTGTCACCTTTTCAGATAAAGCGAATGTCGCCTCGCCCCTAACCGGCAACCGCGCCCAGTTGCTGGCGAGTCTCAACGGGATTGAGGCGGGCGATGGATCGTCATGTGTTTGGGACGCGCTGAAGTTCACTCTTGATCAAGTCGTCGGGTCTAAATCTCTCGACAGACGCAGGGCAGTAGTGTTTATGACTGACGGCGTCGACAACGCCCTGGGTGGTTCCGCCGGAGGCTCGGTTATCAGCTTTGCGGATTTGCTGGAAGCGGTGAGGCATAACGACGCGCTGATTATTCCGATTTACCTCGACACGGAAGGTGACCGTTCAAGCCGCTGGTTTGCGAGGCTATATGAAAATGCTCGGAAGACTCTGGCTCTGCTCGCAGAGGAAAGTGGTGGGCTATATTACAAAGCGAAAAAGATAGAAGACCTCGACGGAGTCTATGGCCAGGTGATCGAAGATTTGGGCAAAGTCTACAGTCTGGGTTACCGGCCGACCAACGAGAAGCGCGACGGCACCTGGCGAGCTGTCAAAATCCAAATACCCGGTCAACCTAATCTGATTCCGCGGGCGCGCCCGGGATACTACGCGAACGGAGAGGCTTGATGCACGCTTTCTCTCCACATTAATTGATCCAATGCACCGAGTCCTTCTCGTATTGATCGTTCTCGCCTCGCTCGTCTCAGGTCAGCAAATGACCGTCCGCGACCCGCGCTATCCCGGGCACTGGTGGACGCCGATTGTCGATCCGAAAAAGCCTGATTGGGAAATCCTGCCGCAGGAAGCCGGTTCCGGCGAAGTCATTCTTTCAAAACGCCACGAACTTGGTTTGCTCTCGAACTTTGCCGCGACGCCGTTTGTCTTTCGCGGACAACGCTACGCAAGTTTGGAAGGCTTCTGGCAGATGATGTTGTACCCCGAAGGCCCGAGCGATCCGCGCGCGAAGTTTCCCGGCATCGAATGGAGGTACACGCGCGCGCAGGTAGCGCAGATGGTCGGCTTTGAAGCGAAACGCGCCGGTGACCTGGCGGAAGCAAATATGCAGAAGATGCGGGTCACCTGGGTGAGCTTTGCCGGCAAACGATTTGAATACAGGCCGGCTGTGGCGGGCGAGCACTACAAACTAATCCTTGCTGCTACCCGGGAAAAGGTCAGACAGAACCCGGAGGTGAAGAAAGTTTTGCAGGCGACGGGCGATCTAATCCTGAAACCGGACCACCATCAGGAACCGAACGCGCCGGCGGCTTGGCGGTATTTTGAGATCCTGATGAAGATTCGGAGAGAGTTGCAGAAACGATAACTATCCACAGATTACACGGAAAGAGATTTAGAAAGGAAGAGGCAAAACGTTTCGCCTTAACGCCTTCGGTTCTCTCTGCGCAATCTGCGTAATCTGTGGATCTCCCTATCGTTTTGTGATCGCTTCAAATCTCACATTCCCGATTAGATACTTCTGCCAATCTTTGTAATCAAAGTGCCACCACTCAGCCGAGTACACCGTGAAGCCTTCCGCCTCCATCGCTTCGCGCAAGAGTTTTCGATGCCAACGCTGCAATGAAGTTCCGCCCGGATAATCCGGATAGGCGCGGGCCGTGGTCTCGTCATAGGTGCTGACCATCTCCACCGGCTTTCTGGTTTTCAGATCGTAGAGCGTCAGGTCGACAGCGCAGCCACGGTTGTGACGCGATCCCTTCGCGGGGTCGGCGACGAAAACTTTCTTATCAGCAGGCGTGGCGTCCCAGAAAACTTTAGTGACATACCACGGCCGGTAAGCATCGTGGACGAGTAGCGCGTAGCCCTGCGCTTTCAACTTGCGGTTGACGCGGACCACGGCTTCCGCGGCGGGACGCTGCAAGAACGCGCGAGCCTGCGAATAAAAAACCGTCCCGAGAAAGTTGTTCGTCGTGGCGTAACGGATTTCGAGTTTGATGGTCGGGTCGAGTTTAGTCAGCTCGACCAAATCAATCTTGCGAAACTCTCCGTCCTCTGGTGGAGGCGTAGCGGCTAAAGCTTCTTTCATCAACTCCGGAACCGGGCGGACCGGTTTTATGCGCAGTTGGTTCGCGCCTGCTTCCGGTTCAATTTGCCGGCGCTTGAGTATGACCGCATCGAGTGCAACCTCGGTCCCGCGTCCACGACTGTCGCGCTTGAAGATGAGTGTCTGGGTGGCGTGCGGACCCGGCACCGGAAACTTGAAAAAACTTCTCGAGACTTCTTCCAACACCTCTAGTGTCCCGTCGCTCTTGAACACCACACAGAGCTTTCCGTCGTTTTCGAAAATGATGAGGATGTCGTCATCTGGACCGTACTCACCAATCAGACCGCGCCAGCGTGCAGGAGCTGGGGGAGGTTTGGGCTGGGGGACTGTTTTTGATTGAGCGGCGTTGAGCTGCGACTGAAGTGTTGCCTTGCCTGCGCTTGAAGCAATAGAAGTGATTAGCGCAGTCGAGTAGGCCCAGACAATCAAAGCCAGCATCAGCGAAACGATGCGCGTTTTTTGTTTCTGTCGCATATTTTCTTGCGAGATTAGCTGGGTTAATAAACAGAACTCCGGTGCTTACGAGGAACGTAGCGCAAGCTGATCTTCCGAATTCATATTAAGCACCCGAATCGTCGTTCGGCCGATAGGCGTGCTGCCAATTAGATAAATTCCGTGCCAAGCGAAATGTTCAGTCCAGTCATGCCGCCTCGGGTGAAACAGTTCCGTTACCGCGCCTGTTTTCGGATCAATACCTGTCAGGTTCGTTCCCTTGTGTAGATTACAATCGATACAAGCTAGAGCTAAGTTATCGAGCTCGTCGCTTCCGCCATGAGTTTTTGGGATGACATGCTCGATATGAAGTACCGCTAGAGGAGAATCACTTTGATGAAGATGGCAATATTCACAGGCGTTGCCGGCGCGTTCGCGTACCCGTGCTTTGGTACCCGGCAACATTACTCATGACCGAGATTTGATTATCTCACGCGCCTGTCGTTGAAGAATGGCGACGAACTTGTTCGCCCGCGCGTAGCCCGCGTATTCAGCTCGCTCGGAGTCGCTCAACTCACCTTCGGTGGATTTGCGCGCGAGTTCTTCAACCCGCGCCAGGAGTTCCGGATCGGCGCGAAACTCAACGATCTCTTCGGCCTTCTCTGGCAAGACGATTTTCATTACGGGTCGGATTCCTCGATCAAACGCTGATATTTCTGAACTGGATTGCATGGGCTGAAATTAACACGAGCCGTGGCGTCAGGCAATAGGCTACAATTGACCAACTTTGAATTTCTGACCCTTTTGTCCTAGGACGCTATTTGCGGATCACAGTTACCTGCCCTTATAAACCACGCCATTCTTCATCACGAACGTAACCTTCTCCATCGCATGAATGTCCTTTAATGGATCCCCTGAGACGGCGACGATGTCGGCCCACTTACCGGCGCTCAGCGAACCAAGGTGCTTGTCCCAGCCCAGCAGCCTCGCGCCATTCATCGTCCCCGCAATGATCGCCTCCATGTTGCTCAACCCGCCCCACTCCACCAACAGGAAAAATTCTCGCGCGTTGGTGCCGTGCGGAAACACGCCCGCGTCTGTGCCCAGAGCGATCTGAACTTTATTTGCAGCGGCAATCTTGATTCCGCGACGCATGGCTGACGCAGCCGCGAAAGCCTTCTCGGCGCGCAATCCTTTCAATACTCCATTTTTGGCGGCGCGCTCGACAGCTTCACCGGCCATCAACGTCGGCACCAGAAACGTGCCGCGTTCAGCCATCATCCGCGCGGCTTCGTCGTCCAGGAACGATCCGTGCTCAATTGAAGAAACGCCCGCGCGCACTGCCAGCTTAATGCCTTCGGTGCCGTGCGCATGCGCGGCAACTTTGCGCTCAAGCTTGTTCGCTTCGTCTACCAGAGCTTTTAATTCTTCAAAGCTGTATTGCGTGGCGCCGACGGCATCGCCCTCCGATAACACGCCGCCCGTCGCGCAGGTCTTGATCACATCAGCGCCATATTTGATTTGATAACGCACGGCGGCGCGAATCTCTTCCGGGCCGTTAGCGATGCCCTCCATCGGTCCGCGCTCGGCGATTCCGGGTTTGAATCCATTGTCGTCACAGTGGCCGCCGGCAATTCCAATCGCGTGGCCGGCAGTTTCCATGCGTGGGCCCGGCGTCCAGCCTTCATTGATCGCTTTGCGCAGGGCCATATCGTCAAACCGGCCCGACGCGCCGACGTTGCGCACACTGGTAAAGCCCGCCATCAAAGTGTCGCGCGCGTGCAGCACGCCGAGGATCGCGCCGAACGAATCAAAGTCGCGCACCGTCGACATGTCGCCTTCCGGATCACCCAGCACGCGGCCGATCAGGTGCGTATGCGCATCGATGAATCCCGGCAGCAAAGTCACGTCGCCGAGATCGATAACTTTGGCTCCTGAAGGAACTCGCACCGAACCGGCTTCGCCCACCGCGGTGATCTGATTGTTGGTCACGATCACGATGGCGTTGCGGATCGCCGGCGCGCCTGTCCCATCGATCAGACGCGCGGCGCGCAGCACAACTACTCCCTTGCCCTCGGGCGCGTCGGGTCTGATGCCGATGGGTCCGGAATTCTGCGGCAAGACAGAAATGCCGAGACTCAAGACAAGGATCATTGCGGAAAGCAGCGATTTGTAGCTTTTCACTTTTGGTTAACCTCGAATTCGTTAGTTGATAGATCGCTGGACGAAGCGCGGGCCGCATTCTAGTTTAGATTGTGTTCTCGCGCCAGCAATTGATCAGCCGGGAGTAACCGAGTATCTTTGTCGGAACCAAAGTCTCCTCGTCCGCGTGTAGGAAGTTATCGCGATGAGAATCACACCGAATTGTTCAGCTTTTACCGTCCTGTTGCTGCTCTCACTTTGCCTGGTTTCATTAGCTCCGTCTAACGTCGCGGCCCAGGTCGATGAAAAAGAAAAAGCTGAGAAAGAAACCGAACGCCGGAAGGATCTGCAACGCAAAGCAGTGGGCCTGCTGGACGAGATCGCGGCAGCCAGCTGGGGTCTGAAGCTGCCAGAGAACCGGTCCCTGGTTCAGGCGTCAGCAGCAGATCTCTTGTGGCGGCTCGATGAGAAGCGCGCGCGCAATTTGTACTGGGAAGCGCTCAGTAGTCTCGGCCTGCCAAACACTTTAACGATTGAGAGCGCAACGACGCGCGACGCTGCTGTCAAAGGACCTGCTTCCAAGGACGCCACGAAACGGCCTGCCAGCGATCAAGCTCAGACTCTGAAGCAGTATTACGAAATGTACGGTCTGCGCCGGGATTTCCTGCGCCGCGTGGCACAGAGGGATCCGCAGCTCGCCCTCGAAATGTTGCGCGCCACGCGTCTGCGTCCGCCCGATTCGGTGTCGGTCACCTATCGCCTGCCGGACGAACGCGACCTGGAACAGGAAATCGCCAGCGTAGCCGTGGCCCGCGATCCGAAACAAGCTCTGCAGATCGCTCGAGAAAGTTTGGCAAAAGGACTGACCTTTCAACTGCTCGGTCTTTTGTATGACCTTAATCGCTTAAGTCCGGAAACTGCGACGGAGTTTGCCGGCGATCTAATCGATAAGATTCACACTTTGAACCTGGCCACGGACGCGGTCGCGTGGCGGATGAGTATCGAGATCTTGAGGCTCTCGCGACTGCGCGAAGTTCCGGCTGGCAGCGTACCGTCAGGCTGGTCGAACCAACTTAAGCTGAGTGAAGATCAAAAACGAGAATTAGTCGAACTGCTCACTAACGCAGCGCTGAGCGCATCGGCCCAGGGTCTTGCGATAGACGTGTCGGAGATCATGCCTGAAGTCGAGCAGTTCGCTCCCGATCGCGTGGCAAATATCAGAACCAGAATAGCCGAAAGACGCCGCACGCTGCCCAGAGAAGAATTGCAGTGGCTGGAACACGATACCCTGGTCGAGAAAGGAACTCCGGAAGAGCTGCTGAAAGCGGCAGCCAGGGCCAGCGACGACTTGCGCCAGCAGTATTATGAGGCGGCGATAGCGAAGGCGATCGTGCAAAATAAAACTGACGCGCTTCGCGATTATATAAAGAACAACATCGAGGACGAGTCGCAGCGCAAACGGGTGAGCAACCTGCTGCATGAAAACCAAATCGGCTGGGCTACATACAAAGGTGATATTGAAACCTTGCAAAAGCTTTTACCTTTGATCGCGGTAAAGCCTCAACGCGCTGAAGCAATGGCCAACATCGCCATGCTGCTCGAGAAGAAAGGCGAACATGCCGAGGCCGCAAAAATGGTTGACGACGCGATGGGTTTGGTCAAAGTAGATCTGAGTAGTGAGAAACAATCGACTGCGCTAATGGCGGTCTTGCTGGCTTATTCGCTGATCGATCCGGCCAAGGCTTTTGCGATCATTGAACCGATTATCGACCGCGCGAATGATGACATTTCCCGTCTTCTATTATTAGATCGCATCGTCAACAGCGGCGTGGTCAAGAATGGCGAAATCATGATGCAGCAACCGGGCGGAGGCTCGTTTGATTTTGCGATTCTAAAATTCGGCCCGGGCGTAGTTGCTTTGGCTAACGCCGATTTCAACCGCACCAAGGCCGCGGCCGATCGCTTTCAACGCAACGAGTTGCGGATTTTGGCGCGCCTGATGATTGCCCAGGCGTTGTTGCAGGACAAACCCCAGGTGGGGGGCACGATTGCCAATTAACTCAAGCCAGAGGAGGTTCGTGATGTCGCACAAACCGAAAACGCTTCTCAAGTCTCTGATTGGCGTTTTGATTATGCTGGTCGTGGGAGTGACGCGAGAGGTTTTGGGCCAGCCGTCGGATGTGGAAATCAAAAAGCAGCTAACCCATCCGAAGACTGTTTCAGTTACGCTCGGCAAGCCCGGCACCAGGGAATGGAGCAGCACCTATAAGAAATACGTTTGGAATCGCAGCTTCACCGCTAAGTTGAAGACGGAAGATCCGGAGATCTTTGTGGTCGTCAAGGGCTACGCGTCGTACGACATTATTGGCGGCAGATTTGTTTTTTGGCGCACGTTCACGACCTCGAACAGCTACGACGGCATCCCCGACCCGACCGCAGCAGAGGTGCAGACTCTGATTCGCAAATTCGGGATGGAACAATTCCTCGGTAACTATTACTTCAACCATGTAATCGGGCAGGTGGAATCCATTGGCCTTTCAGACGATCCAAAGTTTACCTGGCACACGCCCAACTCTGTTTCATTCGAAGTGACGGCTGTCTACACTGAGCGCACCGACGACATTGGTGGCAAGGAAAGGCTGGCGCGAACTCTTGAGATCAGGCTCTATCGTGACAATCCGAAGCAGGAGTGGCTGCGGATGATCTCCACGCCGCGAGACAAGAAAGTACTCTGACAGATCAACCTCATGGCTTTATTCTGATCCGCGCTTTGTTGCTCGTGCGTGAATGCCAGGTAATACTCACCTTTACTTCCTGGCCGGACGGCAGATTGTTCGGCAGCTCGACCAGAATTTCCGTTAGCCAGGGGTAACCCGCAACCTTACTCACAAATTCGACTGTCAGAGGATAGCTATTTAGCAGCGCATCCTCGGCCTGTGCGGTCACCGCGCTCTGGTTTTCACCGGGCAACAGATCGAGGTCAAGGGCGAACAGCATCACCCGTGTCCGGTTGTCGGTGCTGAAGTTAAATGTGTTAGTGAGGGGAAAGGGATCGCGGAGCATGTTAACCGAATCGAAGGCGATGGCGATGTCCGTGTCCTCTTCTGTGACCAGCGTCGGCGGTGGGGGTTGCACACTTAAGGTTCCTTCATTACTGGTCGCGTTTCCGAAAGCGTTCGTGACTACGCAGCGAAACTTCGCGCCGTTGTCAGCCAGGGTTGTCGATGAGAGGGTGTAACTTGCTGACGTCGCGCCCCCGATGTTCACCATGTTTCTTTGCCACTGATAACTGAGTGGCGTGCTCCCCGTGGCGCCGACAGTAAAGGTCGCATCTTGTCCGGCAGTGACCGTCAGATTGGATGGATGCGTTGTGATGCTCGGCGCCGCTGTCACCGTCAGCGTAGCTTCATTACTGGTCGCATTGCCGAAGGCGTTTGTTACCACGCAACGGAACTTGGCGCCGTTGTCAGCCAGGGTTGTAGGCGAGAGCGTATAACTCGCCGAGTTCGCACCGGAAATGTTCACCATGTTTCTCTGCCATTGGTAACTTAGTGGTGTGCTACCTGAGGCGCTAACACTAAAGGTAGCCCCTTGGCCGGCGGTCACGGTTTGATTTGATGGGTGAGTTGAAATACTTGGCGGTGCGTTGACTGTCAGCGTAGCTTCATTACTGGTCGCGTTTCCGAAAGCATTAGTGACTACACACCGAAACTTCGCGCCGTTGTCGGCCAGGGTTGTAGGCGAGAGCGTATAACTCGCCGAAGTCGCACCCGAGATGTTCACCATGTTTCTTTGCCATTGATAGCTGAGAGGGGCAGTGCCGTTAGCGCCGACCGTAAAGGTCGCCGGCTGCCCTTGCACTACTGTTTGATTCGAAGGTTGCGTGGTGATGCCGGGGGAGGTGCCGCCGGCAAATTGAATTCGGAATACGGCCGCCGAGCCGATCGAAAGATAGTAAAGGCTGCCGTCATTCGCGACCTTGAGATCAACAGGGTTTGAGGCGGACAACGCGAAATCGGCTGCCGTGTTATTCGATGGATCAAGAACGCGAATCCAGCTGGTACAGTAATCAGCAAAAAAGTATTTGCCGACATAACCGGATGGAAATTGCACCGTAGTAGGATTGTAAAAAGCGCCGCCCGTAATTGCGCAACCCTGTGTGTTGTTAGTACCGTGGCCGTACGAAAAGAGCGGGCTACGGAAATTCGGATCCGAGGTTGGACCTTCCGTCGTAGGCCAGCCATAATTCGATCCCGCAATACCGTCATTGATTTCTTCCCAGTTGCTTTGCCCCACGTCGTTGATGAACATGCGCGTGGTGCCTGGCTTGAACGCGAACGTGAACGGATTGCGCAGACCCAACGCCCAAATTTCCTTGCGGGCGCCGGCAGTGTTAAAGAACGGATTGTCTGTTGGAATCGTGCCGTCGGAATTGATGCGCAGTATTTTCCCTAACAGGTTTGAGAGTGTCTGCGAGTTCGGTCCGTTGGCGTTCTCCCCGACGGCAATGTAAAGCTTGCCATCAGGCCCGAAATGGATTGCGCCGCCATTGTGATTGCCCGCGCTGCTGAGGTCATTCAGGTTAAGAAGCACAAATTCGCTGCCAGCCGCTGCGACGTCGCCGCTGGCCGTAAAGCGGCTCACGCGATTGTGCGCGGGCGATCCGGGAACCGTGTAATAGACGTATACAAAATTATTCACCGGGAAGTTCGGATCGAAAGTGACGCCAAGCAATCCACGCTCGCCCGCCGAGTCCACGGTCAAACTAACGAACGGAGTTGCCAGCAAACTGCCGTTCTTAATAACACGTAACTGCCCACCCTGAAGACACACGAACAGACGACCGTCGGGAGCAAATTCCATGGCCGTCGGACTTGACAGTCCGTTGGCAATCATCGTTTCGGTAAATCCGGCCGGCAAAGTTGCTGCGTGGGACGAGTAGCAGATTCCGGACAAAGAGACGAGGACCGCACTTATAAGAAACCCAATGATTCTCTTAGAGGAAACGAAGGTTTTGCCGCTCGGCCTAACTGAACCCCGGGAAAATTGCCTGCGAATCATTCAAGAAGTCCCTCACCTTGTTTTGATACTCGCAAAAGTGGATCCACTGGAGCGACCGAAACTTCCCCAACCGAGAGTTCTCAAATGACCGATGATGAAGTGGCCATTGTTCGGTTAAATGGGGCAAGGGGGCAGAAATCTCGAGTCAAAGGGTGAACAGCGCGGGGCTTGCTTTCTTAATACCGATTCCATGGGGCGAATTGGATTATACATCCCGCGATGCGGAGCTTTCCAGTTTGCGGTCAAAACATAAGATTTTGCTTCTATCCTCCGGCACCGGATCATACAATTCAGCGCGCTCAGCCTTTTTGGCTCTGACATGAGTTCATGAGAGGTAATTCAAGCCTTATGCCTGTAAAGCGTCAAGGGCGTGGTTTGATCTTGGTCGCGATGATCTTCTGCCTGGCGGCGTTAGGCTTTAGCTCCACCCTGCCGGCGCAAAATCCCACGCGCCCGCGAACGGTGACTCAAACGACCGGCGCCCTTCCTGGTCTCGGCCCGGGCGCGAGTCTCCATGGCAAACAAGTCTTTCCGCCGGACAATCCCTGGAACCAGGACATCTCAAACTTGCCGGTCGATCCGAACTCGGCGAACATTATCACCAGCATGGGCCGCAACGATCCGCTGCATCCTGATTTCGGTCCGCTTTATCATGGCGCGCCCAACGGCATTCCCTATATCGTGGTGGCCGGCAGCCAACCGATGGCGCCGATCGTCTTTACGGCCTACGGCGCTGAGAGCGATCCCGGGCCCTATCCCGTGCCGCGGAACGCACCGGTTGAAGGCGGCCCCAACTCTTCCGGCGACCGGCACGTGCTGGTGATCGATCGAGATCGGTGGACGCTTTACGAAATGTTTGGCGCCTTTCCGATGAACAATGGCGCAACCTGGAATGCGAAAAGTGGTGCGGTCTTTGATTTGAAGTCGAACACGTTAAGGCCGGACGGATGGACTTCCAGCGATGCGGCCGGCCTTCCGGTGTTTCCCGGTTTGGTTCGTTACGATGAAGTCTACGAGCAAAAAGAGATCAAACACGCGTTGCGTTTCACTGTGTCGCGATCGCGCAAGGCTTATGTATATCCCGCGCGGCATCACGCCGGCCATGACACGAGTCCGAACCTGCCGCCGATGGGCATGCGGGTGCGTTTGAAGGCATCTTTTGATATCTCAACGTTCTCGCCGCCGATTCAGGTGATTCTGCGCGCGCTTAAGAAGTACGGCATGTTCGTCGCAGACAACGGTGGCGGCTGGTTTCTCAGCGGCGCGCCGGACGAGCGCTGGAACGACGACGTTCTCAGCCTGCTCAAGGTAGTTAAAGGTTCGGACTTTGAAGTAGTGAGAATGGATCTGCGTTGAGTGAGAGGTGCGCTGATTTCGGGTGTTTAGAGTACCAACTTCAGTTGGGTTCTCTCTCAGGAATAAAAGCCCGGCTAAAGTCGGTACTCTCAACACCGCTCATCACAGGTCTAACAGTACGCTGACCACTGGAGAATCTGATGAAAGCCACAATCGCTCTCTTCCTTCTGCTGGGTTCCGTCGTCACCGGTCTGGCTCAGGCGCCGCAGCCCGATCGCCAACAATTCATTCGCGTTGAGGCGCCGGTCGTCGCGCTGGTTAATGTGCGAGTGATCGATGGCACCGGCGCCGCGGCCAAAGATGATCAGACAATCATGATCAGCGACGGCAAGATCCAATGGATCGCTCCGACCGCGGCTGCGACTGTGCCGGCCGACGCCAGGCAATTGGACCTGAAAGGCTACACCGTCCTGCCGGGCCTGGTGGGCATGCACAACCACATGTTCTTTCCCATGGGTGGGTCGCCACCGATGTATTCGAACATGGGCACGAGTTTCCCGCGGCTCTATCTGGCGCTCGGCGTCACCACCATTCGCACGACCGGCAGCGTTCAGCCCTACCTCGATTTAGAAATCAAGAAATTGATCGACAGCGGCCGGATGATCGGGCCCAAGATGCACATCACGGCGCCGTATCTGGAAGGCGCCGGCGCGTTCACGCCCGTCATGCACCAGCTCAAGGACGCTGCCGATGCGCGTCGCATGGTGAACTTCTGGGCGGATCAGGGCGCGACCTCTTTCAAAGCCTACATGAACATCACCCGCGATGAGCTGCGCGCTGCTGTGGAAGAAGCGCACAAACGCGGACTGAAAGTTACCGGCCATCTCTGCTCAATCGGTTATCGCGAAGCGGCTGAGCTGGGGATTGATAATCTCGAGCACGGCTTGTTGGCCGATTCAGAATTTGTTCCTGATAAGCAACCTGACAAATGTCCCGGCGCGGCCGTCGGCGCCAGCCTGCGACAGCTGGATCTAAACAGCCCGGCGGCCCAGAACACAATTCGCACGCTCGTGGCAAAGAACGTGGCCATTACTTCGACGCTGCCGGTCTTTGAAGCGAGCGCCCCGTTAGCGCAGAGCGGAATTGGCGCAGCCAGCGCTGTCCTGAATCCGCGCGTCCTCAATGTGATGAACACCGACGCGCGCGTGCGTTATTTGTCGGCGCGTTCGCGGATCGCAGCCGACTCGCCCACTCCGGCGCTGGTCCGTAAATCGATGGACTTCGAACGCGCGTTTGTCGCGGCGGGTGGTTTATTGATCGCGGGGCTCGATCCGACCGGCAACGGCGGCATCGTCGCCGGCTTCGGCGATCTGCGCGAAGTGGAGCTGCTGGTAGAAGCCGGGTTCACGCCGCTCGAAGCGATCAAGATTGCCAGCTTCAACGGCGCGAAGTTTCTCGGCGAAGACGCGCGCATCGGCTCGATCGCCGCGGGCAAGCAAGCCGACCTGATGATCGTTAAAGGAAATCCCGCCGCGAAAATATCCGACATCGAAAACGTCGAGATCGTTTTCAAAGACGGCGTTGGCTACGATACTGAGAAGTTGATCCAGTCGGTACAGGGCTTGGTGGGAATACGGTAAGTTTTTGGAGTGCGCCGGCAGAGTCCTGACTTGTCGGTACGGCAACGGCGCTTGGGATTTGGCCCAGCTTTCCAAGTTCTCCCCCCCCGCACCAAAAAGATCTTTACACTCGCCCTTCCCGGCCGTAGCATCAGCGGGTTCCATCCGATCCTTACCCAATCGAGGAGCACTCTCATGTCCACACGATCGCTCTGGTCCCTTTCCGCTGCGGGCTTATTCCTGATCACGATTGCGCTGCTGGTCGGCCTTCGCACTACGACCGCTAACGACGCTCTCGCCAGCGGCTGGTTGGGAGCCGAAACCCAGGCCCTGGAACGATACCCGTTGATTGCGCGAAAATTATGGAGTGCGACGGCCGAAGCGTCGGCGGCGGCGGCGCTTTGGATTCGACTGGCAAACGATCCACGAAACGTCACGAACCAAAGGAATTATTCGTGTCGCTTCGTGTGTTTTCGTGGATCAGCTTTTACGGATTGGCGGCCTTGGCGCCCTGTCCAAAACAATACAACGCACTGCGCGTCCTGATGTAGAGACGCCCGTCGGCAATCGCCGGCGTCGCATAGCATTCGTCATCCAGCTCGTTCACGCCGAGGACTTCCCATTCCCCGGCAGCCTTTAACACCGACACCTGCCCACCTTGCCCGATGAGAAAAACTTTGTCGTCTGCCGCGACGGGCGAGGAAAAATACTTGTCGATAGCTCCGTGCAAACGGCCCTGCTTGATGACATTTCCGGTGGCCGGATCGAACGAGAGCAGAATTCCGCTATCGTTGATCATGTAGAGCACGCCTTTGTAGAGCAGTGTGGAAGGCACTTGCGGCACCGGCTTGGTGTAACGCCAACGAATCGCTGACGCCGTTTGATCGCCTTGTCCGCCCAGCTTGATTGCCAGCAGGCCATTCTCAGAAGCCATCATCGCGCGAAAGACTTCCCAATCCCGCGAGTTCAGCTTGTCATCGCGGTTCATGTCAAACGCCTCGAACGCGTCGGTCAACATCTTGTCCATCTGCTCGGTGCCTGAAATCTCAGTCTTGGCTATCTGCCGATCGTTGTTTTTGTCATAACGGGGCAACGCCTCGTCCCACGAGATCGTCTTGACCTGCCGCCCCGGTTGATTCTGCGGAAAGCCCCACCCGTTGATGTACAAATATTCGCCGTCGTTGCTGGCTATCGATTTCATCTCGCAGGCGAGACCGCGCACCCACCAGACACGCTTGCCGTCGGCCACCGAATACGCCGAGAGCTGAAAAGACTCAGGAACCACAATCTGCTTCGGGCCTTGTTTTGGTTGATAGATGATTGGCGTCGAGTAGCCTGAGATCACAATCGGCCGCTCGAGTTTCCAACGCAAGCGCCCGTTGTCCTTGTCGACAGCAATCAGAAACGAGCTTGGGTTGTCCTGATCGACCGGCAGAATCACTTTGTCATCAACCAGGATCGGTGACGCGCCAAACCCATAGAACATGTTGAAGGGACCGAGTGGCAGCTTCCAGCGCAGTTTGCCAGTCGCGTCATACGAAACTAAACCGAATTCCTGGAAGAACGCGTAAACATTCGAGCCGTCGGTGACCGGACTCGGCGAAGCCGGGCCGTTGACGTTCTGCAAACGGCCGGTAAGCGAACGCGGGACTTCGCGCTGCCAAAGGATTTTCCCGTTGGCGCGGTCGAGACATATGACGAAAAGTTTGTAAGTGTCCTTCTCTTTCGAATGCGCGGTGATGAAGATCCGATCGCGGGTGAGCACCGGCGAAGAATGACCGGCCGGCAGCTCGGTCTTCCAGACCACGTTGTCGTTCGGACCAAACTTCTGCGGCAGACCCGTAGTCGCCGACACGCCGCTGCCGTTGGGCCCGCGGAACTGCGACCAGTCTTCGGCAAGTGCGGTCGTCACGGTGAAAGAGGTTAGGAACAGGGCGATGAATATTTTGTTTAGCTTCGACATGGCAATCCTTCGAATAACGGTTGGTTCGAATCGTTAGAAACGGGATACGGCCCGGCATTCGTTATGGCAAACGCCCCGCCGTCTGGGGAGCAACTGGTAACACGAAAAGTCCTGGGGCGAGCGGATTCTAATTCATCGAGGGTGAAAAAGAAACGCACGGTTTATCGGTTAGGTGCAAGTCCCTACCGCTGATAAGCTGACCGAAAACCTCGCGAACGCCCTTCGCGTACTAACGAACATGACCGAGCTTAGGTTCGCGTATGTCGGAAACAGCAATGACGTCTTCGCCAACTTCATCAAAAAGCAGCCGATTCCACGGCCTCTACGCGAACGTTCCCGCGGAACAGGTTGACAGGCTGAAAGAGTTCAGGCGCAGACATCCGTATAAGCAGCTCGTGGTTGGCGAAACAACATGGGAGTACATCGCTTGCGGACAAGGGAACGAGACGTTGCTGTTATTACCCGGCGCGCTGTCGGTAGGCGAGTCGACGTTTCCACTTATCAACTCCTTCGAAGACCAGTATCACGTCATCGCGCCTTCTTACCCGCTCTCGCTGACAATGACGGGACTCTGTGACGGGATCGCCGGCATTTTGGCAGCGGAAGGTGTGACCCAGGCGCACGTATTTGGTGGTTCATACGGCGGCCTGGTGGCGCAGTATTTTGCTCGGGCATATCCGTTGAGGAGTCGCAGTCTAATCCTATCTCACACGTTTGTGCTCACTGGTAAGCTACGCAAACCGTTGTGGGTTGCCGGAAAACTTTTTCCTGCGCTTCCCAGGAAGTTGTTAGGGCCTATTCTTAAGTTGCGCCTTAACAGAATGCTCCTCGCGACGCTCCGTGCTGCGAAACACCAGGAAGCGGAGTTCTGGCGGGCTTACCTTGACGAGGCAATTGCGTCAGACCTGCTAAAAGAAGTTTTCATACATCAGAACAAGTGCCTGCTCGATCTGACACAACAACCGCAATTTACGCCTGAGGATTTGAAAGGGTGGTCCGGAAGGATTCTCATCATTGAATCCGATGATGACCCGGCGATAGGGCCGCGGGATCGAGAACTGCTACGCAGCATGTATCCAAATGCTCAGGTACACACTTTCACAGATGCGGGCCACGCGTCTTTGATTCTAAAACGTGAGGAAGTCTTTTCAATTATTAGAAGTTTTCTTGGTATGGCCAAATAAGACCATCCACGAAAACACACAAACTGGAAGCGTTTGGTTCGTGCGGCTTCGTGTGATTTGGTGGATCGTTCTGTTCAGCGCTAGTTTCTTTCGCGATACCTCAAGAAGCAGCCTTCCTACTGGCCGCTGTCCATATGCCAGCCCGGATTTACCCATTGGCCTTTGCGCAGGACAAAGACTTCGGTGACGCGGCCGGAACGATCGATGGGCTTGCCGCCCATCTCCAGCTGGTAGGAATAATTCGAATAGACGATCGCGGTGAAGCCATAAACCTGAATCTCAGTTTTGGGAAACTCGAGTTTGACGAGCTTACCGCCGCCTTTCGCAAACTCGGCAGAGCCTTCGAGAATCTTCTGCCGGTTTGACCAGTTGTTATCACCGGCCTCGATCGTGACCGTCTCTTCCGGAATCAGCTTTTCGAGCGTCGCGCGATCGCCGGCGAAGTAGGCGCGCCAGACGGCTTCGCGCGCATCGAGCAGACGCTTCTTCATCTGCTCCGGCAACGGCCGCAACGACTGCAACTGCTCTTCCACCGATTCCTGATGCAGCGCCGTGTCGCTGCCGCTCTGAATCCACTTGCCGTCCTGCTTCGTATAGAAATCCGAAATCCGCAGCGCCCGATGGTAAGGACCATTCGGCGTGATCGATTCGACTTCGGCCACAAAACAGACGAATGCGGCATCGCCTTTGAAGATCATGTCGAACTCACGCATCTTGTAACTCTTCATGCCGTACTGACTTTTCGGATCCTGCTCATTCCAGTCCATGTAATCCTTGATGCCCTTGAGCATCGTGCGTGAACCTTCGAGGTAGCCGAGCCAGTTCTCAGCATGGGTAGCGCGCAAGGCCGCGTTGTCTTTCCTGATAAAGGCCTGGAAGATGCTGTCGATGTGAGCGCGAATGGCTTCGCGATCAGCCGCGCGGTCGTCCTGCGCGCAGACCGCGGGCGTGGTGGCGGTCAGGAGCGCGAGACCAATTATCAGCGAGTAAAGAAAAGAGCCCAGGATTTTCAACGTCATCGCATTAGCCCTCCGAATGGATCGTGATTAAGCAGCGGCCGAATTTAATACCATTACGAGAGTGCGAATGAAAAGGTTTTTTGAGTCCGGAGCAGCGTGCTCGATGCGTACTTTCTGTCGGGGTTTCTTTTTGAGGAATTTGGTGGAGCCGAGGGGGATCGAACCCCTGACCTCATGAATGCCATTCATGCGCTCTCCCAGCTGAGCTACGGCCCCGTCGTGTTTTAGCTTAGGCCATTTCGGCCTGGCTTGATGGGTTGCGTGTAATCATAGAGGAGAATTCTGCGGGATTCAATTCTGCACTCGCACTCGCTCCAGATCGGCCCTCACGTCCCCGGCTGCAGCGCAACTTTAAACAAGTCTCGGGCGATCACGTCCGCCGCCAGGCGGTTCCCGGCTATGTTCCAATGCGAATCGTTTGGTTTGTAGAGAGGCGTTGCGGATCCGGCGCGAACAAATTCATCGAGCAGGTCCAGATACTCGATCTTTTCCTCTTTCAGTCGGGCCGTTAACAAACGATTCGGCAGACTGAAATCAAAATCCTCCGGTTTCGAATTTGCTTCCTTCAGTTTGAGCACGCGCCCCTGCAGAGTGCGATCGACCTGCACATAGTCGGGAATCAAAACGACGGCCAGCGCGATATGATTCTGATCGCAAAGCTGTTTAATTTGCCGGAGGTATTTCACGCCGGCTTCAAAATTACTTTCGAACTGTCTATTTTGTTTTCGATAAATGTCGCTTCGCTTGCTCTCCATGTCGATGAACACGGGATCGGTCAAGGTAGGCGCGGTATCGTCATAAACTGCCGGCCCGTGGACAATCAGGCCCTGATATCCACGCCTAACCTCAATCAAGTAAGAAATGAAGGACGCGACGTAAGAGTAAGAATAAAGCCGGCGCGGGCCGTGCTCGCCGTCAAAATCGTTACCGATGAAAAAAGAAACGACGACCATGTCCGGCTTTAGCGCCAGGCCTTCCTTCGTGAGCAACACCAGGTAATCCCTTGGGCCGGTCGCGATGATGCCCATGTTGATCAGCTCAGTCTTCCGGTCGCCACAGTTCAGGTTCTCTTCCAGCAGCGTCAGGTAATTGTATTTGTAGGGAACCGCCGCGAACGCGAAGGAATCACCCAGACCCAGGATGCGGTAGGTGTTCGGTTCCTTCTCAGTCTTATACTCAACGTCCTTAAATCCCTTCGAGTTGAGATGAAAGTCGTAGTCAGGCGCGTAAGGCCGGCCGCGGAACCGTTCGTTCGCTGCGGTGTAGAAGATAAATGACGGGCGAAAATAGTCGTAAACGCGAAAGACGGCTTCGGTGAGGGCAAAGGTTATCAGCAGGATAACCAGGACCTGTCGGGCGCGTCGCAGCAAGGTTCTCGCAGTCACCGGCATGGTTTGCTTTTGATTGTCGCGAAGGAAGCTCCGGTTCAGTATCTCCAGCGCCAGATACAGATTTTTGTGCGCACGGTGATTGCTCGGCTATTACTTACCGGAAGGCTTCAACCCAATTCGTTTTATCAGCTCGGCAAAACGCGGTTCGGCGCGCAGGCTGTCGAACATCGGTTCCTGATTTATCCAGGTGAGGAACAGGTCGTGTTGCCCCACGGCGCGGTTCAGCCATGAAAAAGCTTCCTCTTTTTCTCCGAGCCCGGCATAGATCAAAGCGACGTTGTAGCCTGAAATATGGCCCGGGGAGAATTTGGTTAGCTCCTCGATCATCTTTTCAGCGGCTTTTCGATCGCCCGAACGACCCAGGGCATGTCCCAGGGTGGCTTTCATGATCAGGCTGCCGCCCGAGAGTTCGACCGCCCGGCGCAACTCGGAAATGGCTTCCGCAAATCGCTCCTGTTGAATGTGCGCCATGCCTAAGAACATATAAGTAACGCCAAAGCCCGAATCCATCTCGAGAGTTTTCTGAAACTGTTCAATTGCCTTGTCGTACTGGCGCGAAAAGTAATAGGCCCAGCCCACTTCAGCGTTAATGATCAGCGCAAGTGGATCGAGTTCGCGGGCCAATTTCATTTCCGCGATCGCGTCGTCATGCCGGCCCATGGCCGCTAGTTTGAAAGCATACCAATGGTGTGCGGTGGCATATTTTGGATTGAGCTTGATCGCTTTCTTGAATTCTTTTTCCGCCGCCGGCCAGTTCCACTCGTAGGTGTAATGAATGTAGGCCAGCGAGTTGTGCGCTTCGGCCAGCGAGTCGTCCAACTCGAGGGCTTTGACCGCCGCTGCTTTGCCTTTGGGCATCACCTCTTCGGGTGATTCCGATCCGTAAAAGCCGAGCAGAATGTACGAATCGGCCAGGCCCGCGTAGGCCAGCGCATAATTAGGATCCAGCTCGATTGCCTGGTGAAAATTCTCTATCCCTTTCCGAAAGTTCTCTTCGGTGCGCTTGTTCCAGTAGAAGCGGCCTTTCAAGTACTCGCGATAAGCTTCGGTATGGTGAGTGTGACGTTTCGAAAGCCGCTTTCGCTCTTCGCCGCTCAGTTTCGATAAGAGCTTTTGCGAAATCTCGTGAGAGATTTCTTCCTGCACTTCGAAAATGTCCGCCGGCTTGCGGTTGTATTGCTCGCCCCAAAGCTGTGATTCGTTGGCCACGTCGATCAGTTCGGCATTCACGATTAGGCGCTCACCAAAGTGCAACACCCGTCCAGTCAGCACCGCGCGGACACCCAGGTCACGTCCGATCTGCTGTGGATCCATCTGCGGGCCTTTGTAACGAAAGACAGTGCTGCGCGGCACGACCCGGAGTTTCGGAAGTTGAGTCAACGCGTTGATGATGCTTTCCGTGATGCCGTCGCTGAAATATTCCATCTCGGCATCGGGACTATCGTTGACCAGCGGCAGGACCGCCAGAGAATTAATGACGCCGCGCGAGGCTCGTTTGCGCGCCGGTGTCGAGAGTGCCGAGGTAGTGAGCGCGGGTCCGGTGTCGCGGCCGAAAGTTTGTGAATTAATTGGCGCGCTGCCGCGATTCACTGGCAGGATTGCGGTTTCGCCCTCGCTCGACTCCGCCACCAGGGCGCTGCCGTCGTTGCGACAGAAATTGAGTTTGTCGTCAAAAACTTCCTGGCATGTGGGACAGCGCTTCATGGCTTAGTTATGTTCGCGAGCTTCAGCAGAAGCTTTTCGCAGAATCACTGAAATTTCGGAAGCTTTCGCGTGCAGCGAGTATAGAACAATCCTTTGGCGTAAAACTAACTACGTTGGATTTTCGTTCCCACAATCCTTGACCGTATGCGTGAGCAGAGCTAAGCTGGCGTTGCTGGCCGGATCGGCCGGCGCGAAGAGAAATGAGTCAACCGAACGGCAATCGCTACTATTATTACTGTCCGCTCTCCGCTTGGGAGGGACGGTTGGGCGATGGGCTGTCGCGAGTTGGTTAAGTAACTCTTAGACAAGTTTCCAGAAACCGGCCATCGGTCCTTCCAGATCGGTGGCCGGTTTTTTTTGGAGTGCGCTGACTTGTCAGCGCTTTGAAAGCGGCGACCAGTCGCCGCACTCCAAAAAGGAGCAAGCTATGACACTGGAATCAAAACAATCAATTCTTTCCGATCACGTCGACGCGCGCATGGTCGCGGTCGATGCAGATGAAGCTCTGGCCGATCGGAATGCGATCGTGCAGCTCGATCCCGATCATCCCGGCTTTTGCGATCCGGAGTATCGCGCGCGGCGCAACCAGATCGCGCAAATCGCCATGAAGTATCAGCCGGGTGATCCGATTCCCGATGCGCCTTACACGGATGAAGAGCATCAGGTCTGGGGCGCGATCTGGCAGGCCCTCCGCCCGGCGCATCAGAGACACGCGTGTGCCGAATATCTTTCTTCCCTCAAACAACTTAGTTTCGAGCCCGATCGGATTCCGCAACTGCGAGAAGTAAACCAGCGCGTCCAGGCCATCAGCGGCTTTCGCCTTGAGCCGGTCGCCGGGCTCGTGCAACCTCGTGTATTTCTTGAGAATCTTGCCGACGGAGTGTTTCTTTGCACGCAGTACATCCGCCATCATTCGACCCCGCTTTACACGCCTGAGCCCGATGTAGTCCACGAGATTGTTGGGCACGGGGTCACTTTGGCGAGCCAGCGGCTGGCTGAACTTAACCGGTTGTTTGGAAACGCGGTCAAACGAACCGCAGCTGTCGATGCTTTGGAAAAGCTTTCCCGGGTTTACTGGTTCACGATCGAATTTGGCGTCCTGCGAGAAGGCGGCGAAGTGAAAGCCTACGGCACCGGTTTGCTCTCGTCCGCCGGCGAGTTGGAAGAGATGAGCGACGCTAAGCTGCGGCCATTCGATCTGGAAGCCGCTTCCGAGTGTGCCTATGATCCCACGCATTTTCAGCCGGTGCTTTTTTGTGCCAACTCGTTCGAGCACATGTATAAAACTTTGAAGGAATTTCTGGTTCGCTGGTAGTCCAGGCTGAGTTCAACGTCGAAGCGATCTGCGATCTCGGAGAATCTATAGAAATTTGAATAGCGCGACTCAGTCTGCTCGGCAAATTTACCGTGTTTCTGTGCGGTTGGCCGGAAGAGATTGCAACGACCGCGCCGAGCGCCTTGACACTCTTTTCTGGCAGCGCCTATAGTTTGTTTGCACTTTTCATGACCCGCAAACATTACTATTACTGGTGCGCCTGTAGGGTTGCTTTCCCGATGCGTCGGGAGAGCGGCCGGGCGAAACCTGCGTGCCTGTGAGCTGGCAATTTAGCCCACAGGACAGATAGTTTTCGCAGAGCCGGCCGCGACTTCCCGAAAAGGTACGCGGCCGGTTTTGCTTTTGTGATTTGGCCTGGCCTCTGATTAACGTTGATGGTTACTGAACCGGAAAAATTACCCACAGCTTCCAAAACGCTCAGTGGTGCGCGGCGTGAGTTGCTTGAGTCCCAGATTGGCAACACGCCTTTGCTGCGGCTCCGAAACGTAACCCGAGGACTGCCCGCCGGGATCGAGATTCTGGTCAAAGCCGAATACCTTAACCCCGGCGGTTCGGTAAAGGACCGCCCGGCCCTGGCCATGATTCGCGATGGCGAGACTTCAGGTCGTCTTTATCCCGGCAAAACGATTCTTGACGCCACCAGCGGCAACACCGGAATCGCCTACGCAATGATTGGGGCCGTGCTGCGCTATCCAGTTACGCTCTGCCTGCCAAAGAACGCGAGCATCGAGCGCAAGCGCATTCTCAAGATCCTGGGCGCGGAGCTGATTGAAACTAATCCGCTCGAGGGAAGTGATGGCGCCCAGCAGATCGCCCGCGAGCTGGCCATGCGCGAGCCCGGCAAATACTTCTATCCGGATCAATACAACAACGATGCTAACTGGGCCGCGCATTACGAAGGCACGGGGCGGGAAATTTGGGAGCAGACCGGCGGGCGTGTGACCCACTTCATCAGCGGACTGGGAACGTGCGGGACGTTTGTGGGGGTCACGCGCAGGCTAAAAGAATTCAATTCGACGGTACGTGCGATATCGATGGAACCGGATTCGCCAATCCACGGTCTGGAAGGCTTGAAGCACTTGCCAACCTCGAAAATGCCCGGCATCTTTGATCCCACCCTCGCCGACCGAAAAGTCGAAGTGCCGACGGAAGAGGCCCAGGAGATGACGCGACGACTGGCGCGTGAAGAAGGTTTGTTTGTCGGCGTGAGCTCGGGCGCAAACGTGCTCGCTGCTTTGCGTCTGGCCAGTGAACTGCCAGGCGGCTCAGTCATAGTCACGATTCTGTGCGACGGCGGCGAGCGTTACATGAGCGAGGAGTTCTGGGAGTAAACCAACTACCTATGCCTGACGAGAAAGATCTCGACATCGCAACGCTGCTGGTCCATGAGGGCGAAAGAAAAGGCCAACTGCCGGCTGAGCCCGTGTCGACACCGATCTATGCCTCGACGACTTTCACCTATCCGTCGATGGCTGAAATCGATCAGGTCTTTGCCGGAGAACGAGCCGGTTACGTTTACACCCGCCACGGCAATCCCACGGTAAAGGCCCTGGAAGACGCCCTGCAAAAGATTGAGGGAGGCGCAGTCGCTTGCGCGTACGCTTCCGGTATGGCAGCCATCCACGCCGCCCTGTTTTCCTGCGAGCTGACGCCGGGCGCCACGGTTCTCGCTTCACAGGATCTCTACGGCGCTACTACTAACCTGCTGCAAACCGTTTTCGGCTCTTTCGGAATCAAGACGGTGACCACGGATTTCAATGATCTTGATGAAGTGCGTGCAAAAGCTACCGAAAGCAAGCCCCGGGTCTTGATTGCCGAAACGATCTCGAACCCGTTGCTCAAGGTTTGCGACATCGGAACCTGCGCTGAGATTGCGCACGGTGTGAATGCTCGATTGATCATCGACAACACTTTCGCATCGCCCTATCTTTGCCGGCCGCTGGAACATGGCGCTGATATCGTCGTTCACAGTGCGACTAAATACCTGGGAGGACATGGAGACGCTACCGGCGGGGTCGTAGTCTCGCGTGACTTAGTCGATGGCGCCGAGCTGGTAGGCGTGATGAAACTGGTGGGTGGCGTCTTAAGTGTCTGGGAAGCCCACGAGATTCTGCGAGGGATGAAGACCCTGGCCCTGCGAATGGATCGTCATTGTGAAAACGCCAGCGCCCTGGCTGAAAGCTTACAGAATCATCCACGTATCGGCCGCGTATACTTCCCCGGCGTGGTGGATGATCAAGAGCGCGTGGCGCGCCGGTTTTTGCGCGAGTCACATCTCGGCGGATTGGTTTCCATGGAATTGAAAGATAATACTCGGGAAGCTGCGTTTCGGTTCATGGATGCTCTGAAGCTTTGCGTGCGCTCAACCAGTTTGGGTGATGTGTTCACCAGCGCGCTGCATCCGGCATCGGCCTCTCATCGAGATCTGTCGCCGGCGCGCCGGCGGCAACTGGGAATTACCGAAGGACTAATTCGCATCTCGGTTGGGATTGAAGCTGCGAAGGATATTATCGCGGACGTTGAACAGGCTTTAGAGACATAGAACGTTGGACAAGATTTACAGGATTTACATGATGAGGCGTATGGAAGGCTGAAGTCCTGCTTGCGTTAACTTGTTAATCCTGTAAATCCTGTCTATTGGAATCAATGATTGAACTCGCTGAGCAGCAGCTTGCAGAAATGCGTCAACACGGCGAACGTGATTATCCCTTTGAATGCTGTGGACTAATGCTGGGTCGCTTCGAGAATGACGGCCGCAAGATTGTCACTGAGACTTATCCTATCTCAAACGCTCGCGAGGAAGCAGCGAAGCGCAATCGATTCCTGATTCGACCGGAAGAGTTAAGGCGCGGCGAGCAGTACGCTCGCGAAAAGGCCCTGGACGTGGTCGGCTTTTATCATTCGCATCCGGATGATCGCGCCGTGCCTTCGCAATACGATCTGGAGCACGCCTGGCCGACTTATTCATACGTAGTCGTCTCGGTTGAAAGAGGTCAGGCTGTCGATTTGCGATCGTGGGAGATGGAACCCGATCGGTCGCGATTCAATGAAGAAGAAGTTTCTTCCTCTCCCAAAAGAAGAGGGAATAAGACCGAAACCCGGGAACCAGCCCGACCATAAGCGAGGGATTGGAGAGATTCAGGAGAGGAACACCACCATGCCAGTCACCATCACCATACCAACTCCTCTGCGTCAGTTCGCAAGTGGACAATCCGAAATTCAAGTGGAAGCTCGCACTGCCGGCGAAGCTCTGGATCAGTTGACCTCGACGCATGCTGAATTGCGCCGGCATCTCTTTAACGATCAGAACACGTTGCGGAATTTCGTTAACGTGTATGTGAACGACGAAGATATCCGGCACACCGACGGCCCGAACACGCCGGTCAAGGAAGGCGACACAATTTTGATTGTGCCCTCGATCGCCGGAGGCACGGTAGCCCAGGTGGAGAACGCTGCGGCCCTGCCCGATGGGCCTCATGATCAGATTCTGCCGCTGCTTTCCAATGAAGAAGTGGCGCGCTACAGCCGCCACCTGATCATGCCGGAAGTCGGGATGACCGGCCAGCGTAAGCTGAAAGCCGCGAGCGTGCTGATGATCGGCACCGGCGGATTGGGAGCGCCGCTGGGGATGTATTTGGCCGCGGCAGGCGTGGGCCGTCTTGGTCTGGTTGATTTCGACGTGGTCGATGCGTCAAATCTTCAGCGGCAGATCATTCACGGCACCAAGGACGTCGGCCGGCCCAAGATTGCTTCGGCGCGCGACCGTCTCGAAGACATCAACCCGCACGTTGAGATCGAGACCCACGAAACCCGACTAACCAGCGAGAACGCCATGCGCTTGTTCGTCAACTACGACGTCATCGTTGACGGCACCGACAATTTCCCCACACGTTACCTGGTCAACGATGCCTGCGTGCTCACCGGCAAACCAAATGTTTACGGATCAATCTTTCGCTTTGAAGGGCAGGCCAGTGTCTTTTGGGCGGACCGCGGCCCGTGCTATCGTTGCCTTTATCCTGAACCGCCACCTCCGGGACTAGTGCCGTCATGCGCCGAAGGTGGCGTGCTTGGCGTACTGCCGGGGATCATCGGCGCGATTCAGGCCAACGAAACGATTAAGATCATTCTGGGGGCGCCGGACATCATGGTTAACCGGCTGCTCTTGTTCGACGCGTGGCGTATGCGTTTTCGCGAATTGAAGCTGCGCAAAAATCCGGATTGCCCGGTATGCGGTAACCACCCGACGATAACGGAGCTTATCGATTACGAAGAGTTTTGCGGAATCACTCAGACGCAAACGGAAACAAAACCTGTTATGGAAGAAATCACAGCCACAGAACTGAAACAGCGACTCGACAACGGAGACGACATTCAAATCATAGACGTGCGCGAGCCGCATGAATACGAGATTGGCCAGATCCCCAACTCAAAGTTGATTCCGTTAGGCCAGGTCCTCAATCGCATGAACGAGATCGATCCCGATCGCGAGACTGTAATGCATTGCAAGATGGGCGGACGCAGCGCGAAGGCGATCGATGCCTTGCAGCGCGCCGGCTTTACGGGCAAGTTAATCAACCTCGCCGGCGGCATTACGGCCTGGTCGAATGAAGTCGATCCCAGCGTTCCGAAGTATTAGGCCCGCGCCGGGCTTCCCCGGCGGCCTGCGGTAAGGAGCAACGACAAACGTTTCTCATTAGCACCTGGCTTCAGCCAGGTGATTAAGATGTGAAGAGAATCTGAAAACCGTTTTAACGGTTTCAGTCCTCAAACCATTCCAAACCATATCTCTTGACCAACAGTTCAAATTCCTGTTTGAAGTTTTTCCTTTGATGGTGCTTCTCCTGACTGGCGATATACGCAGCGACTTGATCAGCATGTGAATGAGAGACGGAAAACGCTCCGTAGCCACGTCCCCAAGCGAACCTTGGTTTTCGTTTATCCAATGCGAGGAGCTTCCCTTGAACAACTGGATAACGTCTTCAATCGACCTATTCGTTGGCAGATCAATCAGCGCGTGTGTATGTTCAGGGTTGAAGTAATTGATCTTCATGTAGATATTCTTCTCACGCGCATAGTCCGTTAGGAACTGCGAGGCCTTCGCAGCTGCGGGTCTCGTAAGCATTGCCTCTCGGTTAAGGGTCGTCCAGACGAGGTGCAGCCAACAGCGAGAGTAGGAATGTCGTGACATACCTCCAGAACTCCTTTCCATGTTTGAAATGCGTGCTGGAGAAATCTATCACGTGGCGCTAGTGCGATTTTTTGCATAGGATGGAAACCGTTGACACGGTTTCTTTATTGTTCACTTCGAACATCACCTGGCTGAAGCCAGGTGCTAATGAGATAAGGCCTATGCGCGAGGGTGATCCGAGGCTTCCTGCCAAAAGGCTGCGTCCTCGCCTCTACTAGGTGTATGATTATCGCCCCTAATAACCCCTGTTGAGGAAACACTATCAGTGAGCGAAGAAGCCAACGACGCACGTCCGGACCAATCACACAAATGGGTTTATCTGTTCGAAGAAGGCAGCGGCGATAACAAGTCTCTGTTCGGCGGCAAAGGCGCCGGGCTCTGCGAGATGACCCAGGCCGGATTGCCGGTGCCGCCGGGCCTGATCGTCACCACCGAAGCCTGCAACGCTTTCTATGCCAACGACAAAAAGTTTCCCGAAGGAATGTGGGAACAGGTCGTGGCCGCCCTCCATGAAGTCGAAGAAAAAGTCGGAAAAAAATTCGGCGATTCCGATAACCCGCTACTGGTTTCCGTGCGTTCAGGCGCGGCCTTCTCAATGCCCGGCATGATGGATACGGTCCTGAACCTTGGTCTCAACGAAGAGACTGTTCAGGGATTGGCCGAGCAGACCGGCGACCTGCGCTTTGCCCTCGACGCTTACCGTCGTTTTGCTTCCCTGTTTGGCGAGATCGTCATCGGCGTGGCGCACGAAAAGTTCGAGCGCGTCATGGACCGCTTTAAGTCGCAGACGAGGGGCGGTAAGGACACTGACCTGAAACCGGAAGCGCTGCGCGGGATCATTGCGGCGGAAAAGCAGATCATCCTGGCCGAGCAGCACGCGATTCCGGACGATCCTTACGAACAACTTCGTGTCGCAATCGCCGCGGTCTTCAATTCATGGATGGGCCGGCGCGCGGGCGACTACCGCCGCGTCAATCGCATCCCCGACGATCTGGGCACCGCCGTCAATGTGCAGGCCATGGTTTTTGGCAACATGGGAAAGAACAGCGGCACCGGCGTCGCCTTCACGCGCAATCCGTCAACCGGCAAGAAAGAACTCTACGGCGAGTATCTGCTGAACGCGCAGGGCGAGGATGTGGTGGCCGGCACTCGCACTCCTCATCCGATAAGTCAGTTGAAGAAGGAGCTGCCGAAAGTTTACGAGCAGTTCAACGCCATCACTCAATTGCTGGAAAAGCATTACCACGACATGCAGGACTGCGAGTTCACGATTGAACGCGGCAAGCTCTGGATGTTGCAGACGCGCACCGGCAAGCGCACCGGCGCCGCCGCAGTGCGCATCGCGGTGGATATGGCGGGCGAGAAGTTGATCGATCGCGCTACGGCCGTCAAGCGCGTCACGCCTGAACACCTCGATCAGTTACTGCATCCGACGGTCGATCCGAAAACTGACGCGAGCGTGCTGGCGACCGGTCTGCCCGCGAGTCCTGGCGCGGCGCAGGGTCAGGTCGTTTTCAGTCCGGACGAAGCTGAAGAAATGGCGAAAGAAGGCGCGCAGGTCGTGCTGGTCCGCCTGGAAACCAGTCCCGATGATTTTCACGGCATGGTAGCAGCCCAGGCCATCGTGACGGCGCGCGGCGGGATGACCAGTCACGCCGCGGTGGTGGCGCGCGGCATGGGAAAAACCTGCGTCAGCGGCGCATCCGCGATCGAGGTCGATTACAGCCAGCAGCAGTTCAGCGTCAACGGCGAAGTCGTTACCAAAGGCGAATGGATTACGGTAGACGGCTCTACCGGGCGCGTTTTTCTCGGCAAAATACCGACCATTCAGCCTTCCCTCGGACATGACTTTTACGAATTGATGAAGTGGGCTGACGAATTTCGCAGCCTGACAGTGCGCGCTAACGCCGACACGCCGCATGACGCGCGCGTTGCTCGTTCGATGGGCGCCGAGGGCATCGGTCTCTGCCGCACTGAGCATATGTTTTTCGGGGACAAGCGGCTGGCCTGCATGCGCGAGATGATTCTCGCCGATGGTACCGGCGCGCGCGAAAAAGCCCTCGACAAACTATTGCCGCTTCAGCGTGGCGATTTTGTCGGCATCTTTCGCGAGATGGCCGGATTCCCGGTCACCATTCGCTTGCTCGATCCACCGCTTCACGAGTTTCTGCCGAACGTTGACGAACTTCTCGGTGAATTGTCTGAATTAAAGATGGCTTTGCGTCAGGCCAACACGCTGGCTGACATGGATCATCTGCTCGACGAGCTCGACGAGAAGCGGCAGCTGCTACATCACGTCAACAAGATCCGCGAGGCCAATCCCATGCTCGGCTTCCGCGGCTGTCGTCTGGGTTTGTTGTACCCGGAAGTCACGCGCATGCAATGCCGCGCCATTTTTGAAGCAGCCATCCAGGTGAAAGGCGAGCGCAAACAGGTAACGCTCGAAATCATGGTCCCGCTGGTTTCCATCAGTGAAGAACTGGCGCAGCAGGCAGAAATGATTCACGACGTAGCCCGTCAGGTGATGGGCGAGCACGGGATGAAGTTTGATTACGAAGTCGGCACGATGATCGAGCTGCCGCGGGCGGCTTTGACCGCCGCCAAGATCGCCGAGCATGCTTCATTCTTCTCGTTTGGCACAAACGATCTGACGCAAACGACCTTTGGCTTGAGCCGTGATGATTCGGGCCGGTTCCTTCCGGCCTACGTCGATCGAAAAATCCTTTCAGATGATCCTTTTCAGGTGCTTGATCGCGAAGGCGTCGGTGAATTAGTGCGTCTGGGAGCTGAACGCGGCCGCAGTGTGAAGCCGAACCTGAAGGTTGGTATTTGTGGCGAGCACGGCGGCGATCCGCAATCGATCGCTTTTTGTCACGAGATCGGCTTGAACTATGTGAGCTGCTCACCTTACCGAGTGCCGGTCGCCCGGCTGGCTGCGGCGCAGGCGCAATTGGAAGCCGACGCGAAAGCCGCCGCTGAGGTTGAAGCTGAAGAGGAAGCCAAAGAAGCGGCCGTGGCCTAAGCGTCGCCGCGTGAGATCACGGCAATTGCCGGGGAGAAGAGGGCCCCTTTTCGAATGAGGACGGGGGCCCTCTTTGCGTCACAAACTCAGGGTTCCGATCGGCTGCATTATCACTGTAACCGGATCGTGATCCTGACCTGCTGGCCGTTGATCGCGATCGAATCATTTACCGCGCCGGTAACGCGCACGTCCCGAATTCCAATTGTTGTGCTCTTGTGCTTGTGCGAGTTCCCGGACTGGTTGAATTCCCCGTGCGCGAAGCTAACGATGCATGAACCTCCGTCAATTATGATGGGGGAGCCGCCGGCCAGCTTTAACGTCTGCGCTTGCGCGGTGCCTCCATATCGTTTGCTGGCAGGCTTCTTCTTTGTCGCCCTCTTTTTTACGGATTTTTTCTTCGTAGCCATTTCCAATCGCTCCTTTCAGTGAGCCAAGACTGATTAGTGACCTGCTGCGTCCCGCAGTAGGGCTCGCGACCACCGTGTAAAGCAGTTAAAAATAGCTGATTCCAGGGAAAGCTTGGTGAGCTGGGCGGTGGGAAAGGTTAGTTCCCAACAACGTTGGCCGGCTCTTTTGGAAAGGCAACCCGAAGCGGTGGGAGCTTCGGGTTGCTGCTGGTTTCAGCCCGCAGTGATTTTGTTCTTTCTAGGTTCCCCTGCCTGCTGCCACCGTCGCCGTGGGGCAAATCGATTTTGGAAATGTACTAGCCAAGGTGCGACCCTTTCGTGTTTGCCCCCGAAGACATTAGTGGCTGAACCTAGTGCGATTACTGTGCCGCAAGCTACTGATCGGATCAATGGATCGCTAATGAGTTGAGTCCCAACAGCTTACCTTTCATCCCCGGCCAACCCAGACCTCTATAGGAAATGAAATCGGCTACTCTGTCATATCTAAAGTGATAGTGCGACTATCAGTTACGATATGCTAAACTCCGCGCCAGAAGGTTTCCGGCGCCGCAATTCATCGCAACCCGAGGCGCCGAACCGTAGTCAAGTCTTACTCGGATGAATCCCAAACTGGTCGTCATAAATGGCGCGTTAAAGGGAACCACCTTCTCTTTAAACGTGGATGAGATTTCGATCGGGCGCGAGTCCGCGAATGTCGTTACGCTGAGCCACGCCTCAGTGTCGCGCCGGCATTGCCTCATTAAACGGCTGGGCGACGAGTTCCGCATCCAGGACCTCGAGAGTTACAACGGCACACTTGTAAATGGAATACCGATCAAGGACCAGGCGCTGACTCACTCTGATCAGCTCAGAATAGGAAGCCTGGCGCTGGTTTTCCTGTTGGCTGACGACGATGACCTGGGAGCGTCCAGCCTGGTAAAGCTGGATGACTCGAAAGTGATAACCCAATCAACCAAGCAGGTGAGCCCGGCGGCGCTCTTACATCAAACCGAACAGGTCGGTCTTCCGCCGCAGGAAAAGGAGCGGGTGGCGCGCCATCTCGCAGCGCTCTTAAAAATTGGATCTCGGATTAATCTGGTCCGGCACGTAAACGAGCTCGAGCAGGAGATTCTCGATTCCATTTTTGAAGTGGTGCCGGCCGATCGCGGCGCGATTCTTCTCAGCCGCAGCCAGGAGGAATTTACTTCATTGTACGGGCGCGATCGAGAGGATGTCGCCCGACCCGTTCATGTCAGCCGCACCGTGGTCGATCGGGTGCTCACCGAAGGTCTGGCGATTATCAGCAATGATATCCGGACCAGCGAAACCTTGAGCACCGAGAGCCTTCTGGCGGCGCAAATCACTTCGCTGATGTGCGTGCCGCTGATTGTCTTCGACAAGACCATCGGAGTGATTTACCTCGATTCGAGCGATCCGGTGGTGCAGTTTGACGAAGATCATCTGAAACTGCTGGCCGGAGTCGCGGGCATCGCCGCCATCTCACTTGAAAATGCGCGCCGGCTGGAATCGCTGGAAGCTGAGAACAAGCGGCTGCGATCAAGCCTGGCAATCGAGCACAACATGGTCGGCGAGAGCGAAGCGATAAATGAAGTCTTTGACTTTATCAAGCGTGTAGCCCCGTCAGTCACCGCAGTTTTGGTGTGCGGTGACAGCGGCACCGGCAAAGAGCTGGTTGCCCATGCTATTCATGCGAACAGCCCGCGGGCGGCCAAGCCGTTTGTGGTGATCAACTGCGCGGCGCTCGCTGAGACGCTGCTCGAAAGTGAACTGTTTGGACATGAGAAGGGCGCCTTTACCGGAGCTCTCGCGCGCAAACAGGGCAAGCTGGAAGTCGCCGACGGCGGTACCGTCTTTCTCGACGAGATTGGCGAACTCGCTCCACATTTGCAGGCCAAGCTGCTGCGCTTTCTTCAGGACCACAAGATTGAGCGCCTCGGCACAACCCGCTCGATCGAACTCGACGTGCGCGTAATCGCAGCTACCAACCGAAACCTTGACGAGGCGATCGCCAAAGGACAGTTTCGGGAAGACCTCTATCACCGCCTGAACGTCGTGAAGGTCACGCTACCGCCGCTCCGCGCGCGGCCGGAAGACATCCCCTTGCTGGCCGGCTACTTTGTCGAGAAGTATTCGAAGAAGTGCAAACGAAGCGTCATCGGCATTTCGCCCGAAGCCCGTGTGATGTTGCAGAACTATGACTGGCCGGGAAATGTTCGTGAATTGGAAAATGCCATCGAGCGCGCGGTAGTCCTGGGGTCAGGCGAGATGATCGAGAACGAAGATTTGCCTGAGCGTATCCTGAAAGCCGCGGAAGCCGACCAGCCCGGCGCGAAGTATCACGAAGCAGTGAGGCACGCCAAGCGCGAGTTAGTCCTGAACGCGCTGCGCCAGGCCAAAGGCAATTACACCGAAGCAGCCAACACCCTGGGCCTCCATCCGAACAATCTCCACCGCCTGATTCGAACGCTGGATTTGAAAGCCGCGATCGGGAAAAGCTAAACGCCAGGCAATAATGCGGTAAGAGCTAAGGAAAGCGTTTCCTTTTGCTCTTGGCTCTTTGCCCGTGGCTCTTCGCCCCGATCAAGGCCGCAGATTGATGTTGTAAGTCTTAATCTTCGAATTCAGGGTGGTGGGATTCATGCCCAGCAGGCGGGCGGCGCGGGATTGGTGGCCGCCGGTCTGATCCAGGGCGCGCCGAATCAAATCAATTTCAAACCGCCGCACTTCGTCATAAAAATTAACACCCCGGCCAACGTCGATACTGGCCGAAGCGCCGGTGCCTTCTCGCACGACTGCGCGCGCGGCTTGCGGGTCGGCAATTTCCGGCCGCAGGCATTCGCGTGAGACTTCGTCGCCGGGCGCAATCACCACGGCCCGCTCGATCGCATTTTCCAGCTCGCGCACGTTGCCGGGCCAGGAATAGTTTTCCAGCAGTGAAAGCACCTCAGGCACGATCTGTTCAGAAACCTGCCGGCCGTTTTCTTCGTTGTACTTGCGGATGAAATGCTGCGCCAGCGGCAAAACATCCTCGCGCCGATCCCGCAACGGGGGTAATTCGATCGGCACGACTGACAGGCGATAGTAGAGATCCTCGCGAAACATTCCCTGACGCACCGCCTCTTTCAGATCGATGTTTGTGGCCGCAATGATTCGCACGTCTACCCGCCGCGGACTGGTATCGCCCAACGGAGTAAACTCGCGCTCCTGGATCACGCGCAGCAGCCGCACCTGAGTTTCCGGCGGGATATCTCCAATCTCGTCGAGAAAGATCGAGCCGCCATCAGCGACTTCGAACAGGCCTTTCTTGGCGGCGATGGCCCCGGTAAAAGCGCCGCGGGTGTGGCCGAACAGTTCGGATTCAAGCAGTTCGGTAGGAATATTCGAACTGTTGACGGTCACGAACGGCTTAGTCACGCGCAGGCTGGCTTCATGAATGGCTTTGGCAATCAGCTCTTTGCCGGTGCCGCTTTCGCCGGTAATCAGAATCGTGGAACGCGCCGGCGCGACTTGCTCCACCACTCGAAAGACTTCCTGCATGACGTCCGAGCGGCCGATGATGGCGCCGCGATCGACCTCGCGACTCATCGCCTGGCGCAGTGAGCGCCGCTCTTCTTCTTTTCGCCTCCGCTTGACGCCGGCGGCTACTCTGGCGGTGACGTGTTCGTTCTGAAATGGCTTGCGGATACAGCCAAACGCGCCTTTCTCCCAAGCCGCGATCGCGGTGTCAAAGGTCGCATAGGCGGTGATCATGACCACGACCGCTTCCGCATCAAGCCTCAAAAACTCTTCCAATGCGCGCAGTCCGCCGATGCCCGGCATAGAAACATCAAGCAGGACCACGTCATACGTGCGCTTGGTGTAGGTGTCCAGACCTTCCTCGCCGGTCTTTGCCAGGTCGACGCGATATCCTTCCGCGGACAGCACCGTCTCAAGCACGTCCCGCATGATTTCTTCGTCGTCAACGACGAGCACTGAACCTTTTTTAGCCATCTTGGAGTGACGCAGTTTGCTCCCTCTCTCTTTGGGAGAGGGAACGTTTTGGTTAGTAAAGGCGAGATTATTACCGATACGAATAGTAAAAAGCCAATTGGTTAGAGCGGTTTTGGATTATCGGGCGGCGGCTTGCAGCCGTAAACGTGGATCTTCGGTGGGAAGCGTGATGCGAAAAGTCGTGCCCAGTCCGGGCGTGCTGACGACGCTGATATGTCCGGAGTGCTCCTGAACGATGCCGTAGGTGACGGCGAGTCCGAGACCCGTGCCGCGTCCGACGCCCTTGGTGGTGAAGAAGGGATCATAGATCTTAGCCACATCATCAGGCGCAATGCCGACTCCCGAGTCGGCGACTTCGATCTCTACGAGGCCGTCTTCTTCACTTCGCGTTGACAGCGAAACGCGGCCGTTCCCGTTAGCGATTGAGTCGCGAGCGTTCAGAATCAGGTTGGTAAAGACCTGCTGCAGTTTGACTGAGTTACCGTGGACCTGTGGCAGGTGTTCGCCATAGTTGCGCACGATCTCGATCTGGCTGCGCCGTAACTGCGGCTCGAGCAGTTGCAGAGTGTCGTCCAGCACGCGATGAATATCGATCGAATCAAACTCGGCGGCGCTGCCGGTTCGCGAAAAGTTCAGCAGGTTGTTAACAATATCAGTGGCCCGGTCGGCCTGCCGTTTGACTTTTAAGAGCAGGGCGTGCTTGGGATCGCTTTCAGATAACATCCCCAGCAACATTTGCGTGTAGGACGAAACGCCGGTCAGCGGCGTGTTAACTTCGTGGGCCACGCCGGCCGCCAGCAAGCCAATGGACGAAAGTTTCTCACGTTGCTGGAGCTGCTCTTCAAGGTGCAGGCGCTCAGTGACGTCTTCGAATACGACCAGGGCGCCGGTCTGCTCGTCGGAGTCGGCCCACAACGGCGCGAGTGCGATGTTAAGCACCAGGGATCGGCCGGCGCGCGTCGCGGTGTGCAGCTTATAAATCTGCCGGGTCTGTGACAATTGCCAACCTTCAGGTCCAAGGACCTGATGAAGTGTGTCGGCAAAATCCTCCGCAAACAAATCCTCGACCTTTTTCCCCACCGCCTCGCCACGGGTAATCGAAAAGATTTCTTCCAGGGCCGAGTTTAGACGGGTAATTCGGCCTTCCAGATCCACGGCCATCAGGCCAACATTGATCGATTCTACGATTGATTCATTGAACTCCTTGAGCAGTTCGAGCTCAGCAGCGCGTTGCTGCTGCTCCTGATAAAGCAGACTGTTTTCGATCGCCACCGCGATGTATCCCGAGACGGTGCGCAGGATTTCGACGTCTTCTGACGAAAGCAGCGCGCCGTCGGCGGAACGGCCGAGTCCGATCACCGCTACCATTCGGCCCCGAACCACACAGGGGACGTAATAGTGCAAAACCCGACGCACATAACCGTCGCCTTCGGGCGTCATTTCGAGATCGTCGGCCCGGACTATGCCGGTTTCAGACGAACGCGTCCGAATCATTTCGCGAAAATCTGCCGGTACGTTGATCGGCCCGAGGCCCGCAGTGCGCGCTATGCGGTACCCTGAAGGTTCCTTTGGATCCTCGACAAAGACAGCCAGACGTTCGACATTCATTACTTCGCGCAAGTGCGCCAGCAGCGAATCGATCAGGGGATCGAAGGCGGTGGTGGCTGAAATAGTGCGTCCGAAATCCAGCAGGCTGCGCCGCATGTCATAACGCTGGCCATAGAAGAGCCGATCCACCCGCTCCTGCAGGAAATTCTTTACCGGCGCGGCGATCATGACGATACAAGCCATCGCCGCCACTGAAAGAATCAGACGCAGAGTTATTTCCCCGGTCGAAGCCACGGCGCCGCTCAAGGCGTATAAGCCGGCAAAATAAACGATCGTGCCAATGGCCACCGCGATCGCCAGCGTCGTAAACGCGTACACGGCAGCGCGACGAACCACCAACTCCACGTCCATCAGGCGGTATCGCACGACCGAATAACCAAGCGACAGCGGGATCAGAATCAAGGGCACGAACGACGCGTCAGTCAACGAGCCCGCAGTGTCCTCACCGATGACGTAGCCGGCGCCGTAGAGCAACATGAAGGGCGCAATCGCCAACACTGTGCCCCACACCACCCACTTCAATTGCTGGCGCGCCACCGTGTTCTTGCTGATGATAAAGCGGCGCACGAGTAAAGCTGCGCTGGCCACCAGCGCAATCGCAAAGTGAATGAACGAAGCTTTATAGAATCCGGCCACGAAGTTGGGAGTCGCCTCGAACACCGCGCGGAGGGGAGGTAGCGCCAAGGCAATCTGATCGCTCAAAAAGACCAGGATTGAAACACCCAGCAGGACAAAGGCCGGCAGGTAAAGCACAATCCCGCGCCAGCGTCGCGACTCGAAGAGGTGATAACGTCCCGGATAGATCGCGCTGAAATGCAAAAACAACGGCGCGAACACGATGAATCCCGCACTTCGCAGAAAGGCGATCGCCAGGTCCAAATCCTTGTAAGTGCCGATCGGCGTGTAGAAATGAAATACGAAAGCGGCCAGGCAGAGCGACGCGAAGTGCAACACGTAGGGCGAACGACCGCCCTGTTTGAAAATTACGAACAGGCCAACACAGAGATATACGATTCCGATTAGATTGACGTAGAGATCACGGGCCGTCCAAGTCTGGATTGTTCCCAGGTTGTCCAGATCGGCGTAGTAGTTCCGTGATTCCGGCGGGTATGAAGGCCGCTCGATGAAGTAATGAATTTCGCGGCCCACGCCGGCATTGTCGAGATAGACCTGGACGAATTTGGCGTCAGAGATTTCCTGGCACTTGAGGCCTCGCGTAATATCCGCGCAACTGCGGCCATCGGGACTAATCGCGAGCAGCCGATCGCCGGGCACCAGTCGCGCTCGAGCGGCAGCGGAGCCTGGCTCGACGGTCTTGGCAATTACACCCTGCGAAGTATTAACCCAGGTTACGCCATCGGTGGGTGGGGGCTGATGGCGCAGCCTCTGGGAAAAGTTCAGGGCGCCGGCAGCAATCAATAAGGCCGCCGACACCAGCAACAACCAGGTCCTTCCAGTTAGTCCTGAACCCTTCATTTCAGAAGCTCAAACGCCCTAACTATCCTTTGTGCACACCAAACCGCCTAGTATTTAGGCAACCAATGTTCCAGATAATCTAAAGCTCGGCCAAACTCGTTGATTTGGCCGGGTCATCAGAGTTCCCGAGTTGGCAAGCCACTTCAACGCTCCTCAGAAATCACCGACACAATTTCGAGTTACGTGGCATTTCCAACTTTTCGTACTCGTCCGAGATTTTGGAGAAACACGGCACCCTGATAACTGAAGATGGCGGGAACAAAGACTGCGGGACCGTGCCGCCCCAGGGCTTAGAATCGGACGGCGATTCCTCCACGCAGCGAGCGACCATTAGGTCCAAATTCAATCAACGCTTCGCTGTTGCCGGTTCGATTTTGGAAGTCGAGCAGGTTCCGCGCATCAACGACTGCCTGCGCGCGCACCGGCAAACCGAAAGTCGGCAAATCCTGAGTGACCTGGACGCTCAGTGAAGGATCGTAAACCGCCAGACGCCCGGCGAAAGGATCTATCGCAAACACAGTCGCCTGCGGTGAAAACCTGAACACCGTCTGCACGTGGGTTCCGGTTGACCAATCGCCGCTGACTTGCAAAGCCGCGCTTTGAAAGAAGCTGTTGCTAAAGAAAGCCGCGGGATTGGTGAGTCCATTCGGCGAAAGCTTCTGACCGCGGCCGAACGAATAACCCGCCGACGCACTCAACCCGTAACTCAAACGACGTGAATACACCAACCGCAGACCGCGCGCTGAACCTTCCTGATTAGCGACCTGCTGCATTGCTGCTTCGGCCTCACCAGAGAACGCTGAAAGTGAAGTCGCCATCAGGCCGACTCCGCGACCGCTGGTCAAGTCCAGAAAAGCAGTCGCTTCCACACTGGAACGATTATCAAGCGCGCGCTCCAGGCCAAATTCCAAGCGGCGGCTTTGGCCCATGACTGCGCGTCCGCCGACGAAAGCAATGGGCTGCGCGGACGGCTGTCTGAAAACCACGTCGCCGGATTCAAAGCTCGCTGAGCTTTGCTGATCCGCTTCCTGTCCGCCCGGGGCATAAGCCGCATGCACGCGTGTGCGCGCGTTGGCGTCGAATTGAATTCCCAATCGGGGACTGATTGAGGCTGCATTGCCCGCACCCAGGAAACGTGAGTAATCGAGACCGAAAACCACGACCACTCCGTCGCGCACGATCCATTCGTCGATCGCTCGGACAGACATCTGACCAAGCGAGCGCGGTGCGCTGGCTTTGCCACTGGAAAGCGTGGACAAGCGGGCTGCGCCGGCACTCAGGTTAACGCGGTGCCGATCGCCCGCGCGCCAGCGAGCGCTGGTTTCAAAACGCTGGGGTGCGCCGGCGCCCTTGCCGCCCTGGCCGGCGAAAATCAGGTCGATAGTTTCAGAGGCCGGCAAAGCCACCGCGAAATTTACTCCCTGGTAAGAGGACGCAAACGGGTTGGCTGAAGAAGCAAAGTAAGTCTCGACGACGCCCTGAGTCCGAACCCGACCGCTCTCGTCGGTAGCTTTCTCCCCATTCGTTTCCAACACCTCGTCGGCTTGGACTGCGGCGATGGCCGCATCGTCGCCTTCATTAGCCTGAAAGATTGATTTGCGGCCCTGCACCGATCGCAGGGTCCACTTTACGTTGTCCTTGTCTTTGCGCTGATTTACCAGAGTGTTGGGCGAGTCGGCTGGTTCCAGATTGAAGCGATAGGCAATTTCTGCCGAGGGATTTACCTGTACCGATGAAAAGAGAACTTCGCTGAAGCCTTCAGCGATCGCCTTCAACGAGTAGCGCCCCGCGGGAATCTTTGCCGAGAAGGTGCCGTCGGCGGCGGTGCGGGTCTGCTTCACCAGTTGGTTCGCGCCTTCGCGAATTAATTGAATTACGGCGCCGGCCAGAGGCATACCTTTGTTGTCTCGGACCGTTCCCGTAATCGTGGCCAGGCCGCGAGTGCCCTTGCCCTGCACCACCGTGGCAGTCATTGCCACGAGCACAGTCAAAGCCACCAGCGGCGCGGTAAATCTGAAGATTTTTCTCATCGCGGAGGGACCTCCGGGCAAAGCTCGCGCAGATCTGCAAAGCTAGGTTTCAGAACGAAAGCAAATCTCAAGTTCGTTCGATTCTCCGGTTTGTGCATCAGATGCCTGAGCGGTTGTGCGGGCTCCTTTCGTCCCGATCCAATTACCGCCCGGGCGAGGGAGACCTTCACCCGTTTGAATGTTCCCAATTCTTAGCCATAGCCCCGACCCCTGTCAAGGTATTAGGGCCGATCCGGGCCCGGTTTTGTTGGGTTGTTTTCCTCGTGTTACGATGGACAGTCAACAGACAATTGTTTCGGTTTTTCGATAAAAAATGATCGATCAAGTCCAAACGACCCGCCTCGAAAACGGCCTTACAATTCTGACAGAACATATGCCCGGACTTCGGTCCGTTAGCCTGGGTATCTGGGTTCGGCGGGGATCTCGCCACGAATCGCCCGACCTGAACGGAATTTGCCACTTCATCGAGCATGCTTTATTCAAAGGCACACATCGCCGCTCAGCGCACCAGATTGCCACCGAATCTGACCGTCTGGGAGGGCACCTTGATGCTTATACGGCCCATGAAATCACGGGTTTTGCGCTGAAAGTAGTCGATACCGCGCTGCCACAGGCCTTCGATTTACTCGCCGACTTGCTCGCCAACCCGCGCTTTGATGAAACAGACCTGATGCGCGAACAGCGGGTGATCATCGAAGAGATGAAGATGATCGAGGACACTCCCGACGAGTTGTTGACCGAACTCTTTCACGCTGCATACTTTCCCAATCATTCGCTCGGCCGGCCAATCGAAGGCACTGAAGAAACCGTCTCGTCATTCGATCGCGACACGATCGCGAATTTTCATGCCGGCAACTACTCGCCTCGTAATCTGGTGATAGCGGCCGCCGGCAATGTCGATCACGGCCAACTGATTGACCTCGCCCAACGCGAATTCGGAACCGAAAGGGCGGCTCCCGAAGCCGCTGCGCCCAGCCCGCTTTCGCCGCAACCTGCTGCTCCGATTCTGGTGGAGCGTAAGAATGAACTCGAACAAGCCCATCTGATCATCGCCGCCCCCTGGCCTTCGGCCAAAAGCGAAGACCGTTATGCCGCCAGCATGCTGGGAACAATAATTGGCGGCGGCACTTCCAGCCGGCTCTGGCAGTCGATTCGCGAAGAACGTGGCCTGGCTTACTCGATCGGAGCGGGCGGGAACACTTTTACTGACGTCGGGATGTTCACCATCTACGCCGGCACCTCGCCGGAGCATCTCGATCAAGTTGTCGATCTCTCCCTGCGAGAGTTACGCAGCGCGGTGCGCGAGCCGGTTACTCGGGACGAGCTCCAATTGGCAAAAGAGCAGGCGATATCGTCAGTGCTTTTGAGTTTGGAATCGTCGGGTTCTCGAGTCGGCGCGTTGGCTCGCCAGGAGATAATTCATGGCCGGCGATTTTCACCTGAAGAAATTATCAGGCGAATCGAAGCGGTAACAGCCCGGGACGCACAGAGCGTTGCGCAAGAGTGCTTTACCACCCAGACGCTGGCGCTCGGTGCGCTGGGCAACTTGAATGGCTTTTCTGCCGACCGGGCCCGCTTGGAAATCTGATTCGTGAATTGTTCCGCTGCAAACTCATCGGTAACTCCACACCCGCGCGCATCGTTTGTGTTGTAGAATCTCACTGGAATGAAGATCTCAGTACTTGGCAGCGGCTCGACCGGCAATTCAGTTCTGTTGGTTGCTAACGGCACGCGCGTCCTGGTCGATGCCGGCCTGAGCGCGCGCGAGATTGCGCGCCGCATGTCGCTGCTCGGCGAAGATCCAAACACGCTGGACGGAATTCTCATCACGCACGAACACGGCGATCACGCCGGCGGGCTGCGCGTGCTCATCAAGGATCTTGACTGCCCGGTTTTTATCTCAGCCAAGACCAGGGACGCCTACGTCGGCGAGCGGCGTAACGTTGCGAGTGACGAGCCACGCCGGCGCGCCGATGCACTCAAGGATCGCATCGTGGAAATTGATTCAGGTCGAGACTTTCGCATCGGTGAAATCGATTTCCACCCGTTTACTGTGCCGCATGATGCCGTGGATAACTTTGGTTTCACCGCGACCCACGGCGGCGTAAAGATGGCCACGCTGATGGATTTTGGCCATGTGACTACCTTGATCACGGAACGGCTGCGCGGAAGCGCCGCCATCGTGATCGAGTCAAATCACAGTCGCGATATGCTCAAGACCGTCGAGAACTATCCCTGGGAGCTCAAGCAGCGAATCCTTTCCCGACTCGGACACCTTTCGAACGAAGATGTCGCGTCCTGGCTGCTGGACGGTTTCGACGGTCAGGCGAGTCACATTGTGCTTTCGCATCTTTCGCAGCGGGCCAACAATCCCTATCTGGCGAAAATTACCGCTGAGAGTGCGTTGCACGAGCGCTCGCCTCTGTTTGCCGGGCAGACCCAGGTCACGCTTTCATTTCCGAAAGAGCCAACGGCATGGATCGAGGTGTAACCGGAAATGGCTAAGTTGCGGTGGCGCCGCTTCCCTTTGGCTCTCAGCCTGGTTCTCGCCGTTCTTTTATGCTTTTCCTGCAGCCAGCCGGTGCGCCGCAGCGGCGTGCCCGCCGACGCGCAAGCGGTCCTGGACAGGTCGCTTGAAGACATCGACGCGGGCCGGTACGACAAGCTCTATCACGAAGCCGCGGACGAATGGCGGACCGAATCGACTTTGGATGAATCCAAAGCCACCTTTCAAAGACTGCACGAAAGACTCGGCAACGTCCGCATTCGCAACTTTCAAAACGCACGTGAAGAGCAGACCTCCAGCGGGCCTAACAAAGGCCACTCAGTCGTAATCGGTTATCAGACTACGTTCGACCGTGGCGAAGGAATGGAGACCGTAACGCTGCTGGAACGGGGCGGACAGTGGTACCTCGGACGTTACTTTGTTAGTTCGACCGCGTTAAGATAGGTGTTCGCGGACATCAACAAATCGGTTCGATGCCTGAAATACAATCTGCGTAATCTGTGGACAGAAGCTGAATGATTTCACGTTACACACTGCCCGAAATGGGCGCCGTCTGGTCGGAAGAAAACAAATTCCAGAAATGGCTGGACGTGGAACTGGCCGTCTGTGAAGTCCACGCCGAGATGGGCACCATCCCGCCCGAGGCGCTCGAACAGATCAACAGCCGGGCGAGGTTTTCCGTCGATCGGATCAACGAGATCGAGAAGACGACCGACCACGACGTCATAGCTTTTACTACGAACCTGGCGGAATCAATCGGCGCGGCCGCGCGGTTTGTCCACTATGGACTGACCTCGTCCGATGTGGTGGACACCGCGAATGCGCTCCTCCTGCGCGATGCCTGCGACATTCTTTTACAGAAAGTCGACGCCCTGCTGCCGGTGTTGCAGCGGCGCGCGCTGGAATTCAAGCGGACTCCGCAGGTCGGCCGCACACATGGAATCCACGCTGAACCTACTTCGTTCGGGCTCACCTTCGCGTTGTGGTACGACGAGATGAAACGTCACCGAGAGCGTTTGGTACACGCCCGCGCGGCGATTGCGGTCGGCAAGATTAGCGGAGCAGTCGGTGCGTTTGCGCTGCTCGATCCACAGGTCGAAGAAAGAGTCTGCGCCCTTTTGAATCTGAAACCGGCGCCAGTCTCAACTCAGATCGTGCAGCGCGACAGCTATGCCGAATATCTTTGCACGCTCGCGATGATTGCTTCATCCCTCGACAAGTTCGCGTTGCAGGTGCGTCACTGGCAGCGCACCGAAGTGCGCGAGGCGCAAGAGAAGTTCAAGCGCGGTCAGAAGGGCTCAAGCGCAATGCCGCACAAGCGCAACCCGATTCTCTCTGAACGTATTTGCGGCATGGCGCGGGTAGTGCGCGCGCACAGTATCGTCGGCCTCGAGAATGTGGCCCTTTGGCACGAACGAGACATCTCGCATTCATCCGCCGAGCGAGTGGTACTGCCGGATGCCAGCATCGCCACGGACTATATGCTGCACAAGATGGCCGGCCTGGTTGACGGTCTGGTCGTTTATCCCGAACGCATGCTGGAGAATTTGAATGCGACCCGCGGCCTGATCTTCAGCGGACAGTTGTTACTGGCCCTGACTCAGGCGGGAGCTGCGCGCGAGACAGCCTATGAATGGATACAGCGGAATGCGATGAAGGTTTGGGATGAGGGCGGCGACTTTCACGCGCTGGTTTCCGCGGACCAAGACATTGCGGCCCACCTGTCGAAAGCACAAATCGACGCGGTGTTCAACCTCGATACCTACCTGCGCAATGTCGATCAGGTTTTTGCGCGAGTGTTTGGTGAGCAGGCGATGAGTCAGCCTTGACGAACCGCGAACGGACCTTGAGCGCGTTTAGTTCCCAGTCCATTTGTCGGCCATAGCGCCCACCACCGGGAGCATCAGCTTCTCACCGCCGTAAGCTTTGACTGCGGCATAGATCAGCCCGCCGATATAACCGGCGATTACGACCAGCCAGATTAGCCCGAACAACATGCTGAACAACCCACCGAAAGCGCTACTATTGGTGGCCGCACTGGCGGCAAGGCCAACGATTACCAGGATGACACCGACTATCCACACCACAATCGCCACAATGATAAACGCGACATGGAGCAGGATAGATTGCAGCGCATGAAACTTCACAAAGCGGTTTTCCTTTTCCATGATCAGACTGATGATCGCAATAATACCGATCGGATAACCCAGCGCCGCCGCCACATTGCCGTCCAAACCTAAAGCAGACTTACCTGTATCCATCAAAATCTCCTTCGATTAAGACTTACTGTTTTCTTTCCCGGCAATGTTCCAGGCCAGGTCGCCGATGAAGGGCAGCTTGTACCATTGCCCGCCGTACGCTTTTATGCCCGCCAGGATCCAGAGTAGCAGAAAGACTATACCGATAATAAACCACAGGCCCCACGAGACCAGGAAAGAAATGAAACCCAAATGCGCAACATCCATGATTGTGGTCAGTATCTGTGCCAGAATCATCAGCACGACGTAGGCCGCAATCAAAAACAGGTTCTGCAGAGCGTGAAACTTGACGAACCGGTTCTCTTTCTCGGTCACCAGAAATACTATGCTCAGAATAACGCCGACACAGCAGAGAATGTTCCCGAGGTAGCACAGCATTGCCCCGAGATTGGAATCCAGACCCAGACTCGTCTTGCCGCCTGGGGCGCCTGAGGGCGGACCACCTTCCGGATATGGAGACGACATGATTGCTTCCCTCTTTTTGGCTGATTGGTGGTCGAAATTCTCGCGAACTGCGGCAAATACTATGATATCGGCTACGCTAAACGCAACGTTTTGGCGTAATATCTTGCGTTCGAGATCGTTTGGAAATTGTCCGGGACTTTTTAATACCCGCAAACCTTTGTGAAATGAAAGCCAAAGTCTTCGTCACCTTGAAAGCCAGCGTTCTCGATCCTCAGGGCAAGGCCATCAAACATTCGGTCGAGCTGTTGGGATTCAACGGCATCAGCGACATCCGTCAGGGCAAGTACTTTGAGATTGCCCTGGACGGTGCGCTGAACGAACAGCAAGCGCGCGATCAGGCAATGCGCATGGCCCGCGATGTCCTTTCCAATCCCATCATCGAAGACTTTCGCGTAGAGATTGAAACATGAAATTCGGCGTTGTAGTCTTTCCTGGTTCCAATTGCGATCACGATGCCTACCATGTGATCTCGAAACACGTCGGGCAGCCGGTGGACTTCATCTGGCATCGCGAAACCGACTTGCGCGGCTATGACGCAGTGATCATCCCGGGCGGCTTTTCCTACGGCGATTATCTGCGTGCCGGGGCGCTGGCGCGCTTCTCGCCGGTGATGAATTCAGTAAAGGAATTCGCGACGAAGGGAAATCTGGTGCTCGGCATCTGCAACGGGTTTCAAATTCTCTGCGAAGCAGGGCTGCTGCCCGGCGCTTTGATTCGGAATCAGGGACTGCATTTTATTTGCGAGCATGTGAACGTCAGAGTTGAAAGCACCAACAGCCCGTTTACGCACGAGCTCGAAGCCGGCGAGGTCCTGCGCATGCCAATCGCGCATGCGGACGGAAACTTTGTTTGTGACGAGGATACGTTTGCGGACTTGTCGCGGGACGATCGGATCATCTTTCGTTACTGCGACCCAAATGGTGAATTAACGGAAGCCGCAAATCCCAACGGATCGCGCGATCACATCGCGGGTATCTGTAATCGCGAGCGAAACGTCATGGGCTTGATGCCTCATCCGGAGCGGGCCTGCGAAGACTTACTGGGCTCAAGCGACGGTCGCGATGTCTTTCGCTCGTTAGCGGGAACGCTGGCGGCGGCCGTGTAGGAAAACCGTGACAGATCCGTCGACTAGTCTTAGAGTTTGCGTTACATCAATTGTCCGAAATCAGAAAGGATACGCAAAAAAATGAAACGTCATTCAGCATGGCTGGCTGCCGGGCTGCTTTTGTTCGCGGTGCTCGCATGCAATCTGAGCAAGAACAATAACAATAACAATTCGAACAATTCCAACAATTCGAATAACCGGAATTCGAATACCGCTCAGGTCAATCGGCCCGCCAACGCCGAGGTCTATGTCGACACGCTCAGCATGGCCCGCGACGATGACGGTAAGGCGGGCGCCTCAACCACCACCTTCGCGCCTTCTGACCGGAAGATCCATTGTGTGATCAACCTCAACAAGGCCAAGGGCGGAACCAAGATCAAGACTATCTGGATCGCCGCGGATGTCGAGGGGACCACGAACCGGCAGTTGAAGACGCTCGATTACACGACGAATTCCTTCGAGAAGAAAATCACCGGCTATCTGACCTGGAACGGAGACTGGCCGAAAGGGCAGTATCGTCTGGAGGTTTACATCAACGGCGCGCTCGACAAGACGATCGACTACACAATCGAATAACTCTTTTGAGTTCGCTGGCAGTCCGCCGGGGTCGAATGAAACGCTCTCTACCATTTCTGATTATCGCGGCCGTGCTGATCGCGGCGCTGGTGGTAGGGTTTCTGCTCCTCCGTGGTTCGCAGCGCTCCGGTAATTCGAATAATCCGACTCCAGACCCCTCAACTCCCACCGGCGCTGACCCTCCGCATATTCGTGGCAACCCGAACGCGCCGGTGACCGTGGAAGAGTTTGCCGACTTTCAATGCCCATCGTGCGGCGTTTATTACCCGGAGCTGAAGAAAATTGAAGCCGAGTTTGGCGACCGTCTGCGCGTTATCTTTCGCCAGCGGCCGCTGATCCCGCCGCACGAGCACGCGCTGATTGCCGCGCAGGCCGCCGAGGCAGCCGGACTACAGGGTCGTTTCTGGGAAATGCACGACAAACTCTACGAGACCCAGAAAGCCTGGAGCGAAGCGAAGGACGTCGTGCCACTGTTCGTCGATTACGCCAAACAGATCGGAATCGATCCCGATCGGTTCATGCGTGACTTAAATGGCGAGGTGGTGGCGGCGCGCATCTTTCAGGACGGGAAACGCGCGCACGCGCTCGGGGTAAACGCTACTCCGACGTTCTTTGTGAACGGCAAGGAAGCCAAGAATGAATCCTGGAAGCCCGAGGGATTGCGCGCGATGATTAACCAGGCGTTAGCAGGAAAGTGATTAGGTTTCTCTCCTTTGGGAGAAGCGCGATGATCAATCATGAGTGCCCAGGTTTTGCCCCGCGAAGCTCATAAAAAGTTCGGTTGGTCCTATCTTATCGCGGCACTCCTTTCCCTGGTCGGTCTGGCCGACGCTCTTTATCTCACGATTCAACACGTAACCGGGCAGAGCCTGCGCTGCACAGTCATCTCCGGCTGTTCCGAAGTTCTCAGCAGTCCTTACGCGCAAATCGGACCTGTTCCTTTGGCCGCCCTGGGCGCCGCTGCTTATTTCACCGTTTTCAGTCTGTCGATTCTGGCGCTGTTTGGTTATCCGTTCGTCAGGCCGCTACTTCGGATGCTGGTGGCCGTCATGTTCTTGATGACAATCTGGCTGCTTTACTTGCAGGCATTTGTGATTCGTCACTTCTGCCAATATTGCCTGATTTCCGCGGCCGTCACGATCGTGCTGACCGCGCTGCTGTTGATTGCTCCGCTACTCAAACGGAGTCCGCGCGATTAAGCTTGCCTTGGGAAAAGAACTGGGATATTAGCTCCGGGTCTTACCGTCCGGTGTCGACTCACTTTGAAGGTGCAAGCTGGTGTCGAGTGATTTCTGCCCAAACTGCAACCTGAAACTTTTGCCCGGCGCCACCCGGTGTCCGGCCTGCGGCCAGCCGATCGCCGGAGCGCAATGGGGCGGCCAGCCTTTCACCCCGCCGCCATCTCAGGACGCGCCGGCTGGTAAATCCCTCGCGCTCGTTTTCGGAGTGCTTGGCGGTCTGCTGATAGTGGTCCTGTTGGTCGCCGCAGCCGGCCTTTTTGTCTACTACCGATCTCGCACGCAAAACAAGCCTCTGGTCGCAAAGCCGAAAGGAAAAACAGGATTCATCGATAAGACCGGCAAATTAGTTATCGATGCCAAATTTGATGACGCGGTCAGCTTTACTGAACAACTCGCCGCCGTCCAAATCGACGGCAAATGGGGATACATCGACAAGACCGGCGCCATCGTGATAGCGCCACAGTTCGATCAGGCATGGGGCTTCTCCGGAGGCGTAGCGGAAGCCAAGCGTGGGGACAAATGGGGCTACATCAGCAAGACTGGGGCTTTTGTGATTCAGCCGGCCTTCGATCTCACTTTCCCCTTCAAACAGGGCGTGGCTCCCGTCAAGGCCGGCGACAAGTCGATCTTTATTGATAAACAAGGTAAGCAGGCAATAGATCGTCAATTTGAGTCTGCGCGTTCTTTTTCTGAGGGCTTGGCGGCAGTTAAGGAGGGTGGCAAGTGGGGCTTCATCAATCGGAAGGGTAAGTACGTTATTGATCCGGAGTTCGAAGACGCCGGACTCTTCAGCGAAGGTTGGGCCGCAGTGAAAAAAGCGGGAAAGTGGTTTTACATTGACCCGGGCCGGATCGAAATGTATCGGGGAATGGAGCCGGATTTCGGCAAATACGATGAGGCGGGTCGCTTCGTCGATAGTCTGGCTCCAGTCAAAACGGGGAATAAATGGGGCTACATCGACAACCGGCACATGACTCAAATCCAATATCGTTTCGACGTGGCGTTCCCATTCCGCGAAGGGTTGGCAAACGTTAAGCAAGGCGGTAGGTGGGGATATATTGATAAGATCGGCGTCTATGTCATTAAGGTTCAGTTCGATTTCGGCGGTTCGTTTTCCGACGGACTTGCGCCGGTTGTGATCGCCAATTCGCGTTGAGCCGTAACCGCTGGTCTCAGAAGCCCGACCGTAAGGGAGGGCCAGATTAAGGATCCACAATATGAATCGTCGCCGATTCAATCTCGGAGTTCTGGGCGCCGCGAGCGCGTTTGCTTTTCGGCGTCCGATCTTTGACGAGCGGTTATCTGAACCACAGCTGCGCGTTAACGGCCCGCGTATCGTTGAGCACCTCAACAAGTTGGCTGAGTTCGGCCGCAATCCGCAGGGCGGCGTCAGCCGGCTGGCTTACAGCGAAGCTGACCGGCAGGGCCGCGAGTATGTGATGGGCCTGATGCGCGGGGCGCAACTTGATACCAGCATCGACGCCGCGGGAAACCTCATCGGACGCCGCGCCGGAAGTGAAAGCACTCTGAAGCCGCTCTGGTTCGGTTCACACATCGACAGCGTGCCGGAAGGCGGCAACTACGACGGCGATGTGGGCTCGCTGGGCGCGATTGAAGTCGCGCAGACGCTGGCCGAAAACAAGGTAACGACACGGCATCCGCTCGAATTAATCATCTTTCAGAACGAAGAAGGCGGCTTGATCGGCAGTCGCGCGATTGATGGCGAGTTGACTGAGAAGGAACTCGATCTGGTTAGCCGCAGCGGCAAGACGATTCGCGAGGGCATCAAGTTTATCGGCGGGGATCCAACGAAACTCTCAACCGTGCGGCGCGAGCGCGGAAGTATTGCCGCCTATCTCGAATTGCACATTGAACAGGGCGGGATTCTCGATACCGAAAAGATCGATATTGGAATTGTCGAAGGCATCGTCGGTATCAATTGGTGGGACGTGACGATTGAAGGGTTTGCTAATCATGCCGGCACGACGGCAATGAATAACCGGCAGGACGCTCTTCTCGCCGCGGCCAAATTCATCGAGGCCGTCAACCGAGTAGCGACCAGCGTTCCCGGTCGCCAAGTCGGCACCGTCGGCCGCATTCAGGCACTGCCAGGCGCGCCTAATGTGATTCCGGGAAAGGTGGTTTTGAGTCTTGAACTGCGCGATCTCGATGCTGCCAAAATTGAAATGCTTTATCAGAAGGTTCGCGCTGAAGCCGATCAGATTGCCCGGACCAGTAGAGTCACCTTCGATTTCAAAGAGATCAACGTCAACATTCCCGCACCCACCGACGCGCGCATTCGCGCTCTGATCGATCAATCCGCGAAAGAACTGAGCCTGACTACGAAACAGATGCCCAGCGGCGCCGGTCACGACGCGCAGGACATGGCCCGCCTCGCGCCGGTCGGCATGATCTTCATTCCCAGCGTCGGCGGCATCAGTCATTCACCCAAAGAATTCTCGCGGCCCAAGGATATCGAGAATGGGGCGAATGTTTTGCTGGGAACGCTGATGAGGTTGGACCGTCCAAATCAAACATGATGAACCCGGAGAACCTCCCAATCCATGTACACCTGCCAATCGAGGGCTCTCATGCGCAGACAAGAACCGTCAATGTAATGGAAAAAGACTCTTCTTGAGTTCTTTGATCCGCCGCGCGCGTGAGTTCACGCGGCGACTTCGATATATTCAATGCTTGAGGAAGCTTCGGGGATTGGCTGACCGTCTTCGCGCAGGCCTTCGACGTGAAACTCGATCGCTTCATGAATCAACCGCAAGACTTCTTCTCGGGTATCCGCCGCTGCGATACAGCCGGGCAAGTCCGGCACGTAAGCGCCAAAACTAGTTTCACCTTTTTCGACTACAACAGCGTATTTCAATCCCTGGTTCCTCCAGTTTGCTTTAGCCCAGCCTGCTTCAGAATACTATTCAATGTTCCCGGCGGGACGTCAACACTCGGCTGGCCTGAAACTGTCACGGTTCCGGTCCGGTTTGGGTTTTTGAACTGGCGATGACTGCCCTTCGTCCGCGCCAGATACCATCCTCCCCCTTCGAGAAGCTTAATAACTTCCCTGACTTTCATAGTCTATTTCTGGCAAGCCTTTATCCGGCGTTTTCTTCAATGGTAATTGTGCGTCGTTCAGGACGCTCTAAACCTTATCGAATGAAGGCATCGCACTTGCTCAGCCTGTGACGGGTCGTTGGATCCTGGGCGGCGTTTGTATATCGAAGCCGATGATAGCTCAGCGGCGCAACCTTCGCCATCCCATTGGCGTTGCAACGCCTGCAAATAAAGACTCTGGCTTACCGGTGTTTGGGGCACAGCCCCAAGAGACCAAATGATCGCCTTTCCGAAGGGTTGAGCCCTTCCGCACATCGGGCGGCAGAGCCGCTTACCCAGCCACGGTCGCGAGAAATCGGTTCAGCTGGCTTTAAAAAACTAATCAATAACTAGAGCGATACTCCGTCAGTTTTGCTTTCAGCCGGCCGATCAACTCTGGAGCGGCCGTGCCGATTAAATTTCTATGCTCGTGCGGATCGCTGGCTAACTCGTAGAGTTCTTCTTTAGACCCGGAGTGAATGTATTTGTAGATTGTGGACTCGGACCATTCGATGACCGCATAGATGGGAACTTTGTTTGGTCTGGTCTCGTGGAAGCTGTATGACGTGACACTCGGTTCCAGCAGAGACCGGCCTTGCCAGGAGGGAGGAATCGAGAGGCCGAGGCGTTGCAGCACCGTCGGCGCGACATCGATCTGGCGGGCAAACTTTGTATTCTCATACTTCGGCCGCACCTCGTCATAAATCAAAAGCGGGATCCGAATGAACTCCTGATACAGAGTCAGGGTGTGGGAATAATAATCAGGACCACGCTCTCCTAATCCCTCACCGTGGTCGCTGAGAATCACGGCGATGCTGTCGTTCAAATAGCCTTTCTGCCTGAGGTTCTCAAATATTTCTCCGATCGTCGCGTCCGCCTGAAGTACTCCGTTGTCATAGTTGTTTGTTTTTGTGGTCGCGTCATACTTGCCACTGACCAGCGACTCCCAGGTGCCTTCAATAGTTGATGGGTTATAGACGCGATAGCGATCTTGCTTGATCCCGACATAGTGAGTCGACATCAAATGAAAATAAAAGAAGGCCGGCGTACCTGAGTACGCAGGAACCTTCTCCAGGCCCTCAAGAATCACACGGTCATCATTCGCCGTGTACCTGACAGAGTTATTTCCGTCGAAAAAATAAGTAATGCTCTGCCCGTAGAAATTCTTCAAGCTATACCAATTGTGGTTTCCCGAAAGGACGAAATTCACCTGATAGCCTTGATCGAATAGCAAGTCATGTAGCTTGAAACTCTCGGGAACAAGACTTTTGAAATTCTGGGACGCCATCGTGCTGATAACTCCGCAGGAGGTGAAAGGACAAGTGGCGAGCGCGAAGTCTACTTTCCTGAGGTGGCCCGACGCGAAGAGACTGGAAAGGAAAGGCGTGGTTGGGCGCCCGTATCCGTATACCTGCATATGATCCGGCCGTAGCGAATCTACAATGATAAGGATGACGTTCTTGCGCGAGAATCGCTGGTTGCGCGGATATTCCTGCCGCCGGCGGTTTTCGCGCTCTCGCAGTGCGGGCGCGGCGCTATACCTGCTCAGGTCATCTGCGCTCTCGGTGTCGGTCTTAAAGAACCCGATGATGGGCTCGTCCATCAGGTGTCCTACAGAGTCGACGTTGCGGGCCAAAATAAACAGGTAAAGACCGAAAGCCAGTCCAACCAGGCCGATCAAGACCAATGACTTTCTTGAGCGCTTTGGATCTCGAAACAAGCTGAAGTGGCGCTGAGGCAGAAACAGTTCTTCCAGGCCCAGAAATATTCGCTTCGATAGCGCCAGATAAATTCCGCAGATAACGATCAAGCCCACCAGCAACGAAATGTAAATCTGGGGCGCCAGGATGTGCTCGCCTTGTTTAAGTATCTCTGCCCGAAATTGCCATTGAGCCATAACCTGATAGTTAAAGTTATTACCCCACCGCGCGTTGCTGATGTAATTAGTCAGGTACAGAAGCAGCAAGGCGGCAAAGCTGACTGCCGGCAGGCAAGACAGCAATAGTTTGGTAGTACGATTCCGCCTCACGAGCCGGAAAAAGAGGCAAAGACCCAAACCGAAGGTGATTGCCGCGATCAAACCGCTAACCACAGAGAGGTGCAAGAGGATGGTGCGCCTGCCAAAATTAAAAGCGTGGTTGAGTATCGAGATGGCGACGAAACTGAAAATCAGGTGAAAGAAAATGAGGCAAGCGAGGATTAGCAGCGGTCTGGTTCTGCTCCACCAGGTCGCAGGTTTCTCAGCACTCATACCTGATGCCCTTCTGACGCTATCGCCAATCGCACCAATCGCGTTCGGCTTTGTTCCACCAGTCCATGCCAATCGGTTGGCCGTCCGGAGGATCGCTGGGACGAGTGAGGTTCATCTTTTTCGGATCGTCCTGGAAGCGCTTGATCTGATTTGCCGCATAGAACAGAAAGGCCTGCTGGTTTTCATCGCGCGTCAAATTGCGCTCGCTGATGATCGAGTTGCGCAATACATCCAGTCGGAATTCGGCAATCGCCCGCACCTGGTTCGAAGCCCGCTCGTTGGCCGCCAGCGCCATCAGCTTGTTCAGCACCACCATGTTGACCGTGCGCTGCACTTCTGCCTCATAGTCGATCGTGAACGGATACTTTCGGGCGGCACTCGGCGGAAGCTGTGGTCGTCTCGCCAGACCAACCGGCGCCTTCCAGGTGGCGGTGATGATCTTATCGAGAACTTCATCCCAGCCGGGATTGCGCTGATCGCGCGCGTGAAACTCAACCAAACGCGCGGCGCGCTCGGGATTCAGTAGAAAGTCGGAGACGTGATTGGCAAAAGCCTCGGCCGGGGCTAAGCCATCAAACGCCGGCGAGGTGCGAGTGCGAAAATTTTCGCGTGTGCGCGGGTAATCCGGAGGCCGCGGCGGAATCAAACGCAAGAGCGATTCAGGCAGGGCCAGGTTCTCCGGCTTCAACGTGTCGAGCACTACGGACAGCGCGCGTCTCTGCTCGTCCGCGGGAATAATCTGCGGATTGCGATCGCCTTTGCCGCGCAGGCTGAAAGTGTAGTCCTCGCCGCCTACCAATTTCGCTACAGCTTCCACCTGATAACGGTGGTGCATGTAGAGCGGCACGAGCGCATCTTCCAGCGTGGCCATCGGCGCGCCTTCGCGAATGTTGTCTTCACCAAAGCGATTCAGCGCCACCGCCCGCACCTTCATTAGATTGGCCAGACCATCGATGACATTCGCGCCGTTGTCCCAAAGATGCGCCACCGAACTCGAAGCGCCGGCCGGCCGTGCATCCTGATCGGTCAGATACATCAGGCCGCGTTTGAAAGCATCGCTCAGGATTCTATCCAGCGCCGCGCTTTCATTGGTGCCGGCCGGGAAATCCTGATACCCATAGGCAATCGTCACTTTGTCCCATTCGCCGATGCCGCGCGCGTAAGCTTCGGAAATATCAGGGACGCCATCGGGGCCAAGCTTGCTGAATGGAGCCGGATAATCCATCACCGAAGCGCGGTTGGATATGCTGGCGGCAAAGTTGTGTTGCAGTCCAAGCGTGTGTCCCACTTCGTGCGCCGACAACTGACGGAGACGAGCGAGCACGATCGACTCCAAAATTCTCGCCGTCGCTGACGGGCCTTTGCCGTAAGGCGCCAACAAGCCTTCAGCGATTAGAAAATCCTGCCGGTCGCGCAGCGAGCCGAGGCTGACTCGGCCCTGAATAATTTCCCCGGTGCGCGGATCGGTGAGCGCGTTCCCGTATGACCACCCGCGCGTCGAGCGATGCACCCACTGGATCACGTTGTAACGCACGTCCATCGCGTCAGCGCCGGGCGGCATGACTTCAACCCGAAAAGCGTTGCGATATCCGGCAGCTTCAAAGGCCTGGTTCCACCAACTGGCGCCTTCGATTAGAGCTGAGCGCACGGGCTCAGGCGCGCCGCGATCGACGTAGTACACGATTGGCTTTACCGGCTCGCTCAGTCCCGCCCCGGGGTCTTTTTTCTGCAGGCGATGGTGACTGATGTAGCGCTTAACGATCGGTTCGCTGATCGGCGTGGCAAAGTCCATGTAGGTGATCCCGAAGAAACCCGCGCGCGGGTCGTTGACGCGGGGCTTGAATCCGGGCGGCGGCAGTTCGACAAGCGAATGATGCTCGCGGACGGTAATCGCCTGCGGGTTCGGCGTCACCGATCGCACCAATTGGCCCGGCTCCTCACTGGTGAAAGTGAGCGTGGCTTCGACTTCCGTGTTCTTCGGAAAATTTTTGGTGTTGGGCAAATAGAATGCGCAGCGCGTTGCGTCCAAACGAAAGCTCCCCTGCTGCAAACGCTGCAGCGTGTTCGGCACTTGATGCGCGTCACGCAGAAAAAACGCGGTCGCGTCGACCAGCGCGCGACTCCCCTCTTCAGCCCCGACTTCAAATCCCCAGAGGGTCGATTCGGCGAACGCGTCCTTAACGGCGCGACGCTCGTCGGCGTTATCGCTGTTGGCGCGATACTCATAGTTCGAGGCGATTAGCAGGACGCGCGGCCCGGTGCGCTCAAAGCGGACAATGTAACTCTGTCCCAGCTCGCCTCGATCCAGGCCGATATCGTTCGAGCCAATCCCGGCCGGCAGCGCTTCGACGTAGAGAAACTCTGAATTCCACCTTTCGATCTCCAGCCAGATCTTGCCGGCCTTCGCGTCCCAGTAAAAAGGAAAATAGCCCGGGAACTTTTCCATGCCGGCGACTTTGGTCGCGATGGTTGGTACAGATGCGGCGTCAGCGCTGTTTCTTCCCTGGGCAAATGCAGTCGCGGTGAATAGTACGAGAGCCGCCAGCAACGAAACGAGATATTTCATTTTATTTACTAGAAGTTTTAGGAGAAGGATGATCGACGAACGCGGTGTACGCTACTCCTCAGCGAAGGCAGCGGTCAAGAGTGATAGAACCGCTCGCGGTAGCGAGCGGGACCACGCCTCAACTTTCAAGAATCTTTACGCCGCAAGATAGCGCGCCAGGGCCAACGCGATTGGTTGACCGGTGTGACTTTCGTAATAGGTGTAACCGGGACTGGGATTCACTTCGAAACAGAAGACCTCGCCATCAGGCGTGATCTTTAAGTCGATACCGGCGAAGGGCAATTCCAGCGCGGCCGCCAGGCGAATACACCGGTCGTTAAGACCGTCGCTTAATTCAGTCGCCGTCAGTTCCGTCTCTCCGCCCTGACGCGTCGAGTAACGGTAATCGGTTGTATCTGTTTCGATCCTGGTGGCAAAAACTTCCTGGCCAATCACGTGCACTCTCACGTTAGTTCCTTCGACAAAGGCCTGGAATTGAGTAGGACACCAGCGAATCTGCTCGAGTCTGGTCATGTCAGCCGGGGTTAATTCCTGCACAATCGAGCGAACTCCGCTGATCGATTTATAGATGACCCGGCCATGCTGAACGCAGAAGTCGCGCACCAGCGCCGGGTCATTGGTGATCAGTGTTTCCGGAATCGAGAAACCGAGTTGGGAGATTAACTGGGCCTGGTACGGCTTGGAGGCATTCGAACCCATCGGCCGGCTGCGATTTACTACTCGCGCGGGCGTGATCTCGAGCCAACGGAGGAGAGCGTCATGAAGATTGTGACACTGTTGTTGCTCTGGCCCGTTAGGCGGCAGACTTTGAAATTCCGGCAGGGCCTGCTCTTCGATCAGACGCATATAAACGCCAGTGATTTCCGCCAGATCGCAGGAAGTGCCGTTAATCGCTAACTTCCCGCTGATGACGCCCGGCGTGAGATCAAAATCAAAATGGGCCGAGCTGAAGTCGCGCTGGTTGAAAACCACGGTTGGCTCTGCCAGAGAGGCGAGCGCTTCGCGGGCCATGGCAATCGGGGATTCGGAAGGAATGCCGCAAAGAAGAATCATGAGTTTAGAGCCTGGGCCAGAGCATCATTAAGCTTGTCTCCACCCAGCCGCAGATCCGGAAATGGGGTTGCTCGATTGAAGATCCATTCCTCGTCGCTCGTCACTGCAAAATCGACGCCGAGGAGTTTTGTCGCCGACTTTTCAGACAAACGAGAGCAACCGTTCGTAACCTCTCGCGGTGCCGGCGCGCCGCAACAGATGCCGTCAACCACGATGATTGTGCGGCTGCCCGACGGCGGCAAACTTTGAAGTGACGGCGCCCTGCGAAGCTCGCTTTGACCGTAAGGCGCCGTTCTTAGTCCGGCCTGATTTGCCAGCCAAACCCACTCTGACGTATGACGACATTCGCCGCTGAGACCCTGCGGCGTCGGTCGATTCAGCATCTTGCCGGGCAAGGCGTAAAGCCAGCTTAAGTAGAGTGCGTAAAGCTCCTGTTCCGCATACTGGCGATCTTTCGAGTTCGTGCGCAGGTGCGAGCTGGGAATTACCTGCAAGCGGTTTAGTGTCCCGCGAATGGTCGCGCTGTCAATAACGCGACCATCCGCGAGCGTGATTTTGACGCTCGGTTGTCCGCCAGTCAGACGGTGTTCCAAGCGCCGGTTATAGGCCAGTGCCTCTGTCGTAACTATCTCTACCGGCTGCAGGCCGCGCGCGGTGAGGCCGCGCGCTGCCCACAGAGCCGGTAGATCGTCGGTCGTGCAAAGAACCAGCCACATGGTTTAGGTTTCGCGAACCTTCTCGATGTCCTTCTGGTCCTTCATCGACTTCGCATCGTTAGCTTGCTGTTGCAGTTGCTGACTGATCGCCACCAGGTCCTGCTCTTGGCTGAGAGCAGAGGATTGCAAATCAGGCCGCAATTCGCTGGCGATGAAGTGAGTTAATTCACCGACCGCTTGTTCGAGGGCGCCCAGACGTGATTCGAGGTCACTACTGGAAGGTCCACCCGCCTGCGGTCCGATTTCGCGAATCTTGTCCGTGAACTTGTCTCTGAGTTTGTCGCGAATCTCTTTCACCAGCTCCTTGATTTCTTTGTCTTTGATTTCCTTAATCTCGAGCTTCTCCTTGTCCTTGTCCTTGTGCTCCTTAATTTCCTTGATCTCGAGCTTCTCAGCCTTGTCCTTGATGAAGTCCTTTTCCTTGATGACTTCCTTGTGAATCTCCTTGCCTTTCACCACTACGCCGAGTTGCGTAAGGGCCTGGCGGAGGTTGGGCCGATTGCCGATTCGTTGGGTGGCCGGACGCCCGGGTTCGTCCTGCTGGGCCGAGCCCGTGGTGCGCAGAATGTTCCGCGCCGTGGCCGGCGTAAGCAATGGTTTGCTGGCAGCACGCAAAGCGCCCTGCATACAGCCAACCGCACCAACGACAATCGGCGACGCGCTGGACGTGCCGCTGAAGACATCCGTGTACCAGAGGTCTTCGTTGCCGCCACCCTGCAAGTCGCCGTAACCAGTGGTGGTAACTTCGCGGCCCCAGCCCTGCACGTCTACGCGCGCGCCCCAGTTCGAGAAATCCAGACGCGATCGATCTGCGCCGTGATTTCTCCCGTGAGTTCCCGGCGGTGGGGCGCCGGCCCCGACGATGACCGCTCCCGATTGTGGATTGGCGAGATTAAAAGGATTTCGCCAGGTGGTCGGGAAACCGGTGGGCCGGTTGTTGTAGAGCGGGTCATCGAAATTCTCCGAGCCGTTGCCGGCGGCTTCGACGACGATGACGCCGCGGACTGACGTCGCATAAACGATCGCCGCAAAATTGTCCGGCCAGAATTCCATCGCGATGTAGCCGCGCTGACCGCTGACGGTCTGGAAGTTAAAGTGCGGCCCCGGCGCGTGGAGCTCGATCAGGATGATGTCGCCCGCGCTCAAAGCATTGGCCGCATCCGTAATCGCCTTGGCGGAGCCCTGGCCGGCGCCGAAGATTGAAATCGCGCGCACATTCGCCAGCGGGCAGATGCCGGTGATACCGAACGCATTGTCGTCGCCGCCGAATTCACCAGTCACCGCGGTTCCGTGATTGCGCCAACCAATATCGCCCGACTGAGTGCCGCCGACCACGCCGCCCTGGTTTTGCACCAGGTCTTCGTGCGAGAAGCGCCACGCGCCTTCGATATCGATAATCCGAACGCCCTGCCCCTTTCCTCCGTTTACCGTGGCCGCAAACCGAGCATCGATACCCGCCGGCGCGGCGTCCAGATAGATCTGGCGCGCGTTGAAATTCGGAGTTACGGGAGGAGCTTCCTGTGGATTAGGCGGGAGCACCGCATCTTCAAATATGACAGGCGGCTCCATTGGCGGCTTCACGTACGCCGCTTCAACGACGTCGTTTTCCAATAACTTACTCGCCAGTTGGTCCAGCTTATCGTCGTCAGCCACGACGCGATAGTACGAGGTCATCTCAGGGAGATCCGCGGCGGCCGTTCCCATCGTCGAGAACGACATGGTTCTGGCGACGCGATCTTCATTGCCAAATACGGGAATCAGCGTGGCGCCGCTGGCACTAAGGACGGAATTGAGAGACGTCACATCCGCGCCGGCGACTGACGCTACGGCCTCGCCTGTGGCGCGCAATCCGGCCTGGGGAGCTGCAACAACAATCAGTTCGCGCTCGCTGGCAACGGGCGCTGAAGGGGATCCAGAGTAGGCTGGGCCCCCGGGAGGTGTCTTCTTAGCCATTATTTCGACTCCTTTCGGGTTTGGGAAGTGTTAAGGCAACTCTTCTTCGGGCTTGAGGTAAGCTGCCTCAACAATTGGGAATCGCGAGAGACTATCGATCACTTTTTGAGCGGCCTCGCGATCGGCCACTTCAACCATGAAGTAAGGCGTCAGCAACGGATGGGTTTGACCCGGATGGAGCGGCTCAAGCCGCGCCCCCAGACCAGCCGCCGCATCAAGTAATTCTTTCGTCGATGAACTTGTGCGATCTACCTGACCTTGCTGCAGTTCCATGGCTGCATCTTCTTGCAACTGAACAATCACGCGCATAGTAAGAAACTCCTTGTCATACGACCTTCAAAGACGCGCCCTTACCTGCGAGCAACCCAGTTGCAAACCGCATTTGCCCAAGGCAAATTGTCTCGAAGAAACTTCTCTGATGGATATGAAGTTTCGCGGCGAGACATTTCATGAGCGCACAGCGAGGGGATTTTGGTGGAGGAGAACAAAAAACAGCCAGCGAAATGGCCGTCAAGGACCTGACCTGAGGGGGGTAATTTCGCAAGAATTGGAGACCAGAAGTTACGCCAATTCCGTCGCTTTTCGTCCGGGAAGCGGACGGTTGAAAATAGCCCAGCGCTTCAGCGCTGGGTTTCGGTCGGACAAAAGAATTAGTCCGGGAAGCGGACGGCTGAAACCTCTTACTCACGAACATTACGACCGGCCGTAGATTGTAGTTAGTCTCAGTCGTCCGCTTCACGGACTATTTGTAAAACTCGACGTAATCCCAGCACTAAAGTGCTGGGCTATTTTCATCTCGTCCGCTTGTATGTTTGATCCATGTCAAGTAAGAACAGCGTTTTCACGATCGAGGGC
>JBBPID010000019.1:0-56617 GCA_038040505.1 Acidobacteriota bacterium | reverse complement strand
AAATCGTTTTCGTTTGTCCACGAGCGGCTTCCAAAGATCGCCCACCTTATCGAACCGCTTGCGCACATTGTCGATGCGGAAGTCTTCGATCTTCACGCCTCGTTCTATTTCTTCCCAGGTTACCGGCGTCGAAATCGTCGCTTTGGGCGTCGGCCGGATCGAGTAGATCGAGGCCAACGTCCGGCCCCACGCGTTCTGGTTGTAATCGACCAGGATCCTGCCCTTCGGCCGGTTGGCAACTTTGTAAACCGCGGTCAGCAGCTTTGGATTTGCCGCCGCGAGCACGTGACCAATTTCTTTGGCTATGGTCCACACCTGTTTCTGCGTCGGCCCGCGCACGATAGGGACATAGATGTGAATCCCTTTTGAGCCAGTCGTTTTTGCATAGGAAGTCATCCCCAGGGACTGCAAGGCATCGCGCACGACCAGAGCCGCTTCCCTCACCTGCTCAAACTTCGCGCCTGGAACCGGATCCAAATCGAAGTGCAGATAGTCGGGCCGATCCACGTCATCGCAGCGCGCGTACCATTGATTCAGATCGATGCAACCGAGGTTGATCACCCAAAGGAGCGCCGCCAGGTCCTGAATGATGGGAAAGTCAATGACATTCCCCGAGCCATGATGGATTGAACATAACTCGACCCAGGGCGGCCGCGGTGAAGGCGCCCGCTTCATAAAAAAGAATTCACCTGCCGCGCCGTTGGGATAACGCTTCATCACCATGGCGCGATCCTGGATATGCGGCAGCAACAGCGACGACACATCGGCATAGTACTGCAGTAAATCTCTCTTGGTGATTTTCAGTTCCGGCCAGAAAAGCTTGTTCAGGTTGGTCAGCTTCACCTGTCGACTACCGAAACTCAACTCAACGTTCTCGACTTTGGACGGAATCTTTAGTCGCCCGCGCGATGCCCCACCACGAGGTTTGGCGGCAGTTGTGTGCTTTGACGGATGATAGTCGCGGTGGGCTTTGGGCATGTTCTCAATAGACTGGCGAAAGAGTTTAACTCTTCCAGGGCGGTTGCGCATGGGGAGCCATCAAGAACGATCCACGAAATCACACGAAACGGCACGAAAAAGAACTGTTCTTTTCGTTCGGGTGCTTTCGTGAATCGTCTTCCTTGTTGTCGTTCGGGCAACTTGAAAGATGTTCGAAAGTTGGTTAGGCTGGTCATTCCCCGCTCTTAACACAGCGTTTCACTCGTGGTACACTGGCGGCCCTTTTTATGAACCAGCTTGAATATTTCCATCCCGCCGTTCGCGATTGGTTCCGGCAACATTTCCCGGCGCCGACTGAACCACAGGCTCGGGCCTGGCCGGCCATTAAGCAGGGACAGCACACTTTGATAGCCGCCCCGACCGGCTCCGGCAAGACTCTGGCCGCATTCCTTTCTGCGATTGACGATCTGGTTGGTAAGGCTGTCGACGGCACACTCGCCGACGAGACCCACGTGGTTTACGTCTCGCCGCTCAAAGCGCTCAGCAATGACATTCAAATAAATTTGCAAGAGCCGCTGCGCGGGATTCAACAGAACCTGGCGACGTTGGGGATCGGCGACGTCGAGATTCGCACCTTCGTGCGCACCGGTGACACTCCGGCGAAAGATCGCGCGGGGATGACTAAGAAGCCGCCGCACATCATCGTCACCACGCCTGAATCGCTTTACATCCTGTTGACCAGCGAAGGCGGCCGCCGCATGCTCTCGACCACGCGCACGCTGATCGTCGATGAAATTCATGCCATGGTTGACGACAAGCGCGGCTCGCATCTGTCCCTCTCGATTGAGCGGCTGCAGGCGCTGGTGAAAGAGCCCCTGGTTCGTATCGGCCTCTCGGCAACCCAGAAACCGATTGCGGAAGTTGCCCGCTTTCTGGTTGGCACGGCAAATCTTGAGAGCGACAGCACTCCACGTTGCACGATTATCGACACCGGTCACACACGCCGGCTCGACCTGGCCCTCGAAATTCCCAGTTCGCCGCTTGAGGCGATAATGTCCAACGAAGTCTGGGAAGAAATCTACAACCGGCTCGCCGCCTTAATTCGAGAGCATCGCACCACTTTGGTTTTTGTGAACACGAGACGGATGGCCGAGCGCGTGGCCAGGCATCTCGGTGAGCGGCTGGGCGACGAGAACGTAACCGCGCATCATGGCAGTCTGGCTCGCGAGTTGAGACTTTCAGCCGAGCAGCGTTTGAAATCAGGCGAGTTGAGCGCGCTGGTGGCGACCGCCTCGCTCGAGTTAGGCATCGACATCGGCGCCGTTGACCTGGTGGTGCAAATCGGATCGACCCGCGCCATCTCGACGCTCTTGCAGCGCATTGGCCGTTCGAATCACACCGTAAGCGGCTTTCCCAAAGGCCGGGTGTTTCCGCTTTCACGCGACGAGTTGGTTGAGTGCGCCGCTCTGCTCGACGCCGTCCGGCGCGGCGAGCTGGATCATCTGACCATCCCCGAGCAGCCTTTGGATATCCTGGCCCAGCAAATTGTGGCCGCCGTTGCTGCCGAGGAATGGACAGAGACTGCGTTGTTTGAAATGGTCCGCAGTGCTTATCCGTTCCGAAATCTCTCTCGCGAAAATTTCGATGCGATCATCCGCATGTTATCGGAAGGCTTTACCACGCGGAGAGGCCGGCGCAGCGCTTATTTGCATCATGATGCGGTGAACGGCCGGCTGCGAGCGCGAAAAGGTGCGCGCCTCTCAGCCATCACCAACGGTGGCGCCATTCCGGACACTTCAGACTATCGAGTGATTCTCGAACCGTCCGAGACCTTTGTCGGCACTTTGAATGAAGACTTTGCGATTGAGAGTCTGGCCGGCGACATCTTTCAACTGGGGAACACTTCGTATCGGATCAAGCGAGTCGAGCCGGGTGCAGTCAGGGTCGAGGACGCCGCGGGCCAACCGCCTTCGATTCCCTTCTGGCTGGGCGAAGCGCCCGGGCGATCCGAAGAACTTTCGCAAGCCGTCTCGCGGCTGCGCGCAGAGATCGCCGAACGCCTGGAAATCTCTGCTGACGAAGCCGGCGAGGGCGCCCTCGGTTCGAGCATGAAGTGGCTCACTGAAGAAGTTGGTATCAGCCAGGGAGCTGCAGAACAAGTAGTCGAGTATCTCGCTTTGACGAGGTTGGCGTTGGGAGTCATGCCAACTCAAAAAGATATCGTCGTCGAGCGCTTTTTTGACGAAAACGGCAGCACGCACGTGGTGATTCATGCGCCGTTCGGAAGCCGCTTAAATCGTGCCTGGGGGCTGGCCTTGCGAAAGCGTTTCTGCCGCACCTTCAATTTTGAGCTGCAGGCCGCGGCTACCGAAGATTCGATCGTGCTCTCGCTGGGACCGACCCATAGCTTTCCCCTCGAAACGATTTTTCAATATCTCAATTCCAAAACTGTCTGCGAGGTGCTGACCCAGGCGCTGCTGGATGCGCCGATGTTCACGATTCGTTGGCGCTGGAACGCCACCCGCGCGCTCGCAATACCGCGCTGGCGCAATGGCGGCAAAGTCGCCCCGCAACTGCAGCGCATGGCGGCCGAGGATTTGCTCGCGCTGGTTTTTCCGGACCAGGTCGCCTGTGCCGAAAATCTTACCGGTCCAATTGAGATTCCCGGACATCCTCTCGTATCTCAAACTGTTCGCGATTGTCTGGAAGAGGCCATGGACATTCGCGGGCTGGAAGCTTTATTGAGGTCGATTGAAGGGGGCGAACGCCAACTCATCTCGCGCGAGATGAACGAACCATCGCCGCTGGCGCAGGAGATTCTGACCGCAAAGCCTTACGCATTTCTTGACGATGCTCCGGCTGAGGAGCGTCGCACCCTCGCGGTAATGAACCGGCGCTTTCTGGACGCTGAGTCCGCTGCTGATTTGGGCCGTCTCGATGTGGCAGCGATTGCGCGCGTGCGTGACGAGGCCTGGCCGCGCGCCGAAAACGCTGACGAGTTGCACGATGCCTTGATGCAATTGGGTTTCGTTACCCTGGAAGAGGGCCGGCGAAATGATTGGCAGCCGCTTTTCGATGAATTGGTGAATGCGCGGCGAGCCACAATCCTCACTGTGGCGCCAGCCGACACGAATCTCTGGGTAGCTGCGGAACGCCTCCCGGCGCTGCAGGCCATTCATGAGCACGCCACTCTCACGCCGCCGATTGAGCCGCCGGCAAGTTATGCCGCCGAGACGTGGCTGACGGAAGAGGCGCTGATCGACATCCTGCGCGGCCGCCTGGAAGGCCTCGGGCCGGTTACCGTTCCGGAGCTTGCTGACTCGTTTTCAGTTTCGCTGCGACAGATTGAAGTTGCGCTGGCTCGTCTTGAAGGCGAAGGCTTTGCGATGCAGGGAAACTTCACGCCTGAGCGTCAGGAGATTGAGTGGTGTTCACGCCGGCTGCTGGCGCGCATACACAGTTACACGCTTAACCGTCTGCGCAAGGAAATCGAGCCGGTTTCCGCGGCGGATTTCATGCGTTTCCTTTTTGTTTGGCAAAAGGTCGCCTCGGATCACCAGGTGCAGGGACCGGAGAGCGTGGCCGCAGTGTTGGATCAACTGGAGGGTTTCGAAGCGCCGGCCGGCTCGTGGGAATCCGAAATCCTGCCGGCCCGCGTAGCGGATTACGATCCCGCCTGGCTGGATGCGCTGTGTCTGTCGGGTCGGCTTACCTGGCTGCGTCTTTCGCCTCCGCGTCTGGCGCCGGAAAAGGTCAGCAGCTCATCACCCGTGCGCAGCACGCCGGTGGTCCTGCTCAATCGCAAGAATGTTCGCGCCTGGAACCAGGCCTTCCCGGCTCCGGCGGAAGCCAATGGATCACAACTGCCGACCAATACGGCTACGGTGCACGACTATCTTAAGGAGCACGGCGCCTCATTCTTTGTCGATCTCGTAGCCGGAACGAATCTCTTGCCGAGCATGGTTGAAGAGGCCCTGGGTGAGTTGGTTTTTCGCGGCATGGTGAGCGCCGATAGTTTCACCGGCTTGCGGGCGTTGCTGACCCCGCTCAGCAAGACCACGCATCGCGAGGTCGAAAAGCGCCGGCGAAAACGAAAACAGGTTTACAGCATGGATGACGCCGGCCGTTGGGTTCGTCTGCGGCGGGACGAGCGAGCGCCCGCCGCCTCGCCCGCTTCGCCTAACGGCGACGGTCGCAATCCACCCGTTGATCGGGAGACAATCGAAGCAGTCGCCCTTAAGCTGTTGCAGCGGTATGGAGTCGTGTTTCGCAAACTGCTCGATCGTGAGTCGATCAATATTCCCTGGCGAGATTTGTTGCGCGTCTTCCGCCGGCTGGAAGCGCGGGGCGAAATCCGCGGCGGACGCTTTGTGGGCGGCTTTAGCGGCGAACAGTTCGCGACGGCTGATGCCGTGCAGCTGCTCAGGTCAATCCGGCGCACTCAGGCAGAGAGCTCGTTGATTTCCATCAACGCCGCCGACCCACTGAATTTGATTGGGGTGGTTACGCCCGGTTCCCGGCTGGCGCCGGCATCTTCGAACCGGATCCTTTATCGCGATGGGATTCCGATCGCGGTTTTGGAAGCTAAAGAAATTCGCTTCCTGGTGGAAATGAGTCCGGCTGATCAGTGGCAGGCGCGGCACGCGCTGCTTCGCCGCCAAATTCCTCCAAAAGTCCGCGCCTATCTAAACCAATCGGGCAGCACCGTGTTCAACCCTCGCTCAGTCTCGTCAATGACGCATTAAGTAAAGGTGACGCTGATCACGCCGCCTGCGAAATCTCTTCCACCATTTCGGCAGTTTGTCCCGGCTCATGCAAACGCACGGCTACATCTGCCTGCGAGATGATGCCGACTATCCGGCCTTCATTATCAATCACCGGAATGCGCCGGATCTGGTGCGCTTCCATCGCTTTGATGGCGTGCGAAAGATCCTCACGCCCGCGACAGACTACAATCGTCGAAGTCATCACATCCTGAACCAGCGTGTGATTCGGGTCGCGCGATTCGGCAACGACCTTGATAGCCAGGTCGCGATCCGTAACGATGCCGATCAACTGTCTTCGCTGTTCGTCGTTGATGACCGGCACGGCGCCCACGTCTTCGCGCCGCATCAAGCGGGCCGACATGCTCACCAAATCATGCGGCAAACAACACACGGGGTTTTCAGTCATCACTTCTCGGCAAAGCATTGCGATCCCTCCCTGCTTCGAACCTGGATGGGCGCCTAGATATGGGAAACTTGTGTGTATTGTTTGGCGGAAGTGACACTTCGCTGTGACGCGGATCCATATGAAATAGCCCGCGACCAGAGCATTTTCCATTTGTCATTTGATATTTTTCATTTGCCATTCGACCTTCGGAGGGCCTCGTTTCGTGGAAGTTCGTGTGACTTAGTGGATCGCTCTGAGTTCTCGACCAGACACGATCCGAATCACACGAAATAACACGAACCACTTCCAAAATGACCAATGAGAAATGGAAAATGTTGGATCACACTCAATCCGGGTAGCCATGAGGATGATCCTGCAGCCACTTCCAGGCTGAGCCGATTATCTTACGCAGATCCTGAAGCGCCGGTAACCATCCCAGCTCCTCTTTAATCTTCGCGGAGCTCGCCACCAGCACCGCGGGATCGCCGGCGCGACGCGGTCCCATCCTGGTGGGAATTTCCTTTCCGGTAACTTCCTGGGCGATCTCGATCAACTCACTGACGCTGTAGCCGTCGCCGCCGCACCCCAGGTTATAGATCGCACTCCGCTCACCAAGTATTCCCAGCGCGAGAACGTGCGCCTGGGCCAGATCAATCACATGAATGTAATCGCGGACGCAGGTGCGATCCCGGGTGGGATAGTCATCGCCATAGATTTGTACTTCCGGACGCATGCCGGAGGCCGCCTGCAGCACGATGGGAATAAGGTGCGTTTCCGGATCGTGCCACTCACCGCAGCGTTCAGTGGCTCCGGCGGCATTAAAGTAACGGAGCGAGGCATAACGCAAACCATAAGCCGTCGCGTACCAGGCGAGTGCCTTTTCGAACGCCAATTTGGTGGCACCGTAAGGATTCGTGGGATTGGTTAGATCGTTTTCCGAAATTGGCTGTCTGATCGGCTCTCCGTAAACCGCGGCGGTCGAAGAGAAGACGAGGCGCCCAACCTCGGCCGCTCGCATGGCGTCGAGCAGAGAAAGCCCGGCGACGACATTGTTTCGATAATACTTTGCGGGCTGCTCGACTGATTCGCCAACCAGCGAATCCGCAGCCATGTGCACTACCGCTTCGACGCGCCCATTCTTGAGGGTGCTGGTTAGAACATCCTGGTTCAGCAGATCGCCGGCCACGAATTCAGCCGCGGGCACCACCGCCGCGCGATGTCCTTTTGCGAGGCTGTCAAAAGCAATCACCTCATGGCCATGACTCAGTAATTGTTCGACCACGACACTGCCGATATAGCCGGCGCCGCCGGTTACCAGAACGCGCATTCTTATCCTCTCTCAGTCTATCGACGAGCAACTATCCTCGGCTGTGAACGTAATAGTTTCTGTCGGCTATGTCCAGATCTCCGGCAGCAGGGCTGGCAATCTACTTTGGCAAGCGGTGTTCAGAGTACCGACTTTAGTCGGGCTCTTATCGAACGGGAAAAGAACCCAACTAAAGTTGGTACTCTAACGCCTCGAAATTACGGCAGTCCCGGCGGGAGGGTTGGCAATCTACTTTGGCAAGCGGTGTTCAGAGTACCGACTTTAGTCGGGCTTTTATCGAACGTGGAAACAACCCAACTAAAATTGGTACTCTAACGCCCCGAAGTGACGGCAGTCCCGGCGGTAGGGAGTGACTGGTTAGGCGGCGGCTTTGCGCTTGCCCGCGAGGCTCTTCTTTAAGACTTCCATCAGATCGATGACTTTGCCTTCTTCCCGTTCAGGCACTTCTACTTCAACCACGTTCTTGCGTTGCTTGCGTTTTTTCTCGACCAGCTTCAGCAGCTGCGCAGTCTTCTCGTCTTTGAGGTCAGAAAGCGAGAGGTGCTTTTCGGAGTGCTTCGCGATTATTTTTTCGAATTTGCGGACCGTAGCCGCCGGAACCTTTTTCTTCGCCGGCAAACCCACGTCCTTTGGCGTCCGTAACTCGCCGGCAAAACGCATGGTCTCGGCGCGCAGGATTCCATTCTCAGGAAAAATTGTCACCAGGTATTCCTTGCCCCGCATTACGAACGTAGCGATGCCCGCCAGCTTGTCCTTTTGCATTGTCTCCGCCAGCAACCGGTACGCTTTTTCGGAACCAGCCGAAGGCGCCAGGAAATACGAACGATCAAAGTATAGCGGCGAGATCGATTCGAGCTCGACAAAGCGTCGCAGGTCTATATCGCGGCTTTGATCAGGAGCGAGACGCTCCAGCTCATCATCGGTTACGATCACATACTTGTCTTTATCGATCTCGTAACCGCGGACCATCTGCTCGTTGTCGAGGTCGCGCCCGGTTTTTTGTGAAAAGTAACGGCGCGCCAGCGGTTCGCCTTCCGGCCCAAGCATTCGCAGCGGCGCCCGGTTCGTACGGTTTCCGGGATAGAGGTCTACCGGGACGCTCACCAAACCGAAAGTCAGCGTGCCCGACCAGAAGGGGCGCGCACTTCGCTGTTCGTCATCCTCTGCGGGTTTTCGTTTTGCTCTCTTGCGAGTCGCCATCGTAATTCTTCCTGGCCGCCTGGCTTCCTGCCTTCTGCCTTCTGCCTACTGCCTTCTGCCTTACGCTGCTCGTCTCTGTTTCTTCAACGCCTCAATGCTCTTTGATAAGACCTTGTCGAGCGATGCGGCTTTGCGTTTGGCCTTGACCAGACTCAGCCGCGGCGCGTGACCTTTGGCTTTCTTCTCGAGAAATTCCATCACGCGCGCTCGATACTCATCCTGATAGTCCTCGGCTTTGAACTCACCTTCCAGCAACGCCACCAGTTGCCGCGCCATGCTCAATTCTTTTTTGTCCGGCGCGCGCCCGGCCGGCTTTGGCAGGTCCTTCGCCGATAGCACCTCTTCCGCGTGACGCAGGGTAGACAAAACGAGATGATCGCCTTCAGCGCGCAGGGCCCCAACGTAAGGCTGTTTGCGCATGACCCAGCGCGCCACACCTTCTTTTTCTTTGTTGCTCAAAGCTTCAGCCAGGGCGAAGTACGCCGCCTGATCGCCGTCCGGGCCTAGGTAATAAGGACGATCGTAAAACTCGGGCGCGATTGTCGCCGGTGGGACAAACTGCGTGATTTCGATTTCCCGCGAGGCCTTTGGCTCCAGACTCTCGAGTTCTTCGTCGGTGAGAATCACGAACGTCCCGGGCTCGACTTCATAGCCCTTCTGAATCTCCTCCGTGGGAACTTCTTCACTGGAGTCAGCATCGATCATGTGTTGCTTGACCCGCGTTTTCGACTTTTCGTCAAGGATATGAAACCGAACCGTTTGATCCTGCACCGCCGAGTAAAGCTTCACCGGGACCCTGATTGAATCCAGTTTCAAGTCACCTTTCCAAATGGCTCGCGCAGTCATTCCTTAGACTTCTCCTTCCGTGGCCGGCGAATGACAACCTCGACAGAAAACCTCTGCGACTATCGTGTGCTCGACGCACATGTGGCAGACGGGACCGTCGCAGGCAACGCAACGATACTCCGTCTGGATTACATACGTGTGACTGCAAGCCGGACAGTTTTCGGTGCCGGCCTCAAGCCACCAGGCCTGATTCCGCTTGGGTTTACGCATCGGTTTTGCCACTAAAACGAAGTTCTCGCATTTTCAGTTCCACAATCGACGGATACAGAACCGCCGGGAGCAAACAAGGTCGGGACTGGAATTTGCAGTGCTTTTTATCCATTCAGGTAGGCGCATACGCCGAAGAACCAGTATGAAAGCGAAACAGGGCGAGTTAGGGCGTTTTCTCCTCGCCTTTGTCTAAGGTTCGGAAGTCGATTTTCAAAGAACGACCATCGATATCAGAAGGAGACTATTAATGGGCGAACAACAATCTCGGAAACGTGGCCTGCGTTCCGCCCCACAAAAAGCAGTTCGGGCGCGTGATGCCAAGGCGCCGGCTGCCCCGAGCAAGCCGGCGGGGGGTGCTTTTGGTGATCCCACCTCGAAACGAGAATCAGACGAAGAGTTGTCTTTGTGGTTTGAAGAAAGACTTGCGAGGCAAACGGGCCGGCGGAAAAAGACAAGCGAATAGGAATGGCACCGCGATTGCTCGTAATCAAAGCGAAAGTCGAGTCGAGTTCAGTTCAGGATGAAGGCAGCAAACAGACTGGCGGCCGCGAAACCGCTGGTCATGACCAGGCCCAACGCGGTGAACGCGAGGGCGGCGCCAACCGCGCTGAATAATACACCGGCTCTTTTTAGAGTCCGGGAAACCCGAGGTGCGTTGGGAAAAGAACTCACCTCACAGACATTCAATCCAGGAAAATCAATCATGGACCCTTTCAAATTACTAAAACAAGACCACAAGACAGTTTCAGAACTCTTCGAGTCAATCGAGGCGGCGTCTGGTGAGACGAAAATTGCGCGCTTCAAAAAGCTGAAGAGCGAGCTGGATGTGCATGCTCATATCGAAGAGGCAATTTTCTATCCAGCTCTCAAGAACAAGGAAGAGAGTCGCGACATTACGCTGGAAGGCTACGAAGAACATAAGGTGATTAAAGAGCTGCTGGCTGAGTTGAATACGGCCAGGAAGCCCAGCGACGAATGGAACGCGAAGTTCACCTTCTTGCAGGAATCGGTCGAACACCACGTAAAAGAGGAAGAAGGCGAGCTCTTCAGCAAAGCAAAGGATGTCTTGACCGATGAGCAAGCTGACGCTTTGGGCGATAAGATGGCGGCCGAAAAAGAGAAGCAGGGCAAGACTGTTTCACCCGAAGTAAAAAAACCCGGTTTGATCAAGACGGTGGTCAACGCGCTTTTTGGCGCCGGCGAAACTCCTGCGCCAACCAGGCCCAAGAGTGCAAAAACCACTTCGGCGAAAGCCACCCGAACTACGGCCAAGGCCCGCAAGAAGACGGCGAAACCCAGGAAGGCGACAAAGACTAAGACTCGAGCAGCAACGAAGGCAACGGCGCGCAAGCCGGCTGCGAAGAAGCCTGCAGCCAAAGCTAAGGCTGCTTAGTCCGCTGTTTTTTGCAGTTAATCGAGGAGTGTGAGATGGCAAATAAGAAGAGTTCAAGCAAACGTGAATTAATCGATACCGGGACCGACAAGCGTTTTGTGCGGCGTGACGAACAGGGGCGGTTCGAAGAGAGCGACGACGTCGGGCGTTCGCTCAGCCAGGATGTGCGACAAAAAGCCAAAACGAAGGTGCCGCCCGGCCAGGGCGACCGCGGCGATCAAAAGCGCAGTTAGCACGGCTATGCCGTCTGATGTGCGGAAGGCCTCCAGCCTTCCGGTAAATTCGATATTGAGTTTCGGGCTACGCCCAGTTCGGGCGCAGCCCGATTTGTTGTGGCAACTTTCTTTTTAGGCGTCATGAACAGCCCTACCATGGTCCGTTCAGCTTCCACCATCTTTCTTTTTGCGCGGATATTTATCGTAGAAGACTATGCTGGCCGCCAGGGCCAGTCCGGCAATCGCGGCCAGCATAAAAAAGATCATCGGCAGGCCGGGATAGCCCAGAATTCGAAAAGAACTTTCAATGCGCATCATTAAGGCTGCGCCGATAATAAGCGATGCCAGAATCACTCCCAGCGCGATTCGGTTCGCCACTTTCTGCAATCCATCGAGCACGACCCGTTCATCTATCGCGTCCACCCCGATTACCAATTCGTTGTTCCCAACGGCGTCAAGAATTTTATTGACGCGCTTCGGCAGACGATCGACGAATTCCTTCACCTCAATGGCGCTGGTCAACAGGTTGCCCGGTTCAATGCTCTTTATAATCTGGCGACCCAGCAGGTTGGTAGCTTCATCTCGAATGACTGCATTGGGATCGAAATTCGGGTCAAGCACATAAACGACGCGATCCAGATTCAACAACGCCTTGGCAATCAAAGTAAATTCCTGCGGCGTACGAAACCAGCAGTCGGCCGAGATGCGTGTCATCTGGAGCACTACCTGGCCGGCGTCAATATTTGCCATCGTCGAATCGGCATGTTGCGCTACCAGACTGGACACTCGCTGCCGATGCTCGGTCTTGTTATATCCGGGCTTGGGCTCGCCCATTTTAAACACCGCCTCGAACGCTTCATCGCCCCGGCCCTCACTAACCGCGAGTAACAGCCGCAGCAGATCTTGCTGAAAACGGCCGCTGATATGTCCAACCATGCCGAGGTCCAGGAGGGCCAGCTTATTGTCGTCCGTGAGAAAAACGTTTCCGGGATGCGGGTCAGCGTGAAAGAAGCCATCAACAAGGATCTGTTTGAGGTAAGCGCGGAAGAGTTCGTCAGACAACATCCTGCCGTCGATTTCCACCAGCCGCAGCGGGCTCACATCAGTAATCTTTCGGCCGGGAACAAACTCCATCGTTAGCACCCGTGAAGTGGTAAAGTCCTCAATCGGTTCGGGAATCACCAGATGCTCAAACTCTCTCAGGCTGGTGCGCAGACGAATCAGGTTGTTTGCTTCGCGTTTGAAATCCAGCTCGCGCAAAAGGCTGTTGCGGAGCTCAACCAGCAGGTTGCCGAACTCGTAACGCTTCCCTACTTCGGTGTGCGCATCTATGAAACCTGCCGCTTCCTCCAGCGCTTCCAAATCCTCCACGATAGTTTCGCGCACGTTTGGCCGCTGTACTTTAACGACTACCTCGCGCCCGTCCCGCATGCGCGCGCGATGCACCTGGGCCAGCGACGCCGCAGCGGTCGGATCGCGTTCGAATTCTGCGAATAATTTTGAGATTCGTGCGCCCAGCTCACTGGCGACAATTTGTTCGACTTCTGCGGCGGAAAAGGGTTCGACGTGGTCCTGCAGCCGCGCGAGCGCTTCGAGGTACGGTTCTGGCAAAAGATCGGCACGCGTTGAAAGCAATTGACCCAACTTAATAAAAGTTGGTCCCATTTTCTCGAGATCGTTGGCCAGTTCTTCGGCTTTAGGCTCAACGGTCGGAGTGAGCGCTCGGTCGCGTTCGCCGGTTCCGATGTCCAGGTCAGACTGTTGGACCAAGTCTGAACGGCCATACTTGATGAACAACGCGACGATGTCTTTATAGCGTTTCAGGCGTTCGGGTTTTAGTGACAGTGCCATATTTTGAGAAGTCCTTCGTCTTTATCGCCGGAAATCCTTAAGGCGACCTTTGTCTTTGCAGCAACAACGCCACTGCTGTGATCACAATTAAGACCGCTGCCAGGAGGCCTAACCAAAACCAGCCGGTAAGCTGCGCTGAGATCAGGTTCGAAGTATCCTGAACTCGAGTTCGTTCCCGGTTCATCAGAAAGATGGTGACGCCGGCGCTAATCGCGCTAAGTATCGCCAGGGCAGTTGGCTTTTCCCTTCGCACTCGCAGCAGGCCCAGCACCATAACCGCGAGCATGAGCAGGGGAATCAGCCACAGCAACGGATGATCATTACGGGCCAGGTTTAGTCCGGTCAGACTGTCCCGGGCGCCGGCGCAACTCACCTGCACCCAGGGCAGAAAGAAACAGATCAAAACTATCGCGGCGCCGCTAAGATTGATTCGTTGCAGCATACTAATCTCATCTCTGGTCTAGGAGATGTGGACAATAGTCCGCTCGCAAGGGGCGAAACATTTTACGCTGCCTGCGAAATCTCTTTAACCACCTCGGCCGTCATCGCCGGATCCTTCATCCGCGTGGCGACATCCGCCTGCGAAACGATTCCGGCCAGTTGACCGTTGTCGTTCACAATCGGAATTCTTCGCACCTGGTGCTCTTCCATCAAATGAAGCACCTTCTGACAATCATCATCCACCCGGCAAGTTGAGACATCCTTACTCATGATCTCGCCCACGCGAGTGGTTTGTGGATCGCGGCCTTCCGCCACCACCTGCAAAACGATGTCGCGATCGGTGACGATGCCTTCCAGACGCCGGCCTTCCAAATCGTTCAAGATTGGAATCGGGCCCACGTCTTCGCTTTTCATTAATTGCGCTGCCTGGTAAACCGTGTCAGTGGTCAGGCAACAACTGGGATTGACAGTCATGACTTCACTACATTTCATAATTCCTTAGTTCCCCTTTCGGTGATTCCGCTTAAGTAAGAAAACTTCCGCTTGCACACGTGAACGACGGCATCACGTCGACACCGTCGTCGTGCCAAATCTTTCTTTCGTTCCGTTACGCAGCCTTCGAGGCGGCGCGCGGCGCTCCTCCGTCCGCAATTTCCAGCTTGCGGGCCGTTTTGGTTTTGCTCTTAGGCGCGGGCATGGTCACCTCCAGAACGCCATCGTGGAATGATGCTTTGGCATCCGCAGTGTCTACGCCCTGGGGCAATGGCACCCGCCGGAAAAATCTTCCATAGCTCCGTTCCGAACGATAGAAGCCTTCCGGTTTTTCTTCTCGCTGGTTGCGACGCTCGCCTTCAATTGTGACTGCGTCGTCAAACAGCTCAACTTTGACATCTTCTTTCCTGAGACCGGGCAGATCGGCGTGCACAATTAATTGGCCGCCGCGCTCAAACATTTCAATCTGCGGCGACCAGGCGCCGGGAAGCCCGCGTTCGACCGACGACAGCAGTCCCCGGCCGAGGCCAAAGTCGTCAGCCAGCCGGTCGACTTCGTCGATAAACCTGCGCACCAACGTGGACGGGTTCAATGATTGGAGCGACTCGGGCGGCGGTTGTTTTTGCTCTCGGGAACCACCATTTGGTTGTTGTTTACCGGATCCTTCAGTCTTGTCTTTCCGTTTTGCTTTAACCACAAACTTCTCCTTTCTGTTCTATTGGTCTCGGATACCTAAAGCACGTCCTGTGCTGCACTCAAAACCAGCGGATTAAAGAGCAGAAGACCCGTCGTTCGCCATCTGGTGCGTACAATATCGCGACAGGTCTGTATCAAACTTCACTCGCGGGGAGCCGGGTTTTTCTGATAGCATCAGCGGCAATTTTGACTACCATTCTGAGAGAAGGACATCCATGAGCGTGGCCATTCAACCCCGAAGCTCAACTATTTCGACGGCCGAGATTCGCCGGCAATTCCCGGCGCTGGAACGCATTCACAACGATTATCCGGTCGCCTATTTTGACGGCGCCGGCGGCACTCAGACGCCGAGCACGGTGGTTGAGGCGGTCTCGGACTATCTGCTGAATCACAATGCCAACACCCACTGGGAATACCCTTCCAGTCACGAGACGGACGCCATAATCGAATCAGCGCGTCACGCCTTTGCGGACTTTCTGAACGCCGCTGCGAGTGAAGTCGTTTTCGGACCCAACACCACGACGATGATCTATCACCTGTCGCGCGCGCTGGGCAGGAGCTTCGGGCCGGGTGATGAAATTGTCATTACTGAACTCGAGCATCACGCCAACGTAGCGCCCTGGCAGGCGCTCGAGGTTGAACGCGGGGTTCGGCTTAAAGTCGCCCAGTTTGATCCCGAGACCGGCCAGCTTGATTGGGATGACTTTCAGCGGCTGCTCACGAAGAACACAAAGATGGTGGCGTTTGGCGCCGGCTGTAATGCGCTGGGGACGGTAAACGATTATCAGAACGCGGTTGAGCTAGCGCATGCCGTGGGCGCGCTGGCTTTGGTTGATGCCGTCCACTATGCGCCTTACTTTCTGTGCGATGTTAAAGCTACAGACTGCGATTTTCTGACCTGCTCGGCTTACAAATTCTATGGTCCGCACGTGAGCGTGTTTTACGGCAAGCAGGATTTGCTCGAATCGATCGACTTCCCCAAGCTGCAGCCGGCGCCCGACACTGCTCCGGAGCTTGCCGAGATGGGAACCCAAAGCCATGAAGGAATTGCCGGCGCCGCCGCGGCCGTGGATTTCTATGCTTCGCTGGTAGCAGATGGCACGGGCGTCCCACCCGTGAGCCGCGTGCAACATGCGCAAGCGACGCGTCGCGAGCTGCTGCAGTCTGCGTTTGCCGGACTGCGCGCGCACAGCGTTCCTCAGATAAAGCGTCTGTGGGAAGAACTAGGCAGCACCAGGGGCGTGCGTTTGTACGGTCCGCCGCCTGAGGTCGAGCGCACGCCGACCGTCTCTTTCGTCGTCGACGGAGTGGCCTCAACTGAAGTAGCTCGGCGTCTAGCTAAACGCGGTCTGTTCGCTTCGCACGGCGACTTCTATGCGCAAACTGTGATCGAACGATTAGGGCTGGCGCCCGAAGGCCTGGTGCGGGTCGGCTGTGCCTGCTACACGAGTGACGAAGAGGTTGACCGGCTGATTGAAGCTGTGAAAGAAATCTCTTTAAGCTCTAAGCTGTAAGCTCTGCATGAAACAATATCACGACATCCTGCGATCGATTCTCGAGCACGGCGTCAAACACGAGGACCGCACCGGCGTCGGAACGATCGCACACTTCGGGTTTCAAACTCGATTCGATCTCAGAGAAGGCTTTCCGATCGTCACCACCAAGCGAGTTCCCTTTCGCTGGGTTGCCGAAGAGCTGTTCTGGTTTCTCTCAGGAGATACGGACGAAGCGAAGCTGCGCGCGCGCGGCGTGGATATCTGGAAGGAATGGGCCGACAACGCGCACACGCGCCGGTTTGGACGTGAAGCCGGCGACCTGGGTCCGATTTACGGTTACCTTTGGCGTTCATTTGGCGGTCACTATCCGCAACGGGACGGCGTGGATCAGATCGCCAGGCTCATCAACGAGATTGAAAGCAATCCTAACTCGCGCCGGCTAATCGTCAGCGGCTGGGATCCGCGTGTCTCGGACGAAGTCGACTTGCCGCCGTGTCATACTTTGTTTCAGTTCAAGATTGAAAGAGGGTCAACGCTGCATTGCCAGCTTTATCAGCGGTCGGCCGATGCGTTCCTCGGCGTGCCTTTTAATATCAGCTCGTACGCCCTGTTGACGCATCTGGTCGCGCACGTCTGCGGGTTGGAAGTTGGGGAGTTCGTCTATACGCTCGGCGACTATCACATCTATCAGAATCATCAGGATCAAGTGCAGGAATTACTTTCGCGAGCGCCGCTGCCTTTGCCGCGGCTGGAAATAAGAGACGAGCAGAACAGCCTGCGCGGGCTCGAGGGCTTGCTGAACTTCTGTTACGAAAATTTAGCTTTGGTGGGTTATGAATCGCACGCGAAGATCGCGGCGCCGGTGGCTGTCTAAAACAGTTTCAAGTTTCAGGTTTCAAGTTCAGATTACGGCGTATAGAGTACCAACTTTAGTTGGGTTCTTTTGCTGGTAACGACAAAGCCCGACTGAAGTCGGTACTCTAAACACCGCCATTTAGACTTGAAACTTGAAACCTGAAACTTGAAACTCTTCTTATGTCTATCATCGGCATCGTCGCAGTAGATCAAAACCTGGCCATCGGCAAGGGTGGCAAGCTACCCTGGCATTACTCTGCCGACATGAAGTTCTTCAAGAAGACAACGATTGGCAATGCCGTCGTGATGGGCCGCCACACCTGGCTAACACTTAAAAAGCCTCTGCCGGATCGTCTGAATATCGTCCTCAGCAAGCAAGCCGATAACCCGCCGGAAGATTCTCTGATAGTTCTTAACGATGTGCCCTCGGTGCTTTACCTGGCTCGCGCGATCACTCGCCATCTGTTCGTGATGGGCGGCGCGCAGGTTTACCAGTCTTTCCTGCCGCACATCGACCGATGGATAGTCACTGAGATTCCGCTGCGAGTCGCCGGCGCCGACACATTCATGCCCGCAGATTTTTTGGCAGGATTCGAAATCTGTGAAGTGCGTCAGTTGGCTGACGGATTGCGCGTGAAGTTTTACGAGAGAGTGGTGTCAGAAGCCCGACCGTGAGGGAGGGCAACTTTCGCTGACACATCTGTTTTGTGACTTCGTGTGAATTGGTGGTTCGTCCCTGCTTATCGTTTAAGAATGAGCCACGAAACCACACGAAAACTCAATTCCCATCATTGCCGCCCGTCGTATCCAAAACATCATGCCGCGTAATGATGCCCGTGATGCGGCCGTATTCTTCAATCAGAACGGCCGGGCTCGAGCGCAGCTTGCGCGTCACCACGTTGATGTCGGCATCAACATCGACCGTGGGAAAACCTTTTTCCATCACTTTGCTCACCGGGCCTTCGAGCAGATCCCGATCATTAAAGACTTTGGAAAGCAGATGGCCTTCTCGCAGGGATCCGACTGACTCTCCGTCCTCCAACACCGGAATCTGAGTCAGCCCCAGCTCGTTCATCTTGGCGAGCGCCTGGGCGACGGGATCTCCGGGCGCGACTACTACCAGCGTCTTTGGCGAACGCGCGCCTTTGGTTTCGCAGATCAGGCCGGCGGTAATCTTCTGCGGTTCGAGCAGACGCTTTTCCTTCATCCATTCGTCCGAATGGAACTTGCTGAGGTAATGCTCACCGGTATCGCACACGATGAAAACGATCAGCGCGTCCTCGTCCAGATCGCGGGCTACTCGCAATGCTGCTGCGCAGTTTGTCCCCGTTGAGCCGCCGCAGAAAATTCCTTCGATCCGTCCGAGCTGGCGCGCCGTATCGAATGATTCTCGATCAGTGACGTTAAGAACCTCATCCACATATTGCATGTGAGCGTTGCCCGGCAGGACTTCCTGGCCGATGCCTTCGACCAGGTAGGGCGTCGTCTCGGGAATCTTGCCGGTCTCTTTGTAAGTCTTGTAGATGGATCCGAACGGATCGGCGCCGATGACTTTGATATCGGGACTCTTCTCTTTCAAAAAGCGGCCGGTGCCCGAAATTGTCCCGCCGGTGCCGATGCCGGAAACAAAATGTGTGATCTTGCCTTCGGTCTGCTCCCACAGCTCAGGCCCGGTGGTGCGATAGTGCGCTTCCGGATTCGCGGGATGCGAATACTGATCGGGATAAAACGAGTTCGGGGTTTCGGCGGCGATCCGGCGCGCGGTGGAAACGTAATGATCGGGCGTGCCCGGCTTGGCTGAGACCGGAGTGATTATCACATCGGCGCCGAGCGCTTTGAGATAGCGCGATTTTTCCACCGAGGCTTTGTCGGTCATCACAAAGATGCATTTGTAACCGCGCACTGAAGCGGCGATGGCCAGGCCAATGCCGGTATTTCCTGAGGTCGCTTCCACGATTGTGCCGCCCGGTTTGAGAATGCCTTCGCGTTCGGCGGCTTCGATCATCGAGACGCCGATGCGGTCTTTGACTGAGAATCCCGGATTCAGATTCTCCATCTTCGCCAGGATCAAAGGCTTCAGGCCTTTGTTCAGACGGCTAAGTTTGATTAAGGGCGTGTGGCCGATTAATCCCAGCACGTTTTCGTAGTAGTCCATCTCGGTGTTTGCTTTACAGAAGCCTGCCGCGGCGGCCCACGACCACTTTCCTAAAGGCAAGACTAGCCATTCTCTGCGATGTCAGCTGGTTTTGCCAAATCGAAATGAGAAGTGGCACGGGCGTCCCGCCCGTGAACTTACGGGTAACGCCCCGGGGAATCACGCACAAGATGCGCGTGTCACATTCAAACTGATCCACTACTTTTTTGCGAAGTCACCTTGACTCCGCTGTGTGCCAAAGTATAATTTTTCAATTCGCTGTGGGCCGATAGCTCAGTTGGTAGAGCAGCTGACTCTTAATCAGCGGGTCGCAGGTTCGAGCCCTGCTCGGCTCACCACTTTTTTCCCGATTGCCAATTGGCCATTTCCAATTGAATCCCTCTTAGCCTCAAGATCACTCTGGCCTGGTAAAACCAAAGTAAGCAAACAAAGAATGCTCCATATGTCCCGTTCGAATTGTCGTCGATTTGCCTTCGTCCTCAGGAGGGCTTTAATGCTCGCCCTGCTTTGCGTCATCGCGACCGGCTGGCAAACAGCTTCAGCGCAAACCACGCAACGTGTCTTAACGGCTGACGATCGAAATGAGTCTGAGCGCTCTGACACTTTAACAGGCGGGCGTGTCGAGACAGCCGAGTTCGCGCGTGAGCAGCCTGACATTCGTCTCACTTTGAACCTGCCTTCGTTTCGTCTCACCCTCTGGCAAAACGGAAAGGAAGTGAAGTCGTATTACATCGGCGTGGGCGTGAAGGCCCATCCGCTCTACATCGGCGACCGTGAAGTGAATCAGCTCATTTGGAATCCGGATTGGATACCGCCGTCCAGTGATTGGGTGCTCGGGATCAAAGGCGTGAGTCCCGGCGAAGTGATCAAAGCCAGCGATGCCCGCAACCCGCTCGGTAAAATGAAAATTCCCCTTGGCGACAGGTATCTGATTCACCAGGCTGCCAAGGCTACCGACGTGGGGAATCTGGTTTCGCATGGCTGCATCCGAATGCTGCTGGCAGATATCTACGATTTGTCTGAGAAGATTATCGCGGCGCGCAGTCTGCCGGTTTCTCGTAAACGGATCCAGGCAGCGAAAGGCAGCAAGCGCATGCTCGTCGTCAATCTTGACGAACCAATGCCGGTGGACATCAATTACGACACGCTGGTAATCGAGGAAGGCGTGCTGCACGTCTATCCGGATGTTTACGACCGCGGCACCAACCGGACGGCGAAGTTGCGAGCCAAACTACTAGCCGCGAATGTTGGCGAAAGCAGTCTCAGTGAGAGCACTCTGAAACAAATCCTGGCCAAAGGAACGCGACGAACTCAATTCGTGGTCGAAACCCGCAGCATCGCCGAAGGACGCGCGGTGGAGGATGGACGCTTGCTGCCGCTTATACCTAAACGCGCGAGCAGACGAAAATAAGAACCATTTTCCATTTGTCATTTCTCATGTTTCATTTGCCATTGTTTTCGTGTCGTTTCGTGTGAGTTAGTGGATCGTTTACGTGAGCAAGAAACCGAGAACGATCCACGAAGTCACACGAAGTTACACGAAACAAGCGCTCATAGTTCGCAAATGAAAAATGAGAATTGAGAAATGACAAATGGAAAATGATCTTTTTTACTTCCCAACGTATTCCCAGTGCCAGGGCTCGTAACAGTAAGGGCGAAAGCCGAAGCGCCCGGCATTGCGCACCAGCCATTGATAGACGCGCGTCTGAACCTGCAGGGCCCGGTTGGCATCTTTGGTTTCGACCGGGTCGCCACCGACATATAGATCTAAAGCGCGTCCGGTGAAGTGCGGACTGTTGACCGCCAGACCGGCAGTGCCGGAGTTGGGAGACTCGCGCCGCAACTTGTCCTGATACTCGCGAGAGCGAAAGGCAGAAATTATTTTCAGGAATTTCTCGCCGGGCGCCAGTTGCTTCCCGTTATGCGCCAGACCCAGCGAACGTTCACCGGCCGCGGCGGCGATGAGGCGCTGATAGGCGGCGTAGGTGCTGCGCTCAACCTGTCTCAGTTCTTCGACGCGGGTGGGATCGTAATAGTCGGAAACCGGAGCGGTAAGTAACTGATCCGGTGTAGCCGGCGTGCGATCTTTCAAGCGCGCGTCCTGCCAGGCCTTGATCATTGCGTACAGCGTTTCTTCATCAATCACCCCGCTGGGAGCGAGTTTGGTCTTTGCCTGCCAGCGCGCGACGGCCCGCGCAAAACCGACACTGCCCGTGTCATCTTTGCTTTCGATTAGCTGTTTGATGAGCGCCGCATAGAGATACCAACCGACTTGCTGTTTGTTGCCAAACTTCCACGACAGCGAGGTGCTGAGCACTGCGTTGCGCCGGGCAGCTTCAGCGCCAGGCTTGAAGCTCGTCTTCAATTGACTGACGCTCGGCAGAGGGTCGAGCATGATCGCCAACGCTACCGCGACCGCAAAAGTCACAAATCGAAAAAACTTACGACGCTTCATGATCAGTTTTGGCTCCAACTATCGCGGCCATGCACAAATTCCCCTGCCGATCGACATTGTAACCGAGTGCGGCATTTCCAGCCTCTTCCGTTTGGGCTGGATTGCTCGTTCGTTGCAAAGATTCGTTTTATCCATCCATGGCGAAATTGTTAAAGGCGGTCGGCAGTGCTAGTCTCTGGACTTCCATAGCTGAGACTCGGCCGTGAGGACCGTGACTTTCGGATAAGCTATGACAATCCGGCTTCTCACAAAAACCTTCTCGGCATTCGGGCCGTAATAGCTATTACCATCCGGCATTTTTGCTATCTGCTTAAGGAGAAGATCCATGCGCAAAGCCATTTTCGCATTTGTCGTGCTGGCACTCGCCGCCGTTTCCGCATCGGCGCAAACCGCCGACGATATTGTAGGCAAGTACATTAAGACAGTTGGCGGCATGGAAAAGATTCAAGCCGTAAAGGCTCTGCGCCGCAGCGGAAAGATCATCGCCGGTGGTGGGTTCGAGATTCCTCTGGTCGAAGAGAACAAGCGCCCCAACCTGGTGCGACAGGACATTACCATTCAGGGTCTGACCGGCAGCAACGCTTATGACGGCAAGACCGGGTGGAAGATCGCGCCCTGGCAGGGCAAGAAGGATCCCGAGACGATGGGCGAGGGTGAGATGAAGTCCATCATCGATTCGTCCGATTTCGACGGACCGCTGGTTAACTACAAACAGAAGGGCAACAAAGTTGAATTCGTGGGAATGGACGAAGTCGAAGGCACGGATACTTTCAAGCTGAAGGTGACGATGGCAAACGGCGAGGTGCAGTACTACTACATGGACACGGATTATTACGTCCCGATCAAAATTGACAAAAAGCGCGTGATCCGCGGCGCCGAGATCGAATTCGAAACAGTGCTCGGCGACTACAAAGAGGTTGATGGCTGGTACATTCCTCACTCAGTGGAAATAGGCGCCAAGGGCAGTCAATTCAAGCAAAAGACTGCCTATGAAAAGATAGAAGCAAACGTGGCTATTGATGATCAGCGGTTTACGATGCCGACGACAAAGGCTCAGCCACAAAAACCAGATTAAGTTAACGTTCGCGGCTCTGCCGCTTGATGTGCGGTGGTGGCTGTGCCCCACCGCGGAAGATTTTCCTTTTTGAGCCTTTGGGCTTTGCCCAGTTTATGGGCGTAGCCCCAGATTAAGTAGTCGATTTCCGGAAGGTCAAAGGCCTTTCGCACATCAGACGGCAGAGCCGTAGGAGCGACATACACCCACTCCTAACGGATTTCCGAAGCAAAGGAATAATTCAATGATCCGAAAACTGATCCCCTTCCTTTTCGTCGTCGGTCTTGTCCTGCTCATGTCCGGATTTGCAGCCGCACAAACACCTGGCCCGGTGAAAGTCGATTCCGACACAATCTCAGGCCTGGGAGCACGGAATATCGGCTCAGCTGCGATGAGTGGGCGCATCACGTCGGTCGCCGCGATAAAGGAAGGTCAGCGGTTAACGGTTTACGTTGGCGCGGCCAGTGGCGGAGTCTGGAAGTCGGTCAATGGCGGAACCACCTTCAAACCGGTTTTTGATAAGGAACCAGTGCAGTCGATTGGCTCGATCACGATTGACCCAAAGAATGCAAAAACAATCTGGGTGGGGACGGGGGAAACCTGGGCGCGCAACAGCACTTCGCTGGGAAACGGTGTCTACAAATCGACCGACGGCGGCGACAACTGGACCAACATGGGACTGCAGGACTCCGAACGAATCTCGAAAATCCTGGTCGATCCTTCAAACACGAATACCGTCTACGTCTGCGCTACGGGAAAACTTTGGAGCGACGGCGATCAGCGCGGCGTCTACCGCACGAGCGACGGCGGCAAGACCTGGACTAAGGTTCTGAAAGGCGTCAACGCCTCGACCGGCTGTTCGATAATGTCGATGGACAGCAAGAATCCGCAGATCCTCTACGCCGGCATGTGGGACTTTCGGCGCCGGGGTTGGACATTTCGATCCGGCGGTGAAGGACCGAGCGCTTTTAGCGGCAGTGGTTTCTTTAAGAGCACGGACGGCGGCACGACCTGGACTGAGCTCGACGAAAAGAGCGCCACCGGACTGCCGCCGAAACCGTGGGGTCGCGTCGCAGTCACGGTCGCCCCTTCAAAACCGAATGTAGTTTACGCGTTCATCGAAGCTGCCATCCCGAGGGATGGTCTGTATCGCTCAGATGACAGCGGGAAGACGTGGGTCGCACTTGATCGCAGCCAGAACATGATCTGGCGTCCTTTCTATTACGCCATTCTGATCGTCGATCCCAAAGACGAGAACAAGATTTACAAGCCCGATGGATCTCTGATCGCCAGCAACGATGGCGGGAAGAGCTTCAGTAACATTTCAGGAGGCGCGCATGGCGATTTTCACGATGTCTGGATCAATCCCGACAACACCGATCATCTGATCACCGGTGACGACGGCGGTCTCTGGTATTCGTATGACGGCGGGAATCGCTGGTGGAAGGCCGAGAATCTTCCCATCTCGCAGTTCTATCACGTGAGCGTGGACATGGACAGGCCTTATCACGTCTACGGCGGCTTGCAGGACAACAGCTCTTGGGTAGGCGATTCCCAGTATCCCGGCGGGATAACCAACAGTCGCTGGGAAAATATGTACGGCGGAGATGGCTTTTGGATGTTCGTCGATCCGGCCAACCCGGACTACATCTACGCTGAGGCGCAGGGTGGTTACATCGGCCGGGTTAATCGCAAAACGCTGGAAACCCGCAGCATTCAGCCGTTGCCGCAATACAAAGAAGGCAAGCTGCGCTTCAACTGGAACACACCGATTCACATCAGCCCGACGCAAAACGGAACAATCTATCTGGGCTCGCAATTTCTATTTCGCTCGCGCGATCACGGACAGACGTGGGAGCGCATCTCGCCCGATCTCACCACCAACGATCCGGAAAAGCAGAAGCAGGAACAATCGGGCGGAATCACTGTCGACAACTCCTCAGCGGAAATGCACACCACGATTTATGCAATCGCCGAATCGCCAAAGAATCCAAGCCTGATTTGGGCGGGAACTGACGACGGCAATTTGCAAGTGACTCGCAACGGCGGCAAGACCTGGACAAACGTCGCGACCAACATCAACGGGCTGCCTCCGAGTGCGTGGGTTTCTTCGATCGATGCCGGACACTTTGACGAAGGCACCGCCTACGTCACCTTTGATCTGCATACATTTGGTGACATGCGCCCGTATGTTTACAAGACGAGCGACTTTGGCAAAACGTGGACCTCAGTTGTCGCGGCCAACAGCGCCATGCGCGGTTATGCCCATGTGGTCAAGGAAGACCTCGTCAACCGCGATTTACTTTTTGTCGGGACTGAATTTGGACTGTGGGTCTCGTTGGATGGCGGTAAGCAGTGGGCGCAGTACAAAGGTGGCGATCTACCCAACGTGGCTGTGCGCGATTTGGCAATCCATCCTCGCGATCACGATCTGGTAGTTGCCACGCACGGTCGTGGGATTTGGATCATCGACGACATCTCGCCGTTGCGGACTCTGACACCCGCGACGCTGGCGAAAGAAGCCGAGTTCGTGCAGAGCCGGCCGGTGGTTCAGCGCATCCCCGCGTCAGGCGGGTGGGTGAACGGTGACGCTTCGTTCGTCGGGGCCAATCCCCCCGACCAGGCCGTAATTATCTTCTATCAAAAGAAGCGGCATATCTTCGGCGATATGAAAATTGAAGTTTTCGATTCAGAAAATAAATTGGTAAGTACGATTCCCAGCAGCAAGCGTCGCGGTTTGAATCGCGTCGTTTGGTCAATGCGGATGAAGGCCCCGAAAGTTCCCCCGGCAGCTTCGGCAGCTTTCAGCGCGGCCGTCGGTCCCCGCGTCCAGCCGGGGACCTACACCGTTAAGCTAACCAAAGACAAAGCCGTCTACACCAAGTCGCTGCAGATTGTGTCTGACCCGCGGTCAACTCATACCGCGAAGGATCGCCGGGCGCAGTTCGATCTCGCGATGAAGCTTTACAACCTGCTCGGCGACATGTCATTCGCGGTGGACCGAATCAACAGCATGCGGCTGGCGCTGGAGGCGCGGGCGGCAAAGTTACCCGCCAACGATCCTTTAGCGGCGCGACTGCGAGCTGCGTCGGCCCAGGTCGACGAGCTGCGCCGCAAAATTGTCGCCACTAAAGAAGGCGGAGCGATCACCGGCGAGGAACGCCTGCGGGAAAATCTCGCCGAGCTTTACGGGAACGTGAACAACTACGAGGGCCGCCCCTCGCAAACGCAACTCGATCGCGCCGACGCTATTGCGCGTGAATTGGCTGACGTGGAAAGGGACTTTGATGCCTGGCTGGCGAAAGAATTGGCGGGCCTGAACTCCGCGTTGTCGGGGAAAGGAATGGAAGCGCTCACTCCAGTTACCCGTGAACAGTGGGAGAAGAAAGAATAAGCGGCTGTTTTCTGGAATCAGGATCGGTCGGAGGTTCAGAGCCTCACGGGCTCGTAAAAACGGCGGCTGAGTAGAGCCTCGTTCACGAGGCTTTCCGGAACGGTTACTAGACCGGCGCTTTTAGCGCCGGGCCAGAGCGGCAACATCGGAAACCAGCGCGCTTCAGCGTGCTTACAAGTCGATCGCTTTAGCACCCCCTACCTAAAAGGCTCACTGGATAAGCCCGTTGAAACGGGCTTGATAGGCTTAGTTTGCATAACGTGCCCGGCCGTAAAACGGCCGGTCTAGTAACCCTCACGGGCAAGCCGCGTGAACGCGCCTCAGACGTCCCCGAATTTTCTTTCTTGACGAGCATCCGGACAGGCGCTGCCGAGAAGCCGTACTACCTATTCGCTTCCGGAAACTTCAGCATGAAGCCTCTCCTCACGATTGAGTTAACGCAAGAAGTATCCAATCCGGTCGTCGTTCCACCTTCGATGAACGCGGTCATGAGTTTGTCGATACAGTCGACTCCGTTCAACCCATTGAAGCCGTGACCGCCATGCGGCACGACCACATGAAGACTGTGCGGAAGATATTTCGCCACTGTCTCTCCATACATCGGCGGCGTTACCGGATCCCACTCACCGGTGAGAATCAAAACAGGAACGCTGGCGCGAGTCGGTTCGGAGTAATTTTTGGGAATCGTTCCGCGGGGCCAGAGCTCGCACGCCGCGCGTTGTTGGCGCAGGCGATAGTCGCCAAGAAACGTGTTCACGCCGTTACGCTCGCCTTCCCCGCGTTTGATCCACGGCAAATCTTCGGCGCAGGTTACCGACAGATACATCCCGTTGCTCCCGGTGGCCACGATCTGCCGGCGATAAGAAAGTGCGGCTTCCGTAAGCGGCACGAAGTTGCCTTCCGCAGCCGAGTGTATGAAGAGAGGAATGCGACTGGCTGCGCCCGGTTGATAGAGCATGTAGCGGACCGCTTCGGCCGCAAGATCCCGAGAGAGACTTAGTCGGATGTTCTCAGTCGGGTCTTGACGCTTCAAATCAACATCGACCGGACCTCGCACCAAGCGTTCCAGCACAGTCCTGGTTTCGACCCTCAGGTTGGGAAACGCGGCGCGACACGCTTCATCTTTCTCGCACTCTCCGATTACGCCGTTAAGGGCCCGCTCAGTATGTTGCGGAAAATCTCGCGGCATAAGCTGGTTAGTGGGAGAGACTCCGTGCAGGATGACCGCGCGCACGCGATCCGGATGAAGCTTGAGATAAGTCTGGGCGGCCCGAGTCCCGTACGAACCACCGATAATGTTGATTTGCGGGTAACCCAGACCTGCGCGCACGTCGTCCAGGTCTTCCATCGCGATCGAAGTTGTATAAAGCTTCAGATTGGCTTTGGGCTCTAACTGTCCACGGCAGGTGCGCACATCTGCGAGCGGAAAATATTCGCCCAGGTAGCTGCGCGGATCCGAAGGCTTGAAGAAATCGCAGTTAAGAGCATTTGAGCCGCCGGTGCCGCGCTGATCGACAAATACCAGATCGCGGTGCGCGCGAATCTTCGCAAATTGCGCCGCGACGTAGGGCGCGTCTTCCGTCGCCGAAGAGCCCGGACCGCCCGGAATGTAAAAGAGCGGATCAGGAGCTTTTTCCTGGCCGGTTGCCGGGAAGACAACGATCTTAATGGGAATCTTGCGGCCGCTCCTGGCCGAACGATCTTCAAAGACTTCGAGCGTTCCGCACCGGACCTTCTCCTTAACTCCCTGCTGGGCGCCCGGAACGTCGCAGGGCTCAAGTGAGATCGGCTGAGCGGGCGTGGATGCGACCTTGGTCTGGCCCAGATGATTGGGCGGCCCCAACAGGACCGCGATCCCAAACACAGAAGCGATTAGTAGACGACGGTGTCTGCACATACGGCCTCGTATCTTTTCTCGATGAGAATGAAGTCAACTTTAAAGGCGGCACGGGCGTCTCGCCCGTGAACACGCGCAAGATGCGCGTGCCGCCAACGCGCGTGTCACGAACCGGAGAGCTAAATTTCGAATCGCTCGAGGGGCTCTCTGTTCTTCTTCTCAACTTTAATGGCCGGTTTGGTTTCTTTTACCGGCGGCTCTTCCGGCATAGAAACTGGAATGGTTAAAGGAAGCCGGATTGGCGACAATTTTTTCTCAGCAATGGTAAGGCCTGAGAATTTGATGGTCCCCTTCACTTCACAGTGGCCGGCCTGCAATTCCACGATCGCGCCGTTCTTAATCTTCAGGACAAAACCCTGCAGCTTAAAGCCCAGGTGCACCAGTAACGCGATGCTCTTGATCTTCGCGCCCTTCAGTTTCACATCTATCGAAGGCTTGTGCTCACTATTAACCGTGTGTTCCGCGAGCTCGAGATAAGTAGTTTGCTCCGGAGTCAGCTTTGAATTCACCAGCGCCGTGCGAATCGCCGCAGCTTTTTTCCAGGCCCGCAGCAGCACGTCATCGACTTTGATTTCCAGCAGGTCGCAAATCTTGGGAACCAGGTCGGACATCGCCGCCGTCCACTTGATGCCCTTCATTTCCTCGCTGATTCGCTTCTCGACTGTCTGCCAACGATCATCCGAAAGATCTTTGGCGCCGTTCTGAGGCAGATCGAAGACTTCGCGCAAGGTCGGCACCGAATCAGGCGCGGCGGCTTCCTTCGTCCCGTTAGCGTCGATTTTAGTAGGGACTTTCGGCGCCTGAATGTCTGTTTCCAACTCTTCGGTCGCCGTAGCGTTTTTCATTTGGATTGGAGCTGCATCGTCTTTGACGGTCTCAGCTCCGTTTGTACTTTCAGTCATTGCTCTTCCTCTCAGATCTAATAAAACCCGCTTCATTGCTTTCGATCCCATACTTCCCCGCGGCGATGTCGGGATTGAGTTCTAGTTGAAAATCTATCGAAAGGGGCCGTTCGGTTCCAACTGTCGAAACACCCGGATCGAGGCGCGGATGGAAAGTCGGACGCGGCGTGGCCAGCGCTTTCCAAATCCGGTAAGCGACTACGGCCGCCAGCAAGATGAGCAGGGGAATCCACCATTTGTTCGCGCCGTCCCCCGAATCGCCGGGAACCTTAGGCGACGAGCCGGCCACCGACGATGGCGAGCTCGCATTGGTCGAGGTATTCGATCCGGCCGACGGCGAAGTGCTGGACGATGGCGACGCGCTACTCGACTGTGAAGGTGTCGGAGTTGAAGTAGCCGGCGCCGGCCTTGGGGTTGGCGTCGTGGTCTGGGTCACGCTGGTTGGCGCCGTGTTTGTAACTTCGATCATCAGCGGACTGCTACTAACGCTCTGTCCACCGGTTCGGTTGTTCGCGCGCACTTCTACTCGAGCTGAATAGTTGCCTGCCGTTAGATAACGATGATTCGCTTGCGAACTCGCTTGCCATGCAGTCGGCGCCGTGCCGTCGCCAAAGACGAACCGGTAGCTGACGTTCTTATCATCCGAAACCACCGTCGCTGCAAACGACACCCACTGCCGCCGGGGAATGCTGGTGGGTCTGGCGCTGAGACTGACGGTTGGATTTTGCGACGAACTCGGGCTGCTGACCTCAACTGCTTTGCGCACGCTGCCGCCGATCCTTTTGACGGATCCGCCCGTCGCTTCGCCGATATCGACATAAGCCAGATAGGTTTTCGGCGAGACGTACTCGTGCGTTGTTTGCGAACTGTCCTGCCAGGCTGTTTGCAATCCGTCCGCAAATACAAAACGATATTTGAGGTTCGGATAATTTTCGGAAAGCTGCGCGCTGAAGGTGACTGGTTGACTTGTCTTAACCACGCCGGGTACTGCCGAAAGCGTAACTTGCGGTACTCGGGGTGAAATTGGATCAGTCGCCGGATCCGAAGTGACGCTAACTGAATAAGTGTAAGTGCCGGGCGCGCCGTAGGGGTGAGTTAACTGCGTGGTGCGAGCGCGAGTTTGCGCGCCATCGCCGAATTGCAGAGTGACGATGTATTTCGGATTCCCAACGACGCTGGCCGGCGAGAGAGTAAAGGTCACCTCGTAGTTGACCGGCACGCGACTGCGATCAACCGTAACGTTGACCACCGGCGGCCCCGGCGCCTGCGCTATTACGCGCTGCCTGATGTTCACCAGTCCTGGCTGCTGTCCGATGGAAGTGGAGAAACACAACCCCGCCAACAGAGAGACTATCAGCAGGCGAGGGGGGACTTGCATACGTTTTACCGGGCCTCGGGATTAGCTTCTGGCCGGCGGGGCGTGAGAACTCAGCCGGCCGATTATTGGAACGGCGCGACGATATTCCGGTTGAGCCCGAAAGTCAACGACAGGCCTGCCTGGACGGCCTCGGAACCTTGCTAATCACTTTCAGAGGCTATGCCTTCAGATGCGCGGCAAGTCTGTGACTTGCCGTCAGCGGTTTGAGTCATGACCCCGGTCTCCGACCGGAAGAAGTAGTGTGATTCAATCGGCAAGTCCTAACAAAGTAAGAACCCAACTAAAGTTGGTACTCTATACGCCGTGAAATTCAGACGCCATTGACCTACATCAAAGCGAAGCCGTATTTTATTTTGTGGTACGCTTCACAAGCAATGAATGACCGCGCGAACACAACGTCTCCCGAGCTGGGTCAGAGATTGTGGTGGCTGATTCTGGGTCGCGCGGCCGTCGCGGCGCTTCTGCTTTTGACCGGGGTGTTCTGGAAAAAAAGCTCGCTGGGCATCAGCTCTACCCCATCACTCAGTAACGTAACGCCCATACTCCTCGCCGTCGTCCTGCTCACTGTTCTTTACAGCGCCGCCCGTCTGCTTTGGAAAAACTACCGGGTGCAGGCCCAGGTCCAGTTCGTCTTTGACGTGCTGATTGTCACCTGGCTGGTTTGGTCGACCGGCAATATTCATTCTCCGTACACGGCGCTCTACATCGTAGTCATTTCTGTTGCCAGCCTCTTCATCGGCCCGCGCGGCGCCATCATCACCTCAGTTGGCAGCGCCGTCGCGTTCAATTCTGCCGTGCTAATTGGGATCAATGGGTTCGGGCCGATTGCTCCTCAGGTCACCAGCGAATCGCTGGCAAACATGATTCAGATGGTGGGCCTGTCGGATATTTCATTTCTGGTGGTGGGACTGCTGGCGGCGAAACTTGCCGACCGCACAACCAGATCCGACGTGCAGCTGGCCGCGACCGCCCGTTCACTCGCGGACCTGCGCGCTCTGCACGAACGCATTGTGGAATCCATCCGTTCGGGCGTAATCACGACCGACCTCAAGGGCAGCATCTACACCTTTAACGCGGCTGCGGAAGAAATAACCGGCTATAAGGTTGAGGATGTTCGCGGACACGACGCGTCGATCTTTTTTGGAGACATGACCCGGCAGATTACCGCTTCCATGAATGCCGCGGCGACCGGCAAAGTCAGCCCGCGATTTCAGGCAGACTGTCTGACGCCAAATGGGTTGGCCTTGCGCCTGGGCTTCAGCATCGCGCCGCTTTTCACCGAAGAAGGCGAGACCAGCGGCATGGTGATCACGTTTCAGGACTTGACCGACGTGAGGGCCCTGGAAGAAACCTCGCGAAGACAGGATCGGCTGGCCGCGGTCGGGCGCCTGGCAGCGTCGATCGCGCATGAAATCAGAAATCCTCTGGCGGCTATGCGCGGCTCGATCCAGATGCTGCGCGCAGAGATGGATGGGGACACGGAACAGGCACAACTGATGGAGATCATCCTGCGCGAATCCGATCGGCGGAACAAGATCGTGGCTGACTATTTGAATTACGCCCGGCCGCGGCCGGCTGAACTGAAGGAAGCCGATATTTGTGTGCTGGTGCGCGACACTTTCAAGCTGATGCGCAACAGCTCGGAACTCAGCGAGGGTCACACACTCGAAGAGGATCTGCCGAACCGGCCGGCGTTGGTAACCGGTGATGGCGAGCAGCTGAAGCAGGTCTGCTGGAATGTCGCGCGAAATGCTCTGCAGGCCATGCCCGACGGCGGCAAGTTGCGGATCTCGCTCAAGGAAGTGGACGGCAATCGCTGGCGGCTTGCGTTTACCGATACCGGGCGCGGCATGACGCCGGAACAGGTTGAACGTCTGTTCGAACCCTTCACCTCAACCACCGGCGGCACCGGACTAGGGCTTTCAATTGTTTATCAAATTATTCGTGACCATAATGGTACAATCAATCTTCGTAGCAGGCAGGGATCCGGAACGACTATAACGATTGAGTTACCGAGCGCGTAGGGGAAAGACCATTTTCCATATGTCATTTTTCATTTCTCATTTTTCATTTGTCTTAAGAGAAGGCCGGGAGAATTCCGAGCTCTGCAAAATCTTTACGGCGTCGCTAAAAACGGCCCGCACGCGAAGTCGATGACAAATGAAAAATGTCAAATGACATATGGAAAATGATTCTTAATTGAACGAATGGCCAGTCTTCTCATAGTCGATGATGAACTCAGCATGCGTCAGTTCCTGACGCACCTGTTCCAGCGTGATGGTCACGCGATTCGCGTCGCCGAAAACGGCCGCCAGGCGATGGCCCTGCTTCGCGAACAGCCCGCCGAGGTAATTATCTCCGACGTTAAAATGCCCGACATGGGCGGCATCGAGCTCCTCCGCGCCGCGCGCGAACTGCACCCAGGTATCGAAGTCATCATGATGACGGCGTTTGCGAACGAAGAAACGGCCCATGAAGCGTTCTTGCTCGGGGCTTTTGATTTCGTTCACAAGCCGTTTGATAACACGCTCCTGAAAGAGAAGGTCGCTCGCGCTCTCCAGAAGATTTCGATCGTTCGCGAAAGACAGGCGCTCCAGGACGAGAACGACGCGCTCATCAAAGGACAGCGCGCCCGCGGCAAGCTGAGCAACATTATCGGCCAGTCGGATCGGATGCAGGCCGTCTATCAGATGATTGAAACGGTGGCGCAGGTCCAATCAACCGTGCTGATCACCGGCGAATCAGGCACCGGCAAGGAACTCGTGGCCCGGGCGATCCACGATCTCAGTCCCCGCGCGCAGAAACCATTCGTCTCAGTCAACTGTGGCGCATTTACCGAAACCCTTCTGGAATCGGAATTGTTCGGGTACGTCAAAGGCTCGTTCACCGGCGCGACCGCGAACCGTAAAGGATTGTTTGAGGCGGCCGAGCACGGCACGATCTTCCTCGATGAAATCGGCGAGATGTCGGCCGCCATGCAGGTAAAGCTGTTGCGCGTGTTGCAGGAGCGCAAAGTTCGTCCCGTGGGCGCGCATGCAGAGACTGACGTCAACAGCCGGGTGATTGCCGCTACGAATCGCGATCTCTCTGCGTTGGTGAAGGAAGGAGCCTTTCGCGAGGATCTGTTCTATCGGGTCTCAGTGATCCCGATGGAGTTGCCGGCTTTGCGGGAACGCGGCTCGGACATCGCTGAGCTCGCCGAACACTTCATAGAAAAGTATTGCGCCCAGTCAGGACGAATGCTGGCGATTAACGGTCAGGCGATGCGGCTTTTGGAAGGCTACTACTGGCCGGGAAATGTGCGCGAGCTCGAGCACACTATAGAGCGCGCGGTAGCGCTGGAAAAGACCGATACGATTCAACCTGAACGTCTGCCCGAGCAGATCGTCAAGTACAATCCGGCGCGCGTCGCTTCTGAGCTGGAATTGCCGGCCGAAGGCATCAACCTGACGGCTCATCTCGACCAGCTTGAAAAGAGTTACATTCTCGAGGCTTTGGGGCGGACCGACTGGAACCAAACCAACGCAGCGGATCTCTTAAAGATGTCGGTGCGGTCGTTGCGACATCTGCTCGATAAGCACGATCTCCGCGAACGGACCGCCCAGATGCGCGACGAGCGGCGCAGCGGCGACACAACTCCGCGCCGGCGCGCCAACGATCCTCATCCGCGTCGCCGCGACGAAGACTCAGAAGACGAATCAAACAGTTCCGGACACGCGGCGCGGGCCGGCGAACGCTGAGATCCTCGCGAACCGCTTAACTCATCGGTAATTTCAAACTGGCCGGCTTTGCCGTCTGATGTGAGGCGGAGGCTTTGCCCCGCCGCGTCAGCCTCTAAAAATGTTTGGGCTATGCCCTTCAAGACGTCAGGTAAATGAGCTCTTCGGAAAGAATGGGCGGAGCCCGGAAAAAATGATCGAACCAGGGACGGCGGGGCAAAGCCTCCGCCTCACATCAGACGGCAAAGCCGAATCGCCGCTTGCGCGCGACTCCGTGATAGCATTCCGCGGTTAAGCCAAACTCGTTTCCCGCAAGCATGAAGATTTGCCCCAACTGTCAAAGAAAGTATTCGGACTCGCTGGAGTACTGTCTGGCGGACGGAACGGTTCTTTCTCAGATGGAGGATCCGAACGCCACGCTCAGAATCGAGGCTCATCCAACCCAAAGCAGTTCTCCCGCCAACCGGAGTCTTCCGGTCTGGGTCTTCGTCCTCGCCGGGGTTTTCGTAATCGGCATAGTCGGCGTGGCCGGGATTACTGTTTTTTATTTTGGCACCGGCGATGCGGCCCTTACTCCGGCTCGGTCAAACAATTCCACTAGTTCGAACAGCGCGGGGGTTGACGTCACCGATCCTCGCTCGGGAATGGAGAGGGAAACCGAGACAATCAAGCAGATTAATTCTGGCCTTTGTGTCGCGATGGTGCAGAGCGACGTTGCCGCGATCAATCAGGTGCTCGCCGACGATTATACGTATTCAAATGATCTGGGTCCGAATTGGCGGCTAAACAAAGAGCAAACCCTAACGGCCTATCGCATGGGAAGGATTCGCTATGAATCCGTGACTGCTCCTGATCCCAAAATCGAAATGAACAAGGACTTAAACCGGGCGGTCGCCAGCGGGCGCGCGTACACGCGGGGCTGGCTGGTGAAGCAGCCTTTCAATAATAGTTACCTTTACCAGAACAATTACGAAAAGCGACAGGATCGCTGGCAGCTCGTTAAGTCGCAGGCGTGGTATCACTGATTGGTTAGCCGAACTGTACCGTCACGGCGCAAAGCCAATCCGCAGATTACGCCGATTTGACATGGCTTCATATCTGCTTATCGGCCATCTGCGAAATCTGTGGATTCGCTTTTACCTAAGACCCGCAGTACGAGCCTCGTTCACGAGGCTTTCCGGAACGGTTACTAGACCGGCGTTTTTAGCGCCGGGCCGAAGAGCGGAAGCCTGAACAGCGCGCTTCAGCGTGCTTACAATTCGATCGCTTTAGCACTGCCGCTAAAGCCTCACTGAGGAAGCCCGTTGAAACGGGCTCCACTGATTGGCTCGCGTACCGGTACCCGGCCGAAAACCGCCGGTCTAGAACCCTGGCGGGCAAGCCGCGTGAACGCGGCTAGTCAGGGCTGGGCCGGGAAAAGATACTTCAGGACCTCCGGCGCCCGGCGCGCGAATGACTTCTCATCATGCTCACCGCCTTTGGCCTCGAAATATCTGAGGTCAAGGTCGCTTTTCCAGCCCTTTCCGATTAGCGCGTCGCGCAGTGCTTTGGTCCGATCGATTGACTGGATAGCTTCGCTGGTACCAATGTCCAACCATATTTTAAGCGGTGGTTTTTGCTTGATGCGTTTAACTTCCCGAATGATCATCTGCTTGTCCCACCAGATCGAAGGCGACATTACCGCGACCTTGCCAAATTTCGCCGGGTACTTCAAAGCCAAATAGAGTGAGACCAATCCACCGAGCGAAGTGCCGCCGATTCCGGTGTTGGCTGGATCGGAGAGCGTGTGATATTCGGCGTCGATGATGGGCTTAAGTTCTTCGACAATCATGCGACCGTACTGATCCGCATTGCCGCTTTTGGCAAATTCGGAATCCCGAGTTGGCGTGTAATCACTAAAGCGCTCCTCCGAGGTGCCGCCGTTGAAGATCGCTACGAAGATCATCGGCTCGACCTGTTTTCCCGCAAACAGTGGCCGGGCCAATTCATCGAGGCGCCAGTTGATCACCACACTCTGACCATCGTGCATGTACAAGACCGGATATCGTGTCTCACCCGCATCGTCATAACCCGGTGGCAGCATCACCACCATTGAACGTTCACGCGACATCACTTCGGAATGAAACTTATGAATTCGCAGTTCCTTTGTCAGTGGGCGCGGCCCTTGAGGTGCGCTCGATTGCGCGAGACACAGGAGAACCGTCATAGACAGCACGATTCTTTTGGTTATGAGTGAAAGAAGCGTAAAGCTCATCGGCATGCTGAGGCGGTGAAACCTAAAAGATGGGTGTGGACGAAAGGCAATTGTAACCTTCATGATCGAATGGCGGGACGCCGGCCTGACTAGGTCGCGCCGTGCTTCTCGAGTAACTTCGCCACCGCCTTCGCCTTATGAAACGTTGTGTGAAAGAGAGGGGTGCGGCCTTCGCGGTCCTTCGCATTCGCGTCCGCACCGCGGTCAATCAACATTTGGGCAATGGCCGCCTGGTTGGCATGTGCCGCCGCATGCAGGGGAGTCGTGCCCCAGTGATCATTTTCGTTCTGCGCATTGACGTCAGCTCCGGCGTTCAGCAGCAGCACCACCACGTCTTCCTGGCCTTTCCAGGTAGCGCAGTGCAGAGGCGTCGAACCGTCTTTGTCTCGAGCATTAACGAGTCCCGGATCTGCGCTCAGTAATTCTTTCAGCCGGTCGACCTGTCCGTTCTTGGCAGCTTTGATGATCTCTTTGGCAGGATCCATTTGGTTGTTCGATCGGCGCTGGCCACCCCTTAGCGCGAGTACAGTTTCACAATCGTCTCAATCGCCCGGCTACAGACCGCACAGAAATGATTAGTTCGGGTGAACATGATGCAATCGACTTCCGGCCGGTAATAACCCCTGGCTTCATAGATCGAGCCTTCGAATGCGCCTACTTTGCCGGCGTATTTCTCCTTCGCAAACATTGACTGCTCGTGCTTCAGCTCTTCGCGAAACAGCGCTTCCATCACGCTCTCAGGAAGTTTTTGTTTCCGGATTTCGGCACGCCGCTTTTGGATCTCGCGCGAGTACTTTTCAAACTCGTCCTTGTTCCAGAGAGTTGGGATGGGAGTGCCGGGCGACACCAGGTCTTTCCATTTCAAGGTGGCAGCGTCCAGCAAAGCGGTAGCGTTTGGCTCCCACGGCTCGACCCGTTCGGTCGCCGGCGCGTAGGCAACGGCTGAGGTGTAGTACTCGTCGGCCAAACCGGCAAAGTGATGGCCGAACTCGTGCACGAACACATAATTCGCAAACGCATTGTCGACGGCGACCGTGCTGTAAAGATTGTAGATTCCGCCCCCGCCATAAGTGCGGCCGTTCACCAGGATTTCGATGAATTCATAAGGAGCAAACTGCGCCACTTTGCGCAGCGCCCGGTTATCAAACGACAGCACATATCGTTCTGAGCCAAACGCATCATAGGTCGACAGAGAGTCGCGATAGATCCCGGTTGAAGGTCGCGAGATCCCCGACGCCGTCGCCGGCGGGCACAGGCCCCAAACATTAAAGTCCGCCGCATGTTCCTTGAATGGCGAAGTGGCAAACAGCACCGCCACCAAACGGCGGGCGTCGGCCGCAAACTTACTCCGCTCGCGCGCGGTGTAGCCGTCGCCGATGAGTAGCAAATCGACTTTCGTTGCGGGGTCGCCCATCTTATGAATGGGAATCAAAGGAGCAGGCGCGGCCGGTTTCGAACGATCGATGAAAATGTCTTTGGGATCGATCGAGGCCGACCAAAGATCACGCCAGTAATTCTTTGCATCGCGCTTTTTCAGAACGATCTCGACTGGCGCGTCGGGCGCCGGAAAACGCAGCGACTCGCTAAAGGTGCGCAGCATCGTCTTGGCTTCATCGGTCGTCTCCCATTCACCGTATATAGAGGCGAAGCCGCGTGAGTACAGGGCGCGTTTGGTAGCCTGATCCCGTACTTCGAAAAAGTACTTACCCAGGTTAGTGCTGTCGATTGCTTTGCTCGGGTCGCCCGGCCAGGGCAGCGGTTCGATAACCACCCGGTCAACGCTGAAGTGCTCCTGATTCGCGTCGCCGGTGTGGTAGTAATCCAGCCGCATGGTTTGGGGCGCGGCTTGAGTTAAGGAAGACAGTAAAACCATCGCGATGGCAGAGAAAATGAATTTGATCATAGCGCCAACATAGCCGAAATCAGACTTGACGAAAAGTCCGCAAGAAGTTCGGGTGCGAGGTGCATTGCGCAACCGCCAGGGAGGAAATCTAAATTCAGGCGGATTCCGAAAAGAAGTCCCGGAAGATCTTTTCCGCGTCCGCTACGGTTTGATATTCATGGACCGTGGCCTGATCACTACCGGCGACTAAGGCGGAAAGCACGCGCCCTGAGTTCGGTCGAAAAAGACAAAGGACTCGCAGGCCCCATTCGGTTGCCCTCCCAATTTCGAAACCAACTCCGAGGCTCGGTGTCGTTACTCAACCAGACAATCCGCTTCTCTTAACCAGGCTAGATCTCGATCATGAATTGCTCGATCGTCCATTGATTCACCGAGCGAGGTCATCTGCTCGTCAGCGACATGCTCGGTCAGCACTGTACCGTGCTGACTCAATAGTTTTACCAGCTCGAGATACAAGGGAACATCTTCTCGTCCGCCACGGATTGCTCCCGCGAAGTAGATTTTCATCTTCCTAATAACCGGCCTGCGACGCCTGAGCAAACACCCACACCTGCGTGCTTACCAAAGACGTTTCAATCACGACGTTTCCAGCCGCGCCCTTCACGATCACGCGCTTGCCAGAATCGGCTTCCTGAACTTCGACCGCTTCGATTAAACATTCCAGATTCGCCGGCGTGAAACGCGTCAAACCGGAAGCTTCCGGACCTTCACTCAAAAGCAAATCGGCATCGAATGAAAGCTCAGTCTTGTCAGCGCTGGTAAGATCGTCTCCTTCTAATTCAGGTATTGCCACACCCTGAGGCAACAGGTTCATTTCGCCATCAAGGTAGACGGTCCAAAGAAATCCGATATCGAGCAGCAGGTGCGCCGCCTCGCCGGCGACCACCCATCCCAGAATGGTCGCGCCGATCACGTGGGCAATGACGTGATCCTGATGTTTGGAAGTTTCGATTTCTGTCCAGTTGCTCACGTTACTCAACCGTTCTGCAAAAAAGTACTTCGCGTTACCGCCGCTACTTTCGCTCGTAGTCGCGAAGCCTCTTCGCCGCGCTCAGAGCTATCGTAGCGGCGATCAGACACGCAGCGCCGCCCGTCACTACTGAAAGCGGCGCGCCGGCGATGGCCGCCAGCGTGCCGGCTTCGAGCTCACCCAACTGTGGCCCGCCCATGAAGAAAATCATATTTATCGAAGTCATGCGCCCACGCAAATTATTCGGAGTTGCGAGCTGTCGAATCGTCTGGCGCAGAATCGTGCTGACAGTATCAGCCGCTCCAATCGCGGCCAGCATCAAGAGCGAGAACCAAAATACCCGCGAAAGTCCGAAACCTATAGTCGCGGCCCCAAACACTGCGACCGACAGAATAACGATCAGACCCTGTCTCTTCAAAACTCCCATCCGGGCCATCACCAACCCGGCCAACACCGCGCCGACGGCGGGAGCAGATACCAGGAACCCGAGACCCTGCGCGCCAACCTGCAAAATGTCTTTGGCATAAATCGGCAGTAACTGATTGGCGGAAGCAAAGAAGGTAGCAATAAAATCCAGCGTCATCGTTTGGACAATCACCGGCGTGCGCCAGACGAATCGCAAGCCTTCTCTCAAGGCCTCGAAACTCACTCTCGTGACTGTCCCTTCTTCAGGATCAGGAAGGCCGCGGGTGCGCATTAAAGCCAATCCCAGAATCACCGCGATGAATGAAACTGCATTAAGGCCGTAGATCAACGCCGGCCCCCGACTCGCGAGAAGAAATCCGGCCAGGGCCGGACCGACGATCATCCCCATCTGAAACATCAGCATGCCGAGGCTGACGGCGTTCGGGAAATCTTTGGCGGGAACCAATGCCGGCACGAGGGCCTGGCGCGCCGGAGTGTCGAAAGCCCAGGCTGCCGACGCGATCGCGGTCAACAGATAGATCGGCCAGACCCTCTGTGAGCCGCTGAGTGTCACCAGTGCCAGAATCGCGCTACACGTCAGCATCACAAACTGAGTCGCGATCATCAGCCGCCGCCGGTCGATTACATCAGCGACGACGCCTCCCAACAGTGAACACAGCACAATCGGACCGGCGCGAAATAAACCGACCAAACCCAGGGCAAACGCAGAATGGGTCAGCAGATAGATGTGCCAGTTGATCGCGACCATCTGCATCTGTGATCCGATCACAGAAACGAATTGGCCCATCCATAGCAGTCGAAAATCGCGATGACGAAGTGAAGCAAAGGCCGTGTGGCGCTCTCGGGCGCCATCAACCTTACGCTTGAAGGAAAGATTAAACGCGGGCATCTGTCCGTGCTTTATTTATAGACGGAAGCGCCGCGAAAACAAAACGGCCCGCATCGATGAAACCGGTGCGGGTCGTATTCGTGAGGGAAAAAACTCCAGGGTGCGCTATTCGGGGTGATTCGCAGAACTGATCGATTGGCCGGCGGACTCATGGCAAAGAAGCGCAAGTTGGCCGTACTGCAGCCGGTGACCATACTTCAGATTGACCTGAGCCTCGTCTACTAACCAATAGTGCGCGGCATCTCCATTCTCTTCGGCCGCCAGGCTCTTTAGCGCTACGCTGCTCATAATCATGGGCTTGAACAGCAGCATCTCCGGATTAAATGCGCGTGCTTGCATCGCCTCGACTCTAGTCCGAAACAACGGCACCCGAAACGTCTGGTGATCTTCCAGCGCGAACCAATCGCCATTCGCTCGCTGCATACCATAAACTGTGCTCAATTCAATCTCCTCTTCGAACAATCGCCAAAAGATAGCTACCCGGCGCCGCATCTCCTGACGATCTTAGGCCGCTGAAGCCTTGGTCTCTGAAACCAACGGCGTTTTCTGTGCAAAACTGTCAACAGCTTCGGATTCCCGGTCGTAAACTTCAAAGACCGGCAAAAGCTTTGTAGTCTCCATTAATTCGCGCAGTCTCTCTCGCAGATTAAGCAGCTTGATGCGACCAGATTTTTCGGTGACAGTGATCTGCGACGAAACCAGGTCGCCCAAACCAGCGGCGTCAATACTCTCAACCCGCGCAAGATTCAAAAGGATGTTACCGTGGCCCCCTTCAAGCAAAGACTGTACGGCCTTTGGGAGCGAAACCGTGCCGCCGCCGAATCTAAGAGCTATTCTTCCGTTGCCGGCCAGGTCGAGAATACTGACATTTCCGATCTCACGCGTTTTAACACCGATGCTGGTCAAAGAATTCCCTGCCTTTCGTCAACCCGATTAGTATCGAAGCCTGAAGAGTTTGATCTGGAGATTTCCGACGGGCTGAGAAGAGAGCGGGCTGGACTCGATTCGCAGCGAGCATACCGCGCACATGCACTATATGTCAATCACAGGATATATTCTGTAGGCACAATACCTGTCATAATAGACCTTACGCTGATCGGAGGTTGGTAGTTCAATGATTGAAGTTCGAGTAAGCGACCTATTGGAGAAGCGCGGCCGAACCTTCTACTGGCTGGCAAAAGAAACCGGTATCAGCCATACGACGCTGTGGCGTTTGAAAAAGGGCAAAGCCTATGGAGTCACCCTCGACACGCTCGACAAAATTTGCCAGGCCCTCAGCTGTCAGCCGGGCGACATTCTGAGATTTGTCAGCGCCCTACCGCGCGGCAAGCGAAGCGCACGGCCTAAGGCTTGATTCGTATCAACTTCTCGTCTACGCGCAGTAGGCCTCCGTCAGCTTGCGAAAGTGATAGCCGGTAACCGCAAAGGACATCGCCTCTTCAAACTTTTCGCGGTGGTGGGCCAGCACGCGCCCCATGAAACGCCAGAACTCAACTCGTTCGCCGTCGCGAATGCCCAACTTAAGAATGATGCGTATCAACGTCGCTATATTGCTGCCGGTCAAACTTGTGCGGGTCTTGGTTGGAAGTACTGTCTGCTTCACCCAGCCAAGACAATCAAGAGAGCGGTTGTAGTATTCCGCCGGACTGTAGATTGTTCGCATGATTGATTTGTAGCCCTCAACCAACCGCGTCGGATCCATCCGCGGCACGAAATTCAGCGAACAATTAGTGTTGTTGCCATCGCTTTCCTTCAAAAGCCGGCCTTCGCGCTCGAGCCGCCGCCACAGTTGCGTGTCGGGAAGGGCATTCAGCAAACCGACCATCGCCAGCGGAATCGCGCTGTCGCGAATGAATCTGATCTGGCGTTCAAAGATGTCGTCGGGATCGTTGTCAAAACCGACAATGAAGCCGGCCATTACTTCCATCCCATAGCTCTGAATCTTCTTTACCGAGTCGATCAGGTTGCCGCGGTTCTGCGTCTTTTGAGCTTCCTTGAGGCTCTCTTCTGCAGGCGTTTCGATGCCGAGGAAGACGCGATAAAAGCCGGCGCGCCGCATGTCGCTCAGCAGCGCATCATCGTCGGCGAGATTTACGCTGGCTTCAGTAAACAATTCGAAGGGGTGTCCGTGTCGTTCCTGCCACTCGGCCAACTCGGGCAAAAGTTTTCTCACGCTTTTCTTATTGCCGATGAAGTTGTCGTCGACGATGAATACCGGCCCGCGCCATCCGACCCGCCGCAGCGCCTCGAGTTCGTTCAGCATCTGCTGATTGCTCTTGGTCCGCGGAACTCGTCCGTAGATTTCGATGATGTCGCAAAACTCACAGTTGAAAGGACAGCCGCGCGAGTACTGGATCGACATGGAACTGTAGCGTTTGAGCTCGGCCAGATGAAAATCCGGAATCGGAGTTATCGAGAGCGGTGGTCGCTCAGCGGCCTGATAGGTTTTTTTGGTTTCACCCTGCTCCAGGTCTTTGATAAATTCGGGCAAGGTAGTTTCTGCTTCTCCCAAAAAAATATGATCAGCATCAACCATGTCCATGGTCGTGGTGACGTAGGGGCCGCCGATTGCGATTCGCTTGCCTTTCGCCTTGGCGCGATCGACAACTTCTTTCAAAGAATCTTTCTGGACCAGCATGGCCGTGGCAAACACCAGGTCCGCCCAGTCGAGATCGGAAGCCTTCAACTTGCGCACATTCATATCTACGACGCGCTTCTCCCATGACGCCGGCAACATCGCTGAGACAGTCAACAGGCCCAAAGGTGGAAAAGCTGAACGCTTACCTATGAACGAAAGCGCGTGGCGAAAACTCCAGTAAGTTTCCGGAAACTCCGGATACACGAGCAGAACCTTCATCTAGTCCTCTTTCTCAAGGTCGATTTTTTCTAACTAATTAGGGGTTTTCAGAATAAGCCGTGACGGCCGATTTTCTCTGTGCGTTAACACACATACGGTGCTATATTAGCCTTACAAACTTGGTTGGTTAAGGCGCTGCGCCCTAGCCTTTCTCCGCACCGTGGAGCAAATCTGCTGCTACCTGCGGGCCTTCACGCTAGATCGATTCCAAATCGATGGTCGCAAGTCACGAACACGTTATTGAGAATCGGTTGCTGTCAAAATTACCGCCCGAAGTGCGCGAACGATTGCGGCCGCAGCTGGAGACCGTCAAATTCTCTTTAGGTCAAGTCATTTACGAATCCGGCGGGCGCATGAAGCACGTTTATTTCCCGACCACTTCTCACATTTCTCTTCTGTATACCATGATTGATGGCTCGACTGCCGAGATGGGCCTGGTAGGTAACGAAGGCGTAGTCGGCATCGCATTATTCATGGGCGGCGAAACCACACCTAATCGCGCAATGGTCCAGGGCGCAGGCGTTGCCTTTAGATTGAAAGCAAAAGGAATGCTCGATGAGTTCAAGAGGGGCGGCGAATTCCAACACGTGATGCTTCGTTATACGCAGGCCCTGATCACCCAGATATCGCAGACGGCCGTGTGCAATCGACTCCATTCGGTTGAGCAGCGGCTCTGTCGCTGGCTATTAATGACCCGTGACCGAACCGGATCGGATGAACTGCAAATGACCCACGAATTCATCTCGAACATGCTCGGGGTCCGCCGGGAGGGAGTCACCCTCGCCGCTAAGAGACTACAAGAGTTGGGAATGATCAGCTACGTCCGGGGCCATATCATCATCCTCGACCGGCAGCAGCTGCTCGAACGAGTTTGCGAATGTTATCAGGTGGTCAAAGACGAACACAAACGCTTGCTCGGTTAGGTCCGCGCTCCCATTCTCGACTCCTATGTTAGTTTCCGCACAGATTAGACATCTATCATGTGTTATAGTGAGGCCGTAATTCTGAACTCACGAATTAGAGACCAACCCCCGCGAAGACTATCTTTTTCGTCGATTCAATTTAGTCCGGAATTAGTCACGATAACGTGTCAGGCATTGTGTAGCGTAAACGTATGGAGTCACCTCGAATCAGGATCATTAAACCAAACGAACGAAAACCGCAACCCGAAGCGAAGGTAGATGAAGAAGCTTTTGACGAGAGTACTCAGCAACAACGTGATGCCGCTACGAAGATCGGACAGTGGGTGAAAGATTATCGGAAACAGAAACTAGAGGATGCGCAAGTAACTCGCAGCCTCGTCTTCGAAGACGAAAGCAGTGATAGGAAGGCTGGCAACACTAAAGGTCCATGAATAGTTCGAAACGCAGAGGCATTAGCTGGAACACAACGGTGTTCATGGTGATTTTCCATCTTGGGGCGGTCGCCGCATTTTTCTTTTTCAAGTGGCAAGCGCTGTTAGTCGCGATTCTGATCTGGTGGATTTCTGCCAGCCTGGGAGCCGGCATGGGGTTCCATCGGCTGCTGACGCACCGCGGCTTTAAGACCCCGAAGCTCGTCGAATACTTTCTTACTGTTTGCGGGTCCCTGACTCTTGAGGGCGGCCCGATCTATTGGGTGGTCACACACCGTCTTCATCACGCGCATGCCGACGCCCCGGGCGATCCGCATACTCCACGTGACGGCGGTTGGTGGTCGCACATGGGTTGGATCCTGAGCGGCACCGCGCAAAGGCATGACAAAGAAACCCTGGCGCGTTATGCGCCGGATCTGATGAAGGACAAGTTTCATCTCTGGCTCAACCGCCTTTACTGGTTGCCCCTCGCGTTGTTGTCAGTGATCCTGCTCGTATTTGGAGGCTGGTCGTATCTTTTGTGGGGAGTACTCCTGCGGGTAACCGTGAATCTCCATGCCACCTGGCTGGTCAACTCGGCGGCTCATATGTGGGGCAAGCGTCCCTTTCCGACCCGTGATGATTCGAGAAACAACTGGTGGGTGGTCTTGCTGACTTTTGGCGAAGGCTGGCATAACAACCACCACGCTCATCCCACGTCCGCACGTCACGGACTGAAGTGGTACCAGATCGACCTGAACTGGTGGGGCATCCGCACACTCGAGTTTCTGGGACTGGCCAGCGGAATCAAAATGGTCGAGAGCCAAGAGCCTCCATCATCATGACCAGCACTACCACAAAACCACTGACCTTCAGGTTCATAGGCTCCGGACCAGAGACCGCGTTGGAGTTAAGCAATACGACTGAGCAAACCCTCAGGTCAATTGAGATCCTGACCGTTTTTCTCAGAAACCAGGAAACGCTCGGTGCGGGCCCCTCACAAGCTCACATCAAGTTCGATACCATCAAAACAATCCACCCAAACGGAAAAGCAATCGTGTCTCACCGCACCTGGATTAATGGCAAACCGGTCGACACCAGTAGAGACCAACTGGAAAGACTTCAGCTGGTCTCAGGTGCCACCGCCCCCTACGTCCTCGACATTTCGTGGGAAGATCTGGAAGGCAAGACCCAGTTTCTGCGGATTCCGGTGGGGCACTAGCTAGGCGATCAGGCGTTTTGTCTGTTACCTTCGATACGCAACCGACGGGAGCCGTCAACGATGATCATCTGCGATTTCTGTGTGCACTACCGGGAAGACCGTAGGTGCCAACTCGGACTCAATACCCCGAAAGGAATGAGTTGCGGTGCCTTTGAGGCTAGTCTGAAGGAATTCTGCTCAAACCCGAACGACATAGTGAGTGCCGATCAAATCATCAAGATGGCGACATTTTTTGGAGTTAAGCGTACTGAACTGAAGAAGGTCAGGCTGATGGCATTGAGAGAAGAAAAATCCCTCAATGCTTCCCGGGTTCCCACCAAGTAAGCCAACCGCGCGTCACTATCCAGTCTAAGCACCTCCGCACCACTCGCATTTGTTTAAGGCGACGCATCATAAACGCGCGCCAAAAGTTTCTGAATCGAAATCAAGTGAAGCGGCAGCTGTGTGCGATGGCGCACTGATGGCCGCTCTGGCGTTGTGTTATTAAAGACGGCAACGAAGGAGTATTAATGCCGACCACACGACTCGCTCTCCCAAATGGGAATAGACTGCTTGGCGCTCTGCCCGGCGGTGAATTTCGCCGATTGCAGCCTCAATTAAAGGAAGTTAACCTGACCTTTGGTGAAATAGTTTATGAACCGGGCGCTACGATCCGGTATGTCTACTTCCCCAGCAACTCGATTGTGTCTTTGCTTTCCGCCACGGATCAGAAGGCAACCCTCGAAGTCGGCATGATCGGGAACGAAGGCATGACGGGAGTCTCCGTTATTATGGGAGTAAACCAGTCACGCCCCCGCGCGTTGGTACAGGGCACAGGCACGGCACTGCGGATGGAATCCGCCGCACTGCGAAGGGAATCGGTTCGCCTCGAGTACTTTCATCAGCTCTTGCTCCGCTATGCCCATTCGCTAATGACGCAAATGTCCCTCGGGTTGGCGTGCAATCGTTTCCACAAGCTCGAAGACCGCCTGGCCCGCTGGCTGCTAATGACTCAAGATCGAATTGGATCTGACGAGTTTCGGATGACGCAGGAATTCATGTCCAACATGCTGGCGGTGCGGCGCGAAAGGGTCAACAAGGTTGCAGGAAATCTGCAAAAGCGCAATTTGATCAAGTACACTCGCGGCCACGTTACAATTTTGAATCGCCCGGGTTTGGAAAACGGGGCCTGCTATTGTTACGGCGCGATGAAGCAAGAGAGTGACGCCGGCCTACGCAATGGCAAACAATGATCGCCCTCACTGAAAGTGCTCCGCAATTACTGCGATTGTTTCGTTCCCTTGAGTTCTTTGTACATGTCCTCGACATTCGGGGTCGCAAAATTCTGAAAGGCGAAGGTCTTATACTTATCAGGAAGTTTTAGCTGCTCCTTGGCCTGCTCCAAAGTTAAGTTGTCCGCAATTCCCTGCTTCACGCGCGCCCTCAAGTTGTCGAGATAATCTCTAAAGTCTTTGATCTCGCCGGCTGCGGCGACATTCCCATGGCCGGGAACAAACTTCGCGGTCGGATACTGCGTCAGGACTTTGTCGAGAGTCGGAATCCAGTCATTCACGGTTGCGTCAACCAGGTTAGGCAGCGTTACAGACCAGCCGAGATCGCCGGTGAACACAACGTTCGCATCCGGCACATAAGCCAGTACGTCGCCACCAGTGTGACCCGGCAAAGTAAATAACATCACCTCTCGTTTTCCCAGATACAGATGGACGACGCCGGCCCCGAACGTCACCGTAGGATTGGTTAATTTGACGGTACGCATGGCGTCAAGGCGTCGAATCTGATGCTCGAGTTGCGTCCGCTTTTCAGTTTGATCGGCGGGCAGTTCACTTAACTGCTTCGCAGCGTCTGCGCGTCGCTTCTCCAAATCCGCCGTCGCCGGTAGAAAGCGGCGGTTCTTTGTTGTTTGCCAGAGCGTCAGGTTGTCGTGCGCGATGATCGGAACACCTCGCGCAACCAGCACCTGATTCCCGCCGGTGTGATCGAGATGGTAGTGACTGTTGACGGCGTACTTGATCGGAAGTTTGGTTTGCGTTTCGATGACCGCAATCAGCTCTTCTATTGCGACCGGCGTGAGGAACGTATCGAAAATCAAAACACTTTCGTCGCCGATAACAAATCCGGCATTGCCTGAAGCTAAGCCTCCTGGCTTGGCGATGGCGGCAAAGACTCCTTCCGCGACTTTGACGAGTTGGAAGTCGTCTTCGGCCTTCGGAGTTGCAGTGGCCTTAAAAGGAGTGGGAGGAACAGAAACCGTTGCGACCGCCAGTCCGATCGCAAAAAAGATCACCATCAACCTGATCTTCATTGAAGTCTTCAAATTGGAGTTAGAGTTTTGCGAGAATGGCTTTCCAGCGGACCCAGGCTTCGTCGCGAGCTTTGCGGTTTGCCTTATACATCGTTAGAGCTTTCTGGTAATCGTCAGCGGCCTTCTTATCCGCGGCTTCATCGCCTTTAGCGACCGGGGCTTTCGGCTCGGGATTATTTGGCTCGCCCGCTCGCATGAAACCATGACCCGCACCCGCGTAAGTCACCGGGTCAAACGTCTTTTTCAACTCCTTCATTGCTTCGGCCGTCGCCGGCAGCGAAGCGTTTATCCGCATGTCGTTCTCAGCATAAAACCCGTAGACCGGGGCGCCGATTCGTGCCAGGGCGGTTTTGTCTGGTGAAAAAGGCTCCCCCTGCGCGTTGCTTGCAGGCGCGGTCCCGTAAAATACAAATGCGGCTTTTAAGCTGGGCCGTTTGGTCGCGAACGCGAACGTCTGCGAGCCTCCCCAGCAGAAACCACCGACCGTCACTTTTCCATTCGCCCCCGGCAGCTTCGAAACATAATCCGAAATCGCGTTTAAGTCGGCAGCAACCTGAGCAGGCGGCAAACTGCCAATTGCCTGTCGGACGGCGCCGCTGTCAAAGTCGCTGGTGCCGCCTCCCTTCGGGCCCATACCCGAGAGAAGATCCGGTGCGATCGCAATGTAGCCGGCTTCGGCCAACTCGTCTGCCAGCTGCTGTACCCAGTCACTCATCCCAAAAATCTCGTGAATGACCACAACGGCAGTGGCCTTCTTTTTGGTTTCAGGGTAGACGACCAGACTGTTTACTTCGCGAGCCCCGTTCTTTACCTTTACCCATTCGCGATGTCGCGGTGATTTTGCCAGCTGTTCCCTGGCCCAATCCTGAATGATTTCCGGATTCGCGTTCTCAGCGCTGGCGGCGCCAGAGTGATGATGCGCACCTGACTCCTGGGCTGAAGTGCTTCGGGTCAGAGACAATCCCGCAATTATGGCCAGCACAATCAACACGCACTTTCTTTCCATCAGCTTCCTCCTGCTGCTTTCGCTTATGGGTTACACAGCCTCGGGGGCAAAAAACCAAGTCAGAATCCGTTTAAGTAATTTTGCAGTACTAGATATCACAACCAGCGCCGAGTAGGCGAGTCTGGAGCGGAAGCGCTGAGTTCGCGCCGGGATCACAGCTCCATATGGCAGTTCAGATGCGGACTAGCGCCCGCCTTCTGAGAATCATGTGGAACTGCGGGGCCGTAGCCGCCTCTAAACAAGAAGCATTTCAACGAAGACAAAGCGGCGCCGCTAACCAAGTCAGCGACGCCGCCGGTTTTGAAGACAGACTTTCGCTGGAAAGCCTGCCACTCTAAAGTGCGATTGCCAGCCGTTACCACGGAAACCGGCCATTGTTGCCGTTACCACGCCGGTTGTTGTTGTACCCGCCATAACGCCGGAAGCCCTGGTCATAGCCGCGGAGGAAGCCATTACGATAGGCTTGCTGATACTGGTAGCCGTTACCGTAACTGCCATAGCCACCGTTGTCGCCATGTCCGTTCCGATAAAAGTGCGATCTTTGCGGGTTGTAGCTCTGCCCTCTTTGAGCATCTCGTGAGCCGGTGTAACTTCCGTCCTGGAAACCCTGGTTCAGCGCCACCTGATTAATGTTGCCGTAGCCGCCATATTGTCCGTACTGATCATTCCGACGATAATCGTCATTGCGACGATCGCGGTCGCGCCGGTAGTCCCGGTCGCGGTCCCGTCGGTAGTCCCGGTCACGGTCTCGGCGATTCCACTGGGCCTGCACCGCCGTGCTCGACACCAGTCCGATCGTCATCAGAAAAGACAGCACCAGGAAGACTCTCCCGATCTTATTCCTGAGATAGTGTGATTTCATTTGTAACCCTCCGACCGCAGCTTGGCAATTGTCATGCCGATTAGCTCGGAACAGGGCACTCAATCTAAGTTGCGCAAAGTTAAGCGCAAACCAAAAACGGATAGCTTTGCCACCGACGATATCGTATGTCGAAAGCCGGAAATGGTTTTTCGATTGGAGCGGCGGATGCCGCAAACCGAGCCTGATCGGAAAAACAAAAGCCGCAGCCCTAAGACTGCGGCATCTGTTCTAACAGCTTCAGAGCTGGTTTATCGGTGAAAAACACCGCCGATGAAATAGAGATGCCAATTGCGGAAACCCTCGTCATAGCCCATCAGGAAGCCATCACGATAAGCACGCTGATACACGTCCCGGGCTCCATAATAAGGGCTGTAACCGGTATTGCCGCTCTTGAAGAAGTGTGAGCGGAAGGGATCGTAACTCTGTCCGCGGCGACCATCATTTGCGCCCGTGTAGAGACCATCGGCATAACCCTGATCGTACGCACTCCGGCTGTAGGCATAATCATAGTTACCGGATTCGTAGATGTTAGTCGTGTCGTACACAGGATATCCACCCCGGCGATGTCGATACCGATCACGGTACCGGTCACGATCCTTGTCGCGATCCTTATCTTTGTCGCGATCCTTGTCACGATCTCGATGACGGTCACGATCTCGGTCCTTATCGCGATCCTTGTCACCATCTTTATCCCGGTCCCGGTCACGATGGCGGTCACCGTCCTTGTCTCCGTCACGGTCCTTGTCGCGATCCTTATCCCGGCCGCGATTGCGATCACCGTCGCGATCGCGGTCCTTGTCACGATCCTTGTCGCGGTCCCGATCACGATCTCGGCCACGATCAGAGCCACGATTGTCGGCGGTCGGAGCGGTTTCGATCGCGCGATCACGCCGATTCTCGCTGCCGTCCCCGTCGCCACTCCGGCGGATTCGATCGCTACTTCCCGACCCGGCCCCATCATTACGACTGCCCCGGCTTGAGCTGTCGTCTCTGCGGTTTCCACTACCATCATTGCTGCGACTGCTACTCGAGTCGTTGTTTCCGCGACTGCTACTCGAGTCGTTATTACTACGACTACTGCTGCTGTTGTTGTTGTCGCTGCTGCGCGGCGATTCGCTGGGTGGACTGCTTGGCGCACTACTGGGCGGAGGACTCGAAGGAGCCGATGGAGGTGGCGCCGGCGGCGACTCACTTCGCGGACTCTCAACGTTTGGCTTGCGATCCTCCTGGCCGCGCGCCACGGTCGCCGCCGACGTGCTGATTCCCAACACGGACGCCAGCATGAGCAAACTGAGTTTTGCCTTTGTGAAATTGAATTTCATGATGCGATCTCCTTATCGCTGTCTACGAACGTTTCGTTCTCAGCCCGGGAGAGCAATGCGAGGGTTGCCGGAATTATAGACCCAAGTCCCTCGTTTTAGGGAATCAATTTCGAAGGTCTGCCGAAATATCTGCGAGAGCTGAAGCCGGGCCGGGGTGGCTATGACTTCGCCGCGTAGGCCTGCCGAGTGGGATCGCGATCGAGAATATTAGTCGTCCGGTCGGTCACGCTCGGCGGGACTTCTACCGGCATGCCCTGCGGTTTAAGCTCGACCGGGACCGGCTCTGACACGGTCGAATCAATCCTTAGCGGCGATTCGGGGAACTCGATTTCCCTGGCCGGGTCGGGCTTGATAGAAAGTCCAGCGATGATGTGGCCGATTCCCGAGAGCATCGGAATCAACCCCACTAGCCAAAAAATGCGAACGACCGGATCGATCTCAAATGGAACCCTGGCAATAAAGTCCGGCGGCAATTTCAACACTAATGCATGAGTGAGAAAATACAGAAAAGTCGTCAGGCCAGCGCCACCGAACAGCTTCACCGCGCCGCGGATCAGGTAACGCTCGCGACGCTCGGCGGCGGTCCTCTTTTTTCTTTCTCTTGCCTTACGCCGATGGTCGGCCGTGCTGCGGGTGATCTCGCTGTTCATCTTGTCCATGGCCCGCGAGACCTCTTCGGTAACATGAGCGATCTTGATGTTGCTCATGATCTCTTTGACCTTGGCGGGGACGCCCTCGGTTTTCGAGATCGCGTCTCCAAGGGTGACTGCCTTGCCGATTACTTTAAGATTGGTTCCGCAGGATCGGCAGTAGCTCTGGCCCGTGGTTGATTCGGTTCCACATTGAGGACAAAACATCAGTTTTACCTTTCGGTCTATTATCAGCCCGGATACGGCAGGATCAAAACCCAAACCAAGTACGCGCGGCCGCGTCAGATTGTTCGAGAAAAAATAGGGACAGCATGGCGGGATCGCGGCTTTGCCGCCCAATGTGCGGAAGGTCTCTGACCTTCCGTGTCGGCTTTTAATGGTGAGAGGGCTACGCCATCGGCTGGAACTTCGGGCAACCGAGACGGTTCAAGATCGACCCACAGATCGCGGCCGACTTTGCCTAAATCGGGACTCAGGACTGTGGGACTAGAACCCGCCGGCAAAGGCGAGATTGCCTTCGTTGAAAAAAGCGACGATCTGGCCGGGCAAATAATTTGGCTCGCCATCGCCCTCAAAAACAAAATTCGCTTCTGATCGGCTTGAGACAAAACGAACCCCGGCTTCGCGGAAAGTTTCTTCGAGATGTTGCTTGTAATGCGGATGAACTCCATCCGCGTTTATGAAGACGCGCAGATTGTTGCCACCGAATTCCTTGATCTTCTGTTCCAGCGTTGCCTTGTATTTTTCACCCATCTTTAGGCCTCCGAATAAATTTGTTCTGCGTTTGCTATTTAAAGCGTGACTACTCGTGTGCGCTATTGTCCAAAACAATCAGGCTTTACGCAACTCGAGAAAGTGGCACGGGCGTCCCGCCCGTGAACAACATGCGCAAGATGCGCGTGCCACCAACACTAGGGACTGGAAGCCGGAGTCGCTGGCGGCGCTGTCACCTGAAAGTCGTCAGGAACGACTGCATGCGAGCGCTTCACCATCTCGTCAATCTCACGCTCTTGTTTCTCTTTCTCGACCGCAGCTCGCGCCTGCTCTCGTCCTGATTTCGGATCAGCGCCAGAGGTCTGGTCTCCGACTGAAATGAGAATATGACGTGCGTGCACTTGTTCTTCTTCCTTACCGTCCTTCTCTTCGGTGCGACGATCTTCGAGCTTAATGATATGCAAGCCGAATTTGGTCTCGACCAGGTCGCTAATCTGCCCAGGCTGTAAAGCGAAGGCAGCCGTTTCAAACTCCTGCACCATCTGGCCGCGCCCAAACCAGCCCAGATCGCCACCTTTGTCCTTGGTTCCGGCATCTGCCGAATATTGCCGCGCCAGGGAAGCAAAGTCCTCGCCCGAACGCGCGCGCTTCAAGACCTCTTCCGCTTTTGCGCGCGCAGTTGAGTTGAGTTCCGGGTGTTTCGCAAGATACGCGTCTATTTCTGCGTCGGTGGCTTTCCATTTCGGCGTCAGCGTTTCTTCGGCATAAATGCGGGCCAGCAGAGTGGCTTGCTGGAGAAGTATCTGTAATTCAACGTCGCGCTTCTTATCGATGCCGGCGGCGATTCCCCTCCGCTCGCCAATCAGGACCTGGCCGTACTGCTTCCGGGCCTGTTTTATTTGGTCATCAGTGGTCTGCTGGTTGGGATTCTGCTTACGAATATCTTCAATGACCTGCTTGAATTGCTCTTCAATGCCCTTCTCTTTGAAAACAGCTTCAATCTCGGCATCTGAGATTGCAGATGCCGCCAGGGTTTGACCCTTAGACTTAAAGTACTCTTGCGCGATGATCACAGACTTAATTAAATCACCCTGACGCTTGATGTCGGCTCGATCCGCCAGCCCGGAATTCTTAGCTTCCTCAGCCACCGCCAGCAACTGGCGAAGATTCTTGGCAAACTCTTTCCGCTCGGACGGGTCTTTGGCCAAACGACTGCGGACGTCGTTTGATTGATTTGCCACGAGCAGCGACATGTCCTCAGCGGTTAATGTTACGGCACGGGTACGATTGCGCATCAGGTAGAAACCGAACCAGCCGCCCACCAGCAGAATCGCCACCGCCAGCGCCGCGACAATGGCGATAATGATCGGGCCAGCGTATGACTTCCGCTCAGCCTGATGGAGCGGAGACATCTGGGGTCTGAGGTGAGGAACAGCACTCACGACCGGCTGCGCTGGAACCATTAGGTTCGGTGGCGGGGCATGAATTGTTTTCTGCTCAGGAGGCGTCATCCGGGCTTCTGTCTCGGGCACGGTGGGAACAGCCGCCGGCGGCGAGGTCTCGCGAAGATGGGCGCGCTCTTTCGCGATCGCGTCCGTTCGGGCTTTCTCGGCTGCGCGCCGGCGTTCTTCTTCAGCGGTGTCGGGTGGCGGCGTAACTTCTAATTTGTAGGTTTCGGCTTCCTCCTGTTTTCTTTTTTGCTCCGCAGCCAACCGTTCGACCTCCGCTAATGCTCGCTGTACCGCGGCGCGCATTTCCGCGGCATCACTCGGACGATGACGCCGGTTAATCGCCATGGCTCGGTGGATGATACTCGTCACCTCGACGGTCGCCTTCGGATTAAGCGCTTCGATCGGCTGTAACGGATCGACTTTCTCGTCTTCAATCGCATTGAAGCGGGACGGCGCGTCGGTCGGCGGCACTCCGCTGAGCAAGTGATAAAGCGTCGCCCCTAAACTGTAGAGATCGCTGCGCGGGTCGGTGCCCTGGCCCAGGATTTGTTCCAGCGACGCGTAGACCGGCGTGTACCCGTGGACGCTGCGACTGGTCGCCAGGGTTGGCATCTGCCCGGCAGTTCCCTTCGCCAGACCGAAGTCGAGCAGAAAAATCTCTTCCTGACTGGTGAGCTTTAGGTTCGAAGGCTTGATGTCGCGGTGCAAAATCGGCGGCTGCTGACCGTGCAGAAATGCGAGCACTTTCAGTAAGTCGTCGGCCCAGCGCAGAACTTCTAATTCGGAAAACGGAGCATCGCGGAGCGCGAGCAGCTCAGCCAGATCGTGGCCGGGAATGAACTCCATCACCAGAAAGTCGGATTCCTGCTCACTGAAATAATCCATCACTTTCGGCAGCGAAGCATGGCGCAGATTGCCGAGCAGCGAGGCTTCGCGCTCAAAAGCGCGGCGTGCCTCTTCGTTATCGGCGGAGATAGTTTCTTTGAGAGCGACGATGCAATTAACTCTTTGGTCGAGGGCCTCGTAAACTGTGCCCATGCCGCCGTGACCGAGCTCGCGCAGGACGCGATAGCGATTCTGCAGGATGGCGTTGGGGGTAATCATCTATGTCGTATTGGCGGTGCGAGTACGCAGACCGGCAGAATGTACGGGTGCGAGTCTGGATCTGTCAAACGGATGCAGAACCGTTCGGGCTCATATTTTATGCGGCTTTGCCGCAGCCCGACTCTTCCATAGGAATCCTGCAACTGTCGGGAGTTTACTGCGCCAACAAAGTCTCGCTCAATGCAACCAACTCATCTATCCACGTCTTTTGTCAGCTAAACCGAGCAACTGAGTCGTGGCATCTGCGTTGCACTAGTGTGTCTCGCTTTACCAAATTCTGAAGTCTAAGCAACGGCTCGAACGGCAATTTGGTTCGAGGTCCCAGTTGCGAAGCGTGGAGACAACTATGAAAATCGTATCGTGGCTTTTGTTGGGAATTCTTACTTTTGTGCCAACGGCGCGAACTCTGGGCGCCGGGCAAAATACCGGCACACAGCCGCCCACAATTGAACAAATCAAAATGCAGATCACCAAACTCGGTGTGGGAGACAAAGCCCGCGCAACGATTACTCACAAAAACGGAAAAAAGACCAAAGGTTATGTGTATACCGCCGGTGACAATGAATTCATCATGCGCGACCGCAAGACCGACGCACCCACCACCATCCGTTATGATGAAGTCGCTAAGGTCTCGCCCGACCGGGGACACTCAAAGGCCAGAAATCTTGGCTTGGGCATAGGCATCGGCGCGGGCGCTTTCCTGGGAATTCTGCTGATCGTCTTTTCGCGCCTTAATGATTGATGACCGAGATGGACACGTCATGAGTCAGCAGGGATGTTTGCCGTCAGAAGGCGCCTGTCATCGTGGGGCTCGAACGAAGCTTTACCTCTCAGACGCAAAAGGCAAAGCCAAACGTTCTGGTGCCGATGCAGTTTGAACTGGAGATCTTTCTCATTAGCACCGTGGCTTTAGCACGGTGATTAGCGATTGGGATCGAAAGGGAAACCGTTTAAACGGTTTTCGATCTGTGTGTCTACCTCAGGCTCACCGCGCTAAAGCGACGGTGCTAATAAGACAGAACTGGCACTGACCTTGGCTAACAACTCTCGGCGGCTCTGCGGCCACCTGTCCAGATTGAAACACGGATTCCAATCTAAGCCTTCTTCACAAACTTCAGCGCCACTCCATTCATGCAATAACGCAGCCCGGTCGGGTCCGGACCGTCTTCAAAGACGTGGCCCAGGTGGCCATCGCAGCGCGCGCACAGCACTTCAGTGCGAACTTCGGAGAGACTTCGATCGACTTCTTCGCGCAGGTTTTCTTTTTTGATCGGCGCCCAAAAACT